>NZ_LSGW01000067.1 GCF_001643305.1 Aeromonas salmonicida subsp. salmonicida
ACGGGTCATACCACCTCCAATAGTTGCCTCATTTTAAGGCTGTGAGGTTTATAGGGAACTGGGGGCGATTCAGTTGATCCGATCGTGTGGAATAGACCCCACCAGAGTGACGATTCTTTGAGGAAAGCGAGAGTATGGGCACAATCGTAGAACTTGCCTCCTTCCAGGCTAAAAGAATTGCGACTGAGAATCTGTTGGATCTAGCCGATTTGGTGCTCGCTAGTAATGGGATGGGACTCAACTATATCAACAGGAAAGTCATGCGTGGGCAGCTCAAAGATTTGTCTGATCCCGATGCTCATGAACACATGCAGCGATTAGTCAATGGTGCCATTGGTGAGTACGCGCCAGAGTTCATCAAGCCACTATCTCACTACGAGAGTGATCTTGGGCGCTACCAGTCATTTTTACGGAGTCTTACGGTTCCACGCCGTACCGAATTGTCCGATAACTGATTGAGGACGCAGATTGTGAGCGCCGCCATGAGCGGGGCGTTTGCTTTCTTGGTCAGCGGCCAAAGCTAGACCCAAATCCGGCTATCCAGGGTGGCGGGGATCCGACCCGCTTACAGCACTGCAACCGGCACAGCCGATCGGTGGCTATCGGGTAGGAAACAACGTTAGTAGTAATAATAGTAGTGGTGTTACTATTATTACTACTAACTCAAGAAGAGAACAACATGGCCGTGTCAGCCGAGGTCAAAGAACGCATCATCGCCGCCGCGAATGCCCTCTATGAGCGCAGCACCACTGGCGAGTGCCCGACCGTCGAAGCGGTGCGCCAGGAAAGCAGAGCTGCCATGAGTACGGTGGTTGAGGTGATGAAGGGCTGGCGCGAAAGCCAGCGCAAGCAAGTGCAGGTGGTGCGTGAGCCACTTCCGCTCCCGCTGCAGGAGCATGTTCGCGCATTGGGGCAGAGCTTCTGGGAGACGGCCCAGCTGCTGGCCAACGAGTCACTGGATGCTGCTCGCACCGGGTTTGAAGCCGAGAAAAGTGACCTGCTGCAGCTGTCAGCTGAGCAGTCTGCTGCGTTTGAGCTGCAGGCGATGGAGTTGGAAACGGCACAAGAGCAGATCGCCGCGCAGGCAGAACAACTGGCGCTCAATGCTGAGGCACTCAAGACCATGACCCAACAGCTGGACGCAATCCGCCAGCAGCTGCAGGCTGCCGAACAGGCGACGGCATTGGCCCAGCAGCGCTGCGAGGACACTGAGCTGCGGGCCGGTGAGCTACGGGCTGAGCTCGATCATGCCCATATGGAGGCTGAGCAGTCAGCGATCGCAGCGCAGCAGGTAGAAGATGCCTTGCGCAGTGATGCGGATCGGTTGCGAACCGAACGAGATCGGACGCAACAGCGGCTGGAGCTGGCCGAGCGAGAGCAGGAAAAGCAGACCGTCCAGCTGGCCAACCGCGACGAAACTATCCAACAGCTGCGGGAACGTCTCGCTATAGCGACCGCCCAGGCCGAGGCCGCCGATCAGACCCATGTCGCAGAGCGCCAACGGATGATTGAGGAGGCGCAGAAACAGGCCGAGCGCCTCGATCGGATCGAAGCTGACTATGAGGCTGCTCGTCATGATGCCGCCACCGCCCGCGAGGCGGCTGCTGCGCAACGAGGCGAGCTGGAGGCAACGCGGGGGCTGCTGGCAACGTTCACTACTCAGTCTGGACATGGCAAGCAGTAAGGTTGGCGAAGATGGCCAGCGCTGGCAAATGATGAATGACAACGGTTGAGGCTGGCGCGACCAAAAACCCCGCCATGCAGGACTTTTGCTTTCTAAAAGCCAAGGTCAAAAGGACGTTGCCGCACAAAGCTTGCCTGCTGGCGGGTACGCGATGGCGAACCGATGCAATCGCTTACCGCCCAGCACCACAGATCTAGATCGCCGGTCATCGAAGATGGGGATAGGCAGGGAAGGGTTGCCATGATTGAGATAATTATCTTTGACGTATTCGTCAAATTTGAGTAAGGTAGTTGACAATAAAGCCCCAGACTGACGCTAGCCACCCGATAAGGGTTAGCCGACTCTGGGGCATTTTCGTTTTTAAGGGGTGGCGATGGCAACGAGCGTAGCGGTACTGGTGGATGGCGATTACTTTGTGCGCCTATTCCGGCGAAAGGTTGATCCCACGAAGAGCATGAGTGGGACTGAGCTGGCCAAATTGATGTGGCGTTACTGGATCTTGCATGCTGACCCTCTCCACGACGAACAGATCTATCGAATATTCTTCTACGACTGCCCTCCTTTGGAAGATCGATTTGTTCATCCAGTCACCGATCAGAACATCGACTTTTCCAAGACTCCACAAGCCATTTTCCGAAAAGAGCTACATCAAGCCTTGGTGAAGCAACCCTATGTTGCCCGCCGCATGGGGTTCCTGAGCAAGAACGACCGTCAATGGAAGATTGCTGATGATCGCATGCACAAGTCGCTGTTAGCTGGCCGGATCCAGGCCAATCAAATACCGGCAGAGAAGATAGTGTTACATGCTCCACAGAAAGGGGTAGACATGAAACTTGGACTGGATATCGCCACACTGACCCTCAAGAAGCAGGTCAACAAGATTGTCCTGATCTCGGGTGACAGTGACTTTGTACCAGCAGCAAAGCTGGCCAGAGCGGAGGGAGTTCATTTCGTTCTCGATGCCATGCAGGCATCCATCAATGCCGACCTGAGTGAGCACATCGACGGTTTGAGCTCGCACCTGGGCAAGTTCGCATCCCTGATAGCCAAGGAGCATAAAAGTCGTACATACCCTGATATGAAAGGGGTTATGTAAACTGTTATCGAGTGACCAAGCCCCGCATATGCGGGGCTTTTGCTTTCTGGGCCAACGGCCAAAGCCAAGGCCAAATCCGGCTATCCAGGGGGGATCCTCCCTTTGCCACCGTCGGGTTTGTCCAACGCCATCTCTTGGTGCTTAATAGGGGGGCTCGGACACAGCGAGCGAGGCCGACCCCGCTCCCTGGGGTCTCCTATCATCAGACGTTTAGACAGGAGCCAAATATGGCCAACGATAACAACAAGCCCAAAGATCCCTGGTACAACCCCCTGCAGATGCCGAATGGGGACACCATTAGGGGGTGCGCAGCCTTCAATCGCCGCGTCAAAGAGCAGGGCGGCATGCAGGAGATCATCAAGGCGGTGGCGATTAAGGCAGGCCAAGCGGCCGCAATCGCGGCCGTGGCAGCCTATGAGGCGGAGCAAACCACGTTGACCCCGTCACCGAGCCCACTCCCTGGCCAGCCTACCGCCAATCAGCCTGGGCACTCCCTTGGGAACCTGCACTAAGTTACCTCCAAGCCCCGCATTGCGGGGCTTTTGCTTTCTTGGCCAACGGCCAAAGCAGCGGACAAAAGAGGCTACCGCGCAGCACAACGTCGAACAGGTAGGGAGGAAAGCAATTCGCGTATCAATTTTGACCTCTTCGTCAAATTTGATACACTGACTTTAGCGCACTAATATTCTTGCAATAATTCTCCAGTGAGTTTGGTTCGTTGGCAATGAATGCCAGCAGCCCTCATCAAATAGGACGTCTATCATGCCAAGTTATGCAACCGCAGATATGTCTTTCCTCACAGAGGAAGATCGCGCAGTGGTGCAGGCACAACAAACGCTGATCAGTCGCCGCTCCATTGTGAACAATCCGGTGGATACCTCTGGGACTCACGATGAACTTCTTGCTAAAATGATGGCCCGTCAGCATCAGATCAGGGCCATACATGAGTCGCAAGCAGGGCAAATCAGTCGAGCTTAATCCCGCCTTTGAGACCGGAACGCTGAATGATGGCGTTTTTGTCGATTTCCCTTTTCTTGAACCAGAACAAGTGAGTGCTTTGGTTACATTCATGACGAACGTGGGCCAAGGCAAACCGCTATCTGGGAAAAACAAGCCCTCTTGGCAGGATAACGGCGGCAACACCCTCCCCTATTGCGAAAGTTATAAGGCTGATAATTATTGGCACTATCACTGTGGCCCTAGCTATTCGCGACACTCAAACTACAGCTTTACATTTGACTTGGGGCTGAACCTTTATGGCCTTACCAGTGCGGAAGTGATCCACTACCGTAAGAAAGGTGAACAGAAGGTGATCATTGAGGGGTTCATGAAGATCCATGAGCCTTTCCCCAGGTCTAATGATCCCGATAAAGAAAACCCGTTGTTTCCTGATCCTGTTGACGATTGAAACATTGCTCAAGCCCCGCACATGCGGGGTTTTTGCTTTCTGGGCCAACGGCCAGAGTGCCAGGGAAAACCGGCTATCCAGGGCGGCGGGGAGCCGTCCTGTTTGCAGCGCTGCAACTGACAAGGCCAAAACGGGTACAATGGGCCTCCTTTGTCGCCCTGGAGTACCCGATGCCCGCCCTTATCCATGAACTGATCGCCATGGCCAGCGATCCGGCCGTCAAGACCACCGATCTGCTGCGCAAGGCGTTGGTCGCAGCCCGCCTGCTCAAGCAGCATGAATGGGCCGCCTGGATCAATAATGAGTTGCAGGGATACCCAGATGGCGTTGATTTACCGGCCTACCGGTTGCTACGCGGTGAGCTTAAAGCCTACAACCCGGTTAGGGGATTGATCCCGCTTCATACCCCGTCAACCGAGATTGCGGAGAAGTTATCGACATGTCGATTTAACTGCTCCGTGACGGAGCTTGAAGAACTGGCCACATCCGAGTTCGGGGTGAGGTACTTGTTTCCACCTGAATTAGCGGAGGCTCTAAGAGGATCGCAACGACTACCAATGACACCAGAGGTAGCTGTGGATGCCTGCAAAGTTCGTGGGCAGTTAGGGGCGGTACGAGACAAAGTGCTGATCTGGGCGCTGGATCTGGCGGAGGCTGGGATCCATGGAGAAGGAATGACGTTCACCGCCCAGGAACGGCAGCAGGCCCAGCAGTTTGCAATTCACATCGGGGGCGATTTCAACGGTGGCCAACTGATGGTGAGCTCGCCAGGCGGCCAACAACAGCAGACGGTGACCGGCGAGCAGAAAGAGGCCGCCATAGCGGCTCTGTTACCGTGGCTGGCGCAGGTGATCGAACAAGGCCAACTGCAGCGAGAGGTGTGTGCGGAGCTGCAGGCCGAGTTGGATACCCTCAAGGCTCAGGCCGCTTCACCTAACCCCAAGTGGCCGGTGATCGGAGCCGTGGCAGGGAGTGTTCGGACGATCCTGGAAGGTGCTGGCGGCGCAAGCGTTGGGGTGGCTGGCCACCTTGACCGGCAACTGATCAATATCGGGAACAAGAGCGGGGCAGCGGCCCCGCTTTGCATTCTGGGCCAACGGCCAAAGCCCAGGGTAAAAGGACGCTGCCGCGCTGCGCTTGCCTGCTGGCGATAAGCAGGAACGCTTAGCATCTTTGGGCGGGGGAAAGCACAAGGAATGAGTTGCCATGCTTGAGATAATTATCTCTTCTCTTGTTACCCACTGGGTAACTTTGATAAACTCATTTTGCTGCAAGAGCATCTGTAGGGGGGATCAACCAGTAATTGACCTTCTACATTGGGCAGTCAGATAGCTGGTTATCTGACGGTAGTTCGACAAACGAGTCGGTTTCCGAACCCATGAGCTAAGGAAACGCTGCGGCTACCAACCTTTCATAAAGGGCACACTACGGTGTGCCCTTTTTCATTGTACGTTTCCCACCAGAACGTCATGTGCGGTGCGTTTTGTATAGGCGGTAACAACCGTATAGATGTGGCCAGATGCGGTTTCCGGTGCTTCCCTGGGCTCAAGCACAACGAGTCCGAGCGGGGATTTCAGGACGGTAGGACGGTGGCGGCCCGCCGCACTGTTGAACTCACAATATATCTTGGCTCCAGGCCGAATAATGTCGCTGATATAGCGGGCCACATCGTTGATGGTGTGGTAGCCCATCTTGGTCAATTCCTTCTCATGTTCAGCCCAGATATGGCGAACGCCAAAGCCTCTGTTTGGGCCTGTATGTCTGCCGACTCTCAAGAAGATCTCGCCAGCAGGGATCCACTCACCTTTAGACACAATCTCGGGGATCATGCCATAACAAGCCAACCCAGCGGGGTGTGTAACGTTTTGGTTCGGGGAGCCGAAGACCCCGTGGTCTTTGCTCGTCATAGCGAAACCAAGTGGACACGAAAGGGCCATTATATCACGCAGATACTGCGGTTTGGGGGACTGGCATTTGTCTTCTTGGCCAACGGCCAAAGTACCAGGGAAAACCGGCTATCCAGGGCGAGCCGGTATGAGTGGGTTAAATTGGTAATCAATATTGTACCAGTGAGCCCCGAGCGGGGGTATACTGATCCCGTCATCTACAGCAGAAAGAGATAACGCCATGAGAGAAGTCGTCAAAGCCATGTCCCAGCGCGCCGCCCGCGAAGCGCTGGGCACCCCTGAACAGTTCAACGGCGGGGTTTACGTCACCAAGAACGGCACCCCCGAGCTCTTTATCACCACCGCCGCCGACCGTGCCCAAGAGATGGCCGATCTGCACCAGGAGCGCGAGCAAAAGGCGCTGGTCAAGCTGGTTGCCCTGGCCACCCAGGACATTGGCCGCAAAGGCCGCTCTTACAGCGAGGATGAAGCGCTGACCCTGCTGCGGGCGGCCCGCGCATGACGCTGCCGGTGCGTGTGACCGCCACCGCGCTGACTTGCCTGCACTGCATTGAAGCTTTCAATGCAGTGCATAGCGGGGCCGAGCATGCCGCCGCCCTAGTGGAGATGCTGCTGACCGAGGCCGTGGCGGCGATCAGTGCCAACGCCCTGCTCTATCGCCAGTGCCCGAGCACGGCAGACTATGGCCTCGATGTGGGCGAGCGGATCGATCAGAAAGGCTATCGGGTGCTCTACAGTGTGCAGCCCGATGCCGCCTATATCCTGCTGGTGCTGCATCAGCGCCAAAGCATCGAGGATGCCCTGTACCGGCACCTGATCTTGCGACAATGACGGAGTGGGGAAACGATGAGGATCAACAAGCAAGCGTTAGGCAGGCCCGAGTTTCGCAAATTACGCGATAACCTGCAGGTTATCCATGGTACTCAACCGACAGCTGTGGGCTCGCTGCTATCCACCTTGGCGGCGATCGGTGAGCTGGTTTTTACCATCGCCCTTGTCGTTGTGCTGATCGTGGATACCCGATACACCGTGCTGCAAATGGGGATGGGATTGGTTGCCTCCCTGGTGCTGCACTGGTTAGCCAAGGCTTATGACAAGCGGTTTGCCGAACTACCTCACTCATAGCGTGAGGATCAGAGCAAACTGATTGCCAGCCCCGCCCCGAGCGTTTCTGGGCCAACGGCCAAAGCAGCGGGCAAAAGGAGGGCTGCCGCGCTGCGCTTGCCTGCTGGCGGGTGCACGACGGCGAACCGATGCCGTCGCTTACCGCCCAGCGCTGATCCTGGTTGCAGCACTGCAATCCGAACGACCGAAACCGGGTACAATAGGGTTCCCATTTTGCCCAGGAACGTATCGATGCCCGCTCTTATCCCCGAACTGGTAAATATGGCCAGCGGCCCGAGAGTCACTACCTCCGATCTGCTACGTCGCGCACTGGTTGCAGCTCGTCAGTTAAAACAAACCGAGTGGGCTACTTGGATCAGTTATGAGTTGCATGGGTATCCTGATGGAGTGGAGTTGCCGTCATATCGCTTACTAAAGTGTGAATTGAAGGCCATGAATCCAATGCGGGGGATGATTCCACTAATTATTGATCATGCAGAGTTCGCCGCCCGGTTATCTATGTGTCGCATGGCACATTCGATCAGCGCACTGGAAGCGTTAGCCATACCAGGAAAAAATCTGCGCTTTGCATTTAGTTCTGAAATTGTTGCATCTCTGATGCATGACCTGGGGATCTCGATGGTGCCAGAGAGGGTGCTGGGTGCAAACCAAGTCCGTGCCCTCATAGATGCAGTGAGGGACAAGCTGCTTATGTGGTTGAATCGCACCTGGTTTTCTAGACACTCTGTTGCTGAAAAATAAACTGCCTTTCAAACTCTACCGGTGACAGCCCATCATTGGAACCATGACGCCTGATTGGGTTGTAAAACATCTCGATATAATCAAATACGTCGCTGCGGGCTTCGTCTCTTGTCGGGTAAATCCTGCGCTTGATCCGCGCCCGTTTGAGCAACTGGAAGAAGCTCTCGGCGACCGCGTTGTCGTGACAGTTGCCACGTCGGCTCATGCTGCAACTCAGGTTGTGAGCCTTCAGAAAGTCCTGCCATTCACCACCGGTAAACTGGCTGCCCTGATCCGAATGCACCAGTACCGGCTGCTTGGGCTTGCGCCGCCAGACAGCCATCAATAACGCATCAACCGCCAAGTCTGCCGTCATGCGTGACTTCATCGCCCAGCCGACGATCTGGCGAGAGAACAGGTCGAGCACCACAGCCAGATACAGCCACCCTTCTTGAGTGCGGATGTAGGTAATGTCAGTCACCCAGGAGATGTTGGGGGCTGGCACTTTAAACTGACGTGCCAGCGTGTTCGGGGCAGCCTGTAGGCTCTTGCCCCCATAATGCCCCTTACGGCGTTGATAGCCCGTTTGCGAACGCAGCCCTTCCCGCATCATTAATTTGGCCACACGGTGCTTGCCGCAGGCTTCCCCTGCGTCACGAAGGTCGCGATGGATCTTGCGATAACCGTAGACAGCACCACTTTCCAGCCAAGATTGCTTGACCAATCCTATCAGTCGTTCGTCCTCCTGCTGTCGTGGCGATACGGGCTGTTTCAGCCACGCGTAGAAGCCACTTCGGTGAACCCCCAGGGTCTGGCACAGGGTAACGACACTGTACCGGTCGAGTCGGGAGGTTATGAACGCGTACCTTTCCTTGACTCGCTGGCAAAGTACGCGGCTGTAGATTCAACTTGTCAACGCAACACTCTTTTCAATAACTTCTTTTGGCGTTTTAAATTTCAGGATTTTCCTCGGTCTGCTGTTTAGTTGCGCTGCAACCGTATCCAGCTCTTGCTGGGAATATTGGGCAAGACATGTCTTTTTGGGGAAGTATTGTCGGATCAGCCCATTGGTGTTTTCATTCGTCCCCCGTTGCCAGGGACTCTGGGGATCACAGAAGTAAACCTTCACCCCAGCGTTTGCAGTAAACTCCAGATGCTTGGCCAGTTCCATGCCGCGATCCCATGTCAGCGACTGTCTGAGCTTACGCGGCAACGTCTTAAATTTTTCTGTAATTGCTTGATTCACAGAACCAGCATCTTTTCCACTTAGCTTGAGAATGATGGTGTAGCGCGACTTTCTATCTACTAGCGTGGCAATGTGGGAGTTGTTAGTGCCGGAAACCAAGTCGCCTTCCCAGTGACCAAAAGTTCGTCGATTATCGATGTGTCTGGAGCGCTCATGGATTGAAATACCGTTCACTATATTGATGGTGCCCCTCTCTCCCTTGCGGGTATGGCGTTTCCCATGACGCAGGCTGTGAGAACGACGTAGATGCTTGACAAGCAGATGGTGTAGCGCACTCCGGCTACGAAAATACAGCGTTTTATAGATCGTTTCGGCAGAGATCTGCATCGCTTTCTGGCGAGGCATCGTTCTTTTGAACCCCCCCGATATCTGCTCTGGAGACCATTTCAACTCGAGTTTTTCCAGCACCAGTTCTCGCAATCGCGAATTCCGTTCGAGAAGGCATGCTTTAGGTCTTTTAGCCATGCGGTTAGCGCGATTATTAGCATCAACAGCTTTGTAATAGCGTCTGCCACGGTTGCGTTGAACTTCCCGAGATATTGTTGATGGAGAGCGGTTAAGGGCCCGCGCTATATCACGGATACTCATCTTTGCAGAAAGACCGGCTCGAATCTCCTCACGTTCGGATAGCGTCAGGTGAGCTACTGCTCAGCGACGCTCGGTCGGTTTGATGCCTCCCGTGTCTCTCAACATGGTGAAAATTGTACCGGGTTTTTAATCCAGGATTTTTGCTATATCACTGAAGCCAGTACCGCGCTTCCACAGATCAAAAACAAACGCTTTTTCCTTTGCTGTAAATGTTCGTTTCATTCAACAATCCTCCGCAGCTGCATGTTTTCACATGGTTGTTGCGTTGATCAATTGAATCTACAGCGGCCTAATGGGATGGTCTGCTCCATCCACCCCGCTATGCTGTAGCCAGCATCAAGGAGGCTCATCATGACGCAAGCGCAGATTTACATTTACGGGATCGATTTAGGCAAAAATTGGTTTCACCTGGTGGCGATGGATCGCATGGGGCATGTATTGACCAAGCAAAAGCTCACTCGTTCACAACTAAAATAGTTCATCAGTACGACCCCACCCTGTCGGGTCGCCTTCGAGGCATGTCCTGGTTCGCAATACTGGGGGCGCCTGTTTCAACAGGCGGGGTTCGAACCCAAGATTATCCCTGCCCAATTTGTGAAGCCCTACCTCAAATCAAACAAGAATGACTTCAACGATGCTACCGCCATTGCCGAGGCTGGTAGCAGAGGCACTATGCGCTGTGTCCCGTTGAAATCTCATGAACAGTTGGCATTGCAGGCGACTCATCGAGTCCGTCAACGTTTCATCATCGAACGTACCGCCACTGTCAATCAGATGCGAGCGTTGCTGCTGGAATATGGGCTCACCGTGCCAGTCGGCAGAAAAGTCTTCGAGCGCTCTCTGCCGACGATCCTTGAAGATGCCGAGAATGGCTTGCCTGACTTTATCCGCGCCTTGGTATTACGCCTGAGAGAACGGTGGCAACAGCTGGATATTCAGATTGATGACATGAGCCTCATGCTCGGACAAGCCTCAAGCGCATCAGGTTTGTGCCAAAAAATCAGTACTGTCCCCGGCATTGGACCGATTGTCTCAACCGCGTTAATTGCCGCGATTGGCAATGGTTCACAATTCAAGAAAGCCCGCGACCTGTCAGCCTGGTTGGGGCTGGTCCCCAGGCAATATTCAACGGGCGGCAAATCTTCGCTCGGCGGGATTAGTAAGCGTGGCAATAGCTATTTAAGGCAAATGGTTATTCAGGGCGCCAAAGCGCTAAAAATTCACATGAAGCGTGACAAATCATCGTTAGGCGAATGGGTCGCGAGGCTGGAGGCCGGCCATCACCATCATGTGGTCCTTATCGCCTTGGCCAACAAGATAATGCGAATTTGCTGGAAAGTACTGACATCCGGCAGGGATTACCAACCCTATCCCAACGCAAGCGCAGCCGTTTAACAGATATAACTCATACCCGGTTTTGCGAGCCAAAAACAGATGACAGAAGCGTTCACCCCACGACGTTGCAGCCTGGCTAAAAAAGCAGTCTCTCATGACTGGTAGCTTTATTAGGACGACGACGTGCGGATCCCATCAAGGCCAGAGCCGGAAAACGGCTCACAGACAGGCCGGATACATTGACGCAAACGACTTCTGGAAATCAGTTCAAGCTTGTAGATAAGGAGCAGACCATACATTTTTTAGAATGTCCTTTTCGCGTTCGAGCCGATTGATGCGGGCTTCCAGCTCCTGGATTTTCTGCTGCTCCGGAGTCAGCGCTTTGCTGATAGGAGTGGTGCCGGTTCGTTCGGATTGCAGTTGCCGAACCCAGCGGCGAAGTATGGTTTCACCGATATCCAGTGAACGGCTTGCTTCGGGGACAGAATATCCCTGGTCGAGCACCAGAGATGCGGCTTCGAGTTTGAATTCGGCAGTAGACGTAATCTAGTCATTGAACACCTCAGGTTATGGTGGCGACTGTACCACCTAAAATGGTGTCCGGGATGATTAGACCACTACATAATCACTGGGTTAACTGGTACACACTGTACGGGCTGGAAGGCCTTGAAAGTGAGCCTCGCAGCCGTAAGCCCGTGCTGCCATTCGTGCAGATCGCTGGCCTGTTGCGATTATTGGTCCAGCTCTCACCACAGGAGCTGGGGTATCAGCGTTCCCGTTGGAGTACCGAACTGATGGCGCTTGAATTAAAGCGGAATTGGCAGCTGTCATTACATGCTTCGACGATACGGCGCTGGCTGCCCCGACTCGGGATTGTTTGGTGCGAACTGGATGCTTCGCGCAAAGCAGAAGAAAGTGGTGACGCCGGGCCAAAATCGCAAGCATTACATCACCGGCACCCTGCATGCTGGAACCGGTAACGTGACCTATGTGGCGAGCGATAGCAAAGACACGGACTTGTTCTTGTCACTGCTCAAGACGCTGAAACGAACCTATCGGCGCGCCAAGATCATCACGCTGATTTTGGACAACTACATCATCCACAAAAGCAAGAAGGCGCAGCGATGGCTGGCAAGCAATCCGAAGTTCATCGTGCTGTTCCAGCCGGTGTATTCACCGTGGGTAAACCGGATTGAGCGCCAGTGGTATTTCCTCCATGAAACCATCACCCGGAACCACCAATACCGAACATTGGATGAGCTGTTACATCGAGTGTGCTACTTTCTGGATAATGCCGCACCGTTCCCTGGCAACGGATATAGGCTTATGCAACTGGAGCGGAATTAGGATCAGTTATTTAGCGGATCCACTCCTGGGAGAGGCGGTTGAGCCGCTCGGCGACGGTCACCAGTTCGCGCAACTGCTCGCGCTGGAAGGTCAGCCCCTCGTCTGCCAGGGTGCTGCGTCCCAGCTGGGTCAACAGAGGAGTGGCGGCGGCGGCGAAGTGGCGCATCTCGCCGGCAAAGCCCGCGACCTCCTGCAAGGTGGTGGCCGCATAGGCCGCGATCATACTGCGGTGAACGGCCATATCCTGAACCGAGCCAAACTTCACGACGGGGCGAATGCTATCGAAACGCTGCAGCGCCTGACGGGCGTCGCCGGCCCAGGCCGTGACAGCTCTCATCAGGGTGGACAGCTCACTGCGCACCCTCTGCTGCTGCCCCTTGAGGCCATCGAGCCGTACGCCGAGAGAGCCCTTGACCTCGGCCACCCGGTAGAGAAAGTCATACACCTCTGGCGACACCTTCTCCTGGGGGGAGGAGGGGAACAGCACCGTCAGCAGGGTCTCCAGATGCTGGCGGGAGCGCTCCAGGGTGGCGATATCAACGAGGCCGTGGCTCTGGGCCAACTGCCCCTGGATCTGCTTGAGCGTAGGCTCGGCAACCGACTTCATGATATTGCCAGCTCAGCTGGGGCGAAGGCTCACCCTGAGGGGTCTTGCTCTCATCCAGCTCCCCTTTCACATAGCTGGCGATCACCCCGTATCCCTTCAGAATGAGGCTGTTGAAACTCTTGATCTGACCCTGATCGGCAAACTCCTGACGCTCGGCCTTGTCGAGCACCGCCGACATGGCGGCGAGATCCGACAGGGCCATGCCCACATTGAGCTGCCGGGTCGAGGCGCTGCTCAGATGCAGCCGCAGGGTATCGGAGAGCTCGCGGATCTTCCTCGGCGTCACCCGCCGCGCATCGGCAGGAGAGGCGGCCAGCTCGCCCGAGAGGGTCTCTTTGAGGATCTGCCTGGCCCGCCCCTCGTCAATGGTGCCGTCGCTCAGGAACTCGTGCAGCCTGGCTTCTGCGGAGTCGGGTCGCTGCTCGGCCGGGGCACCGATAATCTGGTCGACGAAGCGGGTGTAGGCGGTCTCGACGCCTGCCACACCGGGCCGATGCACCGGATTGCCCCGCTCATCGAGCCGATGAGCCGTCCCCCTGGTGAGGCTCAACCCCTGGTTGGGCTTTCTCTCCAGATCCCGCTCGAAGCCTTCGATGCCGTGCAGCAGGGTCGAGACCACGAGGAAGAGATCGCTCTTCTCTGACGCCAAGGGGCTGCCGATCGCCAGCTCCGGCGCCTTGAAGGAGTCGGTAAACCCCTTGGGCTGCTCCCCGGGGCGTGAGTGCAGCCCCAGATCGATGACCACAGGCTCGCCGCTGTGCTTATCAAAGACCACGTTACCCGGTTTGATGTCGTTGTGGACTATCCCGGCCTTGGCGAGGTGGCCGGTTACATCGAGCAGGCGGTGGGCGATAAACTTGACCGTTCCCCAATACTCCTCGCTGCTCACCTTCCCCTGCTTCCAGTGGTCGGTGAGGGTCCGCATGGTGTCGGAGCAGCGCCAGCCATCCACCTCGTCCATCAGCAGCGCCTCCTCCTTGCGGCTGCCATAGGGCACCACGGCCATGCCGTGCACGTTGCCGAGGTTGGGATGCTTGCCCGCACTCTGGTAGATGTGCTGATAGGCCTCCAGCTCCCCCTGCAGGTGCCCCTCGGCGACCGAGCGCTCTATCTTGGCCACCAGTCGCTGCTTGTCGTGGGTCTCCACTATGCTGATGTGGCTCTCCCCTTCGGCAAACTTGTCTGTCTCGGCTACCCGCATCCCCTCCAGACTCGGGGCCCCGGGCAGGGGCTCCCCCTTCCAGCCGAGCAGCAACGTGGTCTGCGGCTTGAGGCCAAACAGGCCGCCGATCTCCTGGGGCGCCTCCCCCCCCGGGCTCTTTGGCGCCGCCTTGCAGGCGGCATGGAGCGTCTCGGTGAGGGCGCGTGCATAAGAGGTGTCCGGTGCCTGCCCCGAGAAGAGCTTGCCCACCCCCTCCCGAAAGCGGGCGATGCCACCGTGGGGATTGAGGCGCAGCACCTGGTTATCGACGATCCTGTATCGCTTTCCCTCTATGTTGAGCTCGCCGACGGGATGCTGACCGTGGTTGGCCGCTCGCTCGTGAGCCTGGGAGAGGGTGATGGAGGGGGTGGTGGTTCCGATGATCTTCATGACTGATTACACCCAGCTTGCCGATGTTACCTGGGCTTGTTGCCCATCCTGTGAGCGCTCCTCGCCGGCAGCCTGACTCAGCCACTCGAACAGGCCGGCCAGAGCCTGGCAGACCCGTTCGGCATTGAGGCCGTGAAACGCAAGGTGACAAAAGGTGATCAGCCCCTGCTCCTCACTCCAGGCGAGATGGGGGCCGTCATGGGTCAGGGCGGCGATGCTGTGACCCATCCACAGACGGCAGGCGGCCTCTTTCGCCTCGGGACCGGTCATTCCCGAGACAGGCCCGAGCAGCGTCAGCCGCTGCAATGACTCATCCGCCCTCAGCATGATGACGATGCGATCGTTGAGGATCAGCTCGCACAGGCCGTGCTCATCCTGGCTTAGCGTCTCCAGCCCCAGCTGGTGCGCTATCTCTTGAAACAGGCCGGTGACGGCAGTAGTGGTCATGCAGGGTCCCTTCAATCTGGTGGTCGGTTGGGTGGTTAACCCCGCCCATGATTGATGAAATCTGGCGCCGCATATATCACTGACAGCCGCGAATTTTGGGACCAAGGGTCGCCGAGATTGCCGTGCCGCACTCCCGAAGCTCTCAAACGCCCAGCCGCCATATTTGGCCAGCCAGCGACGTGGCTGTTCTGGCTGCCATTGGCGGATGGCATCCTGCAGCAGTGCATCGATGTGAGCCAGATGCTCTCGCTTGTCGTTTTGTCGGCTTCTCTGGGACATTGGGCGTCAAGGTTGTATCATAGGCGCGGGTGTTTGAGGCTGTTTGTCTCAAGCGCAAGCAAGAGCCAGATAGACGAAAGCCCCGAAGGTCAATTTTCATTAACCAACGAGGCTCGAGTCATATACGTAGCAATACTGATTGCTAAGCCTCTTCAGCCGAAGGAGGCAAGTATGTTTGGAAAAACCGCCGTGGTGTCACTGCTGATCGTGTGCATCACCGCACTGGGGGTCATCTCCCTGGTACGAGACTCCCTGTGTGAACTTGAGGTTCACCAGGGAGAAACGGAGATCCGGCTGAACTTGGCCTACGAAGCGAAGAGGTAACCCCGGCAAGGCGGGGTTGTTCAGATGGCTTGTTCATGGTCGCAAGCACCCAACCTTTTTATGGCGGATCTCGGGGGAAGAGCAGCGTACCCTGGGGAAATGGATACACTGCCTGACATCCGCCACCCCATGAGTAAGTGATGATGAGCCTGAAACAATACCAGAACTACCAGTCCCATTACCTTGTGAGTCGCCGGGATGGTGACCATGCCCTGGCCGCGGAGCTGGCCGGGATGATTTGCGGCTACTGGACACAGCAGGGCAACAGCGCTAAATGCAAGAAGTGGCAGCGGGTACAGGAGCAGCACCGCAAGAGCATTGACTGAGGTGCTGCAACAATCAAAATGGCCATTTGACTAATCAATAGCGAATTTTGATTGTTTGATGCCTGTGCCCCTACAACAAGCTGGCTCACAGGACTCAAGCAATAGCATGTCACGGCTGGGCTTTGATGAGTGGCATCTTTTCGCTGCGACGAACAAGCCAGCAGACAAGCGAAGCGCTGCAGGCACTGTCCCGGTAAGGTCTGTCTCTACTACTCAGGAACCGTCCTGCCTCCCGAACTCGACGCCTATTACGCCAAACTCTACGGCCTCACTGGCGACGCTCTGCATTACATCCTCGACCCAGCCAGCATCATGGCGAGGATTACCCCAGCGAAACCTTCCGCATGTTGAAAAATATGGCTAATACCGCACCCAGCGGCTGGTGCTAAATAACTGATCCTAATAGTGCTACACCTTCGCTGTGCCATAGCCATTCACGGGGAAAGGAGACACGGTATCCATGAAGTATTTCACTCGAGCCAGCAGGTTGGCCATCCCTCTGCATTGATGATTGCGAGTGATGGATTCATGTAACTTGTGTCACAGTCGTTCGATGTGATTA
>NZ_LSGW01000068.1 GCF_001643305.1 Aeromonas salmonicida subsp. salmonicida
TATTAGGATCAGTTATTTAAGTCAAGATAAGCAAAATAATAAATTCAGCGTGCAAAATAAGTGAACTGTTTTGAGTTCAGACTGGATTCAGTAATATTGAATACGTCATACCCGACTGAGTTCCAAGTAGGTGAAAATAGCGATAAAACCAAAATATTTGCACCATTTGACTACCTTTTCCCCATTTTAAAATGGCCAACGTGGGGATTTAATCAAAAAACTTGCCATAACGTGCCAGCACGATAAAATGTGCGCCGAATACCTTTAAGTAGAGGCGCGCTGCCTATGACTACTTGTGCGGAGGGTGATGCCTGTGATGCACAAGGAAAGGAGTCAGCGCCGAAGTAGCCAGGCCATCATACCGGGCTGCTGGTTCTGCATCGAACAGGTGCAGGACTGCCATAGTCATCCACTATGGAGCGCTACCTGAAGGGGCTGAGGAGTATAACCTCCCCATGGGTTTTGTTTCTTTATCCTCTCGGTAGATCTCCACCTGCTGTCTTTAGGTGCAAAGAGATCATGGACATCATTCAGTACGCCGACTCAGGTTGGTCTGTCGTTCCCCCCTTGTTGGCCGTCGCCTTGGCGATCCTGACCCGCCGCGTCCTGCTGTCGCTGGGGGCGGGGATCCTGACCGGCAGCCTGCTGCTCAATCAGTTTTCTCCCCTCGATTCCCTGCATTACATCTTGAACACAGTGCTCAAGATCTTCTGGGTCGATGGTGCGCTCAATCGTGACAACGTCAACATGATACTGTTCATGCTGCTGTTGGGTGGCCTCATCAGCTTGATGAGCGTCTCCGGCGCCACCCGCGCCTTTGCCGAGTGGGCCGAGCGCCGTGCCAAGACCCGCAAGGGGGCCAAGGCGCTCACCGGCATGATGGTGTTTGCCTTCTTTATTGATGACTTCTTTCACAGTCTGTCGGTGGGAGCCATCTGCCGTCCGGTGACGGATCGCTTCCAGATCTCCCGCGCCAAGCTGGCTTATCTGCTCGACTCCACTGCGGCTCCCGTCTGTGTGCTCATGCCCATCTCCTCCTGGGGCGCCTACATTATCGCCCTGGTAGGCGGTATCATGGCTGCGCACGGTCTGACCGAGCAGAGCCCGATTGCCGCGTTTGTCGAGATGATCCCGATGAACCTCTACGCCGTGTTCACCCTGATCATGGTGCTGGTGGTGATCGCGTTTCAGTTCGATATCGGCCCCATGCGTCAACATGAGCAGTGGGCGCTGGAAGGCAAGCTGTGGGATGAATCCAAGGGCCGTCCCATCGGTCTGGATATGGAGAGCCCGGAGGAGAGCAATGGCGGCATGATTGACATGGTGCTGCCGATCCTGACGCTGACCGCCGCCACCGTCTACTTCATGATTGACTCAGGGGCTTCCGTGCTGAGCGAGAAGGGGCTGCCCTTCAGCGTGCTCGGTTCGTTCGAGAACACCAATGTCGGCTCCTCTCTGGTTTATGGTGCCCTGTGCAGCCTGGTGGTTTCCATCGGCCTGGCGCTGCGCCTCAAGCTGGGTGCCAAGAACTGGATCAAGGCCGCGCCCCAAGGGGTGATGGCCATGCTGCCGGCGATCACTATTCTGCTGTTTGCCTGGGCTATCGGCTCTGTGGTGCGGGATGTGGAAACCGGCAAATATCTGGCTTCCCTGGCGAACGGCAACCTGCCGATCGAAGTGCTGCCTGCTGTGGTGTTTATCCTCTCCTGCGCCATGGCATTTGCCACCGGTACCAGCTGGGGCACCTTCGGCATCATGTTGCCCCTGGCCGGTGACATGGCGGCCGCCAGCGACATCAGCCTGATGTTGCCTATGCTGGCCGCCGTACTCGCAGGCTCAGTGTTCGGTGATCACAGCTCGCCCATCTCCAGTACCAGCATATTGTCGGCCACGGGTGCCGGTTGCCATCATATCGATCACGTCATGACCCAGCTGCCCTATGCGCTGACCATCGCCTTTGGTGCCGCGCTCGGCTACCTGGCCATGGGGTTGATGCATTCCGTGCTGGCGGGCTTTAGCGTCAGTGCGCTCTGGTTCGTGGTGTTTACCACTTATCACCTGCGCAAAGCGAAAACACGGCCGGCGCTGGCCACCGCATAACGCACAAAAAACACACTTGAAGAGCAGGGGGCCCATGGGCCCCTTGGTTTTGTCCGGGGCTTTGGTTAGCATGCGCCCCATAAATTCAGTTTCGGAACAGCATAATGGCTTCACTGCACTACAAATTTGCCACCATGAATTCAGGCAAATCCACCCAGCTCATCCAGGCCCACTTCAATTATCTGGAGCGTGGCATGCAGCCCCTGGCCATGACACCGGCCATCGACGATCGCTTCGGCGCCGGAGTGATCAGTGCCCGGGTTGGATTGGAGTTGAAGGTGGAGGTGTTCAGTGATACCTGCGATCTGTTCGACATGGTCAAGGCGCGCCATGCAGTAAAACGCATCGATGTGTTCATCGTCGATGAGGCCCAGTTTCTGACCCGCGAACAGGTCTACCAGCTGGCCCGCATTGTCGATGAGCAGGATATTCCGGTGATCGCCTATGGCCTGAAGACCGACTTTCGGGGGGAGCTGTTCCCCGGCTCCTACCATCTGCTATGCCTCGCTGACAAGTTTGAGGAGCTCAAAAGCATCTGCTGGTGTGGCAACAAGGCCCACATGAACTCACGGGTGAGCGAAGCAGGGCAGGTGATGCGCGATGGGGAGCAGGTGGAGATAGGCGGCAACGATCGCTATGTGTCCCTGTGCCGCAAGCACTATCTGGCCGGGCGGGCATATAAATAGTCTGATAGGAATGACAGCAAGGGCGCCTCTATGGCGCCTTTTTTGTTGCCGCCCGCGGCTCAGTCTATCTCTATATCCACCGGCGCTATGATGGGGTCGGCCACCGGCAGGCGGTGAAACAGTTGGCGAAAATGGTGCTGTACCCGGCCTATGTCCACCAGAGACATGCCGGAGGCGAAACCAAACCAGACATAGAGTCCGGTGAGGTCGCGAAACATGGGGGGCAGATAGCGGGGGGCATCGATCAAGCCCTCCAGATAGTGCTGATAGAGCACGGGAATGTCATCCAGCGTCACCTTGCCGACGAACAGCATGGGCAGGATTTCAGGTACCCCTTCCAGCACGGCGCTGCGAATGAAGTTGACCGTTTCCACGTAGCCACGCACGTAGGAGAGATCCTTGGTAAAGCAGGCCCCCCCTTCGACCATGCCGCCGCGAAATACCCGCTGAGTGATCTTGTAGGCATCGTGCTCGCTGGTGCCTTGTTTCACAAAGTGCTGGAACACTTCGACAAAGTCGGCGCCATGCTCCGCCATGTCGATGGCCATCACCCTGTCCGAGATACGCTTGGCCCGATCCGGAAAGGAGCTGAAGGTGAGGGTTTCAATCAATACTGCCAGCCCCTCCTGACAAGCGGTGATCCGCGGCGAGCCGGCACTGAGCCAGGTGGCGTAGGGTTGCTGGCGGCCGTTCAAGGTCGTGCCCACGTGGACCCAGCCTTCGTGTACTTCTAGCACTTGCAGATCCAGCTCGGAGAAGCGGGCGTGGGAGCTGAGCTTGATGTAATCCCCGCCGGCGGCGGCATCCGAGACAATGCCATCGCTCAACTTGACCTGCACAGTCCCCTCGCTGAAGTAGCTCGACAGCTTTCCCTGCAGCTTGGCGACCGCCGCTTCTCCCTCGAATTCCTTGGGATAGGGGCGCACCAGATGACGGGCGCCGGGCAGGGAAAAGATATCGCACAGACGGGCACCCAGCTCCTTGAGGGTCTTGCGATCGCCGCGCAGGTGGTCGCTGGCGGAGCCATAGAGCAATTGGCTGTAGCGCAGGAAATCAGGTTGCCCGCGCTGGCGGAGCATCTCGATCACCACCATGTACTGATCGACCGTTTCTTGCAGGATGCGGCCCAGATCGTCCTGGGGGCCCAGCTTTCTGCGGATCCTGTCCCTCAGCTCCTTGAGCTCCAGATACTTGTTGCGTGGATCGAAGCCAAGGGGGAGGGTTTCGTAGAAGTGCTGGCCGATGGCGGGCAACTCTCGTCCCCCCTTGGCCAGAAACTCGGCCTGAAGATGACGGGGCCACTTGATGGCATCCAGAATACGGATGGGCTTTTGCAGAGTCAGCAGTTCATCGGAGAGGGATTTCAGATGCAGGCGATACTTTTCTTGGATGGTCATCTGGCCTTCTGTCGAGCGAAGGTGGTGCGAGAATGGGCTGAGTATATGCATAGCGCTTGCCAAAAAGAAGCGGAGCCCCTGCTTATCCGGCCACTGCACTTTTGGTTGCCGGAAAATTGGTTTAGACTGCGCCCCTTGATCCTTATCGTGTCGTGGAAATGATGAATATCCCCAGCTCTGAAATGATAATGCGTTGGTTGCAGCAGGCTCGCATCGAGCACTATGTTTGCGACCAGTGTCATGGCATCCACATTGTCTCCCTGCAGTCTGTCGACGGCATTCAGGAGAGCCGGATCTTTGTCGAAGAGGAAGGGTTGCTGTTTTCATCCGAACTGGAAGTGCGCCCTTCGGCGCTGCTGCCGCTGATGGCCGAACTGGGTCGTCTCAACATGCAATACCCCTCGCTCAAGGTGTTCCTCGATATTATCGACGACAACCTGCCGCGCCTCATCGTCGGTCACACTGTCTTCACCAAGGCGGGCCTCTCCGTGGAGCAGTTCCTGTTGTTCGTTGAAAGCACCACGGCCGCGACCCACGAAGTGGTCTCTGAATGCGAGCGCCTTGGCTTCCTGAATCTGCCTGAAATACAGGTCGGATCCGAATCTGTGCATTGATTTGTGCGTTAAATGTGCGAACGGTTTCTTTGGCGAAAAAAGCCGTTGACGCAGGCGGGGCTTTCCCCTAAATTACGCCCCGTTCCAGCGCAACAGTGCTGCGAACCTAGTGTTGGCTGAACACGTTAATTAACAGACCAAAATTTGGTGAGGTATCCGAGTGGCTGCCCACCGACGAAGTCGGCAAAAAAGCGCGCGTAGCGTGCTCCGAAAGCCACTTCAAAGAAGTAAAAATTTGGTGAGGTGTCCGAGTGGCTGAAGGAGCACGCCTGGAAAGTGTGTATACGGCAACGTATCGAGGGTTCGAATCCCTCCCTCACCGCCATATTTAAAGAAACCGACCTGATGGTCGGTTTTTTTGTTTTCAGATGTGCCATTTTTCTGCGATATCCCCCTTGTGTGCGATGCTATTAGGTCATGTCTTTCGTACCGCTATGAATGGATAAAGCCCCATGAGATCCATGGGGCTTTTTTGTGCCTGAAGATGCACCGGCTGATGCTGTGGCAGAGGAGATATTGTCAGCCGCGACGTGGCATCTGCATGGAGGAGTTGGGCAATCTGTGCATCCTGCGGCAGGGAAGGCATGAATACATCGAGTGTCAGGGCCAGCTGCATGCAGCGACGCATGGAATATGCAACAGGACAGCAAAAGGTGGCTGGTCATGATGCCAGCCACACGCCAAGCAAATTGATGGTGCCGGTTTTATTCACCTCAATGGTGGAGGTACGCCATTGTGCGAGTGAGAGATGACAATGCAGGCCACATCAGCTTGCTGTCGTCAACGCTCCCCGTTTGCTGGCGGGTTTGATGACGACTCTCGACGTGAGCCGGGTCAGGAGCTCATAAGGGATGGTTCCTATCTTTTCTGCCACCTGCTCCACCGGCAGGCCATCCCCCCACAGGATCACTTCATCCCCCGTCTTGTCACCGGCACCGGGCCCAAGATCGACCGTGATCATGTCCATGGACACTCGCCCCACTATGGGGACCCGCCGACCATTGATGAGTACGGGGGTTCCCTGGGGTGCCATGCGTGGATATCCATCCCCATAGCCGACCGCAACCACGCCCAGAGTGGTGTCATGATGGGCCACCCAATGGCCGCCATATCCTACCGACTCCCCTTGCTCGCATGGTCTGATGGCGATGAGCTGGCTCTTGAGGGTCATGACGGGACGCAAATCATGATCGGATGCCAGCTGTCCGCCAAAGGGGGAGGCGCCATAGAGCATGATACCCGGCCTTATCCAGTCGCTGCGAGAGTCTGGCCAGGCCAGGATCCCCGCCGAGTTGGCCATGGCCCTCTCGCCCTGCATCCGTGCTGTGAGTGCATTGAACTCCTCGATCTGCTGCGGGGTGGCTTGGCTATCCTGCTCGTCGGACTGGCTGAAATGGGTCATGAGATGAAAGGGCTGCACCACGTTCTTGCAGTTGGCCAGCCGCTCGACAAAGGCGGGAATATCCTGCGCCCTGAGCCCCAACCGGTTCATTCCCGTATCAAGCTTGAGCCAGACGGTGATCGGTGTCGGCAGGTCGGCCTGCTCAAGCAGTGCCAGCTGATCCCAGGTATGAATGGTGGTCTGTAAGTCGTGAGCCGCCAGCAGGGGGAGTGCCTCTGCCGAGAAGAATCCACCCAACACCAGAATGGGCTTGGTGATGGCGTTTGCCCGCAGAACCAGCGCCTCTTCGATCCGCGCCACCCCATAGGCATCCGCCTGAGACAGGGTATTGGCGACTTGCAACAGACCATGTCCATATGCGTTGGCTTTGAGCACGGCGATGATCTTGCTGTGGGGAGCATGGCGCCGCACAACGGCAAAATTATGGTGCAGTGCATCCACATCGATGCTGGCAGTAACAGTATTCATGATGGGTTATTTCTTCCATGAAAATGAAGATGGATATTGCCGGCAGCACAATAAGCATGGCGTGTTTGGCAAACGTCATTCAGTCATCGCACTCCTTGTGCGATTAAAGATTTACAATGTCATTTGAATATCTAATTGGCATAGGCATTATCTTTATATTCAGCCATGTGCTGACGAGTTAATACCTATTTTAAAAATAAACCCTCACTGGTATATGGATATAAAATATCGGCCAGTTTGTCTGAGCCCTCCATGGTGAACTGCTTCAATACAGGTAGCGACTTTGTAGGGGCATGGTCACTACGCTGTTAGCACATACACCTGTTTATGTTTTAATTATGTTATCAGTCGTGCTTGTAATGGTAAATAGTGTATGATGAATAATCGTTTTTTGACAAAATCATGGCATTTTCATCTGCCAATGTTTTTTGGCTGGTGATTTCTATCGCGTTTTCTTGTCGGGGAATTATTTCTGTCTGCAGCCAGGAAACGAATTGCTCCCGGAGGATCGCAAGGGGGCATAGCGACAAGAGAAAAATCCACAGTGGTTTCCCCCCTCTTTTCCATTATCTCTGTATGCCTGATACGAGAAACCCTGTGTTGATGAGCGATGATATGTCGCAGGTATTTGGAACAGGGCAATATGTACAAGCAGGGCCTCCGAGGCAATGATGAAGGCTGTCGTATGAGTCGTTGGTTGGCGTGCTTATGATACGGTGTCGCCATTGGGGGAGCCTGCGCAGCAAGTGGACGACCCTTTTGAGGCTCTTCGTGTCAGCTTCTCATGTCAGTTGATTAAATACCTGGCCATGTGATAGCGCGTCTTATTGCTATCTCCGTTCGCTTCAGTAATATTTCATTTACATTAAATAAAGGTGTATCTGGTAGCGGTGTTTATTTTCATCGGGATTACTCAGTGTCAGTAACACCTGCATGGGATAATTTGTGTGATCAGGTATCCGCTCTGAATATTTAGCATCGAGAATTAACGTGTAATTTTAATGTTGTTAATTCAATCTCAGCATTAACTACCCCCTTGTGGATATTTGTGTAAGCCAGTGCTGGAAGAGTTAAGAGTTTGCTACATATGATTTTTTTGATTAATGGTGATGGGTTTTATATTTTGGTAATGCCCTGTGGCTTGATAAAGATCAACACGTGAGGAGAGGGGAGTCCTTAGCATTTCCGTCATTAAGCATTTATCAAACAAGTGCTCACTAACGGGAATAAGAAGAATGGTCGAGGATAATTTTTTATCGGCTCATGGAATTAATCGCCGTGACTTTATGAAATTGTGCGCCGGGATGGCCGCAACCCTGGGTCTAAGCCAGAATGCCGTGGCCAAGATGGCTACTGCGCTCACCAGCCCCGAGCGACCGCCGGTGATCTGGATTGGGGCGCAGGAGTGCACAGGTTGCACCGAGTCACTGTTGCGCGCCACCCACCCCACCATCGAAAACCTGATCCTCAATACCATTTCGCTGGAGTATCACGAGGTGCTCTCGGCGGCCTTTGGTCATCAGGCGGAAGAGAACAAGCACAACGCCATCAAGCGTTATAAAGGCAAGTACGTGCTGGTGGTGGATGGCTCCATTCCGCTCAAAGATGGTGGCGTCTACTGCATGGTGGCCGGTGAGCCCATCGTCGACCATATTCGCCGTGCTGCCGTCGATGCGGCTGCGGTCATTGCCATCGGCTCCTGCTCCGCCTGGGGTGGCGTGCCTGCCAGCGGCAGCAACCCGACTGGCGCCGTCAGCCTCGAAGAGGCCCTCGGCAATATCGGCACCCCCATCATCAATATTCCCGGCTGCC
This sequence comes from Aeromonas salmonicida subsp. salmonicida, assembly GCF_001643305.1. Lineage (GTDB taxonomy): Bacteria > Pseudomonadota > Gammaproteobacteria > Enterobacterales > Aeromonadaceae > Aeromonas > Aeromonas salmonicida. The sequence continues at coordinate 8,480 of NZ_LSGW01000068.1, forward strand.
CGCCCAATCCCCACAACTTCCTCACCACGGTTGCCTACTACATCACCTACGGCAAGCTGCCGGCGCTGGATAGCAAGAAGCGCCCGCTGTTTGCCTATGAGCGCCTGATCCATGAGAACTGCGAACGTCGTCCGCACTTCGACGCTGGCCGCTTTGCCAAGGAGTTTGGCGATGAGGGCCACCGTCAGGGCTGGTGTCTCTACCATCTGGGCTGCAAGGGACCGGAGACCTACGGCAACTGCTCGACCCTGGAGTTCTGCGATGTGGGCGGCGGCATCTGGCCGGTCGGCATCGGCCACCCCTGTTATGGCTGCAACGAGAAGGGGGTGGGTTTCAGCAAGGGGATCTTCCAGCTGGCCAAGGTCGAGAACCCGACCCCGCGGGTGGATAAACCCGATGTGAAGATCCAGGAGGGGGGCTATACCTCGCCCACAGCCACGGGTCTCATCGGGGGAGCCCTCGGGGTGCTGGTGGGGGTAAGTCTGATGACGGTGCGTGAACTCGGCCGCCAGCAGAAGCGCCACGAAGCCGGGCAGCACCCATCACGGGAGGAGTGACCGTGAACAGACGCAATTTCCTCAAATTTGCCTCCGCCAGTGCATTGGCGGCAGGGGCAAGCGTGCCCGGCCGAGCCATGGCGGCGGCCAAGAACAAGCCGCCCATTCCCGGGTCGCTCGGCATGCTCTACGACTCCACCCTCTGCGTCGGCTGTCAGGCCTGCGTGGCGGAGTGCCAGCGTTTGAATGGCAACCCGTCCAATCCGGAGGGAGCACAGACCTGGTCCACCAACGACAAGCTGACGCCCTACACCAACAACATCATTCAGGTGTGGAAGAGCGGCACGGGTGAGCACAAGGATCAGCTGGTGGATGGCTATGCCTACATCAAGAAGCAGTGCATGCACTGCGTCGATCCCAACTGCGTCTCGGTCTGTCCGGTGCAGGCTCTTACAAAAGATCCCAAGACCGGCATAGTCCACTATGACCCGAGCGTCTGCACCGGTTGCCGCTATTGCATGGTGGGCTGCCCGTTCGATGTGCCCAAATATGACTACGACAACCCCTTGGGGGCGATCCACAAGTGCGAACTCTGTAACCAGAAAGGGCTTGAGCGGATCAGCCAGGGCAAGCTGCCCGGCTGTGTCGAGGTGTGCCCGACCGGCGCCGTGATTTTTGGCACCCGCGAGGATCTGATGGCCGAGGCCAAGCGCCGCCTGCTGGCGAGCCCCGGCAGCGAATACGCCTATCCGCGCCAGACCCTTACCGCCAACGACCCTTACCTACATGAGGTGCCGAGCTACCAGCCTTACGTCTATGGCGAGAAGGAGGGGGGCGGTACCCAGGTGCTGGTACTGGCCGGGGTGCCCTACACCAAGCTCGACATGCCTGACCTGCCGGAGCTCTCCTCCGGTGCTCGTTCCGAGCATATCCAGCACACCCTCTACAAGGGGATGGTGCTGCCCATGGTGGTGCTGACCGGCCTCTCCGTGCTCATTCGTCGCAACAGCAAGAAGAACGGTCACGATCACCATCAAGGCGATGGCCATGATCAGGGCTCGGGCAAGCAGGGCCATGAAAAGGGAGGCAAGGATCATGAGTAATCACAAGGCGTATCCGCTCGGCGGCAAGCTGGTCAGCTGGCCTGTGCTGGTGCTGGCCCCCTTTGCCGTGCTGTGCGGCATGCTGATCCTCAAACGCCTCTTCTTCGGGCTGGGCTCGGTCACCGATCTCAACGGGGGTTATCCCTGGGGGCTGTGGATCTCCTTTGACCTGCTGATCGGCACCGGTTTCGCCTGTGGCGGCTGGGCATTGGCCTGGGCGGTTTACGTGTTCAACCGGGGCGAGTATCACCCCCTGGTGCGACCGGCGCTCTTGGCCAGTCTGTTCGGCTATTCGCTGGGGGGCCTCTCCATCACCATCGACGTGGGGCGTTACTGGAACCTGCCGTACTTCTACCTGCCCGGCCACTTCAACACCTCCTCGGTGCTGTTCGAGACGGCGGTCTGCATGACCATCTATATCGGGGTGATGGCGCTGGAGTTCGCGCCCGTGCTGCTGGAAAAGTTTGGCTGGAAGGCGTCACTCATTCGCCTCAACAAGATCATGTTCTTCGTGCTGGCGCTGGGGGCGCTGCTGCCCACCATGCACCAGTCCTCCATGGGCTCTCTGATGATAGTGGCGGGGGAGAAGATACATCCGCTCTGGCAAAGCTACGAGCTGCTGCCTGTCTTCTCCTTGCTGACCGCCTTCATCATGGGTTTCTCCATCGTAGTGTTCGAGGGCTCTTTGGTGCAGGCGGGGCTGGCGGGGCGGGGTCCCAACGAGAAGTCGCTCTTCTACAAGCTGACCCAGGTGATCGACATCTTCCTGATCCTGTTTGTGGCGCTGCGCTTTGCCGAGATCGTCATCAACGACAAGTCGGCCTATCTCTCCGAGTTCAATCGCTACGCCGTCATGTTCTGGAGCGAGATTGCGCTGATGCTCTTCCCGCTGCTGGTGTTCCACTGGGACAAGAGCCGCCGGGATTCGCGCATGTTGTTCCTGGGCGCCCTCAGCATGCTGCTGGGCGCGGCCCTCTGGCGACTGGATTACTCCCTGCTCGCCTTCAACCCCGGCAATGGCTACCACTACTTCCCCTCCGCGGAGGAGGTGCTGATCTCCCTGGGCTTCGTCGCCATCGAGGTGTGTGCCTATTTGCTGTTGATCCGGCTCTTGCCGGTACTGCCATCACTTGAACGTGTTCACCAAGATTATCAGGCCCGAGGGAAAGCCAACGTATGAGCCAACGTATCACCATAGACCCCATCACCCGCATTGAGGGGCACCTGCGTATCGACTGCGAGATCGAAGGCGGCATAGTCACCAAGGCCTGGTCGTCCGGCACCATGTGGCGCGGTATGGAGGAGATCGTCAAGGGCAACGACCCGCGCGATGCCTGGATGATAGTGCAGCGGATCTGCGGGGTATGTACCTCCATTCACGCCATCGCTTCGGTGCGGGCGGTGGAGAACGCCATCGGCGCCAAGGTGCCGGTCAATGCCCAGTACATCCGCAACCTCATCATCGCGGCCCACAACATCCACGATCACATAGTCCACTTCTACCAGCTCTCGGCGCTGGACTGGGTGGACATCACAGCCGCGCTGCAGGCCAATCCGCAGAAGGCGGCGGATATCCTCAAGGGGGTCTCTACCTGGTCTCTCAACAGTGCCGACGAGCTGACCAAGGTGCAGGACAAGATCCGCGCTTTGGTGGCGAGCGGTCAGCTCGGCATCTTTGCCAACGGCTACTGGGGTCACAAGGCCATGAAGCTGAGCCCGGAGGTGAACCTCATCGCCGTGGCCCACTACCTGCAGGCGCTGGAGTGCCAGCGCGATGCCAACCGCATCGTCGCCATCCTGGGTGGCAAGACGCCCCACATCCAGAACCTGGCTGTGGGCGGGGTGGCCAACCCCATCAACCTGGATGCGCCAAGCGTGCTCAACCTGGAACGGCTGCTCTATGTGAAGAGCTTTATTGACCGGCTCGGCGAGTTCATCGAGCAGGTCTACAAGGTGGATGCCGCCATCATAGCCGCTCACTATCCCGAGTGGCTGGCGCTGGGGCAGGGGGCCAAGCACTACCTGAGCGTGCCCGAGCTTCCTACCGATGCCAACGGCGGCAGCTTCCTGATGCCGGGTGGCTACATCGAAAACGGTGATCTGGTGGGTTATCGCCCCATCGAGAGCCATCAGGATGCCTGGCTGATGGATGGCATTGCCGAGAGCAACAAGCACGCCTGGTACAAGGATGACGAGCCGCTCAAGCCGTGGGAGGGCAAAACCGAGCCCAACTACACCGGCTGGCAGGACGATGGCAAATACTCCTGGGTCAAATCCCCCACCTTCTACGGCAAGGTGGTGGAGGTGGGGCCGCTCGCAGATCTGTTGGTTAAACTGGCTGCCAAGCACCCGGAAACGGTGGCGCACTTCGACCAGTTGAACGGTATCTACAAGGCGCTCACCGGTTCGGCCATCAAGACCGAACAGCTGCACTCCACCATGGGGCGCATTATCGGCCGCGCGGTGCGCTGCTGCGTGCTGAAAGACACCCTGGCGCACCAGTGGAAGGCGCTCATCGACAACATCGGCAAGGGGGATTTCACCGCCTACATCAAGGCCGAGATCCCGGCGGACAAGGAGTTTCGCGGGGTGGGTTTTGAAGAGGCGCCGCGCGGCATGCTCTCTCACTGGATCGTCATCAAGGAGGGCAAGATCGCTAACTATCAGGCGGTGGTGCCGTCGACCTGGAACTCGGGTCCGCGCAACTTCAATGACGAGCCCGGCCCTTACGAGCAGGCACTGGTGGGCACGCCGGTGGCGGATCCCGCCAAACCGCTGGAGGTGGTGCGTACCATCCACTCGTTCGACCCCTGCATGTCCTGCGCGGTGCACGTGGTGGATACCCAGAATGGCGAAGTGACTCAGGTGAAGGTGCTGTGATGAACACCCTGATCCTGGGAGTGGGCAACCTGCTGCTGAGCGATGAGGCGGTGGGAGTGCGCCTCGTCGAGGCGCTGGGGCGCGAATACCGTTTCGCCCCCGGCATCGAGCTGCTGGACGGCGGCACCGCCGGCATGGAGCTGCTGGAAGCCATGGCCAGTCGCGATCACATCATTCTGGCGGATGCGGTGCGCAGCGGTAACCCGCCGGGCACAGTAGTGACCCTGAAGGACGAGGAGATCCCGACCCTGTTTGGCCGCAAGATCTCCCCGCACCAGCTGGGGCTGGCGGACGTGCTCTCGGCGCTGCACATGACGGGGGAGTCGCCAAAGCGGCTCACTCTGATCGGCATAGAGCCTGAATCTCTCGAACCCCGCATCGGCCTCACCCCGCGAGTGGCGGCCGCGATGGGGGAGGCGAAGGATCGGATTTTGACCCTGCTGGCCAGCGTTGGCGCCCCCGCAATGCCGCTTTCCGAACAGGAAAAGGCAAAACAAGAGCAGGAGGGCCTATGGCGCAGTCCCATTTGAGCGAGGCTGACGCCGTACAGGAACGCGTGCAGGAGTTTGCCGGTTTCGCCACCAATCCAGCGCCCCTGCTGGTGGCCCAGTACGAGCGGATCGCCCGGGAAGAGATGCAAGGGCTGCCCTTCTATCACGCCACCATGCCTATTGTGGCCGAGTGCGTGTTGTTTGAAGAGCAGTGGCTCGGCTGCGTGCTCACCCCCTGGATGCTGAGCCTGGTGGTGTTGCCGGGGCCGGATCAGCTTTGGCCCGTGCGCCGCAGCAGCGATCGGCTCGCTCTGCAGCTCCCCTGCGGCAACATGACCTTTATGGTGGGTGAATTGCCCGAGACGGGACAGCTGCTGGCCTGCTCTCTGATGTCGCCGCTCGATCCCCATCTCGGGGCCGAGCAGGGGAGCTCGCTGGTGAGCAGCACCCTCAAGATGCTGCACTCCTTGCCGCTGCATCAAGGTGCCGTCGGTGTGGATCTGGGGCGCAGACGGCTGTTTGGTGCTCGTCGTGGCCAACCGGCATAGCCGCTAGGTTTCACGCGAAATCAAGTTTAGAATAGGGGCCCGTTTTGGCCCCTCACTCGCTTCTTCGTTTGACGTTTTTCTTCGAGGTGAGTGGTACAAACGAACAAGGAATCTTATGACCATTCAATGCCATGGCCGCCGCAAGGGTGTGCCTGTCGTCGCGGCCACTTTGCTGGCCCTGTTCTCAAGCGGACTCTCTCACTCCGTACTGGCCGCCCAACCTGTGCCTGCCGAACTCAAACTCGCCATTGGCGCCGAGCCCACCGAAGGGTTTGACCCCCTGCTTGGCTGGAGTCACGGCAGCTATCTGCTGCTGCATAGCCCGCTGCTCAAGCAGAACGCCGATCTCAGCTGGCAGGATCTGCTCACCCAAGCGGTGACCCCGAACCAGGATGGCAAGGGGTGGCTTATCACCCTCAAGCCCGACCTGAAATTCTCCAATGGCGCGCCCCTGACTGCCGAGGATGTGTCCTTTACCTATAACAGCGCAGCCAAGGGCGGCGGCAAGATCGACATGGGCAACTTTGTCTCGGCCAAAGTGCTCTCGCCCACCGAGGTGGCCATCACCCTGAGTGCCCCCCAGAGCACCTTCGTCAACGTGTTGGGCTCGCTCGGTATCGTGTCGAAGAAGGATTACGACGCAAAAGCGTACGCTCAAAAGCCTGTCGGTGCCGGCCCTTACCGGCTGGTGAGCTTCCTGCCCGGTCAGCAACTGGTGGTGGAAGCGAACCCCTATTACGCCGGTGGCAACAATGATTTCAAACGGCTGGTGTTTGTCTTTATCGATGAAGAGAGCGCCTATGCCGCCGCCCAGAGCAGCCAGCTCGATCTGGTGCGCATTCCCCCGTCGCTGGCGCCCACTGTGCCTGCCTCGCTCAAGCTGTGGGTACGGCCGAGCGTGGAGAACCGCGGCATCGTCTTCCCGATCCCCCCTGCGGACAGCAAGGATGCCAAGGGTTATCCCGTCGGCAACGACGTGACCGCCGATGTGGCGGTGCGCCGCGCCATCAACTATGCCATCGACCGCAAGCTGCTGGCCGACCAGCTGCTGGAAGGGCACGCCATCCCCGCTTACAGCGCGGTGGAAGGCTTGCCCTGGCTGAACAAAGCCACCGCCTTCAAGGACGGCGATGTCGCCCATGCCAACACCTTGCTCGACGAGGCTGGCTGGAAGATGGGCAGCGATGGCATTCGCCACAAGGGTGACCAGCGCGCCGCCTTTACCCTCTGGTACACCAGTGGCGACAGTACCCGCCGGGATCTGGCGGAAGCGGTGCGGGCCATGCTCAAACCCATAGGTCTGGAGGTGAGCCTCAAGTCCGGCAGCTGGGAGCAGGTGGAGCGCGAGATGCACACCAATCCGGTGCTGATGGGGTGGGGGAGTCTGGATCCCATGGAGCTCTATCACCACTACCAGAGTGGTTCGGGCGGCGTTGAGTTCTACAACCCGGGCTACTACAGCAACCCCGTGGTGGATGGCCACCTCAAGCAGGCGCTCGATGCCCCGAATTGGCAGGCGGCCGTGCCGTTCTGGCAGCAGGTGGAGTGGGATGGCAAGACAGGCGCCGGGGTGCAGGGGGATGCCGCCTGGGCTTGGCTGCTCAATGTGCAGCACACCTATCTGGCCAACCGCTGCATCGACCTTGGCAAGGGGGCGCCGGAAATTCACGGTAGCTGGTCCCTGCTCAACAACCTCTCTGACTGGCGGTGGACGTGCCGCTAAGTTCGACCTTGAGTCATTCCGGTTATCTGTTGCTAAAAGCCCTGCTGCGTCTGGCAGGGCTCTTGTGTCTGGTCTCTGTCGCCACCTTTGTGCTGCTGAGCTACTCCCCCATTGATCCCATCAAGGCCTATATCGGCAACGATCTGCTCCATGTGCCGCCCGAGCAGTACGCTCGCATTGCCGCCCGCTGGGGGCTGGATCAGCCGCTGTGGCTGCGCTACTGGCACTGGTTCGGTCAGGTGCTGCAGGGGGATCTCGGTTACTCCATGCTCTACAACGCGCCTGTGGCTCAGGTGATTAGCAGCCGCTTTGCCGCCTCCTTCCTGCTGCTGGCGGGGGCCTGGCTGCTCTCCGGCTTTTTCGGCATTTTGCTGGGGCTGTGCGCCGGTCGCTATCTCAACCGCTGGCCCGATCGTCTTATTTGCCGCTTTGCCTACCTGCTCGCCTCCCTGCCCACCTTCTGGGTTGGTCTCTTGCTGCTCGCCCTGTTTGCGGTGCACTGGCAGCTGTTGCCGGTCTGCTGCGCCTGGACGCCGGGGCTCTCTGCCGATGAGGCTGACTGGCTGATGCGATTGCGCCATCTGCTGCTGCCGGTGACCACGCTTGCGCTGCTCGGGGTGGGCAACATTGCCCTGCATACCCGGGGGCGGGTGGCCGAGGTGCTGGAGAGCGACTTTATCCGCTACGCCCGCGCCCAGGGGGATGGCGGCTGGCCCATGCTGCGTTTTCATGTGCTGCGCCACGCCCTGACCCCGGCGCTCTGCCTGCAGTTTGCCTCCCTCGGTGAGCTGATCGGTGGATCCCTGTTGGCGGAGAAAGTTTTCTCTTATCCGGGGCTCGGGCAGGCGACCGTGGATGCGGGGCTGCGGGGAGATATCCCCTTGCTGATGGGCATAGTGCTTTTTTGCACCCTGCTGGTCTTTATTGGCAACACTGTGGCCAGTGTGCTGCTGGCGCGAATCAATCGGGGTTGGGAGGGCGAGCATGCTGTTTAATCCGCTTCCCTCCATAGTGCGCCTCGGCGTGGCGCTGATAGGATTGGCGCTGCTGGCCGCCTACGGCTGGAGCTTGTCGGCTCAGGATGTGCCCATGGATCTGCTGGCTCGTCAGCAGGCTCCGTCGCTGGCGCATTGGTTCGGGACCGACCAGATGGGGCGGGATCTCTGGTTGCGGGCCTTTCAGGGTACCCTCACCAGTCTGGAGCTGGGGATCAGCACGGCCCTGTGCAGCGGGCTGCTGGCCATGGTGGCGGCAAGCGTGTCGCTTATTCATCCCAGATGCGATGTGGCGGTGCGCCTCGTGATCGACGCCATGCTGGCGTTGCCCCATATGCTGCTGCTGATCCTGATCTGCTTTACCGTGGGGGGCGGCATGCGCGGGGTGATCCTGGCGGTGGCGCTCACCCACTGGCCCAAGCTGGCGCTGATCCTCTGCGCGGCGGCGCGGCGGATCGCCTGCAGCGACTACATGGTGCTGGCCCGCTGTCAGGGGATGGGGGCGCTGCGTCGCTGGCGCACCCACCTGCTGCCGGGGCTGTTGCCCCAGTGGTTTATCGGTACCCTGCTGATGTTCCCCCATGCGGTGCTGCACAGCGCGGCTTTGAGCTTTCTCGGCTTTGGTCTGGCGGCCCACGAGGCCTCTCTTGGCCTGCTGCTGGCCGATGCCCTGCGTTATCTGGCCGGTGGCGGCTGGTGGCTGGCCCTCTTCCCGGGCCTGATGTTGCTGCTGCTGGTACTGCTGTTTGATCTGGCTACCCGCGCCCTGCAACAGCTGCTGTGGCACAGGAGTGAACCATGTTGAGTTTTGACCATGTGACCATAGAGGCGGCCCACTACTCCTGGTTGGGGCGCCGCAGCTGGCAGCCATTGCTGACCGATATCAGCTTGCAACTGGCGCCGGGGGAGATAGTGGCGTTGGTGGGGGGGAGCGGCGAGGGTAAGAGCCTGCTGCTACAAAGCGCCCTGACCTTGCTGCCGGACAACCTGCGGATGCGCGGCACCCTCTCCCTCGATGGCGTGCCCCTGTGCGACGCCAGCCGGGCCCGTCTGCGCGGCCACACCCTCTGCTATGTGCCGCAGGGGGTGAGCGCCCTCAATCCGCTGCTGACGGTGGAGCGCCAGCTGGGCCGCGCGGCTCGTCTCTGCGGCCAGAATGGTTCTCGCGAGCGGCTCGGCGAGCAACTGCAGCGTTACCAGCTGCCCGCGGCCACGCTGGATCGCTACCCGCGCCAGCTCTCCGGCGGCATGGCCAAGCGCATTCTGGCCTGTACCGCGGCGCTCGGCGGCGCCCGCTACATTCTGGCGGACGAGATCACCGCCTGGCTCGACGAAGGGCTGGCCTGTCTGCTGCTCGGCCAATTGCGCGAATTGGCCAATCAGGGCAGCGGTATCCTCTGGGTCACTCACGATCTGGCGCTGGCGGCCCGTTTTGCCGATCGCATCGTGGCGCTGCATCAGGGGCAGGTGAGCGATACCTTGAGCAGCCACCATCTGCGCCAGGGGCAGGGGAGCGAGATGCTTCGTGCCCACTGGCAGGCGCTGCCGGAGTTCAACTCGCTCTTCTCTGTGCCGGAGGTTTCCTGATGTTTGAAGTACGGGATCTTACCATTGCCCAAGGGGAATGCCCCCTCTGGCAGGAGCTATCGCTGGCAGTCAAAGCGGGGGAGCGGCTCGGCATCTCTGCCCCGAGCGGTTATGGCAAGACCACGCTGGGGCGAGTACTGGCCGGTTGGCAACCGGTTCGGGGAAGCGGGGAAATACGGCTGGATGGGCAGCCTGTACCTGAACTGGTAAAAGGTTATAACCCCATCCAGCTGGTGCCTCAGCACCCGGAACTCACCTTCAATCCCTATCGCACCACAGGGCAGGCGCTGTGGGATGTGTGGCGCCCCGATGACGCCATGCTGGCCCGTTTTATGGTCAAACCCGAGTGGCTTGGTCGTAAACCCGGCCAGCTCTCCGGTGGCGAGCTGGCCCGCATCGCGTTGCTGCGCGCCCTCGATCCCCGCACCCGTCTGCTGATTGCCGACGAGGTGACCGCCCAGCTGGATCCGCAAATTCAGCGCCAGCTCTGGCGGGAGCTGATGATTGAGTGTGAGCAACGTGGGCTTGGCATGGTGATATTCAGCCACCAGCAGGCACTGCTGCGCCAGATCTGCCATCGGGTGCTGCGCTTTGGTGAGTTGCAGCCCGTGACTGGTGTATTGGCTGAAAATGCGGCCTGAGGGTTAGTTCCCTCTCATCCCCAGCCCTTCTCCCGCAAGGGGAGAAGGGAGCAGATGGTTCCCTCTCCTTGGGGAGAGGGCCAGGGTGAGGGGGCGAGTATGAAATGCTGGTCATTCTGGACAGAGAGAATCGTTGGCAAAGCGCGCAGGTAAAAGAGAGGGAGGCATCAGCCTCCCTCTTTTGTTACCCACAGTTATCAGCGGTGTTTAACCGCTTCAGGCCGTTGCCAGCCAGTTGAGCCAGGCATCCATCCCTTCGCCTGTGGTGGCGCTGACCTGGATCACCTGAATGTAGGGGTTGACCCGCTTGGCATTCTCGATGCAGCTGGCCACGTCAAAGCTGACGTAGGGCAGCAGATCGATCTTGTTGATCACCATCAGCTGGGCGGCGGCAAACATGTCCGGGTATTTCAGCGGTTTCTCCTCCCCCTCGGTGACGGAGAGGATCGCCACCTTGTACTTCTCGCCGAGATCGAAGCTGGCGGGGCAGACCAGATTGCCCACGTTCTCGATAAAGAGGATGCCTCCTTCATTGGCGGGCAGCTGGTGGCAGGCGTCGTGGACCATTTGGGCATCCAGATGGCAGCCCTTGCCGGTGTTGATCTGCACGGCAGGGACGCCGGTGGCACGGATACGGTCTGCATCGGCGCTGGTCTGCTGATCCCCTTCGATCACGGCGCAAGGGCGTTTGTCGGCCAGCTGGCGCAGGGTTTCGCACAGCAAGGTGGTTTTGCCTGAACCCGGGCTCGACACTAGGTTAAGCACCAGCTGGGCCGCTTCGTCGAAGTGCTCGCGGTTGTGGGCTGCCAGCGCGTTGTTCTTGGCCAGCACATCCATCTCGATGGCGATCAGCTGGCGCTGCCCCATGCCCGGAACCGACAATCCCGCTTCCCCTTTGCCGTAGTGGAGATCAGCCTGCTCATGGCCGTGGTCATGCGGATGAGCGTGGGAATGCTCGTGGTCATGATCATGATGATGGTCGTGGGGGTGGGCATGGTCGTGTTCATCTTCATGGCCGGCGATCCGCGCCTGGCCGCATCCGCATACGCTACACATATCAACTTACCTCGATGTCGGTGATGCGCAGGCTATCGCCCTGCGCGACGCGTAATTTGTATCCGCCACACTCGGGACAGGCCTGCCCGCGCTCGGTGAGGGTGACCGTCTTGTCGCAGTCGTAACACCAGGCCTCTGCCGCCTGGTGCTGAAAGTGAAGTTGGGCCCCTTCGACGACTGTGCCCTTGGCGGCGGCCTCGAAACAGAAGGCAATGGTGTCCGGGTCAACGCAGGAGAAGCTGCCGACCTCGAGCCAGAGGGCGGTCACCTTGTTAAAGCCCCGCTGGGTGGCCTGTTCGGCAGCCAGATCGATGGCGGCCACGGCCAGAGACATTTCATGCATGGTGATTCCTTAACAGATCCGCGGGAGGAGTTCCCCCTGGGGCAGCTCAAGATAACGGCGGCTGCCCCAGGGGTTATTGAGGATCACCTTGTGACGCTCGCTCGCCTGCACCACGCCGATCTGGCTGGCGGAGGGGTTGAACTGCCGCAATATGCCCAGCGCGTCCTGTGCCTGTTCGGCAGGCAGAGCCAGCACCATGGTGCCCTCGTTGGCGAGATCATGGGGCTCGAAGCCGTAGAGCTCGCACAGGCCGCGCACCGGATCGCAGACCGGAATGGCGGACTCCTCCAGCTCGATACCTACTTGGGAGGCGGTGCTCCACTCGTTGAGCACGGCGGCGAGGCCGCCGCGGGTGGCATCGCGCAGGGCATGGGGGGTAAGCCCCGCTTGCAGCAGTGCCTCCACCTGCGGCCAGAGGGTGGTGCAGTCGCTCTTGAGTGTCGAGCCCAGCTGCAGGGCGTCGCGGGCCATCAGGATGCAGGCGCCGTGGCTGCCGATATCCCGTGACACCAGAATGGCGTCACCGGCCTTGAGGTTTCGTACCGAGATGCCCCGGCTCTGCTCAGGTAGCGGGAAGGTGCCGACCCCGCTGGTGTTGATGAAGATCTTGTCGGCCGCTCCCCTCGGCACCACCTTGGTGTCGCCGCAGACGATGCGGGCGCCGCTCTTGGCCAGCTCTGCGGCCATCGACTCGACGATGCGGACGAGATCCGCGTAGGGGAACCCCTCTTCGATAATGAAGCTGCAGCTGAGGTATTCCGGTTTGGCCCCCATCATGGCGAGATCGTTGACCGTGCCGGCGATGGCCAGCTTGCCGATATCGCCCCCCTCGAAGAACAGCGGCGAGACGGTAAAACTGTCGGTGGTGAAGGCGACGGGGCCGCTCACCGGCAACAGGGCGGCATCTTCACCGCGCAACAGGATCTCGTTGCCAAAGTGGTGAAAGAAGAGCTTATTGATAAGCTGGTTCATCTCGACGCCACCGCCCCCATGGCTTAACTGAATTTCTCTCATCGGGTCTGGTTCTCCACAAGATTGCCGAAACAGGCTGGTTCATCTCCACCCATCACCCGACCGTCGTGGCTAAGTTGAGTTTCTCTCATTGCTGCTGGATCCCCATATAGCGGTAGTAGGCATTGCAGGCTCCCTCGGAGCTGACCATGCAGCTGCCCATGGGCTGGGTCGGGGTGCAGCCCCGGCCAAAGACCTTGCACTGGTTCGGCTTGGCCAGCCCGCGCAGAATGTCGGCGCACTGGCACGCCTTGTGATCATCGATGGGGGTCTCACTGAGTTGAAAGTGGCGCTCCGCATCGCGCCTGGCAAAGGCATCGCGCAGGCGCAGGGCGGAGGCGTTGATGTCCCCGAGACCTCGCCAGCGAAAGTGCTCGCGGGTCTCAAAATATTGGTCGACCAGCCGCTGGGCGGCCCGGTTGCCGCTGGCGGTGACGGCGCGGCTGTACTGCACCTCCAGCGCGTAGCGACCCTCCACCTTCTGGCGCACCATCATCAGCAGCGCCTCCATCACATCCACCGGCTCGAAGCCGCTCACCACCACAGGCACCTGATAGCGATCAACGATGGGAAGGTAGATATCGGCACCTGTGATGACGCTGACGTGGGAGGGACCGATAAAGGCGTTCACCTTGGCAACCCCGTCGGCCATCACGGCGTGGATGGCGGGCGGTACCAGCACATGGTTGATATGAAACAGCAGGTTCTCCACCCCCGCAGCGTCGGCTGCTGCCAGCAGCGCGGCTGTCATGGGGGTGGAGGTCTCGAAACCGATGGCGAAGAAGACCACGGTTTTTTCCGGGTTCTCCTTGGCGATGCGCAGGGCATCGAGGGGGTCATAGACGGGGCGGATATCGCTCCCCTTGGCCCGCTGCTGGGCCAGCGTGCCCTTGGAGCCCGGCACCCGGATCATGTCCCCCAGGGTGACCAGAATGACGTTGGGCTCTCTAGCCAGCTCGATGGCCTGATCGATGCGTTCCTTGGGCATGATGCAGACCGGGCAGCCGGGGCCGTGGACGAACTCTATGCTGGCCGGGAGCAACTGGGGCAGTCCGTATTTCATGATGGTGTGGGTATGGCCGCCGCACACCTCCATCACCCGCAGCGGCTCGGGCAGATCCTTTGCCAGTTCGGTAATTTGCGCGGCGAGGGCGCGGATCACCTCGGGCTGGCGAAAGCCCTGAAAGAGATCATTGAGGGTCAGCATGGCAAGATATCCTGCTTGGGCATCAGGGCCACCATCTGGCGGAAGCTCTCGAGGCTGGCCTGCGCCTCCTCTTCGTCAATCTTGCTCATCACAAAGCCGATATGGAGCAGCACATAGTCGCCAAGGTTGAGGGGCTCTTCGAGCAGTATGCAGCTGACGCGACGCTGCACCCCCAGGGTATCGACGGTGACGCAGTTATCTTCTGGGTGCAGCTGCACCACCTGAGAAGGTATGGATAGACACATGGATTTCAGGACTCCGACAAGGTGGCACAACCGGTTGTGGCAGGCTGGTGCGTGGCAATATGGTGGATGGCAAACCAGAGCTGACCGGCGGCTATGCCACCGTCATTGAGCGGCAGGGTTTCGCTGGTCAATACCTGGCGACCGGTGGCTTCGAGGCCGGGCACAAGCTGATCCATCAGCACCCGGTTTTGAAACACGCCGCCCCCCAGTACCACCGGATAGCCGGGGAAGCGCCCGGCCAGGGCGATGACCAGATGACTGATGGCGTGGATAAAACCGGCGGCCAGGCTGGCGGTTGAGGTGCCTTTGCACCGCTCGCCGACAAGGGTATTGAGCAGCGCTGCCCACTCGATTTTAAGCGGCCCCTCCGCGCTCTGGTTCAGACCAAAGGCGAGGGGGAAGGGCAACTCATTCGGTGCTAGCTGCAAGGCGGCTGCCTCCAGCAAGAGTCCCGCCTCTCCCTCGTAGTCGGGGGCATCGATCACCCCCAGCAGCGCCGCCACGGCATCGAACAGCCGACCGATGGAGCTGGTGTAGGGGGCGTTGCGACCGAGATGCCAGAGCTGGTGCAGGTTGCTGATCCGCTCAGGTGGCAACGTGTTGATCAACGGAATATCGAGGGCGCTGATCTCCTCAGGGCTGTGTGATTCAAACAGCAGCCCCAACAGCTGGCGTACCGGCTCGCGGATGGCCGCCTCGCCGCCGATCAGCTTGAAAGGCTGAAGGTGGGCAACCCGGGTAAAGCCCTTCACATCGGCCAGCAGCAGCTCGCCACCCCAGAGGGTGCCGTCATCGCCAAGGCCGGTGCCATCGAAGGCAAAACCCAGCACAGGGCCCGTGATCTCATGCTCGGCCATCACCCCTAGCAGGTGGGCGTGGTGGTGTTGCACCTCAAGGTGGGTCGCACCCTGCTCGTGGCAATAGCCCTTGGCCCACTGGTGGCTGAGATAGCCCGGGTGGCAGTCCGATACCAGCAGCTCGGGCTTGAGATCGTAGAGATCGCGAAAGGTGGCGAGGGTCTGTTCGAAGTGGCCCTGCATCGGCAGGCTGTGCAGATCGCCGATATAGGGGCTGTAGATACGCTGACGACCGAAAGCCAGCGCCAGCTGGTTCTTCTGCTGCGCCCCGACCGCCAGTAGCGGCACCTTGACCGCCTGTTTCAGGCTGGGGGTGCAGGGGGCATAGCCCCGGGCGAGGCGCAAAGTCTGGCGCCGTCCGCCCGCCCACTGCACCAGACTGTCGTCGCAGGGGTGCAGTATGGGGCGGTTGTGATCCAGAATGCCGTCAATATTGCCCCCGAGTTCCCTGACCACAGCATCGAATTCGATCAGAATGGGGCTGCCGCGACCATTGGCGCTGGTGGCCACCAGCGGTATGGCGCAGGCGTCCAACAGCAGTTGATGCAGCGGGGTGTAGGGGAGCATGACCCCAAGGTAGGGGATGCCGGGGGCGATCCCCTCGGCCAGCGGCGCGGCTGACGGTCGGGATCCTGAGAGCCGATCATCGTTTTTGCGCTTGCGCAGCAAGGTGATGGGTCTGGCCTGAGAGGCGAGCAGCTTCCACTCATCTGCGCTGCCGGTGACATGCAATTTGGCCTCGGCAAGGGAGCCCATCATCACCGCCAGCGGCTTGCGCGCGCGCCGCTTGAGCGTTCGCAATCTGGCAACACTCCGTTCATTACGGGCATCACATATCAGGTGATACCCCCCCATCCCCTTGACCGCAATCAGCGCCCCGGTTTGCAGGGCGCGGGCTGCCATTTGCAGGGCCTCCTCGCTCTCGGCCAGGGCATCGCCACAGTCGGAGCGCCAGCTGAGATGGGGCCCGCACTCGGGGCAGCTCACCGGCTGGGCGTGGTAGCGTCTGTCCAGCGGGTTTTCATAAGCCGCCGCGCAGCGCGGGCACATGGCAAAGTCGGCCATGGCGGTGTGGGGCCGATCGTAGGGGAGGCGGCGGATAATGGTGTAGCGCGGGCCGCAGTGGGTGCAGTTAGTAAAGGGGTAGTGGTGGTGGCGATCCGCGGGGTTGGCCACATCGCGGGCGCACCCCTCGCACATCCCCTGATCCGGCGAAATGGCGACCGTAGCGGCGCTCTGCTGCTGGCTGGCCTTGATATGAAACTGGCCTTCATAGTCGGGGTTATGGTCGGGATCATGATCGCGGGGCAGCTCCCGCTCGCTGAAATGATCGATACGGCTCAGCGGTGGCGCCAATTCGCGCAGTTCGCGGGCAAAGGCGGCCAGCTGCTCGGGGGATCCCTCGGCACCTATGGTGACGCCGTTGGCATCGTTCAGCACATAGCCGGTAAGGCCGTGGCGCAGTGCCAACCCATAGACGAAGGGGCGAAAGCCGACCCCCTGCACTATGCCGTCGATATGAAATTCGCGGCGCAGCCGGGTGGCCGCAAGGTTGGGGGCCAGGGTGGCTGTCATGCCAGCGCCTGTTGCACGGCATTTTGAGTCTGTGGCAGGCGCAGCACCCGACGCTCGTTCTCTTCGCGCCGTACCCAGCCGTCCATCTCCATGCGCAGACAAAACGGAATGGCGTATTTGCGCGACAGCCCTGTGATCTCTTTCAGTGACGCCATGTCGATCAGATCCCCCACCTGATGGCCTGCCAGCACGGCATTGACCATTTGGTTGTAAAGCACGGCGTCGTAGTAGATGGGGCCGTCGAGCTGCACCAGGTATTTGAGCCTTGCCAGATTGCGCAGCTGTTTTTGCAGTGCGCCTTTTTGTTGTAATCCCAGCTTCAGCGCGGGGGGCAGCTTGAGGCTGAGGACAGGATCCATTGCCACGCCGCCGGGGCCCAGTTTACCGGGCTCGTAACCCCCCTTGCCTTGATCTCGCACCAGTTTGAGCACCAGCTGCGCTTCTTCCCCCAGGTCATCTTCCGACTCGCCACTGCCCGGCTGCCACTTGTCATGATGCAGGCGCACAAGCTCCTCGTTCTTGAGCTGTTGCAGCAAGGTCTGGATCACCGGCAGCCCTATGCCAAGACGAGTTGCGAGCTCGGCGGCGCTCAGGGGCTCGTTTTTCAGTGTGGCGAGCAGTTGAGCGCGGCTTTGGGCCAGCCAGCTGCTATCCAGCACCCAGTCATCCAGCTGTGTGACATGGTCCGGCAGCGCATCAAAGCGGCAGGCCAGCACATAGCCATTGAGGCCAAGCTGCAGAGAGTCCGGGTTGTAGCACTCCAAGTCATCAGGCAGCTCGCCCAGCAGGGCGTGCAGTGCTTTGCGCCTGGCGGGATGAATATCGCCGCACCAGACGATGCGGGCGCCGTGCAGCAGTTCGCTGCTGCCGTGGCGAATGATGGCGAGCGGCTGGCCGAAAAAGCAGGGGATGGGCGTCGCAAAGATCAGCCGCGCCAGCCGGGTATCTTTGATGGGCATCTCTTTTATAGGCGCCTCTTTGATAGGGACAAAGCGCGCCCGGCCATGCCAGCTGCCGAGGGCCACTTCCACTTCCTGTGTGCGTAGCGTCTTGGTGCTCAGGCTCTCGCCGTTGAGTCGCACGATAAGGTGGGTCTCCGCCTCGCACTGGCCTGCTGCGCTGGTAAGGCAATGGCCGCGGGCCACCTCCTTGTGTGGCACTTTTTTAAGGCCCACCGCCACCCGGCAGACGGCGCCAATATCCTCGACGCTCTGGTGATAGGCCTGCAGGGAGCGTACCTGCACCTCCCGATCGGCGGGGTAGAGGCGCAGCTTGTCCCCCACCTTGAGGCTGCCCTGCTGCAGGGTGCCGGTGAGCACTGTGCCGGTGCCGTTAGCGGTAAAGACCCTGTCTACATACAGTCGCGGGGCAGCCTGTTCGAGAAGAACATGATGCTCGGCCATATCACCCAGCTGGCAGACGATGGCGGTGTGCAGGGCATCGATGTTTTCGCCGGTTTTGGCGCTGACGCTGACGATGTCGGGCACCATGCCGCTCTCGTCCATCACCCGCTCCAGCAGGCTCTCCTCAAGGAGCTCCAGCTCGTCGGGTTCCACCAGATCGCACTTGTTGATGCAGACCAACAGGCGCGGCACCCCCATTGCCTTGAGCAGGCGCAGGTGATCGCCGGTCATCGGCATCCACCCCTCGTCGGCGGCAATCACCAGCAGCACCAGATCCAGACTCCAGAGCCCCGCCACCATGTTGCGGATATAGCGCTCGTGGCCGGGCACATCGATGACGCCTATGGTGTTGCCCTGACCGTCGTCAAAGTGGGCAAAGCCGAGATCCTGGGTCATGCCGATGGCCTGCTCGTGGGCGCGGGCTGTGGTGATGCCGGTGAGGGCCTTGATCAGCAGGGTCTTGCCGTGATCCACGTGGCCGGCGAGGCCGATAACGGCGCGATAGGGGGTCATGGGATCAGGGCTCCTCAGTTGCATTGATCGAGGCAGGTAGCAGCAGCTCGTTAAGCTGGGCGATCAGCAGTTCCATCTCGGTCGGCAGCAGGGTAGCCATATTGAGCAGCACCTTCTGCTGGCGCACGGTGGCAATGACCGGGACGGGGAGTTCGCGCAGGGCATCGAGCAGCTGCTGGGCAGGGCGCGGGTCGGTGCATTCGAGCGCTGGCGCCGGGTAGAACTCGTCCGGCAAGGTGCCGCCGCCCACCACCAGCTGGGCGGGGACGGGCACAAAGCAGCCGGGCAGGGCGGCCATCAGCTGATCGGCCCGTGTCTGCATAGCGGCAGGGTTGCTCAAGGTGCGCTGGGCAATGCCCTCACCACTGGGGGATTTGTTGAGCTTGTGGATGAGCAGGCGTTCCAGCAGGGAGTAGACGATGCGGCTCGGGCGGAAGGTGCGCATCATGGGGTGCTTTTCCAGCCGCTTGATAAGGTCGCTGCGGCCACTGATGATGCCCGATTGCGGGCCACCCAGCAGTTTGTCGCCTGAGTAGCAGACCAGATCCGCCCCCGCCTTGATGTACTGGCGCACCGAGGTTTCATCCGGTGCAAACTCTTCGGTGGTCAAGCCCGACCCCTGATCCACCGCCAGCACTACATGTTCGGGCAGGGCGCGGGCCACCTCGCCGATATCGGGGGATTCGGTAAAGCCGCGAATGGCGAAATTGGATCTGTGCACCATCAGCACCAGCGCGGTCTGATCGCTGATGGCATCGAGGTAATCTTTGGCGGTAGTGATATTGGTGGTGCCCACCTCCACCAGTTTGGCGCCGGAGAGGGCCAGAATGTCGGGGATGCGAAAGCCGCCGCCAATCTGGATCTGCTCGCCGCGCGAGACGATCACCTCGCGCCCCTTGGCCACCTCTTGTAGCAGCAAAAAGAGCGAGGCGGCGTTGTTGTTGACCACCAGCGAATCCTCGGCCTGGGTGAGGCAACGGAGCAGGGGGGCGATCAGCCCCTTGCGCCCGCCGCGCTTGCCGGTGGCGAGATCCAGCTCCAGATTGTTGTATCCGGTGTTGAGGTCGCGCACCTCGTCCCACAGCTCGCTGCTTAGCGGCGAGCGCCCCAGATTGGTATGCACCAGGGTGCCGGTGGCGTTGATCACCCGGGTCTGGCGTTGGCGCAGCAGCAGCTGGCAACGCTTGGCAATCAGCGCCTCAAGGTGCTCGGGGGTAACCCCGTGCTGGCGAAACGCCTCGCTCTGGCGCAGTTCGCTCAGAACATCGCGCACCGCCTGGGTCACCAGCGGGCGGCTCAGTGCATCGATGTAACCGGCGAGAAAAGGTTGCTGCAGCAGTTGTTCCACTTGTGGCAGACGGCGCGCTTGTTGCTGGCTGGGCTGTGGCTGTGAATCTGGCAGTGAATCGTCGGCAGTGGGACGTGCTTCGGGCTGGCTGTGGGCGATGGCTGGCGCGTGAGACGGGTTCGGCATGGGATTACCAGGGCAGTGCGTGGGTTTGGCATGCACACAGCTTCGCCGATAGAGAGGCCGAGTTGACGGGTTATTTCAGTGCTGGCTGGTTACTGATTCTTGCAAATATCGCGCATAAATTAATGATGAATTTCTGCTGATAAATTAATTATTGGCCAGAACGACAACCTGTGGTCGGATTATATTGGCAAGCGGCAAGCACCGTTTTTAAACAAGCATCAACCGGCTTTGAAATGTGGTTGATTCGACTTGTCCAATATATGTAATTGGCGGAAGAGGCAGGAATCGAACCTGCCAAAGCCTTCTCGGCTCACATCGGTTTTGAAGACCGAGGAGGCCACCAGACCCCATCAACTTCCGTAACGGCCGCCATTTTGTGGCAAATTTATGTGACTGGCAACGCTTTTTTTGTCATAAAAAATCGAGGGTTAGCGATTTTTTGAAAAATTCAAAGAACCTTGTTTTATATCAAGTTCAGCACAATTAGCCCGATGTTTTTAATTTAACATCGGGCCTCAATCACATTGTCGGAACCCTTGGTCAATAACGGTCGTTAACAACTCGATAAATAGTTATCGCTCGGCGTTGGTAATATTCCACTGGTCCAGTCGTTCTATTAACAAGCTGGTATCCTTGGCGGCATCAAGATGCTGATAAAGATAATCCATCGCCTCGCTTACCATCTCGGTCATCGGGAAGGAGAACGCGACAATGGCCGGTTGTACCCCGACAAAAATCACCTCGGGAACAAAGGTCTTGAGCTCGTCGATCAGGAAATTGAGCGGCATATTGTGGGTCGAGAAGATAAACATCTCGGCGATGGTTTCGGGGGGGATCACCTGCAGGGTGCCCGCCTTCTCGCCGATCTCGGCGGCATCTACCAGTACCACCCGCGCCGGTTGCAGCTCCCGCACCTTGTAGACCATATTTTCCGGCGCTATGCCGCCGTCGATGTGGATCCAGCCGGGCAGGGGGGCGGCTTGCAGCTTGTCCGCCAGATAAGGGCCGGCACCGTCGTCCCCCATCATGGCATTGCCTACGGTCAACACGAGATTGCAGCCCATCAGCGGCTCCTTACCATCAGGTACATATGGGGATCGTTATAGAGAGCGGTGAGCTGATCCATAAAGGTGTTGGTCCAGCCCAGCTGCAGCTCATCCAGCACATTGTCGGCTTTGCGCAACCGATCGAAAGCGCAGGCCAGCATATGGCAGTGCTCCCGATAGATGGTGATCTCGCCAAAGGTGAGAAACCCCTCCATCTTGCGGCGGGCCTCGCTGCCGGCTGGCAGCTTGGCCACCCAGTCGCGATAACCCGTTAGCGGGCAGACCAGATCGGCACTGAGGCAGTCAACAATGCCGAGGTGATGGCCGATGGCGAGGCTGTAGTACATCACCTCTTTGGCTTCTTCCGGCACATCGAACTGCTCGTCGACAAACTTGCGCGAAAGGCGGTAGAAGAAAACTTGGTCAGCCATGCACAGCCTCTCCCTTGCCTGCTGCCCGGTTGAGGCAGGCGTTGGCCAGGTTGTTGACGATCTCCGACAGGCGCGGGTCGTCGTGCTGATCGAGGTAGCTCTGGATGCGCAGATCCACATCCTGCTGGGTCGCCCCTTCGAGCAGCGCCATAAACTCGTCGGCGATGATCTGTCCCTGACGGTAACCGGCCATGCGGCGCGCTTCGCGCTCGATCATCACCCGGATTTCATTGGGGATGCCGGTGTGGCGCAGCTCGATCCGCTCACCCGGTTGCACCTCGTGGCTGGTGGCGGTCAGTTTCTGCTCAAGCAGACCGAGCGCCACGGCAAAGCCGTAGATGGTGGCGGCAGGCGTGGGCGGGCAGCCCGGGATATAGACATCCACCGGCACGATTTTGTCGGTGCCGCCCCAGACGCAGTAGAGATCGTGGAAGATGCCGCCGTCACAGCCGCAGGCGCCGTAGGCGATGCAGATCTTGGGATCGGGGGCCGCTTCATAGGCGCGCAGGGCAGGCACCCGCATCGCCCGGGTTACCGCGCCGGTAAAGAGCAGGATGTCGGCGTGGCGGGGGGAGGCGACCACCTTGATGCCGAAGCGCTCGGCATCGAACAGCGGGGTGATGGTGGCGAAGATCTCGATCTCGCAGGCGTTGCAGCCGCCGCAATCGACCCGATAGACATAGGCCGAGCGGCGAATGTCTTTGAGCAGGGTCTTCTTGAGTTTGGTGATCTCGGGATCCTGTGCCAGCGGCACGGCGCGGGTATGGGCATGGCCGACAACCGGTTCTATGCCTTTGATCTTGCTCATCACATCCACTCCTGTTGTGTGGTAATCGGTGCGGCAATCGGTGTGGTCATGGCTGAGTCAGGCTGGCTCAGCATGCTCTGTTTTCGTTTGCAGTCGGGGCAGTGGTGCAGGCGCTCCGGGGTCGCCAGCGGCGTGCCCGCCTGCTTGAGGGTGTCCTCCACCAGTGCCACCAGCTTGCTCGGGGCAAAGTAGGTGCCGCACAGAGTGCAGGGGGCCAGCGCGAAGCGGGCCTCCTCATAGAGATCGGCCTTGTTGGTCACCGCCAGCTCGAACTCGGGGGAGAGGGCGATGGCGTGGGTCGGGCAGACCTCCTCGCAGCGGCCGCAGAAGATGCAGCGGGCCATGGAGATCTCCCAGCGCAGCTCGCCGGTCTCCATATCGACTTCCATCACCAGCGCGTTGGCCGGGCAGGCCTTGGTGCAGGCGGCGCAGGCGATGCACTGATCCGCCTGATATTTGGGTTTGCCGCGAAAATCCCGGTTCACATCAATGGGTGCGAAGGGGTACTTGGCGGTCGGTGTGCCAGCCTTGAGGATGGTCTTGAACAGCTTGATCATGATGACCCCTTACTTGAGCGGAGAGTTTTTGCGGTCGATACCGTAGCGCTCGATCTCCTTGTAGGAGACCACGGTGGACTTGCCCTTCTTGGGGTCGACCAGGGTGACCCGATCGGTACAGGAGTAGCAGGGATCCAGACTGCCGATGATCAGCGGCGCATCGGCGACGGTATTGCCGCGCAACATGTAACGCAGAGCAGGCCAGTTGGCGTAGGTGGCGGCGCGGCAGCGCCAGCGGAACAGCTTCTGGTTATCCCCCGTCATGCTCCAGTGGACATTCTCGCCACGGGGCGCTTCGGTAAAGCCCAGCGCAAACTTGCCCGGCTGATAGGTGAAGCCTTCGGTCAAAAGCGGCCCTTCCGGCAGGTGCTCAAGGCCAAACTCAATCATGTCGAGGGAGTCGTAGAGCTCGTGGATGCGCACCAGCACCCGGGATTGCACGTCGCAACCGGCCAGGGTCTGGATCTCCATCGGCAGCTCGCGATAGGCGGCAAAGTCGTGGACCCGGCGTACGTCACGCTTGAAGCCGCTGGCCCGCACCATGGGGCCGACGCAGCTGAAATCGCGGGCGATTTGCGGATCGAGGCGGCCTATCCCCACCAGACGGGAGGTGATGTTGGCGGTGTCGAGCAGCATGGCCACCAGGGGTTTGAGCTCATCACGCAGTTCCCGCACCAGCTGGGCACCCTTGATGCGATCTTCCTTGAAGATGTCGCGGCGCACCCCGCCAATCAGGTTGAGGCCGTAGGTCTTGCGGGCGCCGGTCAGCAGCTCGGCCAGGGTCATGGATTTCTCCCGCACCCGGAAGAACTGCATAAAGCCGGTGTCGAAACCGGTGAAGTGGCTCGACAGCCCGATGTTGAGGATGTGGCTGTGCAGGCGCTCCACCTCCAGCAGCACGGCGCGGATCATCTTGGCCCGCTCGGGCACCTTAATGCCCATGGCGTTCTCCACCGAGGTGGTGTAGGCGACGCTGTGGGTAAAGCCGCAGATGCCGCAGACCCGGTCGGTCAGGAAGGCCACTTCGTTGTAGCCCATGCGGGTTTCCGCCAGCTTCTCCATGCCGCGATGGACATAGAAGAGGCGGTAGTCGGCATCGATGATGTCTTCCCCATCGACAAACAGGCGAAAGTGCCCCGGCTCGTCCGAGGTGATGTGCAGCGGGCCCACCGGCACGATGCGGTTGGCCTCATTGCCCAGCTCATTGACGAAGGGGTAGGTCTCGGTGTCTGTGGTGGGCATCGGGCGCTGGCGGTAATCCATGGCATCTTTGCGCAGCGGGTGGATATCCTCCGGCCAGTCATCCGGCAGCACCAGACGGCGTTCGTCCGGCAGGCCGACGGCGCGCAGGCCGTACATGTCGCGGATCTCCCGCTCGCCCCACACCGCCGCCGGAATGGTCGGGGTGATGGAGGGGTACTCCTGCGAGGTGGCTTCGACCAGCACCTTGACGGTGATCCAGCTCTTGGTGTCGCCCTCCATGGAGAAGACGTGGTAGACGGCGAAGTGGCCGTTGAGGCTGCGCTCGTCATTGGCAAACGAAACCGAGAGCCAGCCTCCCTGCTTGTGGAAGATCAGGCTGGTGAGGGCCACCAGGCTGGTGGGCTTGACGGTCAGGGTGGCCTGATCGGCGGTCTGCCACTGCTCGTCGATGATGGCGTGGGGCAGTTGCTGTCGCAGTTGCTGGATATAGTCGCAACCGATGCGATCCGAAATGGCGATGGTCATGCAGTTCTCACTTTATGTTCGGGAATGAGCAATCGGAAAAGGTGAAATCGAAAAAAGCAGCTGTGATGGCGGGCATGAGTTATACCCCGACCAGATAGGCGAGCAGCGCCAGCAGTGCCAGCCCCAAGCCATAGCGGGTGAGCTTGTGGGTGCGCACGAACTGGGTGCGGGCCATGGAGTTCTCGATGATGCCCGCAAGTCCAAATGCCACCAGCAGCTTGCAGAGCAGGATCAGGGTTGCCAGCGCCAGTGCGGGCAGGCTCCAGTTCGCCGCCTTGCCGAAAGGCAGGAAGATCACCAAAAAGAGCTGCACCACCACTAGCTGCTTGAGGCCCATGCTGAGCTTGAGCAGTGCGAGGCCCGCACCGGAGTACTCGGTGAGCGGCCCTTCCTGCAACTCCTGCTCGGCTTCGGCGCAGTCAAAGGGCAGCTTGCCCATCTCCACAAACACCGCGAAGGCGCAGGCGGCCCCCGCCAGCAGGGTGGCGATGGGCGCGGCCAGCGGCTGGGTCGCGACATAGCTGCTGATGTTGCCCAGATCCGAGCTGCCCACCATCATCGCCATGATGAAGCAGGCGAGCATCAGAATGGGCTCCACCAGAATGCCTAAGGTCAGCTCGCGACGGGCACCGATACCTGCAAACATGCTGCCGCTGTCGAGCCCCGCCAGAGAGAAGAAGAAGCGGAAGATGGCGAACAGGTAGATGTCGGTGATGAGATCCCCGGCGATGGGAAAGGGGGACTCGTGGGTCAGGGTTGGCAGCGCCATCGCCACCAGCAAGAGGGCTGCGATCAGCAGCGCCGGCATCAGGTTGAAGATGATGCCGGCAGGCTCGGGGGTTACTTCCTGACGGCGCAGGAGCTTCCCGATATCCCGGTAATCCTGCAGCAGGCCCGGCCCCTGACGGGAGTGCATTTTGGCCCGCAGCACCCGGTTGAAACCGGTGGCCAGCGGCGCCAGCGCCAGCATGGCGATGGCCTGGGTCAGGGCGAGGGCAACCATGCCCCAGCTCGGCATTTCAAGAACAGGCATATCAGACTCCTACAGCCATCAGGATAAAGAGCGCCAGCACCAGGCCGTGCAAGAGCCAGCCAGCGGCAGAGGGAGACGCGCTCACCCCGTGCAGGGCGGTGGCCAGATCGAGCTGCGGCTGTTTGCGATAGAGCGGGGCGCAGAGCTGGCGCAGGGTATGGGTGACACCGCCGGAGGTGAGGCTCATGCGCTCCTCGTAGGCGTAACCACAGGCCCAGGGGGTACCGGCGTGACGACGACCGAGCTTGGGCCCCTTGAAGATGGCCACGACCAGCAGCGGGATCAGGAACAGCCCCAGCAGGGTGATGGCAATCACCGGTGGGGAGAGGATCGCCTGTGAGCTGTCGAGCGGCAGCAGGGTGGCGCCAGTGGCCACGCTCATCTGGCCCATAAGGTGAGAAGAGACGAGGGCCTGACCGTAGCCGCTGACAAAGGGGGCAATCCAGGGGGCGCCCAGACCCAGCACCAGACAGACGGCGGCCAGCAGCAGGGTGCCTGCCACCATGGCATTGGGTACTTCGCGGGCCTGACTCGCTTTTTCGCTCCGCGGTGCGCCGCAGAAGCAGATGCCATACACCTTGACGAAACACATCACCGCCATGGCGCCGGTCACCGCCAGCATCACCACCGCCAGCGGGGCCACCACAGAGGTGCCGAGCTTGGTCATGGAAAGTAAGGCCTGATAGATAAACCACTCGCTGACAAAGCCGTTGAGGGGCGGCAGCGCCGAGATGGCCATGGCACCGATGAGGAACGCCAGCGCGGTCCAGGGCATCAGCTTGGCGAGGCCACCCATCTTGTCCATGTCACGGGTGTGCAGGCGGAACATCACAGATCCGGTGCCCATAAAGAGCAGGCTCTTGAAGATGGCGTGGTTGAGCAGGTGATAGAGCGCGCCGAGCAGCCCCAGCACCACCAGTGCCGGTTGCTGGTTGGCGATGCCGATCATGCCGATCCCCATCCCCATCAGGATGATGCCGATGTTCTCCACCGTGTGGTAGGCGAGCAGCCGCTTGAGATCGTGCTCGGCCAGCGCAAACAGCACCCCGAGCACTGCCGAGCAGGCACCAAAGATCAGCACCATGTAGCCCCACCAGAGCTGGCTGGCGCCGAGAAAATCGATGCTGACCCGCAAAATGCCGAACAGACCCAGCTTCACCATCACGCCAGACATCAGCGCCGAAATATGGGAGGGGGCGACGGGCTCGGCTACTGGCAGCCAGCCGTGCAGCGGCACGAAACCGGCGCGCAGGCCAAAGCCGCAGAAGCTGAGCAGGAACACCAGGGATGCCAATCCGCCCGCCAGATGGTGCTCACGCAGCGCGGCGAACTCCAGCGAGCCAGACTCGCGGCAGAGCAGCCAGAAGGCAACCAGCACCAGCGCCATGCCGATATGGTTCATCACCAGATAAAGGCGGCTCTGTTTGGTAGCATCCGTATTGGTCTTGACCAGCCAGTAGGTGGTGAGGGTCACCAGCTCGTAGCAGAGCAAAAAGCCCAATGCGTTGTCGGCCAGCACCATGCCCACCATGGCGAACAGGAAGAGGTTCATTAGCACGCCAATGGCCACATCCCCCTTGCCCTGATATTCGCGGATATAGGCAAAGGAGTAGAGGGAGACAGCCAAGCCCACAAGCGTGATCACCAGCAGCATCAGGGCTGCCAACATATCCAGATGCACCGAGCCCAGCAGCCAGAGCTGGCCGTCGATGGTTGCATCTTGGGCCAGCGCCTTGATGGCGGCAACAACACCGACGAGCGAGCCCAGCAGGGCGAAGCCACTATTGAGACGGTTTGCCAGCCAAGGCTGCTTTTGCAGCATCAGACCGGCGGCAGCGCCCAGCAAAAAGAGCAGGAGCGTGCCCATAACAAGGGGGGACAACATCAGTAGGATCCCTCAGTGATTGAAGCGTCGGGTGAAACCGGCGCAGTCGTGGCGGTCGAACAAGACGCGGTCGTGCAAGCAGAGGCCGAGAATGCGGGGGCACCTTGCGGGTGAGCATTGGCCGCTTGCAGGCGACGGTCGCGGGCGGCGTTGGCACAGGCCGTGTCGTTGACGATGCTCAGTGACTGGGAGGGGCAGGCACTGACACAGGCGGGGCCTTCAGCGCGAAACTCGCAAAGGTCACATTTGACCGCAATGCTGCGCACGCCCGGCTCCCAGCTCAGCAGATCCTCGCCAAAGCAGCGCAGACCGGCGGAGGTGGAGGGGTTGCTGGAGCGGATGGAGCAGGGGATATAGGTGTCGTAGCTGTTGGCCATGGCTACCGGACGGCTGCCACCGCTCTGGATGGCGCCGAACGGGCAGGCCACTGCGCAGAGGTTGCAGCCGATGCAGAGCGACTCGTTGAGCTGCACGCAATCGCCGGTCTGGGCAATTGCCTCGACCGGGCACACCTTGATGCAGGGGGCATCGTCACAGTGACGGCACTGAACCGGCATGGTCGCCTGCTCGTGTCGCATAACGGTTAAACGGGGGGCTTGCTGCAAACCTTGCGCCTTGTGAACCGTGCTGCAGGCCGCCATACAGGTGCCACAGCCGATACACAGCTTGGGGTCAGCGATAACGAAGCGGTTCATAGCCTACCTTGTCGTGTCGCGAACGGAGAGAATAGGGGCAGGATGGCAAAATGCGGGCCAAATCTTAGGTGATGCCAAAAATTAGTTTAAGCTACTGTTTTTAAATGGTTTTAATTTTCATGTCGAGCCATGGCGAGGACGCAGTACAGTGTCGAATTGTGACATTCGTCACTTGTGACGAAGGGCGGGAGAGGTTTCGTCACCCCGTAAAAACGGTGTCGAGATGGATGAATGCTGGGCCGTGATAAGGGGAGAAAGGGTTACTCGCCTGCGGTCGGGAGTCGGGGGGAGGGAGTAGGGTGCAATGAACGAAGTGAATTGCACCGCTCTCCAATATATGTTCGCGGTGCACGGCGCTGCGCTTGTTGCACCCTACGGTGGCGTGCCTGTTGGTGTAATCGCGGTTTGCCCCCTTCTTCCCTCGGGGGAGCAGGGCTGGGGATGAGGGGGCCGGTAATTGGGGTTAACGGAAAAAAAAGAGGGAGGCCAATGCCTCCCTCTCTCTTGCTGGCGTTCTTTCTGCCCTCAGAACGCCATCAAATATCTACCTGCGAGCCCAGCTCTATCACCCGATTGGGCGGGATC
Source organism: Aeromonas salmonicida subsp. salmonicida (assembly GCF_001643305.1). GTDB lineage: Bacteria > Pseudomonadota > Gammaproteobacteria > Enterobacterales > Aeromonadaceae > Aeromonas > Aeromonas salmonicida. The sequence goes on from NZ_LSGW01000068.1 coordinate 37,397, forward strand.
TCGAACTGATCCGCTGCGCGCAGGGCGTTGCGCTGCAGCAGCATAAACAGTTTGCCGCGCAGGGACGCTCCTTCATGATCAGCGACTCGTGGGCCATAAAGAACGAGGTTTCCATCATGCGGCAGCTCAGCCCCTCGGCGTTGCAGCGGTGGAAGATCTCCTCCATGTTGGGGGTCTCGCGCCAACCGTAGCTGGCCACCACCCGCCAGAAGGTGGGGGAGAGCTGCTCTATGCAGACCCGGCGCACGTTGTGGACGTAGGGCACATCCTCCACCCGCAGGGTGAGCAGGATTATCCGCTCGTGCAGCACCTTGTTGTGCTTGAGGTTGTGGAGCAGCGCATGGGGGATCACATTGACCACACGCGACATATAGACGGCGGTGCCTGCCACCCGGGTCGGCGGGGATTTTTCCAGCGAGGCGATCATGGGCTCCAGCGAATTGCCGTGCTCGTTCAGGCGGCGAATAAGCTGGAAGCGCTCGCTCTTCCAGCTGGTCATCAGGGTGAACATGACGGCGCCCAGGGTGAGCGGCAGCCAGCCACCGGAGAAGATCTTGCCCAGGTTGGCGGCAAACAGCGGCACGTCGATGGCCAGCAGCAGGGCGAACAGGGCAGCCACCAGATAGGTGGGCCAGTGCCAGCTGTTCTTGGCCACGGAGCAGAAGAGGATGGAGGTGAGCACCATGGTGCCGGTGACGGCGATGCCGTAGGCCGCTGCCAGATTGCTGGAGTGCTCGAAGCTCATGATGACGATCACCACAGAGATATAGAGTATCCAGTTGATGACGGGAATATAGATCTGGCCGGACTCCTGCTCGGAGGTGTGGACGATGCGGATGGGTGAGAGATAACCGAGCCGCACCGCCTGCCGGGTGAGGGAGAAGACCCCGGAGATCACCGCCTGGGAGGCGATCACGGTCGCCATGGTCGCCAACACCAGCAGCGGCAGCAGCGCCCATTTGGGAGCGAGCAGGAAGAAGGGGTTGGCGATGGCCGCCGGGTTGTCCAGCAGCAGCGCGCCTTGCCCGAAGTAGTTGAGCACCAGGGAGGGCAGCACCACCACAAACCAGGCGAGCCGGATCGGGTTCTTGCCAAAGTGGCCCATGTCGGCGTAGAGCGCCTCCACCCCTGTGATGGCCAGCACCACGGCGCCGAGGGCAAAAAACGAGGTGGTCTGGTACTCGGCGAAGAAGCGCAGCGCCCAGATGGGGTTGAGTGCTCCCAGCACCTCGGGATTCTGGATGATGCTGCGCAGTCCCAGCACGGCCAGGGTCAGAAACCAGGTGAGCATGATGGGGGCGAACAGCTTGCCCACCATGGCGGTGCCATGTTTTTGAATGGCAAACAGCAGGGTCAGCACCAGCACCGAGAGCGGCACTATATAAGGGTCGAGCGAGGGGGCCATCAGGCTCAAGCCCTCGATGGCCGACATCACCGACATGGCCGGGGTGATCACCACCTCCCCATAGAAGAAACTGCCGCCAATCAGCCCGAGGATGATCAGCACTGGCGTCCAGCGGGGAGAGGCGTTGCGGGTGGCCAGCGACATCAGGGTGAGAATGCCCCCTTCACCGGCATTGTCGGCCCGCATCACGAAGGAGAGGTACTTGACCGAGACCACCAGGATCAGCAGCCAGAAGATGAGGGAGAGAAATCCCAGGATGGCGGCGGGTTCGGCCCTAATCCCGAATTGACCCGACAGGCACTCTCGCAGGGTATAGAGGGGGCTGGTGCCGATATCACCATAGACCACGCCAATCGCCGCCAGCGTGACGCCGGACAGGGCTTGTTTGTTATCACAGCTCATGAGGTTATCTTGTTACACGTTTGCCAAAGCACAAGGGCCCGAACGATCAGGACAAACCCTGATATTCAATCGGGATAGCATTAAGAAATTGCGATGGGAAAGGGAGCTAACTGGATATAAAGGGGCTCATTATGGGACACAGTCTGTTCATCTGCCGTTAAGCGTATGATGACACACACATCGTGGGTTTATGCTCTGGTATAAATAATCAAAAGGGACTTTTGAACGAAATCATTAATTATTCGTTGATTGAAATAACCCGTCGGGATGCGTACAAGCGTTTGTTTTCTCTGAGTATCCATTTTTGCCAGAGTTTTCAGTCTGGCTGGCTGAAAAATAGACTATAAAATGCTGACCAATAAATTGATGGTGCTGTGGGTAAAGAGGTCGAAATTGGGTGGCGATAGAGTCTTTATTTCGTCTGTCTGCGTAATATAAAAAAGAGATTAGTGACCGTCATGCTGACGGTCACTAACTTTAATTATGTTTATGTAGTTTCAACCAAGCCATCTTTCTTTTCTATAATTATATTTAATCCATTGCAAATAATATTTGCAATGGATATTTTATTGTCATCATTTGATTCCATAAACAGATGGATTCTACCAATCAAACTTTCTAAAGGGGCCTCGTTGAAAATAATATTGTGGGAAAATAGCCACTCTATTTTATCCCACTGGTTATTATCCAGCCAAAGATTTATTTTTTGCATGATTCGGGTACTGCTTATTTTATTTATATATGATGAAAAGTATGGTGAAAGAGTATTAAACTCTAAAGCATCCAAGTTATCACCCGTATGACTGAAATATGATTCTGTAATGGCGGGTAAAAAAGTCTTTTCAAGATCTGCCACTTTTGCAACGAAGCCGGAAACTATAGAAAAATCCCAACCTCGAGGTTTCTTAGCTTCACCTTGTATGGTCTTAATTAAATAGTTGCATAGAGCATCTGAAAAATGTGGATTCTTTTCTTTTACAAGAAGGGTTAGCGGACTATTTGTCTCAATAGACTTATACCATGCTTCCTGAGCTAGCTTATTAGTCTCTGAATCGATAAAGTGCGAGGTGTTTTTATCATTTAATGAATAAAAAATTTGATAAACCTTATCATAAATAGTCGCCCTGTCTACCATATCAGGTTGATTTTTAATGAATGCACCATGCACAATAAGATTGTGAGCGATTTCTGATATGGTTTTTTCATCAGCCCATGTAAACTCATCAATAAATCTTACACCATTAAGATCACCATATAACTCAGGCGTTACATATTTTTTGACTATTTCTATAGCTACGGCATTATTGCAGTCTCTAGATAAAAGCCACAAGACATACAAGCTATTTATTTCTTTAAGTTTATTATATATCTCATCTGTAGAGTTCTTGTCTATTGAATTATTCCAGTATGATTTCACCGCAGAAGAAACAAAATCATGATTTTGTAATTTCTGCTGAATGGATAATGCTGTCAAAATTGGAAGAGAGGGTTTTTTTGATATTGAGGCGTCTTCCATGTTATACCAGAAGTCACTCCCATCAATACAATTGGTAATTTTATCTGAAATTTTATCATTATCGCCGATAACTAGCTTAAGTGCAAAATCATATATTTTCTCACAATCAACATCACGATTAGACATATTGAGCCAACTAACAATGCTATTAGTTACTTCATCCCATTCGTTAGATGTTGGATGTATTTTATACGTTTGAATAAGATGGTCTAACGCTTGGTCTTCTAACTTTGAGTATGAGAATTGAACTTCATTTGCTAGGTCTATAATTGCTTGTTTTTTAGGTAAAACAAGATTGAATGATATTTTTTCATCGTTAATCTTTTCAAGCCATAACATCCAATTTTTACAATTTAACTTAGGATTGACTTTTGGTTCTATTTTATACTGGTGTTCTTTTAATAACTCAATTAAGGACAGTAGATTGCGAAAAACCTTCACTGAGAATGCTTCATTATCGATTTTTGAAATTTCTTGTGAAATCTTTTCAGTTGTGAGTTCTTTGATCTTTTTAAGAAAGTTATTATCTCCACATAGCTGGAATGTGTAATTTATTACGCTCGAATAATCATTACTATCAAAATTGAGACTTGGATATGAATCTATCCATATCTTAGGAAGGCAATTTATTTCTCTTTTTATTTTATGTCTGCTATTTACTAGACCTAGAAATAATGCGGTGGTGAATGAATACTTATAATCATCAGTCTTTTTCATCGTCAATTCCCATAAATCCTTCGATGCTTCATAAGCTATCCAGAAGGCATTGTTATGATCTTGAGATAGTTTTTTAAGAGCGTTGCCATCACCAGTTTTAAATGCGGAATGAATCTCAGGAGCAAGTAGCAACTGAAGGCCCTTATTAGAATTGACCCCAAACAGCAAACCAGCGAGCTGGGGCAATAAAACAGAGCGTTCTGTATCTGGTTGATAATTACCTAGTGCATCATTGCTGATTAAAGATGATCTTAGTTGATCGGTTGAAGAATTTTCTCTTAATAAAACATATAAGCTCATGGCTTCAACAGAAGTCTCGTTTCCCCACATGGAACCGAGTAGGCCGACTTGATTCACAAATATCCTTATGTCTCTAGGTGTTGGTGATTTATCAAGGCGGCTTGCATAGCGTATATATGTTGATACAACTTTTTTTTTCATCTAATGGCCATTTATGTAATGAAAGATTAATACATTTTTCAACATATTGGGACCAACCAGACATTACAGGATGTGGGACTTCCGCAACCAACTGAAAACATTTTTTTAAAAAGGAATCAGAGATTTTTTTGTCATTGTCATCTGAGTTCCATATTTTTTTAAATCCATCTCTATCAAATGGCACTATAAACCAAACTTGGTCAGGCCAAGTTTCAGTTGTGCCTGTTGTAGAGAGCCGCTGGAAAAATGTTTGTAAGGTAGACCATACATTTTTAGCGTGCTCTGGTGTTACTCTATCCAAATTATCTATGACGATTATAATTTTTTCGATATTATGGTTTTTTATTGCCGTATTTATTATTTGCCTGAAATAATCCTCAAATTCAATAGAGGTTCTTTCTCCATCCTCTGTAATATCTTGTGTGTAGTTTTCCTGAGAGTCTATTCTAAAAAATTCCCATGATATTTTCTTAGTGTCAGGATCTTTATCTCCACAGAAAAACCAATAAGCTAAAACTATAACAGGAGCTAAGCAAAGCATTAGACCAAATATAAATGTATAATAAGGCCCATTATTTTCTGACCAAGGGAAAACTAGGTGGCTATAATTTACTTTATTCAGGAGTGATGTGCCTAATGGAATTAGCAATGCAGATAATGATATAAATTTACCTAATCTTGATGTGCTTTTTTTAGCTTTTGCAGTTATAGTTTTTGTTCTTCCAGTTATTTTGCCTTTAATCTCATTTAATTCTTTGTTTTTTTCTTGTGGATCTATTTTTCTAATTAATGACTCTAAGAAAATCCATTCTTAATGGATCACCGTCATGAGCCCAGGCATCAAACATAAAGAACAATCTGTTATCTCGTGGGCTAGAATTCAGTTTGTCTTTAAGAAGATTAATTACGGTAGACTTTCCTGAGCCCCACGATCCTTCTAGCCCTATGGTTATTCCTTTAGGAGATTTATCTATGAGGTTATGTAAGTTGTCACTTATGCGTTGATGAGTCTGATCTTCAAAAAGGTCTTCATTGGAAGCATCCTCACATAAAATTGAAAAATCAAAACTTGATATTGTTTCTTCATTATTCATATATGAACATTACCTTATGGTCATCATTATTATAAAGTTGAGATTGTAATTGTTAACTTAAAAATTATTCTGTCTTAAGATTGAATTTCCAGTGTGCAGCTCTAATCTGTAAATCTGTGCGGTTATTTCTGGCAACAGTATAGAAACTCCCTTAGCGGAGCTGGTTGCCAACTGAAGCATGTTATCCAATCGGATAGGGGGGAAAAAGAGCGATTGGCGAAAAATCTGCCCAAGATCAACAAATTGGTCATTGATTGGCGTTCTTTTGTGTGTTTGAACGGAAAGGGCAGGGTGATACGCCTTTGTCAGCCGGTGTCGAGCTCGTCACTTTTGTCGTGTCGATCACTGTTACGGCCTGCTGTCGTCATCGTCACCAGCCTGAAAACCTTCGTCTACGATTCTGATTACCCCTTTATTTTCAGTTGTTTGCCAATTTCATTTCGCTCATTTTCTTTTCTGGTCTGATAAATGCTTTGTGGGTGAGCTGGCTGCGTCGTCGGTGTGCGAGTGTGCGCCCCTTGTGGTGATGACACTTGGGCACGCCGGACGATGCCAGTGCGGCAGTAACGAACCATTTAGGATCCCTCTCTATGAACAGCTTCGTGATTGCAGATCCCAGTCTTTGTATTGGGTGTCGTACCTGTGAGGTGGCCTGCGCCGTGTCACACCAGTCAACGTCCTGCGCGGGTACCGTTGAGCGGGAGGGCGGCCTGCGTCTTGCCATCGAGGATGGACATCTGGTCTCCAAGGACAGCTATTTCCAGCCGCGCCTGAAGGTGATCGTCGGCAGCAAGGTGACCACGCCTGTGCTGTGCCGCCAGTGTGAAGACAAGCCGTGTGCTGTGGCCTGCCCCAACAATGCCATTGTCAGTGAGGATGGTTGCGTCAAGGTGCTGCAGGCGCGCTGCATCGGCTGCAAATCCTGCGTGGTGGCCTGTCCTTACGGTGCCATGGCGGTGGTGGTGAAAGAGGTGGCGCCCGCTGCCGATGCGCTGTTCAAGCGCCCGCAGACCAAGGCGCAAGCCTTGAAGTGCGATCTCTGCCGTCACCGTGAAGCGGGCCCGGCCTGTGTCGAGGTGTGCCCGACCCAGGCGCTGCGCTTGGTGACCCCGGAATCCCTCGGCGAGCTGAACCGCCAGAAGCAGTTGGCCAGCGCCAGCCGGTCTTGGCACAAGGGTAATGCATTGGATGGCGTGCGCAGGCCCTTGCTGGCCGCCGCTTGCGCCTCTGTGCTCTCTATCCCTGACAAGCCATTTTCGTTAAAGGCCTTTTATCGTTAACAGCCTTTTACCGTTAACAAACAAGAGTGTGAGTCATGAAAAAAGTCATTACCGTCTGCCCCTATTGCGGCACCGGTTGCAAGATCAACCTGCTGGTTGAAAACGACAAGGTGGTGGGGGCCGAAGGCGCCAACGGCCGGACCAACGAGGGGCAGCTCTGCCTCAAGGGTTATTACGGTTGGGATTTCCTCAACGACACCAACCTGCTGACCCCCCGTCTCAAGAGCCCGATGATCCGCCGCGAGCGCGGTGGCAAGCTCGAATCCGTCTCCTGGGATGAGGCGATCGACTTTGCCAGCAGCCGTCTGTCTGCCATCAAGACGAAGTACGGTGCCGACGCCATCATGACCACCGGCTCGGCCCGTGGCCCTGGCAACGAAGCCAACTATGTGATGCAGAAATTTGCCCGCGCTGTGCTGGGGACGAACAACGTCGACCACTGCGCGAGGGTGTGACACGCACCCTCAGTCTCCGGTCTGGAGACAACTGTAGGCAACGGCGCCATGAGCAACGCCATTCCCGAAATTCAAGAGACCAAGTGCCTGCTGGTGTTTGGTTACAACGCTGCTGACTCTCACCCCATAGTCGCCCGCCATATCCTCAAGGCGAAGGCGAACGGGGCCAAGGTGATTGTGTGTGATCCCCGCATGGTGGAAACCGCCCGTATCGCCGATCAGTGGCTGCCGCTCAAAAACGGATCCAACATGGCGCTGGTCAACGCCTTCGCCAACGTGTTGATCAGTGAAGGGCTCTACAACAAGGAGTTCGTCGCCAACTACACCGAGGGGTTTGACACCTTCAAGGCCACGGTCGCCAAGTACACCCCGGAATACGTGGAGGGGATCACCGGCCTCAAAGCCGCTGATATCCGCGCCGCCATTCGCACCTATGCTGCCTCGCCTGCTTCCATGATCCTGTGGGGCATGGGGGTGACCCAGTACGGTCAGGCGGTGGATGTGGTCAAGGGGCTCGCGGGTCTGGCGTTGCTGACCGGCAACTTCGGTCGCCGTGGCACCGGCTGCGGTCCGGTGCGCGGGCAGAACAACGTGCAGGGCACCTGTGACATGGGGATGCTGCCACACCAGTTCCCGGGCTATCAGTCGGTGAGCGATCCTGCGATCAGCGCCAAGTTTGCCAAGGCGTGGGGCGTACCGGCGCTCTCCCAGAAGCCCGGCTACCGTCTGACGGAGCTTGGCCACAAGGTGGAGGAGGGCAAGTGCAAGGCCTTCTATATCTTTGGCGAAGATCCGGCGCAGACTGAAGCCGATCTGGCCCAGTTCAGGCGCACCCTGGGCGGCATGGAGCTGGTGATAGTGCAGGACATCTTCATGACCCAGACCGCCGAGATGGCGGATGTGATCCTGCCCGCCACCAGTTGGGGTGAGCACGAGGGGGTTTACAGCTCGGCAGATCGCGGCTTCCAGCGCTTCTACAAGGCAGTTACGCCACCCGAGAACGTGAAACCGGACTGGGCAATCTTCTCGCTGATGGCCACCGCCATGGGGTACCCCATGGAGTATCGCGACACCCAACAGATCTGGGACGAGATGCGCGCCCTTTGCCCGCTCTATACCGGGGTCAGCTACGACAAGATAGCGGATCTCAAGAGCGTGCAGTGGCCTTGCCCGACCGAGGATCACCCGGGCACCAGCACCCTGTTCGAGGGGAATGTGTTCACCACCCCGAGTGGCAAGGGCCAGCTGATTGCCTCCGAGTGGCGTGCGCCGCTGGAGCAGCCTTGTGCTGAGTATCCGCTGGTGCTCTCCACCGTGCGGGAGGTGGGACACTACTCCTGCCGCTCCATGACAGGCAACTGCTCGGCGCTGCAGACCCTGGCCGATGAGCCCGGCTATGTGCAGATCCACCCGAGCGATGCGCAAAAGCTTGGGGTGAAGGATCAGGCGCTGGTGTGGATCTCGTCGCGACGCGGCAAGGTGATCACCCGGGCCAACTACAACGAGCGGGTCAACGCCGGTGTGGTCTACATGACCTACCAGTGGTGGATCGGGGCGTGCAACGAGCTGACCATAGAGCACCTTGATCCCGTCTCCTACACCCCCGAGTACAAGTACTGCGCGGTGAAGATTGAGCGTATTGAGGATCAGCCTGAGGCGGAAGTGTACGTCCAGACTGAATACAGCGCGCTCAAGGCGAAATTGCGCAGCGCCGCCAAGGGGTAATCGTCGTTAAATAAAGTGGATCCAGGCTCTGTTCACAGGGCCCGGATCCCCTCATCCTTTTTTCAGCTGGAGGTGTCCTTCATGAAAAATGAATTAACTCTCTCATTCGGGATCTTTTATGTTTCCGCTTATTTTTTGGTGATGTTATTGGGGCTGGTCTGCTTCTGGTGGCACGATGAGTTGATATTTCTGCTGGGGTTTGGTTTCTTCGGCTGTTTTATCGCCGCGCGCATCGCCATGGGCGCCGTGCTGGCGGCGCTGAGCGTGCAGGCGGCCTGGCTGATTGCCTTTCTCTCCACCACCCTGGTCAACTGCCTGCTGATGTGTCTGATGACGCTGACCATCTACCTGACCCATCAGGCCGTCTCGGCAGAAATAGCTGACAATATCAGTGGGTTATTGATGGCCTTTCAAGTGCTGTCGGCCGGTTTCATCCTGGGTGGGCTCAAGCTCTACAACTACCAGCTCATCTCCTCCTGACGCAGCGCAGGCATGGGCAACCGGCGGCTATCCAGTCAATCCATCACGCTACGCAATACGGCAACGCAGACCGACAGCTTCTGGCGGATCGCGGCGATATATATGCGCCAAAGTGGGCATATTTTTGGCGATGGCGGGATATTGGCCCAAGCCTGTCTGGTTGTAATGGGGGTAGGGCTACCTTATTATGCGACAGGCAGTGAGCGGCTATTTCAAGGCATGTTAGTTTTTATAATTAAGCGTTAAGTTTTTAAAAATTAATTATAACATCTGATGGATCTGGCTGACCTGTTGTTTACCGTCGTTGCTGACCGCAATGTGCCCGCAATCTTTTGCCCATATAGATGTAACGTGAGGCCAGAATGCTGAATGTGAGTGCCATTCCGTTAACCGACATCTCACCCATCTGGGATGACGGCTTCCTCTCCCTCTCCAAGAACCTGCTCTCCGCCGTCACTCTGGATGATTTCATCAAGAAGCTGAACCGGATCGACGCCTGCTTCGCCGGGGTGACCCGGGTCAACCTGATCCTCAATCTGGGGGCGGGGGAGGAGGCCCTCTTCTACTTCATGGGGGAGAAGGGCCCCAAGCACCTGGTCTGCGCCAAGGCCGATCTCTATTTCTCCAGGGAGCAGGCCATAGTGCTGCCCATGGCCCGCTTTCACAACCGCTGCGAGTGGCTGGCGGCGGCCAGAGTGTATGAGGGGTTGCACTCTTACTGCCAGCTGCCCATCACCACGGCCCGCAGCCATCTGGGCGGGGTGGAATTCATCAGCCCGGCGGTCAATGCCTTCCCGATGGAGACCCTGGCCAAGCTGACCCAGCTGGCGGCCATCGTCGCCATTGCGCTCGAAAACGTGCTCGACAAGGAGCGCACCCTGGAGCAGGCCAACTCCCTGCGTCTGGAGCGCGACAGCTGCAAGATCCTGGTGGATGTCACCAATGCGGTGATTAAATTGGTGCGCATCGCCGAGCTGCCGAGGAGCCTCTTCTCCATACTGCAGCACCACTTCGCCATCAGCAGCCTGTGTCTGGCGGAGTACAATGCCACCTCCGACAGCTTCAAAAGCTATCTGGTCAATCAGCAGCAGAGCGATCAGCCCGGCATCATCAACCACTCCTGTTTCGAGAAGAACTGTCTGCAGGGGGCGCTCGGTCATAGCGAGCCCTTCTTCATCTATCGGGAGCAGGGCCACGGTTGCGATTCGAGCTGCCGCTTCAGCACCCAGATACTGCCGGCCGATGCGGACAGCTCCTGCATATTGCCGCTGCGTTATCGGGGCAATATGCTGGGGGTCTTGATCCTCTCCCACCCGGATGCCGATTTTTTTGCCGACATCGACATCTCCCTGCTCGAACAGGTGGCGGCCCGCACCGCCATTGCCATGAACAACGTGCAGGCGCAGCAGGAGATCTCCAACACCAACGGCGCCCGCGAGAAGACGATCCGGGTGGCGGAGCTCGAGCCAAACGCCGATTTTTCCAGCATCATCTATCAAAGCGCCGCCATGGAGAGCGTGCTGGAGAAGGTGAAACTGGTGGCCCAGAGCGATTGCTCAGTGTTGATTTTGGGGGAAACCGGCACCGGCAAGGAGCTGATCGCCCAGGCCATCCATCGGCTGAGCGATCGCCGCGAACAGGAGATGGTGAAGGTGAACTGCGCCGCCATTCCCACCGGCCTCATCGAGAGCGATCTGTTCGGCCACGAGAAGGGGGCCTTTACCGGCGCCCTGGCCCAGCGCATCGGTCGCTTCGAGCGGGCCCACAAGGGCACATTGTTCCTCGACGAAGTGGGGGACATGCCGCTGGACTTGCAGCCCAAGCTCTTGCGGGTATTGCAGGAACACGAGCTGGAGCGGGTCGGCAACAGCAATCCCATCGCCATCGACGTGCGGCTGGTGGCGGCCACCAATTGCGATCTGCTCTCCATGGTCAAGAACAAGCGCTTCAGAAGCGATCTCTACTACCGGCTCAACGTCTTTCCCATCGAGTTGCCGCCCCTGCGCGAGCGGCGCGAAGACATACCGCTGCTGGTCAACTTCTTCATCAAGAAGATCGCCAAGCGGATGCGCCGCAACATCACCTCTATCCCGGCAGACGCCATGAAGATGCTGGTGTCGCTCCCCTGGTACGGCAATATCCGCGAGCTGGAAAACATCATAGAGCGCGCCGTGGTAATGACCCGGGGCCATGTGCTCAACCTCTCCCCGGATGAACTGATGCCGCTCAAGGGCTATCACAAGATAGAGACCCTGGTCTATGACGAGCCCGAGCAGGCCTTGTTCAAGGGCGGCAACGGCCAGAGTGACGGGGTGGAGGACGAGCGCCAAACCATCATAGACACCTTGCGCGAATGCAACGGCATAGTCGCGGGGGAGCGGGGCGCCGCCAACCGGCTCGGCATGAAACGCACCACTCTGCTGTCGAAGATGAAACGGCTCGGTATCTCGGCGAAAGCCCCCCAGACCCTCAACTAAGGGACACTACAGATGTTGCTCGAACTCGATAGCGATACCCCGCAGGCGCTTTGCGCCCACCGGGAGGTGGTCCATTACCAGCGCGATGGTGTCACCACGGACAGCGCCATGCAGCTGCCCTGCGAAACCCCGGTGGCGCTGGTCTACAACGGCATCGCCCACAGCGTCATGATGTGTTCAGCCGCCGATCTGGAGGACTTTGCCATCGGGTTTTCCCTCTCTGAGGGGATCATCGATGGCCTGCAGGACATCCACGATATCGAGCAAGTTGACGGCTGTCAGGGGATCGAGCTGCATATCACCCTTGCCAATCGCTGTGTGTATCGCCTCAAAGAGAAGCGGCGCACCCTGGCCGGGCGCACGGGGTGCGGCATCTGTGGCAGCGAGAGCCTGGAGCAGGTGGTGCGCACCCTGCCGCAACTGCCGGACAGCCAGCGCTTCGAGGTGACCCTGATCGATAAGGTACTGGCGGCGCTGCGGCCCTTGCAGTTGCTGGGGCAGAGCACGGGCGCCACCCATGCCGCCGTCCATGTGGACGGGGAGGGCAATATTCTCGCCATTCGCGAGGACGTGGGGCGCCACATAGCGCTCGACAAGCTGGTGGGGCACCTGCAGCGCACCGGTCGGCGTGACGGCGCCATCCTGGTGACCAGCCGCGCCAGCTTCGAGATGGTGCAAAAGTGCGCCAGTGCTGGCGTGGAGATCCTGCTCGCCATCTCGGCCGCCACCGAACTTGCGGTCGAGCGGGCGGAGCAGACCGGGCTCACCCTGGTGGGCTTTTGCCGCCCGGGGCGGGCAGAGATCTACAGCGGTTGTCAGCGCATTGGGCTGGGGTAGTGCAGCCATGGATGCCGGGTTATCCGGTCGGTGGTTTTAGAGGGTTGGCAGGTACAAGGCCATTGGCGGACGGGGGGCGGCTCGGGTATAGTCCTGCGCCAACAAGATTGGTTCGGCCGGGCGAAGAGCAACCCGCACCCGTAAGGGTGCCTGAGGTCGCCGCCCGCCAACACAGCGTCAAAGGATACTTAGCCCATGAAATTCAGCCCCCTGCTGGATGAGATGATGAAGGCCCTGCAGGTGCTGCCGGGTGTCGGCCCCAAGTCGGCCCAGCGCATGGCCTTTACCCTGCTCGAGCGCGAGCGCAGCGGCGGCTTGCGTCTGGCCCAGCTGCTCAATCGGGCGCTGACCGAGATAGGCCACTGCAGCCACTGCCGCACCTTCACCGAGAATGCGCTTTGCGAGATCTGCGCCAATCCCAAGCGCGAAGAGAGCGGCTTGCTGTGTGTGGTGGAGAGCCCGGCGGATGTGGCTGCCATCGAGCACACAGGCCAGTTCTCCGGCCGTTACTTCGTGCTGATGGGGCACCTGTCCCCCCTCGATGGCATCGGCCCTGAGGAGCTGGGGCTGGAGATCCTGGAGCAGCGTCTGAAAGCAGAGTCCATCAGCGAGCTGATCCTGGCCACCAACCCCACCATCGAAGGGGATGCCACCGCCTGGTATATCGCCGACATGGCCCGCGCCGCTGGCGTCAAGGTGAGCCGGATTGCCCACGGCGTGCCGGTGGGCGGCGAGTTGGAGCTGGTGGATGGCACCACGCTTTCTCACTCCTTGATGGGGCGTCAGCCCCTTAATTGAGGCCGCGTCAGCCCTTGAATTGAGTCCGCGTCAGGCTCACTGTTTCTCAAACCCGCTTCGGCGGGTTTTTGTTTGGCTGCTGTGCGGCGCATCGTGGGCGTTGGCGTAAAAATCGCCATTCGCACTGCCAAGATATTTTTCCCCCTTGAAATGGGGATCCCAGGCCCCATCTTGTATCAGGAATATGTTCAACCCGAATCGCCTGAGGATAGTGTCGATGACCCAAAGCGTTCATGCCGAAACCCACGGGTTTCAGACTGAAGTCAAACAACTGCTGAGCCTGATGGCCCACAGCCTCTACTCCAACAAAGAAGTGTTCCTGCGCGAGCTGATCTCCAACGCCTCCGATGCGGCGGACAAGCTGCGCTTCAAGGCGCTTTCCGATGCCTCTTTGTTCGAAAACGACGGCCAGTTGCGCGTTCGCCTGGTGGTTGATAAAGAAAATCGGACCCTGACCATCTCTGATAACGGTATCGGTATGACCCGTGATCAGGTGATCGAGCATCTGGGCACCATCGCCAAGTCCGGCACCGCCGAGTTCTTCAAGAACTTGTCAGGTGATCAGGGCCGCGACTCCCAACTGATCGGTCAGTTTGGTGTGGGCTTCTACTCCGCCTTCATCGTCGCCGACAAGGTGACAGTGGTCTCCCGCGCCGCCGGTACTGCTCCAGAGCAGGGCGTGCAGTGGGAATCGGAAGGGGAAGGCTCCTTCACCGTGGCCGATGTGACCAAGGAGGGCCGTGGTACTGACGTCATCCTGCACCTGCGTGCCGAAGAGGAAGAGTTCCTCGACGACTGGCGTCTGCGCGCCGTGGTTGCCAAGTATTCCGACCACATCAGCGTGCCGGTGGAGATGTTCAAAGAGGGCACCCCGGATCGCGAAGAAGATGGCGAGACCGTCGTCGGTACGCCGGGCGAGTGGGAGCAGGTCAACCGCGCCACCGCACTCTGGACTCGTAATCCGAAGGAGATCAAGGACGAGGAGTATCAGGAGTTCTACAAGCACGTTGCCCACGATTTCGAAGATCCGCTCTTGTGGGGTCACAACCGGGTGGAAGGGGCGCAGGAGTACACCAGTCTGCTCTACGTGCCGGCCCGAGCACCGTTCGACCTCTACAACCGCGAGCAGAAGCACGGCCTGAAACTCTACGTGCAGCGCGTTTTCATCATGGATGACGCCGAGCAGTTTATGCCGACGTATCTCCGGTTTGTGAAAGGGGTGCTGGATTCCAACGATCTGCCCCTCAACGTCAGCCGTGAAATTCTGCAAGACAACAAGGTGACCGTCTCCCTGCGCAAGGCCTGCTCCAAGCGGGTGCTGACCATGCTGGCCAAACTGGCCAAGGATGACGCCGAGAAGTACGCCAAGTTCTGGAGCGAGTTCGGCAACGTGCTGAAAGAAGGCCCGGCCGAGGATTACGCCAACCGCGAAGAGATCGCGAAGCTCTTGCGCTTTGCCAGCACGGCGGGCGAGGGCGAAGCCCAGACCGTCTCTCTCGAGGATTATGTTGGCCGCATGAAGGAAGGCCAGCAGAAGATTTACTACATCACCGCCGACAGCTTCGCCGCTGCCAAGAACAGCCCGCACCTCGAAATCTTCCGCAAGAAGGGTGTCGAAGTGCTGCTGATGTGGGAGCGTGTCGACGAGTGGCTGATGAGCCACCTGACCGAGTTCGATGGCAAGCAGCTGGTCTCCGTCACCCGTGGCGAGCTGGATCTGGGCGATCTGGAAGATGAAGCGTCCAAGCAGGCGCAGGAAGAGGCCGAGAAGGCCAACGCCGGTCTGGTGGAGCGGGTCAAGACCAGCCTGGGTGAAGCGGTGAAAGAGGTACGTGTCACCCACCGTCTGACCGATTCACCGTCTTGCATCGTCACCGATAACCACGGCATGAGCACCCAGATGATCAAGCTGATGCGCGCCGCCGGTCAGCCGGTGCCGGAGCAGAAATACATTCTGGAACTGAACCCGGATCACGCTCTGGTGAAGAAACTCGACACCATCGAAGACGAGGCGCTGTTTGGCGAGTGGGTCACCCTGCTGCACGAACAGGCCCAGTTGGCAGAGCAGGGCGGTCTGAATGATCCGGCGAGCTTCGTCTCCCGTATCAACCGTCTGCTACTCCAGGCATGATGTTTCGGCCCACTGCATGCAGTGGGCTTTTTTTATGTGGCGCTTGTCCGACAAGGGGCAAGCGCCTCTCTTCGTTATTGAGGGACGCTGCATTTTCACTCATTTTTTCAGGGCAGCATTGCGGCTCGAGTCGCATCGCCGCTGCGGGAACATGGTGAAAAATAAGCCACTCACACGGGGCAAGCTTGTGAAAATGAGCGAAACCGTGTAGTTTTTTGCCTTCTCAAGAATTGAATAACCAATCAATAGGAGCGTGTATGCGCATTGTTCTGTTGGGGGCTCCGGGTGCCGGCAAAGGTACTCAGGCTCAGTTCATCATGGAAAAACACGGTATTCCGCAGATCTCCACCGGCGACATGCTGCGTGCGGCGATCAAGGCGGGCACCGAGCTGGGCCTCAATGCCAAAGCCGTGATGGACGCAGGTCAGCTCGTCTCTGACGACATCATCATCGGCCTGGTCAAAGAGCGTATTGCCCAACCAGATTGCGCCAACGGCTTCCTGCTGGACGGTTTCCCGCGCACCATTCCCCAGGCGCAAGCCATGAAGGATGCCGGTGTCGTGGTCGATTTCGTGCTGGAATTCGACGTGCCGGACGAAGAGATCGTCAAGCGCATGAGCGGTCGTCGCGTTCACTCCGGCTCCGGCCGTACCTACCACGTGGTGTTCAACCCGCCGAAAGTGGAAGGCAAGGATGACGTGACCGGCGAAGATCTGGTGATCCGTGCCGACGACGAAGAGACCACAGTGCGCAAGCGTCTGGATGTGTATCATCAGCAGACTGCGCCGCTCATCGGTTTCTACGGTAAAGAGGCGGAGGCGGGCAACACCCGTTACGTCAAGATTGATGGTACCCAGCCGGTGGATCAGGTCAGCAAGCAGCTGGCGAGAATCCTGGGCTAAGCCCGACATTGCGAAAATGAGCAATGGCACTGTGCCATTAGACAAGGGTCCATGCAGGGCCCTTTCTTGCATTCAGATAGAACAACAGAAAGACAGGAAGCAATCGTGACCACAAAAACCGGGATCTTGCTGGTCAATCTGGGTACCCCAGCCGCGCCAACCACGGCGGCCGTCAAGGCCTTTCTCAGCCAGTTTCTGCACGACCCGCGAGTGGTCGACTTGCCTCGCTATCTCTGGTGCCCGCTGCTCCACTTCATCATATTGCCAACCCGCTCTCCCAGAGTCGCCAAGCTTTATCAGCAGGTGTGGACCGAGCAGGGTTCACCCTTGATGGTGATCAGCAAGCAGCAGCGTGCTGCGCTGGAGCAGGAGCTCAAGCGGGAAGGGGTCGATGTGCCGGTGGAACTGGCCATGACCTATGGCTCGCCCTCCATGGACGATGGCTGGCAGGCGCTCAAGGCCAAGGGGGTCAACCGGGTGATACTGTTGCCGCTCTATCCGCAATATTCGGTCAGCACCACAGCCTCTGTGTTTGATGCCTGGGCCAAGGCGATGAAGAAAGAGCGCAACCTGCCTGTGGTGCGGCTCATTCGTGATTACCATGCACACCCCGAATACATTCAGGCGCTGGCCATGAGCGTGCGCCGTCATTGGGAGCAGAAAGGTCAGGGCGATCATCTGCTGATGTCGTTTCACGGCATTCCCGAGCGTTACGAAAACGAAGGCGACCCTTATGGTCACCAGTGTCGTCGTACCGCCGCCTTGCTGGCCGAGGCGCTCGAGCTTGAAGCCGGGCAGTGGACAGCTTGTTTCCAGTCCCGCTTTGGCAAGGAGGAGTGGCTCAAACCCTACACAGATGTGACCATCGCCGGTTTGCCGGCAGCGGGCATCAAGCGGCTCGATGTGGTCTGTCCGGCCTTTGCCGCCGATTGCCTCGAAACCCTGGAAGAGATCGAAGTGCAGAACCGGGAGATCTTCATGGAAGCCGGTGGCGAGCAGTTCGAATACATACCTGCGCTCAACAGCGATCAGGCTCACATTCGCATGATGGTCTCCCTTATTTGCCGCGAGCTGGCATGATGGTCTCTTTCATGTGCCGCCAGCTGGCATAAGTTTCCCGCGTTCAGAACCCAAGGATAAGGAGTGTCATGATGATGCATATCACGTTGATTTACGCAGGCCTGCTGGGGCTGCTGTTTCTGTTGCTCTCCTTCTGGGTGGTCAAGCGCCGTGCCCAGTTCAAGGTGATGATAGGGGAAGGGGAGGCGCCCGAGATGCGCTCCGCGATCCGTGCTCATGGCAACTTCGCCGAGTATGTGCCACTGACCCTGCTGCTGATGGCCCTGTGTGAGCTGGCTGGGGTGGGGGCGCTCTGGCTCCACGTCGGCGGTCTTTGCCTCCTGGTGGGGCGTATCCTGCACGCCATCGGTATCCAGATCCCCAAGGCCCCCAACATGCCGCGGCTGTTTGGTACCCTGTTGTTCTGGTTGGCACTGGGGCTGTTTTCTGTGCTGGCACTGGTACAGGGGCTCTCGTTCGGCTGATATCCTCGTCTCGGCCGACCCGAAAAACCACCTCCCGGCGAGGTGGTTTTTAAGATGAATCATGGTAAACGTTTTCCTCTGCAGCCCTTGTCTATACTGACCCCATATTTTAATCAGGCGACTTTTCGGCACGGCGGATTGTGTTAAAATCCCGCCCCTCTTTCCCCCAGAGCACAGAAGATTGCCATGAAATTTTCCGGTCAGCGCAAGTCCAAACACTACTTCCCGGTCGACAGACGCGATCCTCTGATCCCGCAAAATCCCCTGCTTACCGAACTGGGCAAAGCCTATGTAGTGGGTATCGATCAGACACTGGTGGACATCGAAGCCCATGTGGATGAAGACTTCCTGAACCGTTATGGCCTGAGCAAAGGCCACTCAGTGGTGATCAGCGACGACGTGGCCGAGCGTGTTTACGAAGAGCTCAAGGCCAACAACATGGTGGTGAGCGAGTTTGCCGGTGGCACCATTGGCAACACAATGCACAACTACTCAGTGCTGGCCGACTCCCATTCCATCCTGCTCGGGGTCATGAGCCAGGACATCCGCATCGGCAGCTACGCCTACCGTTATCTGTGCAATACCTCTTCTCGCGTCAACCTCGACTACCTGCAGCCGGTCAATGGCCCTGTCGGTCGCTGCTTCACCTTCATTACCGAGGGGGGAGAGCGCAGTTTCGGCATCAATGCCGGCAAGATGGATCACCTCGATGTGGCGCACATTCCCGAAGCCATCATCAAGGAGTCCTCCGCTCTGGTGATCACCGCCTATCTGGTGCGCGGTGAAGATGGCACTCTCATGAAGGAGGCCGCCATGGCCGCCGTGCGCTACGCCCGCGAGGCCGGTGTGCCCGTGGTACTGACTCTGGGCACCCGCTTCGTGATTGAAGGCAATCCCCAGTGGTGGCGCGACTTCATCGCCGAGAACGTGACAGTGCTTGCGATGAATGAAGATGAGGCCGAGGCCCTGACCGGCATCGCCGATCCCCTCGGCGCAGCCGACAAGGCGCTGGACTGGGCCGACATGGTGCTCTGCACCGCAGGCCCCATCGGCCTCTACATGGCGAGTTACACCGAGGAAGACTACAAGCGCGAGACCACCCATACCCTGTTGCCCGGCGTCATCCCCGAGTTCAACATGTATGAGTTCAGCCGCCCCATGGCCCGTGACAAGTGCCGCAATCCGGCGCGCATCTACTCCCACATCTCCCCTTACATGGGGGGCCCGGAGAAGATCAAGAACACCAACGGGGCAGGGGATGGTGCCCTGTCTGCCGTGTTGCATGACATGGTGGCCAACGCCTATCACCGGATGAATGTGCCGAACTCCGCCAAGCACCTGTCCGAGTTCTTGACCTACTCCTCCCTGGCCCAGGTGTGCAAGTACGCCAACCGGGTGAGCTATGAAGTGCTGGCCCAGAGCAGCCCCCGTCTTTCCCGTGGTCTGCCCGAGAAGGAAGACAGTCTGGAAGAGGTTTACTGGGAGCGTTGATCCCCCCGTTTTCCCGTATCGAGAAAGGCGCCCAACAGGGCGCCTTTCTGTTTTGGGGCTGGATCATGTTTCTGACGCTCATTTGGCTATGGTCATGGACATTTATCAAGCTGGCGACATACCTTGTTAACAAACTGTACCAAGGTCGGGTTCACGCTATGTTGAGGCAATGGAGTATTGGCCACCGGTTATTGCTGGTGGCGTTGATGGTGCTGGTCATAGTGGCTGCGCTCCTCGTTACCTGCCTGCGGGTTTATCATCAGGGATTGATGGCGGAGAAGAGCAATCAGACCCGCGCCCAGGTGGAGACCGCCTACAGTCTGGTTGCCGGTTTCGAGGCGAGGGCAAGACAGGGTGAGCTGGACGACGCTAGTGCCAGGACCCAGGCCCTGGCGGCCCTGCGGGGATTGCGGTACGGCCAGGACGACTATTTCTGGGTCAATGACAGTCACCCCACCATGGTGATGCATCCCATGAAACCCGAACTCGATGGCAAGGATCTCTCCGGGGTGGAAGACAAGCAGGGACTCAAGCTATTCGTTGCCTTTGTCGAGCGGGTCAAGCAGCAGGCTGCTGGTGGTGAGGTGGCTTACTACTGGCCCAAACCCGGCGTTGACGAGCCGGTTCGCAAGATCTCCTACGTCAAGCACTTTGCCCCCTGGGACTGGATCATAGGTACCGGTGTCTATGTGGATGATGTCGATGCCCAGTATCAGGAAGTGCTGCGCACCCTGCTGGGGATCGGTGCCGTCTTGGCCTTGCTGTTGCTGGGCGCCGTGACCCTGATTGGGCGCAGCATAGTGACACCGCTGGCTCAGTCCGTCTCGGCCCTGGGCAATATTGCAAAGGGTGAGGGGGATCTGCGTTTTCGTCTGCCAGAGAGCGGACGAGATGAGGTGAGTCTGCTGTCGGCCAATTTCAACCTCTTTGCCAACCAGATGGCTCAGTTGGTGGCTCGCACCCAGCAGATCGCCTATCAGAACCGGGAGGCGGCTCATCAACTGGAGCAGGTTGTGGTGCGAACCAGCGCCATCGTCACGGATCAGGAACAGGATACCCAGCGGGTCGCCGACGCCATGGCCCAGATGACCATCAGCAGTCGCGCCGTCGGCGTGAATGCCGAGCAGGCCGCAACGGCAGCCGATACGGCGCAGCACCTGGCTCAGCATGGCCGCCAGGTCGTAGCGCAGACCATTGCCACCATAGGGCAACTGGCCGATGAGATGGAGGAGACTGTGCAGGCGGTGGCACGCCTCGAGCAGGACACCAAGCAGATAGGCTCAGTGCTTGACGTGATAAGGGGGATCGCCGAGCAGACCAACCTGCTGGCGCTCAATGCGGCCATTGAAGCGGCGCGCGCCGGTGAACAGGGGCGTGGATTTGCGGTGGTGGCCGATGAGGTGCGTACACTGGCGACCCGCACCCATAACTCGACCGACGAGATCCGGCAGATGATCCAGCGGTTGCAAGAGGGGGCTGGCAAGGTGGCGACCGGGATTGGGCAGTTGCAACAACTCTCGCGTTCGACGGCAGAGAAGGCCGGGGATGCCGAGGGCGCCATCGGTGACATCGATGAGGCGGTCGGCACCATCATGACCATGAACAATCAGATAGCCGAGGCCGCCAGCGAGCAGAGTCGATCGACGGACGAGATCACGCAGCGCCTCTCCGCCATCACCCAGCTTGCCAACAAGGCACTTGCTGAAAATCAGCGCACAGGGCAGGCGGCAGGTACCTTGGCTCACTCCAGCGATGAGCTGAGTGCCCTGGTGGGGCGATATCGCACTTAATGAGGGGGGCTCCCGCCTTTTTAGGGATTTGACTTGAGTCTGGGGGGCTTTTGGGACACCATCTGCCCCATTCTTGGCCAGCACTGGCCGACAGCCTGTAAGAGAGAGACCCCATGAGCAAACTAACTGACAATCTTGACGCCAATTTCAAACTGTTCATCGAAGAAGTCCGCGAGTCGGGTCAGGTCTGGGGCTTGCGTTACGGTGAAGACTGGGTTGTCTGCCGCTCTGCCGAATTCGAAGATGCCGATGTGATGCCGCTCTGGTCCGCCGAAGTAGATGCCCGCCTGCACTGCGTAGACGAGTGGGCTGACTACGAGCCGGAAGTGATCGAGCTGGAAGAGTTCCTCGACATCTGGATCAATGACCTGAACGAGGATGATGTGCTGATCGGTCCGAACTGGAACGCCGATCTGGAAGGCCAGGAGCTCGAGCCCATCGAGCTGGCCAAGGCGCTGGTTGAACTGGACGCCTGAACAGTTCTGCATTGATGGATGGCCCCTAACAAGGCCACCGGCAGCAACAAAGAACCGATATCCGCAAGGATGTCGGTTTTTTTGTGGCCCAGCGCCACCATGATGGATTAAAAGGCGATTTGGCTTTGCACCTGTCAGGGGGATGGTCCATCATCACTCTTTTGCCGATCGGGAGGAGCCATGTTTGTATTTGACGTAACCGGCGTTGCAGGGGAGCGTGCCGAGATCCGGGTCCAGGCGCTGGACTGGGGGCAGACAGGCCCTGTCACCTTCAGCTGTGATGACGATAAACTGGCGGTGCTGCTGCTCACCGACTGTCGCTGTGATGCGGTCGGCTTCTTCAATCTGCTGGCCGGCAGCAAGCCCCTCTATGTGGAACAGTGGCTCTCTTATTTGCAGGAGACTGGCCGTATCGCCAGGCAGAGCAGCCAGCTGGAGAGTCCCGCCCAGACCGATTACCTCGCCAGAGCCGGCTTTGAACATGAAGAGCTCAATGCGCTGCTTGGTCAAATCTATCAGGTGGCGGGTTTCAATCGCCTGCAGATCAACCGTTACCTCAAGAATCGCCACAATCCCACCACGCTGGCGACCCGTTACGATCAGAAAGAGCTGGAGCGCTATCGCCAGCTCAACGACATCATTCTGACTCTGCTGAAGTTGAAACGTCCTCAGTAAACAGCCCCAGCTGGCTGATGTCCGGTCGCAGCGGTTGCGGCCTGGCGATGAGATAGCCCTGCAATCCGTCCACATACATGCCTTGCAGCAATTGCTTCTGCCCCAGTTGCTCCACCCCTTCCGCTATCACCTGGCAACCCATGCGGTGTGACACATCGACGATCATCCGCACGAACTGCTGGTTGGTCAGATCCTGCTCCAGCCCTGTGATGAGGGCGGGATCCAGCTTGATGTAATCGGGTTTGAGCTCACGAAACAGGTTGAATGACCCTATTCCCTTGCCGAAGTTGCAGATGGCGGAGCGACTGCCGTTGCGCCTGAGCAGCTCGAACACCCGTTTGGCCCCCGTCATGTTGCGCTCCAGATGCTCCTCATCCAGTTCGAACACCAGATTGGCGCTGGTGTTGGGATCCTTGAGCAGCTGCCTGTCCAGCCAGATCAGGAAGGTGCTGTTTTGCAACAGGTTGCTGGAGAGGTTGATGCCCCAGCGGCTCTGGTTGGCGCCAAATGCCCGGTACTGGCGCATGATGTGAACCACCAGCATCTGTTCCAGCTTCATCACCATGTCGAGGCGCTGGGCCATGGCAAACAGGGTGTCCGTTGGCAGCACAGTGCCGTCAGCACTGCTGAAGCGGGTATAAATCTCGTTGTAGGCCAGCATGCTGCGGTGCATGGATTGAATGGGTTGATAGGTGAAGCTTATCCGTTCCTGATCCAGCAGCTCGTTGAGCACCAGTTTCCAGTGGTGCTGACCCTGCAAGTCGACTACCTCATCATCGTCCTGCTGGATGGCCCAGCCGTTGACTGTCTCCGTCTGGGCGCGAGCGAGCGCCAGATCGGCCCGCGCCAGTATGGCTTCTATCTTCTGCCCGCTGCTCAGGCGCGTCAGCCCCGAATAGGCGGCGCTCTCCAGCTCGTGCTGCTGTTGATAGTGGTCAAAGGCAATCTTCAGATCTCGCCCGAGCAGGGGGGGCGGTATGTTGGCCACCGGCTGCACCAGCACGGCGAAGTCGGCCCCCGAGATACGGTAAACCTGATGGCCGGGAAAGCGGCTCACCACCCGGGTGATCAGATTGGCGATGTCCTTGATATAGGCATCCCCCGACTGAAAGCCGCGCTGAGCATTGAGTTTGCCAAGCTCGGTGGCACGGATCAGCACCAGGGTGGCGGTCTGGGTATCCTGATCCCGTTGCAGCAGAGCCGTCATGTCGCGGCGAAATGCGTGGCGGTTTTGCAGCTGGGTCAGCTCATCCTGAGTCGCCAGATTGTGCAACTCGTCTATCTGGCGATGGGCATCAAGATCGGCTTCATTGAAGTGAGAAAGCAACTGCTGCAGTGCAGCCTGGGCCTCTGCCGTCTCCAGAACCGCAGGGTCACGCAGTTGCAGGGCTTTGATCCAGACGCGGTCCTGCTGGGCCCGCTCGGCATTGCGGGCGCGATAGGCCAGCATGAACATCAGTCCGAAACCGAGCAGAGAGGTGCCAAGAATGAGTGTCAGGGTGAGAGGGGTTGCCTGTGCGGCGAGCCAGATGCCTTGCAACAGCAGCAGAGGAGCACAGGTGACGGCTGCGATCAGTAACAGGTTACTCCCGAGCTTGTTCAACATCTTGTCATCCTTGATGATGTTTGTGATGCTGAAATTCTAACCAAGCTCACGACGCAAAGCATGGGATACCGCTCAACTCCTGGAAAAGGGCCAATTGAAATCGGCTAAATGTGAGTGAAACCACTTTCATAAGCCCTTAAAAAGGCGAAGATGGGTTGAAAATAGATCAAACAAGGCAGAGGTAATTATGTTGTTAGAACCCGTAAATACTGCCAAAGCACGGCAACTATTGAATCAGAGTATGGCCTTGGTGCTCGCGGGGGGACGCGGCAGTCGCTTGAAGCAGTTGACTGACAACCGCGCCAAGCCTGCCGTCCATTTCGGCGGCAAGTTCCGGATCATCGATTTCGTGCTCTCCAACTGCATCAACTCCGGCATTCGCCGGGTGGGTGTGGTGACCCAGTACAAGTCCCACAGCCTGCTGCGCCACCTGCAATCGGGCTGGTCATTCCTGCGCTACCAGATGAACGAATTCATCGACCTGCTGCCTGCCCAACAAAGGGTGGACGAGGTGCACTGGTATCGCGGCACTGCCGATGCCATCTATCAGAACGTTGACATCATTCGCGACTACGGTCCCAAATACATAGTGGTGCTGGCGGGGGATCACATCTACAAGATGGATTACGCCGCCATGCTGCTCGATCATGTGCGCCTCGGTGCCAAGGTGACAGTGGCCTGTATCGAGGTGCCGCGCGCCGAGGCGTCTGCCTTCGGTGTCATGGACATAGACGAGCAGCGCAAGATCCGCGCCTTCGTGGAGAAACCGGCCAATCCACCGGCCATGCCCGGCTGCGAAGATCGCTCCCTGGCCTCCATGGGCATCTATACCTTCGAGGCGGAGTACCTCTATCAGCTGCTTGAAGAGGACATCAACAATCTGGAGTCTAAGCATGACTTCGGCATGGACCTGATCCCGCGCATCGTGGACGAGGGCAAGGCGTTTGCTCACCCCTTCACCATGTCCTGTGTCGGTGCCAAGGAAGGGCAGGAACCCTACTGGCGTGACGTGGGGACCCTGGATTCGTTCTGGGAGGCGAACATGGATCTCGCCTCTGTGGTGCCCGAGCTCGACATTTATGACGAGAGCTGGCCCATCTGGACCAGCCAGAACATGTCTCCCCCCGCCAAATTCGTGCAGGACAGAAACGGCCAGCATGGCATGACCATCAACTCCATGTTCGCGGGGGGATCGATTGTCAGCGGCTCTTTCGTACTCAACTCTGTGCTCTTTACCAATGTGCGGGTGCACTCCTTCTGTACCCTGGATCAGGCGGTGATTTTCCCCGGTGTCGAGATAGGTGCCGGTTGCCGTCTGCGCCGGGTGGTGGTGGATAAAGGCTGCGTGTTGCCAGATGGACTGGTAGTGGGTGAGAACGCCGATGAAGATGTGCGTCGCTTCTACCGTTCAGAGCAGGGAATCGTGCTGGTGACCAAGGAGATGCTGGCCAAGCTGGCGTGAGAGAGAAGCTTGAAACTGTGTCAGACGTTGTAATGCATAAGGGAGCCGAATCGGCTCCCTTTCTTTATGGTGTGATCGCTGGATTTACTCGCGGACTTATTTTTCGCTCACAATGGCCTTGGCGGCCATCACCATGGCGGTGCCGTGCTTGCCACCGGCGGCGGTGACTTGCGGCACGCCATCTTCGTCGGTGTCGCCACCGGCCCCTTCGATGACGTTTTCACCGGAGTCGCCGATCCACTCGGCCATCTGCATGCCGCCGTTGACTGTGCCACGGAACCAGCCCACATAGCGTTGGGTCAGCTGTGCCAGCTCCAGCTCGGGGGCCTTCTCCGTGCCTTCGTTGCGCAGATTCAGCATGGCAGCACGCAGGGCACCAGAGATTGCGGCCTGGGTCCAGGGAGTGTATTCACCCTGCTTGCCCGCAAGCCAGGTGCCTGCCTTGGTATTGAAGTACGCCTTGTCGGTCGCGATGAACAGCTCGCGTGCGGCATTGCGGTACTTGGCATCGGAGGTGGCGAGGAAGGCCGCGGTCAGCCCGCGCACGGCGGCAAATTGCGCATCCACGGATTGACCCGCATCCGGCTTGCCACCCAGGGTCAGGCCGTCATACACCAGGCCGTTCTTGCCCATCAACTGGCCGAGAATGAAATCAGCCTGCTGGCGAATGAGTACCAGCGCCTGTTGGCCTTGTGCGGTTTTCAGATCCAGCTCGCCGTTATCACCGGCGGCATAACCGACCGGCAGAGCATCCTGCGCACGCTGAAAAATCTGCAAGGCGACCAGGGCGTAAGCGGCGTCGAAAGTGGTGACGTGCTTGCCCTGTTTGCCGGCCTGCCAGCTGTCGACCAGGGTACCGGCCTTGGGCTCGAAGTGCAGGGCGTTGAGGTTCTTGAACACCATGCCGGAGAGATTCAGCGCCAGGGAGAAGGCATCTTCCCCTGCCACCAGCTTGGCGGCATCGCTGCCCTTGTTGGCGGCAGGTGCAGCGGCGAACGGGGCACCGTCAAACACGGCGTGGAAGGCCGGGTTCTGGTTGGTGTTGGCCGTGCGTTGATCGCTGAAGGCGTAGAATTCGGAGAGCGGCCACAGCATCATCCAGGCATCGCGCAGCTGGGCTGAGCCATCCACCACCTCCAGCTTGCCGATGGCGCCCACGTCATTCTTGCTGGCTTCGGTCACTTTCACCTGATGGGGGAAGTAGACGATACCCTTGGACGGATCGTATTGCGGTGTGATGTTGGCACCCAGCTGCTTGCCATCGAAGCCGAGCTGGCCCTGCATGATGGCCAGCTTGTCGATGGACTGCTCGGTCAGCATCATGCCGTTGAAGCCGTCGGCGGCAGAGACGCCGAGCTTGTGCTTGCCGTCCTGATCCATGGTGGCGGACGCGGCTTCCACCTCTTCATCGCTCTCGGCCACGTGCATGCCACCGAGGAAATCCTGGGACCACATCACTTCCTTGAGCAGTATGCCGCCCACGGCCGCCGGGTTCAGCAGGTTGTCGGCACCGCTCCAGCGCAGGGTGGCGTAGTCACGAAAATAGGCGGGCACCTGAGTCTTGACGGTTTTCTCTGTGCCCTTGGCGGTCTTGATGGTGACCTGATCACCGTTGACCGGGGTGGTGTTTACCGCCTGGGCAAACTCCGGATTGGCGGAAGCATAGGGCAGGGAGAGGGGATACATGCCCTGTGGCACTTCATCGGCCGGGAAGCCGACAGCCTCGGCCATGGCCAGCACTCGCTTGCCGAGGTCGGCCAGGGTGCCGCCGCGGGCCAGGTTTTGCGGACCGTTCACCAGATGGGGGCCCATGCCGGACTGATAGTTCAGCGCGTACATGGCCTCTTCGGAATATTCATAGGATTCGATACCGGCGGCAAAGTCGAACGGGGTCGGCTCATCGGCGCGGTTGGCATCCAGCACATCCAGATCCAGTCCCAGCGCTTCGGCCAGCGGCTCGCCGGAGAGCTCGAATTCGGTATAGGCCAGCATGTTGGCGGCTGTGTTGAACGTCTTGTCTTCCACCTTGACGGCAGCCTGTGCGGCGCCACTGAGCAGTGCGCAGGCGATCGCCTGTACCAGTACGGTTTTTCTCATGTCCCTTCTCACCATATGTTTGATTTTATTATGACGCTTCTCATGAATCTAAATGAGAATGGTGTGCATTATGAGACAAAGGGGGGAGCTTGAGAAGAAAAAACCGCGCCCCGGGGGTTGAAGAGAAGAGGGGCGCGGCCAGAGGGTCACAGCAGCTTGAAGGGGATGACCAGTCGACCCGGTTCTACCTTGAGAGCCTCTATCTTGTCTTTGATCCTGGCTTCGTTTTTGCGACTGCCATCCAGACGGTAGACGGGGGTCTGGGAGAAGAACAGGGAGAGGGACTGGTTGAAGGTGGAGAGCAGGGGAGTGAGGGCGGCGCCCACGTCGGCTGGCTCCGTCTTGACCGAGACGAGCTCCAGATCGCGCAGATAGATGGCACCCTGTTCGGCCACATAGTCGGGGCGGGCGCTGAGGGAGAAGCGGATCTTCATCTGCTGGCTGCCAAGGGGGCTGCTGACCTGCAGATCACCGGCAGCATCCAGCTCGATCCGATCGGCGCTGCTGCGGCCGATGCGGCTCTGCATCTCGTCGAGACGAACCTTGCTCGACATGATGCCGGGGATCCCCAGCTGTTTCTCGAAGGCGACCCTCTCTTTGAGGTATTGGTTGATTTCGCTTTCGCTGACGTTGTACTGGGTGAGCGAACAGGCTGCCAGCAGCAGGCTGAGGGGAAGCAGAAGCAGGTGCTTTAACATCGACAGTTCCGTGAGTTGAGAGACATGACCAAAAAGATGGCGCCATCTTAGGGGGAAACGCCCCTGGCTGCCAGCATGAGCACCTAGCCCCCGTTTTTGTCGCAGCCTCATATGGGGTGTGAGCTGCGTCTTCATACGAGTAACTGCGGGTGTAATGACAAGGCAGCCCGCGGCTGGCGCGGCCCACCCAATATCCACAGATAAGTTCCCGTTTTAACGATATAAAAATCCCATTGACCGGGTGATTTCAAAGCGAGTATTTTACCGCCGCACAAATACAAATTGATAATCATTATCATTTTGAATCATGTTTGAGGGTGTAACGTG
The DNA here is from genome assembly GCF_001643305.1 of Aeromonas salmonicida subsp. salmonicida. Lineage (GTDB taxonomy): Bacteria > Pseudomonadota > Gammaproteobacteria > Enterobacterales > Aeromonadaceae > Aeromonas > Aeromonas salmonicida. The sequence goes on from NZ_LSGW01000068.1 coordinate 66,223, forward strand.
GATACTCTTGTGATGGAAAATAGCGCGCCTGCCCAGGCTGCGATGGAAAATAGCGCGCCTGCCCAGGCTGCGATGGAAAATAGCGCGCCTGCCCAGGCTGCGATGGAAAATAGCGCGCCTGCCCAGGCTGCGTCCCCGCCCGATTTCTTGTTTACCTCAGGTCAGGGCACGATCAGTGCCTACGACCTGGGCCAGCCTATCACCACGCCCGCCTGTGAATGGCCCTTGCTGGAGCGACAGATAGCCCGGGCGCTGGCGGCGGCCGAGGCCGCAGGGCAAGCCAATCCGCTGCTGGTCGGTGCCTTTGCCTTCGATCCGGCCGAAGCCTCTTGCCTCTATGTGCCTGGCCGCTATGAGCGGGGCGTGCGCATGGCCTCCGAGCCGATGACGTTTGCAGCCAAAGCCGCCCTTGCCAGTGCACCTGCGAGCAACCAGGTCATTTCGGTACAGAGCACACCGGCGGCGGCCGAGTTCAAAGCTTCGGTCAGCTCGGCGCTGGATGCGTTTGCACAAGGTCGTCTCTCCAAGGTGGTGCTGTCGCGCAAGCTATCGCTCACTCTGCACAAGCCAGCCGATCCCGAGCAGGTGCTGGCCCGGCTGATGAGCCAGAACCCCCATGCCTTCCACTTCTCCCTGCCGCTCGGGCAAGATCGCCGCCTGCTTGGGGCCAGCCCCGAGCTGCTGCTGCGGGTCAGCGGGGGAGAGGTGTTCACTCACCCGCTGGCGGGCTCTGCCAAGCGCGGTAACGAGCCAGAACAGGACAAACGGGTGGCCCGGGATCTGCTGGCCTCCCGCAAGGATCAGCATGAACACCGCCTGGTGATCGACGAGATCCGCCGGGTGCTGACACCGCACTGCCGTGAGCTGGCCATTCCCGCCAATCCTACCCTGATGAGCACGGATACCCTCTGGCATCTGGGCACGCCCATCGCCGGCCAGCTGAATCCGGGTCAGGCTTCTGTGCTCTCCCTGGCTTGCCAGCTGCATCCGACCCCAGCCCTGTGCGGTTATCCCACCGAGCTGGCGCGCCAGTTCATCCGCGAGCAGGAACCCTTCCGGCGTGCCCTGTTCAGCGGCATCGTCGGCTGGTGCGACAGTCAGGGCAATGGCGAGTGGGCCGTGGTGATCCGCTGCGGTGTGCTCGATGGCCATCAGGTGGAGCTGTTTGCCGGCGCCGGCATAGTGGCAGGCTCGGATCCCGCCATGGAGTGGGCCGAGACCGGCACCAAGCTGGGCACCATGCTCAACGCGCTTGGTCTGGATCTGGAGGTGGCACAATGACGCAGTCCAACCGCTTCCTGCCCTATACCCGCTGGCCCGAAGCCTTGGCGGAGCAGTATCGTGCCAAGGGCTATTGGCGCGGCGAGCCCCTGACCGCCATGCTGGATCGCCAGTGCGAAGTGGCGCCGGATGCCACCGCCATCCTCTGCGGCGAACGCAGTTTCAGTTATCGCGAGCTGGACGCTGCCTCGAGCCGACTGGCCGGGCGATTGGCCCGCCATGGTCTGGGGGTCGGGGACACAGCCCTGGTGCAGCTGCCCAATGTGGCCGAATTCTATCTGGTCTTCTTCGCCCTGCTCAAAGCAGGCATAGCGCCGGTCAACGCGCTCTTTAGCCACAACCGGCTGGAGCTCATCTCTTACGCCGAGCAGATCACCCCCCGCCTCTTTATCGGCTCGCTCGCCCATGCGCTGTTTGCCAATGGGGCGCGCCACAGTGACCTGCTGCGAGGCATAGGCGCCGAGCTGGTGCTGCTCGATGGTGAGAGCGGGGAGCTGGGGCTGACTCATTGGCTGAGTGATCTGGCCAAGACCGAAGGATTGGCTGTCCCCGCCTATGGCCCGAGTCCTGCGGACGAGGTGGCCTTCTTCCAGCTCTCCGGCGGCAGCACCGGCACCCCCAAGCTGATCCCGCGCACCCATGACGACTACTACTACAGCGTGCGCCGCAGCAATGAAATCTGTGGACTCGGCCCCCATACCCGTTATCTCTGTGCCCTGCCGGCTCCCCACAACTTCCCCTTGAGCTCCCCAGGTGCCCTCGGTGTGTTCGAGGCGGGCGGCGCCGTGGTGCTGGCGCCGGATCCCGGCCCCATGAGCTGTTTTCCGCTGGTGGCCCGCCACAAGGTCAACCTCACTTCCCTGGTGCCACCGGCCGTCTCTCTCTGGTTGCAGGCCACCGAATCTGACCCGTCCGTCCGCAGTCAGCTCGCGAGCCTCGACTTGCTGCAAGTAGGCGGCGCCAAGCTGGCCGAAGCGGTGGCCAGAAAGATCACCCCGCTGCTCGGCTGCCAGCTGCAACAGGTGTTCGGCATGGCGGAGGGGCTGGTCAACTACACCCGGCTGGACGATAGCGATGACAAAATAATCCACACCCAGGGCCGCCCCATGAGCCTGGATGACGAGGTGGGCATTCTGGACGAGGAGGGCCAGCCGGTCGCCCCGGGCCAGCCTGGCGCCCTGCATACCCGTGGCCCCTACACCTTCCGCGGTTACTACCAGAGCCAGGCCCACAACGCCCGTGTGTTCGATGCAGATGGCTTCTACTGCTCCGGCGATCTGGTGGTGCAGGATGCCGATGGTTACCTCACTGTTGTGGGGCGGCAGAAGGATCAGATCAACCGGGGCGGCGAGAAAATCGCGGCGGAAGAGGTGGAGAACCAGCTGCTGCACCACCCGGCCATCACCCAGGCGGCCCTGGTCTCCATGCCCGACAGCGCCATGGGGGAGAAGAGCTGCGCCTTCATCGTCAGCACGGATCCCGGGTTGAAGCCGCTGGCCTTGCGCAAGTTTCTGCGTGAGCGCGGCGTGGCGGATTTCAAGCTGCCCGACCGTTTCGAAACTCTGGATGCCCTGCCCATGACGGCGGTGGGCAAGATTGACAAGCAGGGGCTGCGCGCGCAAATCGCCGAGTTAATCGCCGCCGGCCAGCCCCTGACCACAGCTTAAAACTAAAAAAGGAATCATGACGTTATGGCTATCCCAACCCTGAACAACTACGCCATGCCCAGCCAGTGGAAGGCCAACAAGGTCAACTGGACCCTGAACCCCAAGCGCGCCGCCCTGCTGATCCACGACATGCAGGAGTACTTCACCGCGTTTTATGGTGAGGACAGCCCGCTGATCCAGGCCCTCACCGAGCGACTCGCCGCGGTGCGCAAGCAGTGCAAGGCCCTCGGCATCCCGGTTTTCTACACGGCCCAGCCCAAGGATCAATCCCCCGAAGATCGTGCCCTGCTCAACGACATGTGGGGCCCGGGTCTGAACAAGAGTCCCGAGCTGCAACAGGTGGTGGCAGGGCTGCGCCCGGAGCGTGACGACACAGTGCTGGTCAAGTGGCGCTACAGCGCCTTCCAGCGCTCCGAATTCGAACAGATGCTCAAAGACCTGGGGCGGGATCAGCTCATCATAGGCGGCATCTACGGCCATATTGGCTGCATGATGACCGCCTGTGACGCCTTCATGCGCGACATCCAGCCCTTCTTCCTGGCAGACGGGATAGCGGACTTCTCCCTGGCCGATCACCAGATGGCGCTCGACTACGTGGCGACCCGCTGCGGCAAGGTAATCCCCTGCGAGGAGGTGCTGGCACTTGCCCCGGCTTCCACTTTCGCCGTCCAGACTAATCCGTTGCTGACGTATGAGGGGCTCAAGGCGCGGCTGCTGAGCCATATCGATGAAGACGAAGGGGAGTTTGACCCGGACGAGAACCTCATCGACTACGGCCTGGATTCGGTGCGCATCATGTCTCTGCTCACAGAGTGGCGCGCCGCCGGGGTGGAGCTGGGCTTCGTGGACTTGGCCAAGCTGCCGACCCTCAATGGCTGGTGGCGTTTGATCGAGGCCAAGCTGGCAGCACAGGCGCTGGAGGTGACGCGATGAGCCGCTTCCCTCTGACTATACCCCAACAGGGGCTCTGGTCCGGTCATTTGCTCAACGACGACAAGGCCATGTTCAACACCGCCGAGTGCATCGCCTTTGATGGCAAGGTCGACGTGGCCGTGCTGGTGGCCGCGCTCACCCGGGCTGTGGGTGAGTGCGAGGCGCTCAAGGGCCACTTCGAAGACGATGGGGAGGCGGTCTGCTTCGTCTCGGACGAGGCGCCACTCGCCTATGGCGAGGTGAACCTTGAAAGCGATGACGAGGTCGTCGCCCGCGCCTGGGCATGGGCCGATCTGCGCCGCCCGTTCAAACTGACCGAAGAGGCTCCCTGCCGCTTAGCCCTGCTGCGTGGCCCCGGTCGGGATTACCTCTACAGTTGCGTGCACCACATAGCGCTGGACGGTTTTGGCACCACCTTGCTGTTCCAGCGTATCGCCGAACTCTATGGCGAAGGGCTGGCAGGGGCTGTGCCGTCGCCATCGCCGTTTGGCCTGCTGGATGAGGTGCTGGCCGAAGAGCTGGCCCGTGAGGAGAGCGGCAAGAACGCCGCCGCCCGCAGCTTCTGGCAGGAGCAATTGCAGGCCTGGCCCGAGGTGAAGTCCTTTGGCGAGACCCGCGCGCCCATCGCCGCCGAATTTATCCGCGAGAGCCGTCCGCTGCCCGCGGCGCTGTGGCAATCCCTGACCGGCTTTGCCGACGAGCACAAGCTGGGTTGGCCTGAGCTGCTGCTGGCCGGCCTATCGGCCCAGCTCTCCCTTGCCAGTGGCCAGCAACAAACGTTGCTTGGCCTGATGATGATGAACCGCATCGGCTCGGCCTCCCTGACCGTGCCCTGTATGCAGATGAACATCACCCCGTTGGCGCTGGCGCTCGGTGAAGAACTGGATCTGGCGGGGGCGGCCGGCGCCGTGGCCAAGGCCAAGCGCGGCGTGCGCAAGCACCAGCACTACCGCTACGAACTGCTGCGCCGCGACCTTGGCCTGGTGGGGGGCGACAAGCGATTGTTCGGCCCCTTGGTCAACATCATGCCGTTCGATCACGCCCGCCGTTTCGGGCCGCTCAGTGCCCATATCCTCAACATCAGCGCCGGCCCGGTGGAGGATCTCACCATTGAGGTGCAGGTCGGCGCCGATGGCCAGCCCAGACTGGATCTGGACGCCAACCCCGGCTGTTACCAGCAGCAAGATCTGGCGACCATCGCCGATACCCTGTTCGCCCTGCTGGGCCGCTGGCTGGCCCAGCCCGCCCAGAACCTGGGCAGCCTCAAGGCCGACTGGCTGGCCGAGCAGCGGCAGGGAGCCATGATCACGGCTCCCGCTCACGAAGTGATCAAGGTGCGGCCGGTGCTGGACGCGCTCTGCCACTTCGCCGCCCAGACCCCGAACAAGATTGCCCTGATACAAGGGGAGGCGAGCGTCAGCTACGAGGCACTGCTGGCCCGCTGCGAGCAGATGGCAGCGGCCCTGCAGGCGTCCGGCGTGCAACCCGGGGACAGGGTCGGGGTCATGCTGGCCCGCTCTCCCCTGGCCATCTTCACCCAGCTGGCGGTGCTGCTGGCGGGCGCCGTCTATGTGCCCCTCGACCCCGAGCAGCCGCTGGAGCGCCAGGGCCATATACTGCGCCTTGGGGAGGTCAAGACCCTGATCACCCAGGCGGAGTATCGCCACAAGCTGGCCAGCCTGTTCGAGGGGCGCACGCTCCTGGCGGGGGATCTGGTGAGCGACAACCGCTTGAACCAGCCAGCCGCCGGCCGCGCCGTCGCCTACCTGATGTTCACCTCGGGCTCGACCGGCCTACCCAAGGGGGTGGCGGTCAGTCACGGGGCGCTCGATCACTTCGCCGCTGCCGCCCGCTGCCGCTATCACCTGAACGAGGGGGCCCGGATGTTGCAATTTGCCCCCTTCAATTTCGACGCCAGCATAGAGGAGGTGTTTGCCACACTGAGCGCCGGTGCCACCCTGGTGCTGCGTACCGACGCCCTGCTCGAATCCATGGCCGCCTTCGCGGCCGGGGTGGAGCAGATGGGGATCACCCACCTCGACCTGCCCACCGCCTTCTGGAACGAGTGGGTGGTGGCGCTGACGGCGGGCCAGGCCCACATTCCGGCCTCCCTTGCCACCGTCATCATAGGCGGCGAGGCGGTTTACCCCGAGCAACTGGCCCAGTGGCAGCGCCAAGGTCGCTCAGATGTGCGTCTGTTCAACACCTATGGCCCCACCGAGACCACTGTGGTGGTCACTACCCAGGAGCTGCAGCAGGAAGACCCGAACCAGGCCCAGCTGCCCATCGGTCTGCCGCTGCCCGGCATGCAGGCGCTCATTCTGGGGGCAGGGGAACAGCCTGCCAGCGAGGGGGAGATGGTGCTGCTCGGCCCACAGCTTGCCAACGGCTATGTGGGTGGCGTGCAGGGGAGCTTTGAGACCCTTAGGGTCGGTGAGCAGGCGCTGCCCGTCTATCGCACAGGCGATCGGGTGCGGCTGGCGGCCGGCCGGCTGGTCTATCTGGGCCGGCGCGACAACGAATTCAAGATCAGCGGCTATCGCATCCAGCCCGGCGAGGTGGAGGCTCAACTGCTGGCCCTGCCCGGGGTGGACGAGGCCTGCGTGCAGGGGGTGAGCATCGGCAGCGTACGCCGGCTGGTGGCCTTCGTGGCAGGCAGCGAGCGCGACAGTCGGGCCATCAAGGCGCAGCTCGCCAAGATGCTGCCCGCCGCCATGATCCCCACCGACTATCGCCACTATGACCAGCTGCCCCGCACCGGCTCCAACAAGCTGGATCGCAAGGCCCTGCTGGCTCAGTACCAGTCCACGGATGAGGCACTGACCCTCGGCAGTGAAACCGAGAACCGGGTCGGCGCCATCTGGCAGCAGATCCTGGGGCTGGCCACCATGGCGCCGGCGGACAACTTCTTCGAGCTGGGGGGGCAGTCCCTGCAGACCATACAGATAGTGAACCGGCTCGGTGCCGAGTTCGGGGTGCAGGTCAAGGTATCCGATGTGTTCGACCACCCCCGTCTGGACGACTTCTGCCGCTTCCTCGACGGCAAGCTGACCGAGGATGAAGAGAGTGTGGAGATGGTCTGGTGATGAGCAAGATGACGAAGGAGCCGCAAAAAATGGCGTTTGATTTCAGTGGCAAGCGGGTCTGGGTGACCGGAGCTGGCCGTGGCATAGGGCGCGAGGTGGCAGAGCAGTTCGTGGCCGCCGGCGCCGCCGTGGTGGGGCTGGATCTGGCGTTCCCCGAGGCAGACTACCCCTATGCCACCCGGCTGCTCGACATCGGTGATGCCGCAGCGGTGAACGCCTGTTGCGCAGCGCTGCTGGCAGACGGCGGGCTGGATGTGCTGGTCAACGGGGCCGGGGTGCTGCGCCTCGGCCCCACCGAAAACTTGAGCGACCAGGATTGGCACGACTGCATGACGGTCAACGCCACCGGCGTCTTCTATCTGCTGCGGGCCCTGGTGCCCCACTTCAAGACGCAGCGGCGCGGCGCCATCGTCACCATAGGCTCCAACGCGGCCCATGTGCCGCGCATGCAGATGGCGGCCTACTGCGCCTCCAAGGCGGCGGTCACCAGCCTGACCCAGACGGTGGGGCTGGAGTTGGCCCCCTTCGGTGTGCGGGTCAACCTGGTGTCGCCGGGCTCGACGGATACCCCCATGTTGCGCGGCATGCTGCCGGACGAGGGGGCCATGGCCCGCACCATTGCCGGGCTGCCGGATCAGTTCAAGCTCGGTATTCCCCTGCGCAAAATCGCCACCCCGGCGGAGATCGCCAATACAGTGCTCTTCCTGGCCTCGGACTTGGCCAGCCATATCACGCTGCAGGATCTGGTCGTCGATGGCGGCGCCACCCTGAGCGCCTGAGGTAAGTCATGAACAATATGATAACGCTGCTAAAACAGCTGGAACGCCAGGGTGTCAGGCTGGCCCTCAACGAGAAAGGGCAGCTGATTTCCCAGTCGAGCAAGGAGGCACTGACCCCCGCCATCGGCACCCAAATCAAGGCGCACAAGGATGAGCTGGTGCGCTGTCTGGCGGCCCGCGCCGCCTTCGAGGCACCTATCGTCGCCCAGGGAGCCCAGAGCGGGCCGCTCTCTTCCTCCCAGAGCGGGCTCTGGTTTATCGAGCAGTATGAGGAGGCCTCCCATCTCTACAATATGCCAGTCTACTTCAGGGTCCGTGGCGAGCTGGATACCCGAGCCCTGGAATTTGCCTTCGATCACCTGTTTGCCCGCCACCCCAGCATGCGCACTCGCTTCATCAAGGACGAGGCGGGCAGGGGGGCCCAGGAGATACTGCCGCACCTTCCCTTCACCTTGCCTGTTGAAGACGTCAGCCAGCAGCCGCAAGCCGAACGCGAGGCCTATGTGGCCAGGCGGGTGCGCGAGGAGATAGGGCGCCCCTTCTCTCTGACCAAAGGGGACTTGAGTCGGGTGCACCTTATTCGGTTGGGGTCTCATGAACATGTGCTGTTGATCACCCAGCACCACATCGTCTCGGACGGCTGGTCGGTCAAGAACATGTTTGCCGACTTGAAGCGCGCCTTCCTGGCCCATCAGAACCGGGAGCCCTTGAGCGTGCCCGAGTTGCCGCTCACCTATCTCGACTATGCCCACTGGTTCAATTCGCCGCGCTTTCTTGACTATCACGCCGAGTTCAAGCCGTTCTGGGTCGACCGGCTCGGTGGCAGCCCCGAGGTGCACGGCCTGCCGCTGGACAAGCCCCGCCCGGCCCATCAGGCCAGCGGCGGCGAGCTGGTCTTCTCCACCATAGACAACACCCTGTGGGAGAGCTTCAAACGGCTGTGCCAGCGCCACAACACCTCCAACTTCATCGGCCTGCATGCCCTGTTTGCCCTGCTGATGGTGCGCCAGAGTGGCGAGAAGGAGGTCGTCATAGGCACGCCGCTCGCCTACCGCGAGCGCCACGAGATAGAGTCCCTGGTGGGCTTCTTCGTCAATACCCTGGTACTGCGCACCCGGCTCGACGGTCGCCCCAGCTTTGTCGACTACCTGCAGCAGTGTCGGGAGGAGGATCTGGCGGCCTTCGATCACCAGCTCTACCGCTTCGAGGCGCTGGCCGAGGCCATAGGCGCCGATCGCACCACCGCCATCAACCCCATCTTCCAGATCATGCTGGTCTATCAGGCCAAGGTGGATTTCAACGATCTCATCCCTGGCTGCCAGCTGGTGGAGGAGACCTCGCCGGTGCTGCCCGCCAAGACCGACATCTCGGTCAAGGTGACCGAGTTGATGGATTCCGTCAGGGTGGATTGGCTGTTCGCCACCGCCCTGTTCGAGCGAGAGACCATCCAGTCTTACGCCGATCGTCTGCTGCACCTGATGCGCGCCGTGGTGGCGGCCCCCGAGACCGACATCTGGCAGCTGCCGCTGGAGGCGGGCACAGACCAAGCAGCGCTGGCCGCCGAGCTCGCCAGCCTGCCCCTGGATTACCCCAGCCGCGACACCCTGCTCTGCCACATAGAGCGCCGCGCGGCGGAGCGTCCCGACGCGCTGGCGGTGAGTGATGGCGAAGGCGCCCTGAGTTACGGCGAGCTGGAGGCGCGCGCCAACCGGCTGGCCCACTGGCTGCTGACCCGAGGCGTGAAGCCGGGCGCCGCCATCGGCATCCAGGCCAGACGGGATGTGGCTTTCGCGGTCGCCCTGCTCGCCTGCTGGAAGGCGGGGGCGGCCTATGTGCCGCTCGATCCCGCCTATCCCGCCGAGCGATTGGCCCATATCCTCGGTGACGCCAGCATTGTGCTGGTGCTGGGAGGAGAGCCGGATGCCCGGCTCGCCGAAGCCATCAAGGGCACAGATGCCGGTTACCACAACCTGCATCGGCTGGCGCTGGATGGGCTGCCAAGCAAGGCTCCCACCATCCCCCGGGACGCGGCCATGCTGGCCCAGATCATCTACACCTCCGGCAGTACCGGCTTGCCCAAGGGGGTCATGGTGGAGCAGGGCAGCCTGGTCAACCTGATGGCGGATCACGGCGCGCGCATCGTCCTTGATCAGGATGGCGCCATGTTCAACTGCATGTCCCTGTCGTTCGATGCGGGCAACATGACAACCCTGCTGCCGCTCTACTGCGGCGCGGCCCTGCACTTTGGCGAGCCGGGCGAGGGGGCCATCACGGCCGCGATCAACTGTGGCGCCAGCCATATGATCCTGCCCACCGCCCTGCTGGCGAACCTGTTGCCACCGACCGATCTCGGTTCTCTGCGCGCCATCGGTTTTGGCGGTGAAGCCTGCCCGAGCAGCCTGGTGGAACGCTGGGGGGAGCGGATAGCACTCTTTAACATGTACGGCCCGACCGAGTGCACAGTCACGGCGCTCTGCGCGCGGCTCGTGCCGGGTCAGCCCATCACCATAGGCCAGCCTATCAGCAATTTAAAAGCGCTGATCCTGGACGAAGGGGGCAACCTCTGCCCCGTCGGTGTGCCCGGTGAGCTCTGCCTGAGTGGTCTCGGCCTTGCCCGTGGCTACCTCAATCTGCCTGAGCGTACTCAAGAGGCCTTTATCGATCTCGCCTTGGCGGGTCGTACTTATCGCCTCTACCGCACAGGCGATCGGGCGCTCAGGCGCCGCGACGGCAACATCCAATATCTGGGCCGGATTGACGAGCAGATCAAGCTGCGGGGCTATCGCATCGAGCCCGGCGAGATAGAGACGCAAGTCGCCGCGCTGTGCCCGGCCATCCGCCAGATCAAGGTGGTGGTGCAGGAGGGTCGCCTGCTGGCGTACGCCTGCCTGCATGAGGGGGCGAGCGAGCCGGACGGCGAGGCCCTGCTGCAACGGGCCGGTGAATGCCTGCCCGAATACATGGTGCCGGTGCGGCTCTGCTGGCTGCCCGAGATGCCGCTCACCCCCAACGGCAAGCTGGATGTGCGCCGCCTGCCCGCCATTGATTGGCAGCAGAGCAAGAGTGAGCCACAAAGCGAGCTGGAGCAGACTGTGCTCGCCATCTGGCAGGGGGTGCTCAAGCAACCCCTCGGGGTGGAGGATGACTTCTTCCGCTTGGGGGGAGATTCCATCCTCAGCATCCAGCTCACCACAAGGCTGCGGGATGCGGGGCTGCACTGCAGCGTCAAGGACGTGTTCGAGGCCAAGACTGTGCGCCGCCTCTGCCGCCAGCTCGGCCAGCAGCAGGCGGTCAGCCACCAGACCGAACAGGGCAACCTGGTCGGCGACTTCCCGCTCCATCCCATCCAGCACTGGTTCTTCGAGCAGGGCTTCGCCAAGCCAGGCCACTGGAACCAGGGGGTAATACTGCGCCTGCCCGCCGGGATCGATGATGACACCCTGGCCGGCTGGCTGACCACACTGCGCCAGCATCATGACGCCCTGCGTCTGGCGGTGACCCCGAGCGGTCAGCGCTATCTGGCCGAGCTGGCGCTGCCGCCGCTGCCGACCCTGGATGCAGGAACACTCGGCGGGGCTGAACTGCAGGCCCGCCTGACCGAGTTGCAAGGGGATCTGGAGCCTGCCAGCGGCCACACCCTGGCCTGGACCCGCCTGCGCAACCTGGCCATCGAGGGCGAGGCAGAGCCGGTGGAGGGGCTTTTCCTCGCCTTCCACCATCTGGTCATCGATGCCGTCTCCTGGCGCATTCTGGCCGAGGATCTCGCCCGGGTGAGCAGGGGCGAGCCCCTGCCCGCCAAGGGCAGCAGCTATCGCCAGTGGGGCGAAGGGCTGGCCGCCTACGCCCTGCGCGAAGAGGATCAACTGGCGTTCTGGCTGGCCCAGGGGGAAGGTAGTCAGCAAGGTCTGCTGGAGGCCGAACGCGCCGAAGATGGCCGCGCCGCCGCCAGCCTGCTGCAACTGGACAAGGAGACCACGGCCCGCTTGATAGACCCGGCCAATCAGGCCTTCTTCACCCGGGTGCCCGACCTGCTGCTGGCCGCCCTGACCCGCACCTTGAGCGAGCTGGGTTATGGCGCACGCCACTGCGTGATGCTGGAAGGGCACGGCCGTGAGGCAATCGATGCTGAAATCGATGTGAGCCGTACCCTGGGCTGGTTCACCAGCACCTATCCGCTGGCGCTGGCCGATGAGCAAGAGTGGGATGCGCTGGTGTGCGCCACCAAGGAGCGGCTGCGGGCCGTACCGGACAAGGGGGTAGGCTTCAACGCCCTTCGTCTGCACCATCCCCGTGGTTGGGAGCTGCCCGAAGCCCTCATCGTCTTCAATTACCTGGGGGTCAGCCATCAGGGCGCTGCAGGTCAGCCCTGGCAGCCCCTGCCCATGGCGCCGGGGGCGCCTACTTCGCCGGACAACCTGCCGCGGGAGCTCATCAGCCTGCACGGGGGCGTCTATGACGGCTGTCTCACCCTGCGCCAGGTCGGCGCCCTCAACCAGCAAGGGAGCGACGCCTTGATGGTGCGGCTTTTTGCCAACCTGAAGGCGCTAGTGGATCACTGCTGTGGGGTGAGCGCCCCGCGCCACACCCCGAGCGACTTCCCGGGGCTTGGCCTCTCGCAATCGGCGCTCGACCAGGTGCTGAGCGGGCGCGAGGTGGAGACACTGCTGCCCATGACGTCCTTGCAGCAGAGCATGCTCTATCACAGGGCGCTGGCGCCTCGTGATACGGCTTACCATCTGCAGACCGAAATGGCGTATCACCAGCCACTGGACCTGGCGGTCTACCGCCAGGCCTGGCAGGCGCAGATCGCTCGCTGGCCGGCCCTGCGCAGCGAGCTGGTGCTGGCGGATGGGGTGGCACTGCAGCGCATCCTGCGCCATGCCGAGCTGCCATTCCACTATCAGGATCTGGTGGGGGATGAGCAGGCCGAGGCGCGCATCGCGGCCTATCGCCAGCAGGATCTGGCCCGCCCGATCCCGCTGGAGCAGGCTCCCTTGCTGCGGGTCGCCTGCTTCAAACTGGCACCCGATCACCACAAGGTCATTTTCAGTGCCCACCATGGCGTGCTGGATGGCTGGAGTGGTCCCGTATTGCTGGGCTCCCTGCATCGCTGCTATCAAGCCCTGATGAACGGCCTGCTGCCGCAAGCCGAAGCGGATGGGGCCTGGCTCGAATTTGGCCGCCATATCGCGAGCCAAACCCGCGCCAGCGAGGCCTACTGGCAGGGACGCGCGGAGCAGCTGGCCCGACCCAATGATCTCTCCCGCTTGTTTGGGGTGGCGCTGGAGCCGCAGCTGACGCAGCACAGGCCTGCGGTGTGCGGCCAGACCCTGGCGCCGCACGTGTCGGCTCAACTGGAAGCCCGCGCTCGCGAGCTGGGGGTGACCACGGGCTTGCTGGCCCAGTATGCCTGGCATCGCCTGTTGGCCCGCTGCTGTGGCGACGACATCACCCTGGTGGGCAACGTGACCCCAGGCCGGGATTTCCCCATCGAGGGGATCACCCAGAGCGTCGGCCTCTATATCAACAGCCTGCCGCTTATCCTGGATTGGCGCACCGAGGCGACCCTGGCCGAGCATATTGCCCGGCTGCAGTCGGATTTGATGGCCCTCAATGAGCACGGCACCCAGTCGCTCGCCGCGCTGACGCAGGGCAGGGCGCGCCTGTTCCAGAGCCTGTTCGTGTTCGAGAACTACCCTGTGCCGGCGCTGCCGGAGGAGCCGGAGCCCCATCAGCTGGTGCCGCGCTTTGGCGCCGTGGTGGAGAAGGTGGAGCTGCCGCTCTCCCTGGTGGTGAACGCCCGCGGCGGTCAGTTCAATCTGCGCTTTGAGTTCGACGGGGATCTGATCCCCATGGCGAAGGCCGAAGCCGTGCTGGCCGCCTGGCTGACCGAGCTTGGCTGGCTGGCGGGGGCGAGCCTTGCGCTGCCGGCCAGACCCGATGAGATGAGCCTGCCTGCCCCCGTGGCAGCGCGCGTCGCGGCGCCAGTCGCTGAGCCCTGCCCGCCTGCGGCTCGTCCGCTGGTGGCCCTGTGGGAGCGCCAGTGCGGCGTGCCCGGCGTCTGGCAACAGACCCTGTGTGAACTCGGGGTGGATTCGGTGCAGCAGCTCGCCTTGCTGGCGGCCCTCAATGCCGCCTTTGCCGGCGAGCGAGCGCCGCTCACTTTGCGGGATCTCAAGGCCCATTCATCCCCCAGCCGGCTCTATCAGCACTGGCTGGTGCGACTGCCCGAGGAGGTGCTATGACGGCCCTGCCCCAAGTTGAAAAAGAGATCGTCAGACCGCTCGCAAGCCGGGAGATGGACAGCTTGCAACGCCGTACAGCAGCCGAGCAGACCCTGGGCTCGCGCCTGGCCGATTGCCTCGCCGCCACCCCGCTGGCCCCCGCCATCGGCATGGGCGGGGTCGGTATGAGTGAGCAAGGCATGAGTGAGCACGGTACGGGCGAGGCCGGCCCCGACGCCTGGCTCAACTATGGCGAGCTCAGTCTGCGGGTCGGTCAGATCGCCGCCCGCCTGCAGGGGTTGGCGGTGGGAGAGCGGGTCGGCCTCTACTTGGAGAGAGGCCCGGATCTGGTGGCCTGCCTGCTCGCCTTCCTGCGCCTCGGCCTCACCTTTGTGCCGCTCGAGCCGGATTTTCCGGTGGAGCGGCTGCAGGGTATCGCCCGTCAGGCCCGGCTCTCGGCGGTGATCTGTGATGGGCATGGTGATGTGCCCGCGTTTGGCTGTCCATTGCGATCTATCCCAGCTTTCGAGCAAGAGGGGGAGCAACCGCCAGCTGTCGTCTCCTGGCCCAGCGTGGACGATGCGCTGGCGGCCTACATGATGTTCACCTCGGGCTCCACCGGCGAGCCCAAGGGGGTTGTCATCAGCCGGCGGGCCCTGCTCTGCTTCCTCGACGGGATCCGCGAGCGGCTCGGGCTATCACCTAACAGCCATTGGCTCTTTATCACCACCCCGGCCTTTGACATCTCCTTGCTGGAGATGCTGGGCCCGCTCTGGGGTGGTGGCCGGCTGACGGTGGCCGGCGGCCAGCACAACAAGGATCCGCTGGGAATGATGGCGCTGCTCGAGGCGGATCCTTCCATCAACTGGCTGCAAGCCACCCCGGCCTGCTGGCGCATGCTGCTCAAAGCGGGCTGGCAGGGGCGCGATACCCTCACCGCCCTGTGTGGCGGCGAGGCGCTGGACTCGGGATTGGCCGAGCAGCTTTGCAGTCGTACCCAGCGGCTGTGGAACTGCTACGGGCCGACCGAGGCCACCGTCTGGTCCCTGGTGAGCGAGGTGCGCTGGCCACCGGCGGATGGGCAGATCACCATCAGCCACAGCCTGCCCGGCTACCGCCACTGGGTTCTGGACGAGGCGGGGTTGCCGGTATCTGAGGGGGAGTGCGGGGAGCTTTGCATCGAGAGCCCGGCCCTGTGTGAAGGCTACTGGCGCAAGCCGGCCTTGACGAGCGCCGCCTTCCTACGCCTTGACACCCATCGCCTCTATCGCACCGGGGATAGGGTGCGGCGGCTGGGGGCAGACAACTTCCTTTATCTGGGGCGGCGGGACGATCAGGTCAAGCTGCGGGGTTTTCGCATCGAACTGGGGGAGGTGGAGGCGGGCCTTCGCCGTCAACCCGGGGTGCAGGAGGCGGCGGTGCGCCTGGTCGGTGAGGGGGACGAGGCCATGCTGGTGGGCTATGTGGAGGCCAAAGCCGGGGCGACCCTCAATCGCCTCGCCCTGCGCAAGGGGTTGCAGGCCACGCTGCCGCACTACATGGTGCCGGCGCGGATCCTCCTGCTCGATGCCCTGCCCAAGACAGGCAGCGGGAAATTGGATAGAAAGGCGCTGCCACTGCCTGAATAGGGCGACTGGAAAGCGCCAAACGTCCATAAAAAAGAAGCCCGCATGATGCGGGCTTCTTTTTGGCTGTCATATGAGCGCGGGCTTATTGGGTGATGGGGGCCGCGTCCGGTTTGGCGAGCAGCTGCTCGACGTCGTCGATCACCTTGAGGGCCGCCTGGGGGCCGCCGGTGGAGGTCCACAGCGAGCCATCCACGGCGCCAAAGCGCTTGCCCTTGATGGCGTTCAGTTGCTGGAAGGCCGGTGTCTGCTCGGCCTGCTTCATGGCATCCACCGCATCGCCGCTGGCGCTCAGGGTGCCTATCACCAGCCAGTCACCGTCGAGCAGGTTGAGGGATTCGAGGCTCAGGGCCGGGGAGTGGGGGGTCTTGTCGCCGATCTGGTGGGTCGGACGGGCCAGCCCCATCTCTTCCACCACGCTGCTGGCGAAGGTGCCGCTGTGCATGTAGCTCGGGCCCTTCGGGTTCCAGCGTACTATGCTCAGGCGCTCGCCCTGATGCTTGGCAAGCTTGCTGCGGGCCTCTTGCAGGCGGGCGTCATACTGGGCGAGGAAGGCCTTGCCCTCGGCGTCCCGGTTCAGCACGTGGGCGCTGCGATTGAAGATCTCCTTCCAGGAATCACCCCAGTTGCCGGTGACGACTGTGGGGGCTATCTCTTGCAGCAGGGTCAGCAGCTCGGGTTTGGTCTGGCCGGTCAGGATGAGATCCGGCTCCAGATCGATCAGCCGCTCCAGATTGGGGTTGTCCAGGTCGCCGACCACGGCGATATCCTTGCCCGCCTTGTTCAGCAGGTAACGGGGCAATGTGCCCTGGCCACGACCGTTGACCGTGCCGACTGGCTGCAACCCCAGGGTCAGGGCCGTATCCAGATCGATTTCGCTCAGCACCACCACCCGCTTGGGTTGGGCGGGCACGACCTGGGTCTTGCCATCGGCATCGGTCACCTGACGGGTCTCGGTGCTGGCCTGGGCCTGAAAACCGACCAGGCTGGCCAGCATGAGCGCGGCGGCCAGAGGGGAGGAGATCTTCATCGTTACATCCTTCTTGGTGAAATCAGCGAAAAACCGGGCCCCAAACGGGCGGACTTATGCTATCAAAAATTCAAATGATAAAAATTGTCATTTGCGTTTGTGGTGCTGAGAGGGGGTGATTTGCTACCATGACCGCTCTCGAACCAAGGGCTTTTTCGATGCCAATTGCTCCCCTGGCTGCCGGATCCCGAGGCAGCTTTATCCTGCATGCCGACTGCCTGCCGCTGCCCGGTTTTGCGCCGCTTGCGCTGCACCGGGTCTGCTTCGATCCCGCCGCCTTCACCCCGGCCTGCTATGAGCAGGCCGAGATCCTGCTGCCCGCCAGCTTGCAGCGTGCGGCCCCCAAGCGGCTGGGGGAGTTTCTGGCCGGTCGGCTGGCGGCCCGTGAGGCTCTGCGCCGCTTTGGGCTTGGTGATCATGTGGTGGCCATAGGATCGGCCCGCGAGCCGCGCTGGCCTACGGGGTTTGAGGGCAGCATCAGCCACAGCCTGTTGCTGGGGCGCGGCATGGCCCTGTGTGCGGTGCGTCCGGGCCAGGGGGGGATGGGGCTGGATCTGGAAGCCTGGCTGGAGGATGAGCAGGCGTGCAATCTCTGGCTAGGCATTGTGAATGATGAGGAGTGGGGACGGCTGCAGCGCTGTCCGCTCGGTCCGGCCCAGGGGTTGACCCTGGTGTTCTCTGCCAAGGAGAGCCTGTTCAAGGCGCTCTACCCCAGGGTGGGGCGCTATTTTGACTTTCTCGATGCTCGCTGGCTGGCCGTGACGGAGCAGACCCTCACCCTCGAACTAAAAAGCGCGCTGACCCCGGATCTGCCCGCAGGCTGGCACTGTACCCTGCACTGGCAACGCTTGCCGGGGGGCGTGCTGACCACGCTTGTGCTCTGAACGTGCCGCTGCCGCTCGGTGTCATGGGATAAAAAAAACCGTCATCAGACGGTTTTTTTTATCCTGCGTTCAGGCTTGCATGCTTCATGGCAAAGGCCTGCGGGCGGCGGCGCGGCACTATGATGGGGGCGCCATCACCGGGGGCGTGCAGTATGTCCACGTCCGTCTGATAGAGGCGGTCGATGAGGGGTTTGGTCACCACCTCGCGAGCCGGGCCCATGGCCTGGATCTTGCCCTCGCCGATGGCGATCAGCTCGTCGCAGTAGCGGGCGGCGGTGGCGAGATCGTGGATGACGATGAGCACCGTCTTGCCCTCGGTGGTGATCTGGTGGATGGCTTCCATCACTTCCGTCTGGTGGCCGATATCCAGCACACTGGTGGGTTCATCCAGCAATATGATGTCCGCGTCCTGGGCCAGCACCATGGCCAGCCACACCCGCTGGGCTTGGCCACCGGAGAGGGAGCTGGCGCTCTGTTGCAAGATGTCGCCAAGCTGCATCCGCTCGCAGGCCCAGCGCACCATGCGGGCATCCTCTTCACTCCACTGATTGAACCAGCCCTGATGGGGATGGCGGCCGTACTGCACCAGCTGTTCGACCTGAATGCCGGCGGGCACCAGGGGGCGCTGGGGCAGGTAGGCGAGCTCCCGGGCCAGCGCCTTCATGCCGTAACTCTCCAGCGGTTTGCCCTTGAGCAGTATCTCACCGGATTGGGGCTGTTCCTGGCCGGCCAGCAGCTTGAGCAGGGTGGATTTGCCGCCGCCATTGGGGCCGACGATGCCGACCAGCTTGCCCTTGGGAATGGTGAAGGAGATGTCGTTGAAGACGGGTTTTTGCTGATAGCCGAAGTGGAGGCGATTTAGGGTGAGGGTCATCAGTCGGTTCTCTGTCTGTCTTTTATCAGAATAAACAGCAGCAGTATGCCGCCAAGAATACGGGTCATGATGCCGGTGGCGACCTCATGGGGGCTGGCCAGTACCCGCACCAGGGTGTCACTGGCCAGCAGCAGCAGGGCGCCACACAGGGCGGCAATCCACAGCGGCACTATGCGATCCCGGCTCATCCAGGAGGCGAGTATGGGGGCCGCCATGGCGATGAACACCACAGGACCGCCGATGGCGGTGCCAAGGGCCGCTACGACGATGGCCTGAGCCAGCACGCCGAGCTGCACCCGGTTGACGTTTACCCCCAGACTCTGTGCGGTGACAGGGCCCAGACGCAGCACGCCCAGGGCACGTGAGAGATAAATGATCCAGGGGCAGACCAGCAGGATCAGGATCCCCACAGGCACCACTGTGCCGTAGCCCTGGCCGACGAAGTTGCCCATGTTCCACAGGTAGAGGCTGGTGAGGTGCACCAGCGACTGGGTGGACATGACGAACTGGCCGATGGCGTTCATCAGCTCGGAGACGCCGATGCCGATCACCACGAACAGATAGCCCTGCTCCCCCGGCTTGTTGCACAGGGCATAGAGCACGGCGGCGGCAAACAGGGCGCCAAGGGGCGCGGCCCACCAGGGCCAGCTGCCGAGAGTGAGGTAGAGGGAGAAGGCGATGATGGTCAGCGATGCCCCCTCGTTGACCCCTATCATGTCCGGGGTAGCGAGGCGGTTGCGAATGAGGGTCTGCACCAGGCAGCCGGAGAGGCCCATGGCGGCGCCTGCCACCAAGACGGCGACGATGCGCGGCAGCCGGATCTTGAAGACAGTCACCTCATCGAGCCGGCTCCCCTCGCCAAGCAGGGTTTGCACTACCCCCAGCATGGTGAGTTTGCTTGAGCCCAGGGTCAGCGCCAGCAGGGAGAGCAACGCCAGTGTGAGCACCAAGCCCAGCGTGATAAGCCAGGCGCGGCGGTGCAGCAGCAGGGTGCGTTCACCCAGTCGCAGGCAGAGGGTGCCGGAGGGGAGTGAAGCGTTCAGCGATGTGTTCATTGGATTGTTCATGAGGCAGGGTGACCTTATTTGACGGCCAGCAGGGAGCGGAAGCCACCGCTGCGCACCACCATGATGAGCACGGGGGCGCCGATCAGCGCCAGGATCACGCCGTTGGGCAGCTCGAACGGCTGGATCAGCCAGCGGGCCAGTATGTCGGCCCCCAGCAGGAACAGCACACCAAACAGGGCGGAGAAACGCACCTGGATGGCGAGGCGCACCGGCTCCACCAGACGGGCGCAGTAGGCGGCCAGAAAGCCGACGAAGCCGATGGGGCCGGCGATGGCGATGGCACAGGCGGTAAACAGGGTGGCGGCCAGCAGCACACCGATCCTCACCCGGGTCGGCCGTATGCCGAGGGCCTGGGCCTGGTTATCTCCCATCTGCATCAGGGTGAGCTGGCGGCACAGGGCCAGGGTCAGCAGCAGACCGGCCAAGGCGAAGGGCACCACGGTGAGCACGGCGTCGAGATCCGAGGCGGCCAGAGACCCCAGGTTCCAGAAGCGGAACTGCTCCAGCACCACCTTGTTGGAGAGCAGCAGGAAGTTGGAGAGGCCGCCAAAGGTGGCGGAGAGGGCGACCCCCACCAGGATGAGCTTGAGCGGATTGGAGCGACCCACCATCAGGCCGAGGCCCAGAACTATGAGGTTGCCAAGCAGGGCACCCATGCCGGACCAGAGCAGATAACCGTAAGCAGATTCGACGCCGAAATAAGTCAGCCCTATCACCAGGGCGAAGACGGCGCCGGCGTTGACGCCGAGCAGGCCGGGCTCGGCCAGCGGATTGCGGGTGGCGCTTTGCAGCATGGAAGCCGCCAGCGCGAGACAGACGCCCACCACCAGGGCACACAGGGTGCGGGGCAGACGCAGGGTATGAATGATCATGGCGAGCTTTTCGTCGGCCATGAGGGCGGGATCGCCCAGCAGAAATCCGGCGACCTCGCGGCCACCATAGACACCGGCACCGGTGGCCAGTGACAGACAGATCAGCATAAACAGGAGAACAACTCCCAGCCAGAACAGCTGTGTTTGGTGTCTGAGCACCCGGATACTCCTTATTGTCGAGGCGATAAAAACGGAAAAAGGGAGCCCGCTTGGGCTCCCGAACGGGGGATTACAGCTTGTAATTCACCCCGGCATAGACGGTGCGACCTTCCAGAATGAAATCGGCGTCGGTGGCGACCTGGTCACGCTGGGTGTTGGTCAGGTTGGTGATGCCGAGTTTGAAGTCGAGCGCCGGCGTGACTTTCCAGTTGGTGTTGAGGTCCAGGGTCTGATAGTGCTTGGACTTGAGCGCCTGGGAGTTGTGCATCGGCACCTTGATGAACTGGCTGCCCACGTATTGCCAGGCCAGGTTGGTACTGACGATCTCGGTGGCTTGCCAATCCAGGCTGAGGTTGCCGGTGTGGTCCGGGGTCTTGGTCAGATCGTCGCCCGTGCTCTTGTCTTGGGAATCCAGCAGGCTCCAGTTGCCGGTCAGCTTGACGTTGTCCAGTACGTCGACCCAGCCGGTCAGCTCCAGCCCTTTCACCCGTGCCTTCTTGACGTTGAGGTAGGTCATGACGGTCGGACGGTAGCCCGGGCCCCACTGATCGCTCTGGATCAGATCTTCGATGTCGTTGTGGAAGCCGGTCACACCGGCGCCGAAACGCTCACTCTCGTAGGCGGTGCCCAGCTCATAGCTGACGGCGGTTTCCGGTTTCAGGTTCGGGTTGCCGACCACCTTGCAGGCGCCACGGCAGGCGGTGGTGGCGAAGCCTTCGCTGGACTGGGCCAGGGTCGGTGCCTTGAACGCCTTGCCGGCGCCACCCTTGATCACCCACTCGTCGGTCAGTTTGTAGAGGGCATAGGCGCGCGGGCTGAATTCGTTGCCATAGGTTTCATGGTGGTCGAGGCGGCCGGAGAGGGTCAACGCCAGATCCCCCAGGCTGAATTCGTCCTGCAGATAGAGGGCACTCTGGCTGGCATCCACGCTGCCGTTGGTGATGCTGCGGCTGTGCTCCAGCTCGGTCTTGCGCATCTCGGCACCCGAGGTCAGCAGGTGATTCCCCAGATAGCCGCTCAGCTGGCCATCGACCGTGTGGTTGGTCTGGGTGACATCGGCGGCGCCGCCATTGAGCTGGGAGTCATCCATCAGATCCGTCTGCTCGAAGTAGTAGCGGGCGCGGCTGTCGAAGTGCTCCCAACGGCCGTTGTGGGTCAGCCCCAGGCTCAGACGATCGAGTTTTTGCACGTTGTGCGGGGTGGCCGGTGCGGTCGGGGCACGGGGCACGTTGTTGAAGTAGCTGTCCATGTCGTTCTGGTTGTAGCCCAGATCGAAATCGATATCCTGGTTGTCACTGACCAGCCACTTCAGGCTGGAGAGCACATTGACCACTTCCCGTTTTTCCAGCGCATCGGCATCCAGGTTGTTGGACTGATCGCTGTGCCAGCGGTCACGCTGGTAGCCTTCGACCACCACGCTGCCCAGCAGCTTGTTGTCGATGAGGGCACCGGAGACAAAGGCGCTGCCCTGGTTGGCATCGCCCCCGTCGCCCTTGGTGGGCATGGAGTGGGTGTAGCCGAAGGCCGCTTCCGTCTTCTCCTTGGCCTGGCGCAGGATCACGTTGACCACGCCGCCGAGGGCGTCGGCACCGTACAGAGAGGAGACGGGACCACGGATCACTTCGATGCGCTCTATGGCCGCCATGGGGATGGAGCTCAAGTCGAAGTCATTGCCAAAGGAGCTGCCCAGGGTCTCGCGGGCGTTGACCCGTTTGCCGTTGATCAGCAGCAGTGTGTAGTCGCCGCCCATACCGCGGATCTTGATCTCGCTGCGACCCGTGGGGTTGGTGCCTATGATGTTGACACCCGGCACATGCTTGAGGGCATCGCCTATGTTGTTGGCGTTCATCTTGTCCAGATCGGCGCGGGTCACCACAGAGACGCTGGCCGGAGCGGACAGTTCCGTGTGCTTGGTCTGGGTGGCGGTGACCACCATGGTCTCGTTGGCTTTGGGCAACTCGGCCTGGGCCAGGCCCGGCAGGGCAAACAGACCGAGGGAAAGCAAAATCGGGTTCAAGCGAAATACGCCAGGCTGCAACTGCATAGTCAAAACTCCATGAATAAAACAGAGGTTATGGGGTCCGGCTCTGGGGCCGGTGGCTCACTGACTTCCCTGTCTGGCCGTACCAGACGTGGGGTTATTGTTATTCCTTGTCTGCGCCAGCCCCTTGAGCAGGAGCCAGACGCCACCACAGGCCAGCAGGCTGCAGGTAATATTGATCCAGGCAAGCCCTGCAAAGCCGTGCAGGGCACCAGTGCTGTCCGAGAAGAGATACCTGGCCGAGATCAGGCTGCCGAGACCTGCCGCCACATTGGTCACCGTGCCCTGAAAAGACATGAAGGCGGCGCGCTGATGGGGGGCCGGAATGGCTGCCGTGATGGCGAGCGTGGTGCTGGAGCGTGCCGAGCTCAGCGCCATGAAGAGGGTAAACAACAGATAGACGGGCACGCCAATGGGGGCGGCGAAGCCGAGCAGAGTGATCAGTGCCAGCAACAGGCTGGTGATCAGAATGGCGGCCAGCGCCCGGCCCTGATCGATCCAGCCACCGCACAGCCGCATGGTTGCCATGCTGGCGAGGCCGCCACACAGGTAGAGGGCGGCGATCTGCTCGCGGGGGAAGGCGAGGTTGAACTGGAAGTAGTTGGCAAAATGCGGGATCAGCAGGAAATGACCGAACATCTGCAAACAGAGAATGAGCAGAGCGCCCTGGCAGAGCGGCGATCCCAGCAGCTGGCGCAGTCCGCTACCCTGGGGAGAACGGGTGACCGGCAGGGAGGGCAGCAGCAGGGCGCACAGCAGGGCCAGCAGCAGGCCGCCAGCACCGAACAGCAGGAAGGGGCTCTGCCAGCCGAGCCACTGGGCCAGGATGAGGGCAATGGGCACTATCAGGATGGCGGCCAGCGAGAACGCCATTCCCACATAGGCGAGGCGGCGGCCCCGCTCGGCCGGAGGAACCAGGTCCAGCACGGCGGCCATCAGGATGGCGGAAAGAGGCCCGGCCACGCAGCCGGACAGTATGAACAGCATCAGCAGCTGCTGGCTGTTCTGGACCAGGGCGCAGGCCATCAGCAGCAAGAAGCGCAGGGTCAGCAGCACCAGCAGGGCGGGTTTGCGGTTGACGCGATCGAGCCAGGGGGCTGCGATGAGGCCCATCAGGGCCGCGCCAAGGGTGGCGCCGCCGCTGAAATAACCGGTTTGCTCCGGTTGCATGCCGAGGCTGATGACCAGATCCGGCCCGAGCGGCATCACCATCATCATGCTGCCCATGGAGAGCATGTTGATCAGCATCGCCAGATGGATGGCAGCAGGGGTAGTGGTGACGGCGTTTGCTGGCTTCATCAGAAGTGGGCTCGAAAAAATGAGTCCGAATTGTATCCGAGCGATTTTTACGTGACAACAAATGGTAATCATTTTTATTTGTGTTATTTGATCTATCTCCGTCCTTTCCGCTCGCAGGCTGCCAAGGGGGGCGCTCCGGCCCATGCCGCCATTGCCCCTGGGGTGCAAAGTCATTGAAAAGCGAGGCAGATGGATCATGATGGTGATAGCCAGACTGGCAGAAGCGGTGAGCCGGGCTTCCGGACAGGAGAGAGAGATGAAAAGGTGGCGTTGGAGCGGGATCTTGTTGCTGTGGGGGTTCTGGTGCCTGCCGCTGCGGGCCGAGGTCAAGGTGATCCCGGTATTCGAGGCCGAGGCCATGGTGCAGACCCTCAAGGAGATCTACCCGGACCTCGGGGTGAGTGCCATGGGCAACCAGCTGGTGCTGAGCGGCAGTGCGGCCCAGTTGCAGGAGGCCGAAGCGACCCTGGCCAAACTCAACCAGCCGCCCCAGAGCCTGTTTGTCGAATGGCGGGTGGATGGTGCCTCAAGCGGTCAGCAGATAGAGGCGGGTATCGGTGGTGATGCGGCCAAACGGCAATGGCTGCTTGAGGGCAATGCCCGGCAATACCAGCGCAGCCAGAACGACAGCTGGCAGGTGCGCGGCCTGTCGGGGCGGCCCGTGTTGCTGCAGATGGGCTCCTACCAGCCGGTCACCTTCTATCAGTGGCGCGGTGGTCAGGTGGTGGGCTTGATGCCGCTCATCAACGGTCTCTACGCCACCGCCACCCTGATAGGGGACAGGGTGCAGATAGCGCTCAGCAGCGAGCAGGCCAGGCTGGAGCAGGGCACCGTCACCACGGGGCAGAATGCCACCGAGGTGAGCGGCGCCCCGGGTCAGTGGCTGACGGTAGGGGAGTTATCCACCAGCTCGGCGCAGCAAGGGAGCAGCCTGGGTACCCAGTTGCAGGGGGGGAGTGGTACTCAGAGCGATCGCCAGACCCTGCAGATCCGGGTCACGCGGCAATGAGTGACCCCTATTTTCTCAGTGAGATTGATCGGCCGCGTATTCGCGGATCTGGCGGCTGCGCAGCAGATACCAGAGTGCCCAGAGGCTGCCGATCAGCACCAGGGCGGTGGGCCAGCTGAACGACCATTTCTGCAGGTTGAGGCTGTGCAGCTGCATCACCAGGCCGCTGACGGTGGAGCAGAGCAAGAGGCCGCGGCTGTGGCGTCTGAGCCAGGCGCGCACGCTGTCAGTCTGCTGATAGGTGCCGCCGAAGGCGAGCAGTGCCAGCATGGCGGGCACGTCGGTCAGCAGGCTGATGTAGAGGCTGATCTTGTCCGGATAGAAGAGGGTCAGGATCTCGCTGCCGCTCTCGCGGGTGACCCCGGCCATCAGAAACAGCCAGACCGAGCGGGTCAGCAAGAGGGCGATGGGCCAAAACCAGAGGGGAGGGCGCAACTGGCCGTGATCGTCATATCTGTGTTCGGGGTAGAGGGTCATGGTCGCCCGTTATCGCCTGGGTTGTGCAAATGATGAAGAGGATATGGGGCAGAGTGGCGCCCTTTGCAAGGCGTGCCGGGTGACACGAATTAATCGGGGGGCCAGTGCCCCCCAATCCATCGTCTCTTTTTATCGCACTTTCTGGCGGCGTTTACAGCCAGCCTTTGCGCTTGAAGAAGAGGCCGGTGCCGAGGGATGACATCACCATCAGCACCAGCGACATGGGATAGCCATACTCCCAGGCGAGCTCCGGCATGCGACCGAAGTTCATGCCGT
The DNA here is from genome assembly GCF_001643305.1 of Aeromonas salmonicida subsp. salmonicida. Classification (GTDB taxonomy): domain Bacteria; phylum Pseudomonadota; class Gammaproteobacteria; order Enterobacterales; family Aeromonadaceae; genus Aeromonas; species Aeromonas salmonicida. The sequence continues at coordinate 91,806 of NZ_LSGW01000068.1, forward strand.
AGATGCTGGCGATCAGGGTGGGCGGCAGGAAGATCACGGCGGCCACCGAGAAGATCTTGATCACCTTGTTCTGCTCCAGATTGGTGACCCCCATGGAGGCCTCCAGCTGGAAGTTGATCTTGTCGAACAGGAACTGGGTGTGGGGCAAGAGGGACTCCACGTCGTGCAGCATCTCGTCGATCCACTTGTTCTGCTCGCCCGTCATGCGCTGGCGCAGGCTGCGTTTGAGAAAGCGCAGGGCGCGGCGGGTATCGTGCAGGGAGAGACGGATCTGGCCGTTGGCCTCTTCCTGCGCCATCAACTCCTTGAGCATGGGATTGATCTGATCCGGCTCGAAGATTTGATCGGCTGTGTTTTCCAGGGTCTTGTAACCATCTTCGATGAGATCTGAGAGATACTCCACCTTGAGGTTCTGCACCTCCAGCAGTATGTCGAGGGCATCCTCCACTTCCAGCCTGTCCTGGCGCATGTAGTGGCGCAGCAGGCGCACCAGGCCGATGTCATCCTCGCGGATGCTGATCAGCAGATTGTTGCGCAGGGTAAAGGAGACGTGGACACCCTTGGTGTCACGGCCGATCCGCTGGGGAAACAGGGAGTGAATGTGCAGACCATCGGTATCCCAGTAAAAGCGGGCGGATGCTTCGATGTCGTCCAGCTCTTCCTTGTCGGGGACCTCTTCCAGAAACAGGCCGGTCAACCATTCTCGCTCCGCCGTGTCCGGCTTGTAGGCATCCAGCCAGACGGTGTTGTCAGGCAGTATGTCGTCAGGCCCGAGCGTGACTATGTCCAGTACCTTGTTATTGAGAATGTAGGCGGTGATCATCTGTCCCCCCTTAAAAAGTCGTGGGTCATCAGGGATGGTTGCACAGGTCATGCGGCCTTAGATCGCGTAGAAAGCGATCCCGTGGATAAGCGAAACGGGCCGATGGAAAACCTGAATGCGGCGAACTATACAGGGGCGGGGAGCGCTTGTCAGGGCCTATTCATCCTAGGTTCAGCCTGTTTGCTCAAAAAAACATCGAGGTCGGATCAGCGGATCCGGCCGTAAAAGTGACTGTCTGTTCATTGCCGCATTGTGCCAAGTACCCACCCGAGGGGACAGGTATCACCGATTGGGATAGTTGGGTCCTGACCCTCCTTGCGGTGGTGTCCAGACGGTCTGGTAGCTACCTGTCACATATTGGGATAATTGGGCCCTGCCCCTCCCTGTGGTGGCGTCCAGACGATGTTCTGGGGCTGAGCATCTTTGATGTCACCTCTTGGTATCGCTGCACTTCATCACATATTGGGATAGTTGGGCCCGGACCCTCCCTGCGGTGGTGTCCAGATGATGTTCTGGCTCGGATCCTTGATGTCGCAGGTCTTGCAGTGAATGCAGTTGGCCGCGTTGATCTGCAAATAAGGCTGGCTCTCGCTTTCCACTATCTCGAACACCCCGGCCGGGCAATAGCGCTGGGCGGGCTCGGCCCAGGTGGGCAGGTTGACCGCCACCGGGATACTCGCGTCCTGCAACTTGAGGTGGCAGGGCTGATCCTCATCGTGGCTGGTGTTGGCGAGATAAACAGAAGAGAGCTTGTCAAAGCTGAGTTTGCCGTCCGGTTTGGGATAGCCGATGGGCTGACAACGGCTGGCCATGCGCAGCTGACGGTAGTCAGGCTCCTTGTCCAACAGGGTGATAGAGCCCAGCAGAGGGAAGGAGGCACCCCGCTGCTCCAGCCAGTTGAAGGCGCCGCCGAGCCAGCGGCCCCAACGATGCAGGGCCGCCCCAAAGTTGCGGGCGGTTTTGAGCTCCTGCCCCAGCCAGCTTTGTTGCAGCGCATCCTGATACTCGGCCAGATCCCGGCCCCCCTCATCACCGCCGCGCAGCGTCATGGCGACGGTTTTCGCCGCCAGCATCCCCGACTTCATGGCGGTGTGGATGCCCTTGATGCGGGAAAAATCCAGGGTACCGGCGTCGCAGCCGATCAAGAGACCGCCGGGGAAGTGCATGCGGGGCAGGGAGTGCCAGCCACCCTTGGTGATGGCGCGGGCACCGTAGCTGATGCGCTCGCCCCCCAGCAGAGTCTGTGCGATGAGGGGATGGTGCTTGAGGCGCTGGAACTCGTCGAACGGGCTGAGCCAGGGGTTGCTGTAGTTGAGATCGACAATCAGCCCGACCGCCACTTGATTGCCATCCATATGATAGAGGTAGAAGCCGCCCTGGCTCTTGCCGGTGCGCAGCCCGGCCAGTGGCCAGCCGCTGCCGTGCAGCACCTGGCCCGGTTTGGCCTGGCCAGGGGGGACTTGCCACAACTCCTTGAAACCGATGGCGTAATGCTGCGGCTGGGCGCTGTTTTCCAGATTGAACTCGGCGATCAACTGCTTGCCCAGATGGCCGCGAGCACCTTCGGCAAACAGGGTATAGCGACCATGGAGCGCCATGCCGGGCACGTGATCCGATTTGGGATTGCCCGCTCTGTCCAGCCCGAGATCGCCGGTGATCACACCCCGCACCCGTCCCGCTTCCATGATGAGCTCGCTTGCGGTAAAACCCGGGTATATTTCGACTCCCAGCTGCTCGGCCTGTTGACCGAGCCAGCGGCAGAGGTTGCCCAGGCTCAGAATATGGCTGCCATCATTGTGCATGCGCGGCGGCACGGCCCAGTGGGGCAGTTGCAGGGCGCGACGCTCGTTTTGCAACAGATGAACCTGGTCATCGTTGACGGGGATGCCAAGGGGCGCCTGCTGCCAGCTGTCCGGCAACAGCTCCTTGAGGGCGACGGGATCGAACAGGGCGCCAGAGAGCAGATGGGCGCCGATTTCCGCTCCTTTTTCCAGCACGCAGACCGAGAGATCGGCATTGTGCTGCTTCAGGGCGATGGCTGCACTGAGTCCTGCTGGGCCGCCACCGACGATGACGACATCAAATTCCATTGCTTCGCGTTCCATCTTGCCTCTGCGCTCGACTTGGCCTAGGGTAGTGCTGGTAGTTTACGTAAACGTAAAGCAATTGTAAGCAAAAAAATGCGAGGGTTCGTCAATGGATTCACTCAAGAAAAGCGAGGGATGCGCGTCATGAAGCTGCTGGTCGCGATCAAACGGGTAGTCGACTACAACGTCAAGATCCGGGTGAAGGGAGACGGCTCCAACGTGGAGCTCGCCAATGTGAAGATGGGGATCAACCCGTTTTGTGAAATTGCGGTAGAGGAAGGTGTTCGGCTACGGGAAGCCGGCATCGCAAACGAGCTGGTGGTGGTGACCTTCGGACCTGAGGCGGCCGCCGAGCAGTTGCGCCATGCCCTGGCGCTGGGGGCGGATCGGGCCCTTCACTATGTGACCGATGAGACGCTCACTCCGCTGACGGTTGCTCGCGCCCTGAAAAAGGTGTGTGAGCAGGAGCAGCCATCACTGGTGCTGCTCGGCAAGCAGTCCATCGATTCTGACAACAACCAGGTGGGCCAGATGCTCTCGGCCCTCACCGACTGGCCGCTGGCCACCTTCGCCTCTGCCATCAAGCTGGTGGAGGAGGAGTTGCAGGTGACCCGCGAAATCGACGGCGGCCTGGAGACCCTCGGCATGCCGTTGCCTGCCGTGGTGACGGTGGATCTGCGCCTGAACGAGCCCCGCTTTGCCTCGCTTCCCAACATCATGAAAGCCAAGCGCAAGCCACTCGAGAGTGCCCCCTTCGCGACCCTTGGCGTCGAACCTGCCGGCCACACCCGGCTGCTCGGTGTGATGGCGCCAGCCGTGCGCAGTGCAGGCATCAAGGTCGGCTCTGTGGACGAGTTGCTGGATAAACTCAGGAACGAAGCCAAGGTGCTGCCATGAGCACTCTGGTCATGATGGAACATATTGGGTGTCGCCCCCTGGCTGGGATAAGGGCTGGCGCGGTGAAAAGAGTCGCTAACGATAAGGTGCAGCCATGAGCGTACTGGTTATTGCTGAACATCATCAGGGCAAGCTTGCCGACAATGTGGCCCAACTGGTCACGGCAGCGGGCCAGCTCGGCGGCGAGGTGCATCTGTTGCTGCTGGGCCAGGGACTGACCGAGGCGGGCGAGCAGGGTGCCAGCCTGCAAGGAGTGGACAGGGTGCTGCTGGCCGAGCATCCCATGTTGGCGGAAGGGTTGAACGACGGCGTCGATCCCCTGCTGTCTGATATTGCACGGGACTATCAGCACTGCCTGATGGCGGCGAGTACCCAGGGCAAGGATATGTTGCCCAGGGTGGCGGCACGGCTCGGGATGGAGATGCTCTCCGAGGTGATCGGCATAGAGAGTGGCGATACCTTCCTGCGCCCCATCTATGCGGGCAACGCCATTGCCAGGGTAGCGAGCTCGGCGCCCATCAAGGTGCTGACCATCAGGCCGACCGCCTTTGCCAAAGCCGAGTTCGGGACTGGGCAGGCTGCGGTTGAGCGGCTGCCGGTGGCCGATGTGGCATGTCGTACCCGTCTGGTCGAGCGCCGCGCCGTGTTGTCCGTCAGGCCGGAACTCGCGGCAGCGCGGGTCGTGGTCTCCGGCGGACGGGCCCTTGGCTCCAAGGCGCAGTTTGCCCTCATTGAAGCGCTGGCCGACAAGCTGGGCGGGGCGGTGGGGGCCTCGCGCGCCGCCGTTGACGCCGGTTTTGTGGCCAACGATCTGCAGGTGGGTCAGACCGGCAAGGTGGTCGCTCCCGAGCTCTATATCGCAGTCGGCATCTCGGGGGCCATCCAGCATCTGGCGGGCATGAAGGAGTCGAAGGTGATAGTGGCCATCAACAAGGACAGCGAGGCCCCCATTTTCCAGGTGGCAGACTACGGTCTGGTGGGGGATCTGTTCACCCTGCTGCCCGAGCTCACCGCCAAACTCTGATCTTGTCTGCAATGGGGGTTTGCTGCTTTGGATGCGTGCAAAGCCCCATTTCCATGCACATTCCCCGCAAGCCCTGACCCGTTCAGGGCTTTTTCGATGGCAGCCCGACTTGACCCGGGTGACAAAAGCTTGAGCCAGCTCCCAAAAAGCCTTTGATCCCGGGGCGGCTCTTGTGTAAAACCAGACAAGTCATCGATTACTCTCATCCACTCACGGAAAGCGTCATGAGCAAACAGATTTACAACTTCTGCGCCGGCCCAGCCATGTTGCCGGTTGAAGTCATGGAGCGCGCCCAGCGCGAATTTTGTAATTTTCAGGGGCTGGGAGCCTCGGTCATGGAGCTGTCCCATCGCGGCAAGCCTTATATGGCGGTCGCCGAGAAGGCCGAAGCCGATCTGCGCGACTTGCTGGCGGTGCCGGACAACTACAAGGTGCTCTTCATGCACGGTGGTGGTCGCGGCCAGTTCTCCGCCGTGCCCATGAATCTGCTGGGCGGGGCCAACAAGAAGGCTGACTTCCTGCTGACCGGTGTCTGGTCCCAGAGTGCAGTGGATGAAGCCCGCAAGTATGGTGATATCCAGACGGTACAAGGGGTTGCCAAGAACGAGCAGGGGATCTCCCATTTGCTGCAGAGTCCGGCGTTTCGCGCCGATGCAGCCTATGTGCACTACTGCCCGAACGAAACCATTGATGGCATAGAGATGTTCGACATCCCTGCCACCGGCGATGTGCCCCTGGTCGCCGATCTCTCCTCCACCATCCTCTCCCGTCCCATGGATGTGAGCCGTTTTGGGGTCATCTACGCCGGAGCCCAGAAGAACATAGGCCCGTCAGGGCTGGCCATCGCCATCGTACGTGACGATCTGCTGAACCAGGCGAGAGCCGACGTGCCCTCGATTTTTGACTACCAGCTCACTGCCAAGAACGACTCCATGTTCAATACCCCGCCCACCTATGCCTGGTATCTGGCCGGTCTGGTGTTCGAGTGGCTGAAAGAACAGGGTGGGCTCGAGGCGATGGCCGCGCGCAACAAGGCGAAGGCCGATTTCCTCTACGGCTACCTCGACGACTCCAGCTTCTACGGCAACAAGGTGGATGTCAGCTGCCGTTCCCGCATGAACATACCTTTCCAGCTGAAAAATGACGCCCTGGACAAGCAGTTCCTGGCCGAGTCCGAAGCCGCCGGTCTGTTGGCACTGAAAGGGCACCGTATCGTCGGTGGCATGCGCGCCAGCCTCTATAACGCCATGCCACTGGAAGGGGTCAAGGCCCTGGTGAGCTTTATGGATGGCTTTGCCAAGCGCCACGGCTGAGGCGTTTTCCCCAATTGCAGGCGCCGGGGAGTCCCCGGCGTCTGTTTTTTCAGTGGATCCTGATCGGCCGCGAGTCTGGCCCGCTTTTGTGCCACGAGCGGTCTTGCCGAGCAAGGCGCGGGCTGCTAACGTCCGGTCAGGTGATTTAATTGAGATAGTACAGGAAGTCTATGAATTCGTTGCGTTTGGAACCCATTTCTCGTGTGGCCGGTGAGGTCAATCTGCCCGGCTCCAAGAGCGTATCCAATCGGGCTTTGTTGCTGGCGGCCCTTGCCCGTGGCACCACCCGGCTGACCAATCTGCTCGACAGCGATGATATTCGTCATATGCTGGCGGCGCTGACCCAGCTCGGGGTCAAGTACAAGCTTTCCGCCGACAAGACAGAGTGCACAGTGCACGGTCTGGGTCGCAGCTTTGCGGTATCGGCACCGGTCAACCTGTTCCTCGGCAATGCCGGTACTGCCATGCGTCCCCTCTGTGCGGCCCTGTGTCTGGGATCCGGTGAATACATGCTGGGCGGTGAACCCAGGATGGAAGAGCGTCCCATCGGCCATCTGGTGGATGCCTTGCGTGAAGCGGGCGCCCATATCCAGTACCTGAAAAAAGATGGCTACCCGCCGCTGGTGGTGGATGCCAAGGGTCTCTGGGGCGGTGACGTACACGTCGATGGGTCCGTCTCCAGCCAGTTCCTGACGGCGTTTTTGATGGCGGCGCCCATGGCGGCCGGTGATACCCGTATCCACATCAAGGGTGAGCTGGTCTCCAAGCCCTACATCGACATCACGTTGCACATCATGAAACAGTTCGGGGTGGTCATCGAGCACGACAACTACAAGCTGTTCTACATCAAGGGCAACCAGAGCTATGTCAGCCCGGGTGACTTCCTGGTGGAAGGGGACGCCTCCAGCGCTTCTTACTTCCTCGCGGCAGGTGCCATCAAGGGCAAGGTGCGGGTGACCGGCATCGGCAAGCACAGTATTCAGGGCGATATCCACTTCGCCGACGTGCTGGAGAGGATGGGCGCCCGCATCACCTGGGGTGACGACTTCATCGAGGCAGAGCAAGGCCCGCTGCACGGCGTCGACATGGACATGAACCATATTCCGGATGCGGCCATGACCATAGCGGTCGCGGCACTGTTTGCCGAGGGGCCCACCTCCATTCGCAACATCTACAACTGGCGGGTGAAGGAGACGGATCGTCTGCACGCCATGGCCACCGAGCTGCGCAAGCTGGGTGTGGAGGTGGAAGAGGGGCACGACTTCATTACCGTGACGCCGCCGACCCAGCTCAAGCACGCCGAGATCGACACCTACAACGATCACCGCATCGCCATGTGCTTCTCGCTGGTGGCGCTGTCCGATATCGCCGTCACCATCAATGATCCGGGTTGTACTTCCAAGACCTTCCCGGACTACTTCGATAAATTGGCCAGCGTCAGCCAGGCCGTTTGACCCTGTCGGGCCCGCCTTGGTGCGGGCCTTTTCATATCTGCCCCGCTTGTCTGCCCCGTTATTGCTCTGTTCAACCCACTCATTCCAGATCGCTAGCAGTAATATCCAAACTTGCAAGACACGATCAGAAAATTCCTGGTGAGGTAATGTAATTTTCTATTTACACCGTCTCTGCTGCGGGCTAGATTGAAGTTTCTTTATCGCAGTCATCTAGCAGGAAGCCTTGTCATGCAGCATCAAACCGACGACGTTCGTATCAGTGAAATCAAAGAGTTATTACCCCCGGTTGCGGTGCTCGAGAAGTTTCCGGCCACCGAGACCGCATCAAATACCGTATTCGAATCCCGCCAGGCCATTCATCAGATCCTGGCCGGTGAAGATCAGCGCCTGCTGGTGGTGATAGGTCCCTGCTCCATCCACGACCCCGTGGCCGCGCTGGAATATGGCAAGCGTCTCAAGACCTTGCGTGACGAGCTCAAGGGCCAGCTGGAAATCGTGATGCGAGTCTACTTCGAGAAGCCCCGCACCACAGTGGGCTGGAAGGGGCTGATCAACGACCCTTACCTCGACAACACCTGCAAGATCAACGACGGCCTGCGCATCGGTCGCAAGCTGCTGCTGGATCTCAATGACATGGGGCTGCCGACCGCCTCCGAATTCCTCGACATGATCACCCCGCAATACGTGGCGGATCTGATGAGCTGGGGCGCCATCGGTGCCCGTACTACCGAATCCCAGGTGCACCGTGAGCTGGCCTCCGGTCTTTCTTGCCCGGTGGGCTTCAAGAACGGCACGGATGGCACCATCAAGGTGGCCATCGATGCCATCGGTGCCGCCAGCGCGCCGCACCACTTCCTGTCGGTCACCAAGTATGGCCACTCCGCCATCGTCGCCACCCGGGGCAACCCGGATTGCCACATCATTCTGCGCGGTGGCCGCGAGCCGAACTACAGCGCCGCCCATGTTGACGAGGTAGTGAAGGGGTTGGACAAGGCCGGTCTGCCGCAAAAGGTGATGATCGACTTCAGCCACGCCAACAGCAGCAAGCAGTTCAAGAACCAGATGCTGGTGGCCGAAGATGTGGCCGGTCAGCTGCGTGCCGGCAGCAAGGCGGTATTTGGCGTCATGGTGGAGAGCCACCTGGTGGAAGGCCGTCAGGATCTGGTGGAAGGGTGCGAGCTCACCGTCGGTCAGAGCATCACGGATGCCTGCATCGGCTGGGCCGATACCGAAGTCCTGCTGCGCAATCTGGCGGATGCGGTGGCTACCCGCAACGCAGGCTGATCTGTGCCCGCCCGCGGCTGGCCCCGCAGGCAAACAGCAAGAAACTAAAAAGCGCGACCTCATGGTCGCGCTTTTGCTGAGTACAGCTGTGTCTTACCAGCGGTACGTCTTGAGCAACTGATCCAGCTTCTTGCACTGTTCTACCAGCTGGATACTGGCGAGATTGGCGGCGTGGGCCTGACCCAGGGTGTCGTTGGAGGTGTTGCGAATGTCGCTCACCGAGCTGTCCACTTCGCTGCAAACCCTGTCCTGCTCCTCGGCAGATTGCGCCATCTGGGCATTGAGGTCGTTGATGCTGGCGATGCGGCCAATGATGTTCTGCATGGCGGCCAGGGTGGCTTCCGTCTTGTGAATGCTTTCATCTGCCTTGGATTTTGCATCCCCGATCACCTCAACGGCGCTCTGTGCCTCTTTTTGCCGCGCGGCAATCATCTGGGAGATCTCTTCGCTGGCGGCGCGACTGCGGTTGGACAGGGCCCGCACTTCGTCGGCGACCACCGCAAAACCGCGTCCCTGTTCACCAGCGCGAGCAGCCTCAATGGCGGCATTCAGCGCCAGCAAGTTGGTCTGATCCGCTATGCCCTTGATCACTTCCAGCACACCGTCGACGGCCAGGCAGCGGCTGTCGAGCTGCTGGATCACCCGGTCGACCCGCTCAATTTCGGCTGACATCTCCCCCATGTCGGTGATGGAGTGCTGGGCGAGGCGGCTGGTGTTGGCGGCATCCTGGTTGGTGAGGGCGGAGAGCTCGGCACTGTGGCGGGCATGCTCGCGTACCTCGTGGGAGCTGGCGGCCAATTCGCTGACGGCGGCGGCGACCTGGGTCGTCATGCCCTCCTGCTGGCGGGCCGAGCCTTCGGTCTGGGTGGCGACCTGGCGGATCTGGTTTGACTCCTGATAGAGCTGCTGAGTCGCGTGCTCCACCTCCTGCAGGCTGTGGCGAAAACCTTGCACCATGTCACTGACGGCGCGGGTCATCTGGCCCAGCTCATCCTGGCTCGGATTGAGCAGGGGGAGGGAGAGATCCCGCTCCTTGGCCATGCGGGTCATGGTCAGTTGCAGGTGGCGCACAGGTCGCTTGATGTAGTGTTGCAGCACCCAGGCCAGCAGCCCGAAACCGAGCCCGAACACCACCACCAGGCTGCCGCTCAGGATCAGGTTGTTATGGCGGATCTCGCCAAAGGTGTGGCTGAGATCGTAACTGATCCGCACTGCCCCCATGACGGTGCCTTCCGGTACCTGATGGCAGGTGGTGCATTGGGTGCCGCGATACTCTTTGAAAGCCTTGAAGGGTTTGATCAGGGTGAGCTGGTTGCCCTGCTGCTCGATGATGGTCTCTCCCTGAACTATGGCTCTTTCATCCAGGTTGTCCTGCACCTTCTGATCCGGGTGGCCGGGTCCGAACAGATCGCTCACGGCGGGGGCGCGGATCAGACGAGCCTCGACTATCCCGGCCTCGCTCTTGAGTTTGGTCTGCACAATTTGTCGGTTGGCCATGCCGCCAGTCATCATGAGAACGTTGAGTTGATCCATATAGGTGTTGGCAGCACTGTCGACTTTTTCACCGGCCAGCCTGATGGCGAGATCTCGCCATCAGGCTGAGAGTTCGAAACTGAGGGCGAAGGTACAGCCGATGACCAGGGTGAGAGGGAGAAAAATTTTCCAGTTCAGTGACAGATTTTGCATAGTTAGCTGGTCCATGCGCAGGTGGGCGATCGTCAATGGTGGGCGACTCTCCCCACGCTCGCTCGTCAGGGAGGGGGAGATGGTTCTCTATCGGCACACCCTACCTCATCTTGAGTAAATTATCTGTTAACTGGATCCATGATAGAGGTTAATAGTGGGTAGCAAGGGTGAGTTGGATGAGATTGGTTTGATCCAGCACAAACTTGGTATTAATTGATAGTGGTTATCATTTGCATTATTTCCATGCGGTAACCAGCCAGCGATGACATTACACCTGACCCCGACCATGACCGGACTCTCTACGCCGGATCCTCTCAAGTTTGCCTTCAGCGCCAAAACCTCTGCCCACGCCAGCCGGGGCGGCATTCGCCCCTTTTCCCTCGACGATGCAGGCTGGCAAGCCTGGTGGCAGCAAGGGAGCCAGGCCGATGAGCGTGCGCTTTACATCCATGTTCCGTTTTGCCGAAAGCGCTGCAGCTTCTGCAATTTCTTCGAAAATGGCGCCAATCCGGCGCGAATGAGCCGCTATATGGCCGCCTTGTGCGATAGCCTGAACCGGGCAGCGGATACTCCCTTGGCCCAAAGCAGACCCTTTTCGGCTGTCTATGTGGGAGGCGGCACGCCGACCGACATGGCACTCGAGGATCTGGCGAGGCTGGCCAGGGCGATTCAACGCTTTCCACTGACCCTAGATGCCGAGGTGACCCTGGAAGGGCGCCTCAACGGTTTTGATGATGCCAAGTGGCAGACAGCGCTGGCGGGGGGCTTCAACCGCTTCTCGTTCGGGGTACAGAGTTTTGACACCCGGGTGCGCCAGCAGGCTGCCCGCTTCGATGACAGGCAGACCCTGCTGGCTCGTCTCGGCGAGCTGACCCAAGATGATGCGGCCGTAATAGTGGCGGATCTCATCTTCGGCCTGCCGGGTCAGGATGACGAGGTATGGCGCCAGGATATTGCGGATGTGATGGCAAGCGGGGTACACGGCGTGGATCTCTATCAGCTCATCCCCATGGCAGGTACCAACCTGGAGCGGGCCGAGGCGAGCGGCAAGCTGGGCTGGGCGGCCGATGGTCAGCAGAGGGCCGCCATGTACGCCTACGGTGCCCAGACACTGGAGCAGGGCGGCTGGCAGCGGCTCTCCTGCAGCCACTGGCGGCGCGACGATGCCGAGCAGAGCCGCTACAACCAGATGGCCAAGCGCGGCGCCGAGATCCTTCCCTTCGGGGCGGGGGCCGGAGGTAGCGTGCATGGCCATGGCCTCATGTATGGCCGGGATCTTGCCCTCTGGCACGAGGCGCTGGCTGGCGGTGTGCGAGCGCCTGGCATGGTGATGGGGCAGAACCCCAATGCTCCCATGGACGGCCTGCTGCGCGGTGCCCTCGACAGCGGCAGGTTGACGCTGGATCGCCTGCCCGTGCCGCTGAGGGCCCATCTGCTGCCGCTCTTTCAGGCTTGGCAGTTGCACGGGCTGGTAGCGCTGACAGAGGACAAGCTTGTGTTGACCCTGGCGGGGCGTTTCTGGAACGTCAATCTGCAGGCGGGCTTGTTCGAGTTCTTGCAGCTCAACCCGCTGGGTGGTGTGCAGAGCGCCGTTCATTCGACTGAAGCCGTGCGTCACTCGCTGGTGTAACAGGCTGGCGTCAAAAAGAGGGGGGAGATAAAACAGGGGCACTTTTCAGTGCCCCTGTTTTTAGTCATCGGTTGTGCACTTCTTCTACCCGTACCTGCAAGTGCCCTTCCGCCAGCGTGGTGACCAGGGTTTGCCCGGCGTTCACCTGAGCGGCGCGGTTGATCACGTCGCCGCTCTGGGTGCGAGTGATGGAGTAACCGCGCCCCAGGGTGGCGAGCGGGCTTACGCCGTCGAGGCGGGCAGTCAGCATGGCGAGGCGATGGCTGGCCTGATCCTGGCGCTTGGTGATCAATGCATACAGCCGCTCTTGCGCCAGTTGGTGGCGACGACGACCGATTGCCAGCAGCCGCTCCGGGCTTTTGGCCTGCAGGCGAAGTTCGAGGTTGGCGAGGCGCCGCTCCCCCTGATGCAGCCGCTGGTTCAGCAGTTGCTGCAAGCGGGCGGAGAGCTCGTCGAGACGTTGGGATTGCTGCTCCAGTCGGCGTTTGGGATCCTGATGGTCGAGCCGCTTTTGCAGCAGCACAAAGCCGTGGCGGGCGGCGGTTTGGTGGCGATTCATCGCCTGCACCAGTCGCTGCCAGAGGTGGGCGAGGCGCTGGGCGCGAGCGCTTTGATCCGGTGCCACCAGTTCGGCGGCAGCCGATGGTGTGGGGGCGCGAAGATCAGCGGCAAAGTCGCTGATGGTGACATCCACCTCGTGGCCCACAGCGCTGATCACCGGAATGGCAGAGTTGGCGATGGCACGCGCTACCACCTCTTCGTTGAAGCACCAGAGATCTTCAAGGGAGCCGCCGCCGCGACCGACGATCAGCACATCCACCTCGGCGCGGCGGTTGGCCAGGGCAATGGCCGCCACTATCTGGCCGATGGCCGCGCTGCCCTGCACCTGGGTCGGGTAGATGAAGACGGGGAGATCCGGCGCGCGGCGCTTGAGCACGGTCAGCATGTCGTGCAGGGCGGCGCCGGTGGCGGAGGTAACCAGCCCCACGGCGCGCGGTTCGCGAGGTAGCGGCCGTTTGCGGCCCTCGTCAAACAATCCTTCTGCCCCTAGCCGGCGCTTGAGCTCTTCAAAGCGCAGGGCCAGCACGCCGTCGCCAGCGGGTTGCATCGACTCGATGATCAGCTGATAGTCGCCGCGGGGCTCATAGAGGGAGACTCGGGCCTGCACCAGCACCTGCATGCCATCCTGCGGACGAAACGCCACCCGCCGGTTGTTGCCCTTGAACATGGCGCAGCGCACCTGGGCGCCCAGATCTTTTAGCGAGAAGTACCAGTGGCCCGAGCTTGGCATCGCCAGATTGGAGAGCTCCCCCGTCAGCCACACCAGCCCCAGATCCTGCTCCAGGATCATGCGTACGGCGCTGTTGAGGCGGGTGACGGTAAAGACCTGCTGCTCGCGGCCGTTCGCCGCACTGGATGGGGTATATCGGTTCAATGGCGCACCTCTGGTCTGCTCCGGCTGCGCCGGGATAAAACGATGGCCGCTATCTTAACCCGAAACGGGGGGCGGGAGCGAAGGATGGCAATGGTGACATGTCTTTGCAAAGAGAGGGGGCATCTGTCAGGAGCAAGCGGCAGAAGAGCAAGATTGGAAACGCGCTTGGCCATGGGGGCGAGTAGCATGTTTTCCGGCAAGATTGCCTGCGACCGCAGCAGCTGTACATCTTGCGGTATCGTCTCGATGCCACTGATATCTGCGACACCACCGGCTGTGGCTGCGTGTGATCAACAACCCTGTTTGGAGTAGCTCATGAATTCCTCGATCCCGTTAAGTTTGACGACCCGTTTGCTGCACTGGTCGGTCGCCTTGCTGATGATTGGCTTGACCCTGCTGGGTTATCTGATGGTGAAATTTGAAATATGGGATCTCTACGCCCTGCATAAATCTCTGGGGGTCATTGCACTGGTATTGATCCTGCCACGCGCCATTATCCGTTTTGGCAAAGGGTGGCCGACGCCAGTTCGCCAATATCCCGCTTACGAGGCATTGGCTGCCAAGGCGATCCATTGGGGATTGCTTGTTTCGACCCTGCTTATTCCGGTTTCAGGTCTCTGCTATTCCGGCGCGGCCGGGCGTGGCGTTGCCCTGTTTGGCTGGTTTATTATCCCGATGAATCCAGATATCAATGATCCTGCCAATGTCATTCCATACAGTGAATCCATTCGGGATATTGCCCATACCGTCCATGTTTATTTGCCCTATATCATGCTGGCCATGTTGCTGGCTCATATTGTCGGGGCGTTAAAACATCACCTGTTGGATAAAGACCTTACCTTGCTGCGAATGCTTGGCCGGAAATAACCGGTTCTATGGGGGTTGGGTCGAGGGAAATATCAAGTGGTCGGTTGTGCCGCGGCAAAGGGGCAAGGGCAGTTGTTACTGGCTGGGTGTTGTTGAGATGGGGGGATGGTAAAGACCCGCGGCTCACGACCTGTCGCCGTACTGGATAGGGTATATGGGGTCAATGGAATACCTGTTGTCTGTCCTGGCTGCGCCGGGATAAGACGATGGCCGCTGTCTTAACCTGGCGCGCGGCAGGAGCCGTTATCTGGCCCCTGCTTCTGACATGACCCTCCTCTGTCCCCTTACTTGCCGTCAGGCTGACTGACAAAGGCAATCTTGTGCAATCCATGCTGTGACGCCTGCGCCATCACCCTGGCTATGATGCCGTACTCGACCCGCTTGTCGATGCGCAGCTGGATCTCGGGCAGCTCCCCCTCGGCCTTGCCGGCAGTCTCCATTTGGGCGAGCAAGGCGGCCTCATCGACCTCCTTGTCGTTCCAGTAGAGTTTGCCGGTCTCATCAATGGAGATGGCGATATCCTCCTTCTCCGGCTGATTGATCTGACTGCTGGCTTCGGGCAGCTCGAGCTTGATCGCATTGGTGAGCAAGGGGGCCGTGATCATGAAGACGATGAGCAGCACCAGCATGACGTCGATCATGGGGATCATGTTGATCTCGGAGAGGGGCTGATCGTCCCCGTCGTCCGACAATTTGCCAAATGCCATTATCTGCGCCCCTTGCCGGTTTCCCGCTCGGCCAGCTGGGTCACGTTGGAGGTGCTCTGTTCAAATCCCGTCACCAGCAGGGCAAACAGGTCGTAGGCAAAGGCCTCAAGCGCTGCCAATTTCAGGCGGTTGCGCCGCACAAAGAAGTTGTAGACAAGCACAGCCGGCAGGGCGACGGCGAGGCCAAATCCCGTCATGATCAGGGCTTCACCCACGGGGCCTGCCACCTTGTCCAGGCTGCTCTGGCCTGCCGCACCTATGGCCAGCAGTGCATGATAGATACCCCAGACGGTACCGAACAGCCCGATAAAAGGGGCCGCCGAACCTACCGATGCGAGGAAGGCAAGGCCCCGTTCCAGCCGTACCCGCTCATGGGTAATGGCCTGGCGCAGTGCTCGCAGCAAAAACTCATCCGGTGAACCCAGCTTGAGCGACACTGTCCGCTCCCCAGCCCGGTTCAGTTGCGCCACCGTCGCCAGCGCCGTGCTGGTCACACGCCCATAGGCCTCCTGCGGCGTGAGATGGGCCAGCTGGCGCTCCATATCCTGCACGCTTTCGTGCTGCCAGAAGCGGGTCACGAATTGTGCGTTGAGGCGGCGCTCGCGCTGACCCAGCACTATTTTCAGCAGGGTGTAATAACAGGTGCCGAGGGACATCAATACCAGCAAAATGAATGGCAGCAGCCCCACGCCGGTATTTTGACTGAGCAGATGGGCGACGCCCATCCCGTTGTTTGCAATTTCCGGATCCATATTCAAGCCCTTAATTTAAAAATGATGGTGACCTTTGCCCAGGCCTCGACGGCCGCATTGTTCTGTTTGGCGGGAATAAAGCGCCAGCGACTGACTGTCCGGCGTGCCGTCATATCCAGCCGCCGATAACCGCTGCCCTTGTCTACGTCCACCGAGGAGGCTGTGCCATCAGCCGCCACCAGTACATTCAGAATGACGTGTCCCTCCTCGCCACGTCTTCTGGATTCATAGGGATAGGGTGGCTCAGGGTTGTTCAGCCGTGCATCACGGGCGATGGGGGCGCTGCTGCCAGCCCCGCTGCCGCTCTGCCGGGACTTGACCGGCGCACTGCCACTGTCGCCTTGTGGGGCATTGGCAGCCACCGGCGTGGCGGAGGCCGAGGGCGCCGCGACCGGTTCGGCCCTGGCCACCTGAGTGGCCTTGGGGGTTGGTGGTCTGGGTACCTGTTTGGGAATGGGCTTGCTGGCCGGTTTTTGAACTGCCTGCTTTTGGGCGGGTACAGGTTTTTTAACGACAGCTTGAGTTGGGATTGCCGCCGCTGCCGCTTTGGCCGGTGAGTCATTGACGCTGGCATCGCCGACCCAGCGGGCAGACAGGGTCAGCGGTAGGGGGGGCGTGATGGCTGCGGGGCGGTTTTCATATATCAGCCACAACACAGCCAGGTGCAAGACGACAGTGATGGCAAGGCAACACAGGCGGACCGAACCAGGGTTGTCAGTGGTCAGCGCTGGCCTCGGATTACAAGCCTCCATCACTTCTCTATCCTCCGGATATTGATACTCAAAAGTGTGCGTTAAGCCATGAAAGCAGGCTCCAATGGCGGCAGCATGCCCCATATTCAGCACCTCAAACAATAACTATTATCAATCGCGTTTTAATCATATGGTGCACGTTTCAGCGTCGATCAGGGGGCCTGTTCAGAGCGAATGCTGGAATGAAAAGACGCGAGAGGGGTCAGGTGAAATTATAAAATTAATTAAACCCCTCTATTTTTAGTTCTATTTTTCATGAGCAATTCAAGGCGCTTAAATATTCTGGTGAGGATTTTTAGATTTGTTTATTTGATGGCTTTTTGAACATCAAAAATAGCGTTTATTTTGTTGTCTATCTTGTCAAAGATAATCAATGAGGGCCCAGTGATAGATAGCGACAGGTGATGGTCATTATTTTAAATGGATATTGATCAATATATTCACAATCGTATTCAGGTATGGGCGACGAGGATCTTGTGTTGTCGGCTCATGCTCCGGTTTGCGAGGGGAGGGATGCCGTTGAGGGACGGGAGTGGGGAAAGGGGTGCAGCCGTTGGCAAGAAAAAGTCGTTGGGCGCTTTTTGCATAAAACAGCAGTCTGGCAACTCTTCTGACCCCAAAGTGCCCTTTTAGGACTGATAATCTTGGTTTTTTGGCCTCTTGGCACGTCAAACACGGGCTACGCCATAAAAAATTCAAAAAACTTCTTTACCAGTGACCAATCGGTGAGTAAACTTCGTCGGCAATATTTTACACTCCCACTTCCTCAACGGTGAGATATTGCCATGCTCAGGATTGCCAAAGAAGCGTTAACCTTCGACGATGTACTGTTGGTTCCCGCCCACTCCGATGTTCTTCCCAATACTGCCGATCTGCGTACCCAGCTGACATCCTCTATCAGCTTGAATATCCCCATGATTTCCGCTGCCATGGACACAGTGACCGAAGCCCGTCTGGCTATCGCACTGGCCCAGGAAGGGGGCATTGGCTTTATCCACAAGAACATGTCCATCGAGCAGCAGGCTGCAGAAGTGCGCAAGGTCAAGAAGTACGAGAGCGGCGTGGTCACTGACCCCGTCACAGTACGCCCTGACATGACCATTGCCCAGGTCAAGGAGCTGAGCCACAAGAACGGCTTCGCCGGCTACCCGGTCGTGACCGAGGGCAACCTGCTGGTCGGTATCATCACCGGCCGCGATGTGCGCTTCGTGATCGATCTCTCCCAGACAGTCGAACAGATCATGACCCAGAAAGATCGTCTGGTGACAGTGCGTGAAGGGGCCCCTCGTGAAGAGGTGGTTGCCCTGATGCAGAAGCACCGTATCGAGAAGGTGCTGGTGGTCAACGCCGATTTCAAACTCAAGGGCATGATCACCGTCAAAGACTTCCAGAAAGCCGAACGCAAGCCGAACGCCTGTAAAGACGAGCGCGGTCGCCTGCGCGTCGGTGCCGCCGTCGGTGCCGGTGCCGGCAACGAAGAGCGCGTTGCAGCCCTGGTGGAAGCCGGTGTGGACGTGCTGCTGATTGACTCCTCCCATGGCCACTCCCAGGGGGTGCTGGATCGCATCAAGGCGACCCGCGATGCCTATCCTGAGCTGCAAATCATCGGTGGCAACGTGGCCACTGCCGCTGGCGCCCTGGCGCTGGTCGCCGCTGGCGTCAATGCGATCAAGGTGGGTATCGGCCCGGGCTCCATCTGTACTACCCGCATCGTGACCGGTGTCGGTGTCCCCCAAATTACCGCCATCTCCGACGCCGTTGACGCGCTGGAAGGCACTGGCGTGCCCGTGATTGCCGATGGCGGCATCCGCTTCTCAGGCGACGTGGCCAAGGCCATCGCCGCTGGCGCCAGCTGCGTCATGGTGGGCTCCATGTTCGCTGGTACTGAAGAAGCGCCGGGCGAAATCGAGCTCTATCAGGGCCGCTCCTTCAAGTCCTACCGTGGCATGGGTTCTTTGGGCGCCATGTCCAAGGGCTCCAGTGACCGTTACTTCCAGACTGACAACGCCGCTGACAAGCTGGTGCCGGAAGGGATCGAAGGGCGCGTACCGTACAAGGGCCGCCTCAAAGAGATCATTCACCAGCAGATGGGCGGCCTGCGCTCCTCCATGGGCTTGACCGGCTGCGCCACCATAGACGATATGCGCACCAAGGCCGAGTTCGTGCGCATCTCCGGCGCCGGGATGAAAGAGTCCCACGTCCACGATGTGACCATAACCAAAGAAGCCCCCAACTATCGGATGGGCTGATAAAACGGGGCAGCGGCCCCGTTTCTCCACCAGTTTTTATCCCCGAGCCTTTTGTTACAACATCAGCCTGATGCAGGAATAAAATGACTAAAGACATTCACCAGCACCGTATCCTGATCCTGGATTTCGGTTCCCAGTACACCCAGCTTATCGCCCGCCGTGTCCGTGAAATCGGCGTCTACTGCGAACTGTGGGCCTGGGACGTGACCGAAGAGCAGATCCGCGAATTCAATCCGAGCGGCATCATCCTCTCCGGCGGCCCCGAGTCCGTGACAGAGGCTGGCAGCCCCCGTGCCCCCGAGTATGTGTTCAACGCCGGTGTGCCTGTGTTCGGCATCTGCTACGGCATGCAGACCATGGCCGAACAGCTGGGTGGCAAGGTGCAATCCTCCACCGAACGTGAATTCGGTTATGCCCAGGTTGAAGTGCTGGGCCAGACCAATGCCCTGCTGCGCAGCATCGAAGATGCCATCGCCCCCAACGGCAATGCGCTGCTGGACGTCTGGATGAGCCACGGCGACAAGGTCACCGCCATCCCGGCCGACTTCACCACCATAGCCCAGACTGCCACCTGCCCCCATGCCGCCATGGCCTGTGAGTCCAAGCACTTCTACGGCGTGCAGTTCCACCCGGAAGTGACCCACACCCGTCAGGGTGCCCGCATGCTGGAGCACTTCGTCAAGGACATCTGCGGCTGCGAATGCCTGTGGACCCCGGCCACCATCATCGACGACGCCGTTGCCCGCATTCGCGAGCAGGTGGGTGACGATGAAGTGATCCTGGGCCTCTCCGGCGGCGTCGACTCCTCCGTGGTTGCCATGCTGGTACACCGCGCCATCGGTGATCGCCTGACTTGCGTCTTCGTCGACAATGGTCTGCTGCGCCTGAACGAGGGTGAGCAGGTGATGGAGATGTTTGGCGATCATTTTGGTCTGAACATCATCAAGGTCGAAGCCGAAGAGCGCTTCCTCTCCGCCCTGGCGGGTGAAGATGAGCCGGAAGCCAAGCGCAAGATCATCGGCCGCGTCTTCGTCGAAGTGTTCGACGACGAAGCCAAGAAGCTGAAAAATGCCCGCTGGCTGGCACAAGGCACCATCTATCCGGATGTGATCGAATCGGCTGCCAGCAAGACCGGCAAGGCCCACGTCATCAAGTCCCACCACAACGTCGGTGGCCTGCCGGCCGAGATGAAGATGGGTCTGGTGGAGCCGCTGCGCGAGCTGTTCAAGGACGAAGTACGCCGTGTCGGTCTGGAGCTGGGTCTGCCCTACGACATGCTCTACCGTCACCCCTTCCCGGGCCCGGGTCTGGGCGTGCGCGTCCTTGGCGAAGTGAAGAAAGAGTACTGCGATATCTTGCGCCGCGCCGACGCCGTCTTTATCGAAGAGCTGCGCAAAGCAGACCTCTACAACCAGGTCAGCCAGGCGTTCGCCGTCTTCTTGCCGGTGCGCTCCGTCGGCGTCATGGGCGATGGCCGCAAGTACGACTGGGTGATTGCCCTGCGCGCCGTCGAAACCATCGACTTCATGACAGCCCACTGGGCCCATTTGCCCTACGACTTCCTGGGTCATGTGTCGAACCGCATCATCAACGAGATCAATGGCATTTCCCGCGTGGTGTACGACGTCTCCGGCAAGCCGCCCGCCACTATCGAATGGGAATAAGCGGCTCGCGCCCTTCTGCCCTTCGAGCATAAAAATGCAAAAAAGACGCCCTTGCGGCGTCTTTTCTTTTTCCAATCGTTTGCGCCTTAATTTTCTGCTCATTAGCCGCTTTTGGACCTCTTCGCCCCTGTCAGATATGACAGAGGCGCTTTGCGGATCCGGTACTAGGCTCTGCCATGCCAATTGAGACCGTTACTGTGAGGTGGCGTGAGGTGGCGGTCGTGGCAAGAGGGGAGGGCCAACAGGCGCGTTAACCAGCGCAAGATGGCCCACCGTCATACCATTGAACTTTCTCGGTATGTCACCCCGGTGGAGACCGGAAACCACTTGAATCAACGGGGCGGAACCCGAACAGCCAAACGAGTAGGGACAAGAGATCACGGAGGGTTTGCTATGTCAGAACAAGCAGTGTTGGTGGGTGGATGGACCGCATATCACAAGCTGACCGCCGAGGATCAGGCGGTATTTGACCAGGCGCTGAAAGGATTTGTCGGGGTGCAGTACGTACCCTTTGAAGTCTGCACCCAGGTGGTGGCCGGCACCAACTACCGCTTCAAGTGCAAGAGCACAGTGCCGCTTGCCAAACCGATCCATGGCGAAGCCGTGGTGCAGATCTTCCAGTCTCTGGATGGCTCGGCCCATATCACCTCCATTACCCCGATCTGAGTGGGTTGCGGGGCAAGGCGGGGAGGGTATAGCTTCCAACTGGCTTGCCGCAAACTCCACAACAAGAGAGACGCCCGAGGGCGTCTTTTTTCTTCCAGGAGTTTGCGTGTCAATTTTTGTTCTGACAACGGAACAGTGAAGAATGAAACTCATGCGATTGTTGACATGCGCAGATAATTTTTGGTTGAAATATAATCACCTTCCGATATAGGTCACACAACTTCCTATACAAGTAGATTATTGATTTATATATGAATAATATAGTTGCCTATAACTCGTAAACATCAGAGGGCATCGTGGCGATTTTTGATATTGAGAAAGACGAATTACTCCGGCTCTCTGATACCTTGCTTGAAGAGTTAATAGCACGCCTTGCCGAGGCGGAAATTTCAGCCCGCGGTCATAGCCCTGCCTATGTACACTGGTCTGGCTCTATAAATGCTCCTGATGGTGGTATCGATGTGCACGTTCAAGTACCGGTCGAGCACATGAGTACGGGCTTTATCGAAAGACCTGATACCATCTTTCAAGCCAAAATACACTGTATGCCGAAATCGGCAATTAGCAAGGAAATGGCTCCCGCAGGAAAATTATCACGCTCTATTGCAGAGCAAGCGGCAAAGGGAGGGAGTTATATCATCGTCAGTTTGGGTGATGATTGCTCTCCTCCTATGAAAGAGGACCGCCTCCAAGCAATGCAGGATGCTGTAGCGGATGATCCTAATCGCTCCAATATTCACTTGGATTTTTTCGACCGTTCGAAGTTGGTGCAATGGTTGCGACAGCATCCATCAGTGATGCTCTGGGCAAAAAGAATACTTGGTCAGGGATATTCTGGGTGGCAGCCATATGGTGCTTGGAGCAATCCGCCTCAGGGGTCAGTAGATACCTTGATTTCAGCACCTGGGGTGACAATTAATCTGCCATCCGGAAAGGGGCAAAAGCTAGCCATTCAGGACGCTATCGGTCCAATGCGCGAGCTGATTCGCTCAACCAATAAAGCAGTTCGCATCACGGGATTATCCGGTGTTGGGAAGACCCGAATCGTACAAGCACTTTTCGATGAAACGGTCGGAACAGATGCGCTCGATCGGACTATCGCAGTTTATGTTGATACCGGAGAAAGCCCGGATCCCTCTGCTACAGCAATGCTGGATCGACTGATCGCTGAGGGGCGACGGGCCATTATGATCCTCGATAATTGCCCTTCTGAATTGCACACACTTCTAGCCAGTAAAGTAGCGGCCAAAGGTACGATCAGCCTTATCACGGTTGAATACGACATCAGAGATGACAAGCCTCAGACCACAGAGGTCATTCAGATAGAAGCGATTGGTCCTGAGGTGGCCGAACAGCTTCTTCTGCGTCGTTTTCCGAGCATTGGTCGGAGTAACGCCCGCCGAATAGCCGAATTTTCTGATGGCAATACGCGGGTTTCTCTGGCTATCGCCGAGAGAGTTGAGGAAGGTGAAAGTCTTGCTCAGCTTTCTCATGCTCAGTTGTTTAACCGCTTATTTGAGCAGCGTAATCATCCGGACGATGACCTGCGGGAGCAGGCTGAAATATTGTCTCTGGTCTATTCATTTTCGGTTTCAACGGCTGAGGAAGGTCAAAACGAACTGGAGGTATTGGGCTCTATCTCAGGGTATTCCGCAAACCAGTTGTTCAGGGCAACAAGCAAGTTGTCAGACCGCCATATCGTACAGAAGAGGGCCCATTGGCGAGCCATACTGCCTCATGCGATTGCCAACAGGTTGGCGTCATCGGCACTTGATAGTATTCCTGTTGATCAACTCAGGGCGACCTTTGAAGCTGCCGGTCGTCAACGCTTACTCATGTCTTTCGCGCACAGGTTAGGGCTGCTGCACGAGCATCCCGTGGCGAAAGAGATTGCTGAATGTTGGCTTCAGCCTGACGGGCTGTTGGGACGGTTAACAGAATTAAGCGATATATATGACAAAATACTGAACTATATCGCGCCAGTTGCTCCAGAAGCATTGCTAAATAGCTGTTCCGAA
>NZ_LSGW01000069.1 GCF_001643305.1 Aeromonas salmonicida subsp. salmonicida
CCCAAATTCTGCCTGGTATTCCAGCCAGTTTACAGTCCTTTGGTTAATCACATCGAACGGCTGTGGCACAAGTTACATGAAACCATCACGCGCAATCATCAATGCAGAGGGATGGCCAACCTGCTGGCTCGAGTGAAATACTTCATGGATACCGTGTCTCCTTTCCCCGGGAATGGCTATGGCACAGCGAAGGTGTAGAACTATTAGGATCAGTTATTTAGGCCCGGATTGCACTATTGCGGCCATCAAAAAGCCCACCCTGAGTGACTCGGGGTGGGCTTTTCTATTCATGCAGTGCGGTACGCTATCAGGTCAGCTGGTGCAGCACGCTGGTCGCAGCTATCTGGGCAATGACGAGGCCGCACAGGGCGGTGGAGACCACAACGGGCACCGTCTCTTTTTGCAGGTAGATGGGACTGAACCAGAGCAGCAGGGCTGCAATCAGCAAGATGGCCTGGGTCAACACACCGGGGATCAGGGCATCAAGCGCGGCACCATTGCCCTGCCAGCCCACCAGCACAGCCAGCCAGAGCAGGCTCAGCATGGCAGCCACCAGCCCCGCCAGTGGCAGCAACAGATTGAACGCCTGCAGACGGTGGCGGGCCCGCAGCAGCATCAGGTGTGCGAAGGCCGCCCCCAGCAAGGTCATCTGCAGCAGGCCGCTCAGCCAGCCCTGGATCTGCAGCAGGCCGACGCCATAGACCAGCGGCGGCATGGCAGGCAGCCAGAGCAGGGTGGACGGAATGGCACGCTTGCCCTCCAGCCGTGACTGGGCAAGGGACAGCACTATCCCCAGGATCAGGGCGGCGCCACCGCTCCAGACGAGCCAGCTCGCCACCTTGGCCTCCACCGCCAGCATCAGCGAGAGCCCGGTGATCACCCAGATGGAGAAGAGCTGGGCCGTGATCCGCGAGCGCTGGCCCGGGCAGAGATCACCGCGCCACAACACTATGCCGAGGGCAATGAGGGCCCCCAGCGCCATCAAACCTGTCAGGGGAAAAAGCCAAAAAGGGAGTTGGACGAACATGACGCCTCCAGCAGCAAAGATTCGGGATGCGCCTGTGGGGCGCCAGAGAAGGGGCCGAGTATACCCAAACCCAGCCCCGTCCCCAATCTCTGCAAGCGCCTTGCGAGGGATTTGACGCTCAGCACCATCTGGATGACAAGGCGGGATCACTCTTGGCCAGCATCATTGGAGACGCCGGCCAGCACAGGCCATCAGCCCTGACCGCGCGCCAGTGCCACCACCTTGGCAAACATCTGCCTGATCACAGGCGGTATATGCTCGCCGCCGAGGCGCTCCGCCTCCTCCACCACCGCCAGCGCCATGCCGGGCTTGCTGCGATGATGAATGGCCTTGTTGATGATGCGCCCGGCATTGAGGGTCGAGCGGCCACCGACCCCGGCCTCGCGCCGAAACACAGCTTCGAAGCCGTTGTGATAGAGGTAATGCTCGATATCAGCCGCCGGCAACTGGGTCAGCCGGTCTCGCTCCCGCTCCCCCTTGAGCAGCGCCCGGGCCGAGGTGGCGTATTTGATCCCCGCCTCGTCACCGTCGGTGAGCAGATGCCACTCGATGCCAAAGTCGCGCGCCACCTTGATGAGGGGCGACTGACCGCACTGGGCAAATTCGATGATGCGCACCCCTTCCGCCCGCAGGCTGTAGCCGCAGATCTGGGCCAGCTCGGAGAGCAGCCAGATCTCGGTCTCCCCCTCCACCAGCAGCCAGCAACGGGCAAACATCGACATGGGGCGGTTGATGCGCACATGAAAAGCAATCTTGCGCAAATCATCGCTGCTGTAACGCTCGCCCCCCAGCTGATGACAGACGATGTCCTGCTGGCGGCGCACCAGACGGCGCACCTGATTCAAAGGCAAGGAGGAGAGCAGGTCACCCGAATTGGTGGTCAGCAGCTTCTGGCCCGGCAGGTGCTCCAGCAGACCCCAGGCCAGCGCCATCATGGTGGGGTGCAGGCGACTCTCGGGGTCTTCCAGGATCATGATGGGCCGCGCCCCCTGTTCCAGCTCGCGGTTGCCACGGGCGTTGAGCAGGGTGGCCGCCATGCCTGCCATCGCCAATTGCAGCGCCCGGTTGTCGGCATTGCGCAGCAGCGTCTGCAGATTGCCGGGATTGCGCAGTGTCATGGGGCGATTGACGATGTCCCGCTGGCTGCGAGGCTTGTGCTTCATGGGGGCAAGGGCGTTGAAGTAGTGATCCATAAGCTGGCGCACGGCCTGCAGCGCCTCTTTCAGCTCAGCCTCACCGATGCGCTGGGGTTCGTCGATGAGCTTGTCGGCCAGCTGGCTCAACCGGTTCTGTGACAAATCCCCCCACTGCAACATCTCGACCCCGTTGCGTGCGGTGCGGGCATCCCGCAGCCGGAACACAGGGTTCATGGTGATCAGCAGGCAGACCAGTTCATGGGCATTGTCGATGGGCAGGCTCTTGCCGATGCCGTCGAGAAAATCATGGGTGGTGAGCACGGAACCATCGGCCTGCAATTCGGCACTGGCGCGGTAGTGAATACGGTGGAATTTGTCTTTGTGCTTGACCCAGGAGGCACCAAGACGGGCAAGGCGATGGGAGTGCAGACACATCTGGGGTCTGTGTTCACTGAAGGTGAGCACCAGTTGCAGATGACGGGCGGGTGCGAGCTCGGGATCTTCCGGTTGGTGAAAATCATCGCTGCTGAACTGATAGGGTTCGGCATCCTGCCCCAACAGACACCAGAGGGCGCGCAGCAGGCTGGATTTGCCCCAGGCGTTCTCACCGATGAGAACCGTGGTGTTATCCAGCCCGAGCGAGAGGCGATTTATCCCGCGAAAACCTTTGACTTCAATGCGTTCCAGAAACATGCAGCCATATCCAATCCATTCAGATGGCGCAATAGTGGCAAAGTTGCCGGAAAAAACCTATCGGGTCGTATCGATTTTCAGCGGGAACTGTGAGGCACTACGGGTTCGGGAGGGGTGGGAATACAGGTGCGATCTTGGGGAGCATTCCAGTGGCTGAACCAAAGGTGACGAGTACGGGTCTGGCGTTTGCGATAATTCAATGGGCATTCCTTTCAATGGGTAAGTGGCAGATGGTACACCTCTTTTGCCCAGAGTCTCAGCGTTATCTGTGACGAGAAGATGACAATTGTGTACGCCACTGGCCCGGCGTGATGCCAAATGCCTCGCGAAAACGATTGCCGAAATGCGCCTGGGAGGAGAAACCGCACAGGATGGCGATGCTGGCCAGGGAGTCGGATCCTGCCAGCAACTGCTTGGCCCGTTTGAGCCGCAGCCCAAGCAGATAGCGATGGGGCGGACACCCCAGACTCTGGCCAAACATGCGGGCGAAGTGATATTCGCTGAGGCTAGCCTGCTGTGCCAGCTCAGCCAGGGTAACCGGCTCGGCCAGATGGGCTTGCAGGTACTCCTGTACCCGCCGGATCACACCGGGTGCCAGGCCGCCACGTACCTCGGGCAGGCCCGGCGCCTCCCGGGTGTGGTGGCGATAAGCATGCAGCATCAGCATCCAGACGCCGTGGGAGAGCGCCATACGGTCGATGCCGTGCTGCCACTCCAGCTTCATCAACTGTGTCTGTACCAGCACGGATGCCTGGGGGTCATCGATGAAGGTCTTGTCTTCCAGCAGCAGATGGCGCCCCTCCTTGTCGCAGACCTGCTCGGCGATGCGGGTGAGATGGGCCGGCGTGAAATAGAGGTGGAAAAAACGGAACTCTTCGCGCACCAGCCACTCGGATCTGTGGTGATCCGGCATGATGCACACCTTGCCGGTGCCGCCATGGCCGCCGGGACCATCGAGGCGCTCAGTCTGCTCGCCCCCCTGCAAATAGACGCTCAGGGTATGGTGACCCGGCTTGTGATAGCGAGTCTGATCGTAGCAGTTGCGCCAGCTGGCCACCCCAAGGCCCGGCTCTAGCCAGCAGGAGTCTTCCAGCCGCGCTCCCGTGCTGACCAGTGCATCGAATACGCCCGCCTGTCTTATCTGTTGCACCTTGCTACCTCGCCCATCATGCCTTGCGGCCATCTTACCGCGCCAGCACGCCAAAGGCTGCGCCCGGCTGAAATAACCGCAAGATGGTGTAAGCCAGCACAACCTTGCCCGCCCCATGCTGTGGTCCATGCCATTCCCACTTCACCGGATGTGTTATGAATCTCCTGCTCTATCTTGCCACCGTCCTTATCTGGGGCAGCACCTGGATCGCCATCGCCTGGCAGCTCGGACCCATTCCCATCGAGGTGTCCGTGCTCTATCGCTTCCTGCTGGCGGCGCTTGCGCTGTTTGCCCTGCTCACCGTCAGCGGCCGCTTCCCGCGCCTGCCCTGGGCGGGCCAGCGCTACGCGGCCCTGCTCGGCGCCCTGCTCTTTTCCACCAACTTTCTCTGCTTCTATCATGCCACCCTCTACATACCGAGTGGCCTGTCGGCGGTGATCTTCGCCAGT
Organism: Aeromonas salmonicida subsp. salmonicida; assembly: GCF_001643305.1. Taxonomy (GTDB): domain Bacteria; phylum Pseudomonadota; class Gammaproteobacteria; order Enterobacterales; family Aeromonadaceae; genus Aeromonas; species Aeromonas salmonicida. The sequence continues at coordinate 4,456 of NZ_LSGW01000069.1, forward strand.
GCCAGCATCTTCAACGGCCTCAATCTCTGGCTGTTCGAGGGCAAACGCCCAAACTTGCGCTGGCTGCAAGGATCCGTGCTGGGATTGTTTGGCACCCTGTTGCTGTTCTGGCCCGTGCTGGCGGATGCGCAACTGGGTGCAAACGGCTGGAAGGGGTTGCTGCTGGCCTGTGGCGGCACCCTCTGCTTCTCGCTGGGCAACCTGGTCTCTGCCCGCGGCCAGCGTCACGGCTATCACGTGCTGCAACTGGTGCCCTGGGGCATGGTATACGGCGTCGTGCTGTTGCTGGGCTGGGTCACCCTGCTCGGCCAATCCCTGACCATACCGACCGACGGCCATTATCTGGCGGCCATGCTCTATCTCGCCCTGTTCGGCTCTGTCATCGCCTTCACTGCCTACCTCACACTCGTGGGCAGGATTGGCGCCAGCAAGGCCTCCTACGCCACTGTGCTGTTCCCGCTGGTAGCGCTCACGCTCTCGACGTTTTATGAAGGGTTTGTCTGGCAGACGGTCTCAGTGGTGGGCGTTGTGATCAGTTTGCTCGGCAATCTGGTGATCTTCACCCCACCCTTGCGGGAGTGGCGCTGGCGGCCTGCCAAGGCGGTGAACGACACTTGCTCCTGACGCCATCAGCCCCTAAGGTAACGCCATTCGATATACGGTGAGACACCAGGGGCCCTAATGTTACTGGAAGGATTGGAGACACTCAGCCTGCTGGCAAGCGAGGGCACCATGGCCAAGGTGGCCAGCCGCCTCTACATCAGCCAGTCGGCGGTGAGCAAGCGCATTGGTCAGCTGGAGCTCCGCCTTGGCAAGAAGCTGATCGAGCCGGATGGCCGCCAGATCCGGCTCACCCCCCAGGCGCGGGAGCTGCTCGACCGGGTGGCACCGAGTCTCGCCGAGATGAAGGGGGTGCTGGCCGACAGCCAGACCCTCACCGACCTGACTCCCCTGCCGATCGCCTGCTCCGAAACCCTGCTGGCGGGCTACCTCGCCCGCTTCATGCACGACTATCTGGGCCGCGATCCCCATATTGCCCTCTCCACCCATCACACCCCGGTGATCCTGGCCCGGGTGCGCAGTGGCGACGCCCTGCTCGGCATCTGTGCCGGTCGGCTGCCTCCCGGCCATGGCCTGGGAGCCGAGCTATTGCTGGAGGAGCCCTTCTATCTGGTTGGAAGCGATCAGGATGAGGGGATACCGGCAGATCAGCGGCCGTTCGAGCTGGGTCAGGGGCACAGGCTCAAGATCCTGACCATGGATCTGGATAACCCCTCCAACCGCTACCTGCGCGAACCCCTGACACAATTGGGCATGGTGCCCGCCATGGAGCTGGACTCCTATCTGGCGCTGATAGAACTCGCCAAGGCAGGCATAGGCCCTGTGCTGCTGCCGGCAGGTCTGCTGGCACTGGTGGGAGAACAGGGGGAAACGGCGCGCCCCTTGCCTGGGCTGGGGCGCCCTTTGCATCTGGTCTATCGCCAGAGCAGTCTGAAGCGGGAACGCATTGCGCAGCTGGTGAGTGCGCTGCGCAGGCACTTTCATCATTTCAGCGGGTCGAGTCAATAAACCCGTGCAAGCAGTAGAGAGCACGTGGTTATAAGCAGATCTGCCGTCTCACTGGATCCAGGCAAACAGCTCGGGATACTGGCTCCACATCAATTTGGCTGACATCAGCACAGAGACGGTCACCAGCAGGGGCTTGATGAGCTTGACCCCTTTCTTCAGTACCAGTCTGGAGCCAACACGGGCACCGATAAACTGCCCCAGCGCCATGCAGAAACCAACGCTCCACACCACCTTGCCACCCAGGGCAAAAAACAGCAGGGAGGCAAGGTTGGAGGTTAAATTCAGGAGCTTGGTGTGTGCTGTGGCCCGCGCCATGCCAAAACCCGCCAGCGCCACGAAGCCGATGGCAAAAAACGACCCTGTGCCCGGGCCGAAGAAGCCGTCATAAAAGCCCACTCCACCCCCCACCAACAGCGCAAACACCATGGGGGTCAGGCGGCGTGCGCTCTCTGCATCGCTCACTCTGGGGGAGAAAAAGAAGTAGCAGGCAAACGCCATCAGCAGGAAGGGCAAGAGCCGTTCCAGAATGGCGGCGTCTATGGTCTGCACCGCCAGGGTGCCGATGGCGGCACCGATAAAGGTGCAGATCACCGCAGGCCAGATCATGGCCCACTCCAGCAACCCCTTGCGGGCATAAAACCAGGTAGCCGAGAAGGAGCCAAAACTGCTCTGCAGTTTATTGGTGCCCAGTACCAGCGCCGGCGGCATGCCGGTCGCCAGCAGGGCGGGGACGGTCAAGAGGCCACCGCCGCCGGCAATGGCATCGATAAAGCCGGCAATCAGCGCCACCCCGAACAGGGCGAGCAGGGTAAACAGTTCCAATTCCATCCATAGACCTCTCGAGACAGGGTTGCCCACAAAAGAGGGGCCCCTTGTTGAATTTGCTGTGTAAACAAGCAGGACAAGCTGACTTGGCCGCTATCCTAAAGGCCGTGGGTTCATGAGGCTAACGAAACAGTGGCAGCCAATTGATTCCTGATTTTCATCAGTCTGGTTGGTCTCGCCTTGTTTGCCCCTGCCCCGCCATCAGGCGGCGCTATCGGCCCGTTCATTCGGAACATTTCCCTTGAGTATCGCCAACGCCTGTTGCAGCTGCACTTCATCCTCACCGGGTGCGCGGCTGACACGGCCCGCCATGTAGCGACGGCTGAACAGATTGAACCAGAGCTGCAACGCTTGTCCGGCTTGCAGCTGACCGGCCACCTCCAGCACACAGGCCGCCACTTCCGCGGTACAGAGGTGTTCGTCGCAATTGGCGACCCGCATGCCATAGGTGGAGAGTGCATCCGGCTTGACCGCCAGCACGGGAAAACCATCCAGATAAGGGCTCATGTTGAACATCTTGCGCGCCTCGGGCCAGGTGCCGTCCAGCAGGATAAAGAGCGGCTTCTTGCCGGGGGCGAGCATGACCTGTTCGGTCACTCGCGCCGGGTTTTTCTCGCACGCGGGGAATACCACATAGGGCTGCCAGACGGGATCGGCCAGCAGGGCCAGCAACTCAGGATGGGGCTGGGTACGCTTCCAGAGAAAGGCCCAGGTGGTATCCGGCAGGACGTCGGCGATCAGGCGACCCGTGTTGGAGGGTTTCATGGGCTCGCTGTCATACATCAGCAGACAGAAGCCGGCCTCGGCCTTGAGCTCGGGCCGCCATTCACAGGCGCACCAGTCAGAGCGCAACTGGCATGCCTCGCAGCGGGGCACAGTGCCACCACGGGCGAGAAAAGGACGGGTGGAGATGCTCTTGCGCCATACGCGCAGGCGATTGACGGCGTGATCTGGGATTGGCTTCATGGGGGCGCGGCTCTGGCGGTGCACATTGCGGGAAAAAAGGGGGCAGATTGTAACGAGCCGTCCGCCGCGCAGCAAGGCCCCCCATCCGGGCAAGCCGGGGTGCCACGCCTCTCTATACTTGGTCGTCAACCCATGCGCCCACGCATGGGATACTGGAGGACGACGATGGCAGAACAAGATATGGCAAGAGAACATGCCCTGGCGGAAGGCACGGCCTTCACCTGGCACGAGCTCTATGTTCCGGACGCCGAGGCCGGGATCCGCTTTTATACCGAGGTGCTTGGCTGGGAGAGCCAGACCATGGCCATGGAGGGAGGCAACTACCCCATGCTGGTTGCCAATGGCAGGCCAATCGCCGGAGTACAGGCCACCCGGGGCAATCCCGAGATGGCCGGCGTACCGCCGCACTGGGCAACCTACATAGCGGTGGATGACGTGGACACCAGGGTGGCCAAAGTCAGCCAGCATGGAGGATCCGTGGTGGTGCCGGCCCTGAATATCCCGGAAGTCGGGCGCATGGCCCTGATTGCCGATCCACAAGGGGCGCATATCTGGCTGTTCACCCCGGAATCCATGTGACATCGCCAATCGCAACAACAACAGAGGGGCCCGTGGGCCCCTCTGTTGTTTTCGGCAAACCGTCAGGCGGGCTTGCGCAGGATCTGCTCGAGGTAGTGAGCAAAGCTGTGACCATGATGCTCCAGCAGTTTCGGGAACATGGAGATGGAAGTCATGCCGGGGAAGGTATTGATTTCGTTCAGCAGGATCTCGCCCTCTTCCGTCAGGAAGAAGTCGATGCGCGACAGATGTGTCAATTTGAGCTGACGGAACGCCTTGAGGGCATACTCGTGAATTGCATCGGCCTGCGCCTGGGTCAGGCCTTCGGCCTTGAGGCTGGTTGCCGTGTGGCTGGCGCTGCTGTACTTCTCTTCATAGGTGTAGAACTTGTCCTGCGGCACGCAGATCTCGCCAGGGTAGGTGGCAATCAGCTCGTCACCGTACTGGTAGACAGCCACTTCCAGCTCACGGGGCTTGACCGCTTTTTCGATCAACACCTGCTCGGAGTAACCGAAGGCATCCTTGATGCCCTGCAGCAGATCGGTTTCGTTGCTGGCGGAGTAGCAGCCCACGGAAGAACCCTGGGAGGCGGCCTTGATGAAGACCTTGCCCCACTTGGCCAGGGCGGCTTTTGCCTCGGTCAGGGCGGCGTCGTTCTGTTCGGTCAGGAACAGATAGGGTGTGTTGGGAATGCCGATGGCGGAGAGCCACAGCTTGGTGCTGATCTTGTTGAAGCAGATCTTGCTCGCCTCGGCATCGCAACCGAGATAAGGCAGGCCCGCCAGCTCGAGGAAGGATTGCAGATCGCCCGTCTCACCCGGGTAGCCGTGGATGCAGGGCACCACGTAGTCCACCGGACGGGCCACGCTGTCAAACGAGAGCAGCTTGTCCAGCCCCAGCTTGCACTCGCGGCCGTCGGCAGAGAACCAGCGGTCAGCGAACATCTCGACCCGAGTCACTTCGACACCGGGCACCAAACCGAGTTGTTGCTCAAGGAAATTGGCGCTGCGCAGAGAGACTTCGTGTTCTGAGCCACCGCCGCCGCACAGCAGCAAGACATGCATGTTCTTCATTAGATGTGATCCCTTGGGAAAAGCGGCCTCGTCATGACCATCTGATAATCCAACCGTACTGAAAAACCGGACGAAGCCAAGTGCGGGCCAGTGTAGCAAGGGAAATCAAGCCTTGTCAGCCGATGGGAGCCCCATCCGCCGACAACAGCCTGAAAAATTCCTGCCTGTGTCAAAAATTGGACGAAAAGGGCTCAGCGCGGCGGATCTACCCGCCCCATGCCGTTGCCATTGACCCGAAACCAGCCGGCTATGCTGTAACGCTCACGATTGGCGGGCAGTACCTCGTGGGGGAACTCCTCCGACAGGAACAATACCAGCCGCCCTCCCTTGGGAGAGACATCCATCAAGAGCTGCTCATCGTTGTCATAGACCCTGAGCACACCACCCGCCTCAGGTTGCCAGTCGTTGTTGAGGTAAAAAACCGAGGTGAGACGGCGGTTCGACCGACCGGCGAAAGCATCCCGATGGGTGGCATAAAAATCCCCGCTGCGATAGCGGGCAAAATGGGCCTCATAATCGAACAGTCCCAGCATCAGCATGCGGTTGGCGGTGAGGCGCAGGGACTCCATGCGACCGAGATAGTCCGCCACTGGCGCGCCAAGGGAAGGTTCCAGCCAGTGGATCTGATCACGGCGAATATCGGGATTGCCCTGATGCAGACTTTCCCGTCCAATCCCGGCCGGATGCCACGCATGGGGCAAGCAGGCTTTGAGGGCATCCACCTCAACAGCGGTTAAAAAGTCATCCACAATCACCCATCCCCGGGTGTAAATGGCATCCATGACGGCTTGATAGTCCAAGATTGGCTCGCAATAAGTGGAGAGAGGGCGCTTTTTAGCGACTTCCTGGCCTGGGCACAAACCAGTTTGCTTCTCCTGAGAAGTCCCACCATCAATACGCTATCCCGCCACAGAAGGCGCCCTTTATCGTACCGGCCTCGCCGCTCTGTGATCTGGCTCGACAAAAGGATGCATGAGGGGAGGCAAACCCGGCACTTGCTGCTTGCCTCGGGATCCCGGGCCCGTTAACGTGCATAACCACTGCCCTGAATGGGCCCCATCCTCTCTGGAGTGCACCATGTCTCTGCCCGATCTTCCCCTGCAACGCCTCGATGGTACCGAATTCTCTCTCACCGCCCTGCAAGGTCAGGTCATTCTGGTGGTCAACGTGGCCAGCCGCTGTGGTTTTACCCCCCAATACACGGGCCTGGAGGCACTCTACCAGCAGCTGGGACCCAAAGGGCTGGTGATCTTGGGCTTCCCCTGCGATCAGTTCGGCCATCAGGAGCCGGGGGATGCGGACGAAATCGCCCGCTTCTGCTCGCTGGATTATCCGGTCAGCTTCCCCATCATGGCCAAGTGCGAAGTCAACGGCGAGCACGCCCACCCCTTCTATCGCTGGCTTAAACAACAAAAACCCGGGCTGCTGGGGCTGGAAAACGTCAAATGGAACTTCACCAAGTTCCTCATCAACCGTGAGGGTGAGGTGGTGGAGCGCTTCGCCCCCCAGACCAAGCCAGAGAGCCTGCTGGACGAGATAAGCGCACTGCTCTGAGCCTCGCCAGCAGGTTGATGCGGGACCAGACTCACGCAGCGGCCCGGGCAAGTGACACGGCTGCTGCGTGCAGGCCGCACATCTGCTATATTACGCCCCCATTATCTTTTCTATGTCGTGGCTGGCTGCCCAGGTGGTCCGCTGCGTCTTATGTTGTGGCAGGCCAGGCGTTAGCGCCTGTCTGTCACTCGTTGAGCCCAAGGCTCACCTCAGGAGTCTCTCTCGAACATGTCATTTAACGAACTGGGTCTGTCACCGCACATTCTGCGGGCCGTCAAGGAATTGGGTTACGAACAGCCAACCCCCATCCAGCAGCAAGCCATTCCGGCTGTGCTGGCAGGCCAGGATGTGCTGGGCGGCGCCCAGACAGGCACAGGTAAAACGGCCGGTTTCACCCTGCCCATGTTGCACCGTCTGATGGCCAACCATGGCCGTGGTGGCCGTCGTCAGGTACGCGCCCTGGTGCTGACCCCGACCCGTGAACTGGCCGCCCAGGTGGGCGAAAGCATCATCAAGTACGCCCATCACCTGCCGTTTCGCACCCTGATCGCCTACGGCGGCGTCAGCATCAAGCCCAACCTGGAGGCCATCAAGCTCGGCGTCGACATCCTGGTCGCGACCCCGGGCCGCCTGCTGGATCTGCTGACCCAGCGCGCCCTCACCCTGACCGAGCTGGAAGTGCTGGTGCTGGATGAGGCGGATCGCATGCTCGACATGGGCTTCATCACCGACATTCGCCGCATCATGAAGGCGCTGCCGGAAGAGCGGCAGACCCTGCTGTTCTCCGCCACCTTCTCCAACGAGATCAAGGAGCTGGCCGACGATCTGCTGAAGAGCCCGACCCTGATCGAGGTGAGCCCGAGCAACAGCACGGCCGAGCAGGTCAACCAGCGCATCATCAAGGTCGACCGCGAGCGCAAGCGCGAGCTGCTCTCCCACATGATCGGCCGCAACAACTGGCAACGGGTGCTGGTGTTCGTGCGCACCAAGCAGATCGCCGACCGTCTCGCCCACCAGATGGAAAAAGACGGCCTCAATACCGTCGCCATCCACGGTGACAAGAGCCAGGGTGCCCGCAACCGGGCGCTGGCGGATTTTCGGGAAGGCAAGGTACGGGTGCTGGTCGCCACCGACATCGCCGCCCGTGGTCTCGATATCGATCAGCTGCCCCATGTGATCAACTTCGAGCTGCCGCAAGTGGCCGAGGATTATATCCACCGCATCGGTCGTACCGGCCGTGCCGGTCGTGGCGGCGAAGCCATCTCTCTGGTCAGCCAGGATGAACAGGATCAACTCAAGGCCATCGAGTCCCTGATCGGCCTCAGCATACCGAGCGAGATCCTGGCCGGTTATGAGCCGAGCGGCAAACCGACTCGCCAGACCCTGCCGGGCAGCAAGCCGGTACAAAACCCGCCGCGGGATCGCGGCCATGCCAACGCCAAGCACAATGCCAAGGCGCCCGCCAAAGGCAGCAAAGGCAAGCCCAAAGCCGATGGCAGCAAGCAACCGGCGCCGGCGCGCCAGAAGGATCGCGGTGGCGTGGACGCAGGGCTCACCCCGATGCGCCGCCTGCCCCGGGCCCAGCGCGACAGCTATCAGGACAACTCCAACGAGGAGTAAGGCCGGACATGAGCTGCCCGCACTGAAAAATAAAAAACCGCCGAAAGGCGGTTTTTTATTGGCGGGATAGATCACACCTTTTCGAAATCTGCCAGCACCATATGCAACAGCGGATAGGGCTTGCCCTGGCCATCCAGTGGCGAGCGCCCCGTCACGACGAACCCCATGCGCTGGTAGAAGCCGAGCGCCTGCACATTCTGCTCGTTGACGTCCACCCTGGTTGCCCCTTGGCGGCTGATGGCATGGGCCACCAGCAGGCGTCCGATGCCACGGCCTCTTGCCTCGGGTGCGAGAAACAGCATCTCGATATTGCCATCGTGCACGCCGCAAAAACCGGTGATACCTGTCTCGTCCCTGGCACAGACCAGATCGACGGCCGCGAAATAGTGCTCCAGGATCAGCGGCTTGAGGGCATCTATCTCCGCCTCTGGCAGAAAGTGGTGAGTGGCGCGTACCGAGGCTTCCCAGAGGCTGATCAGGGTCGAGTGATCCCGCGTCTTTGCTTGTTCAATCTTCATGACATGACTCTTGTTGTGTGGCGTGAACAGCCTTACCGGAGAGGCTCGGCTGTGCCTTTGGCATCCACTTGCTTGATGATGAATCCTTTCTCGATGCCGGCCTTGAAACCCAGCTTTTCATACAGGCGGTGGGCCGCCTCACGGCCCTCCCCCGACAGCAGCATCACCTTGTAGCAATCCTGTTGCCAGGCGATGGCCAGCGCCTGCTCGAGCACTTGCTGGCTCAACCCCTGGCGCCGAAAGCGGGCCGCCGTGATCACGTGCTCTATGATGCCAAACGGCCTGCCACCGTTGGTGAGGGTGGGGATCACCCCCAGCTGGCAGGTGGCGGCAAGCTGTCCATCCACCTCGGCGACGATAAGCCGTACATGGGATTGGGCCAGCAAGGAGGCAAGGGCCACCTCGGCTTCAACCAAGATAAAGGGTCAGCAAACCCGCTACGTCTTGTTCATTGCACGTTCTGATCACCACCATGGGGATCCTCCTGATCTTGTTCCCGATGCAGCGTCACCCATGGGCCCTAAGCCGGCCTTGGTGCAAACATGATGATGGCCATGCCGAACAGCGCCACCAGCGAACCCACCAGATCCCAGAGTGTGGGTCTGATACCGTCCACCAGCCAGAGCCAGAGGATGGCGACAAAGATATAGACGCCACCATAGGCGGCATAGACACGGCCAGCAGCGGTCGGATGCAGTGAAAGCAGCCAGGCAAACAGCACCAGACTCAAACCCGCTGGCAACAGCAGCCAGACACTCCGGCCCTGTGTCAGCCAGAGATAGGGCAGATAACAGCCGACGATTTCGGCCACCGCAGTGATCAGAAACAGCCCAATCGTTTTGAGTTCTACCATGATGTGTCTCTATCGCCCTTGCTAAACAGGCTGAATGTTAAAATAAATCATCAAGTTATGTAAGCACAGCGAAAAAAGACGGGATTGGAATGGCAAGAAGGCGAGCCTTCCCCCGCGAGCACGGGGGAAGGTGGTGGTATTAGCGGGTTTTGACCGCTTGCAGCAGGGCTGACACATCCGGCCCGAACTGGCGGGTGCGAATGGCCTCGCGGATATCACTTTCGCTATAACGGCTGGCCGGATAGACCAGCACACAGGACGTATCGCCGGGCTTGAGGAAGTGGGTCTCACCAAAAGGGGTATAACGGGTGGCGCCTATGCTGATCAGTGCATGTGAAGGGTGCCCAGCCTGGGCCAGCAGCCCCTGGATATGTTCTGCCGGGCCCTCATCCTGCTGATGGTTGAACTTGTCGATGGCCCAGTCCAGCAGCTGTCGATGAAAATAGCTGTAATCAACGGCGGCGCTGTCTACCCCGTAAACGTGCAGCTCGCCATTGCGCTCCAGATAGCAGGCGATGCGATAGTCATCAAGCTCGCAACCCGCGGTAAAACCAGTGAGTGGCAGCAGATTGGCTGCCAGCCCCTTGCTCTCTTCCCCCCAGTTTTTCTTCTCGCTGATCTTCTTGGCATTGGGACGACGAATGGAGCAGTCGTTATAGGCCCCAAAAGCGCGAGGATGGATGGCAACCACCTGGGTGCCTGCGTACTCCAGCTCGCACCAGAGCGCGACTTCCGGCTCGATCTGCACCTTCTCGTCACCACTGACCGCCGCCTCTGGCAGCAAGATGGCCTTCTCGCTCAGGGGGAAGACGCCGAGCTGACCCGGGTGACCCGGCACATAGAAGGGAAACAGCGCCTTGGGCGCTGTGGTATCACGCACCACCACAGCCACGAAATCCGAGGCTTCTCCAGCCTGCTCCAGGTGGCCGGCGAAGTTGCCCGCCACCCCGAGTCCGATAAATTTGCTCTCTGCTGTCACTTGCATCTGATCACCTGCATCTTGCCAAAGCGGGGGTAGCTGGCCCATCAAGCGGGAGCAGCTACCGCGAAAGTGGCAAGGATTAAACCACAGGGGCCTGTTCCCGCCCAGTCCGGGCGCCCTATCCTGTGCGCCAGCGCGAACTTTTTGGCGCCCATTGGCGACTCTCTAACCAGGGACTCACCACCTGTTAACACCCGTTTTTCATTCCCTCTCTTACTGACAGACTGGCGGCCAGCCGGATCACTGACAAAGGCAATCCGCCGATCAGCAACGCCTGCAGAAAAGCGCTCTGCTGGAAAATCACAAAGCGCAAACGAGCCCGACGGGAAACAGAGCATTTCCATCTCCAGCAAGGCTCACACCTTGGGCCAACCCCTCAACTTTGGTAGGCTGCCATCCAGCACACGCCAGCAGCTTACAAGGACAGTCTCAATGTCACAGGATCATTTTCAGGGCCGCTATGAAGTCGAATTCAAATATCGACTGGATGACAGACCCGCCTTAATCTCCACGCTCAAGACGCTGGATCCGGAAGTCATGCTGGAAAACAATCTGGAACAGGACAGCTACTTCGACACACCGGAACCGACCCTGGCCACAGAGGGCAAGAGCCTGGTGATCCGTACCATGCAGCCTTCCGGCATAAAGCTCTGGATCGTCAAGGGGCCCGAGCGGGATCGCTGCGAGGCGGTCAATATCACGGACGCCGACAAGGCTGCGAGCATGCTGCAGACCCTGGGTTATCAGCAGGTGCTGGCCATCAGCAAGCGTCGCAGCATTTACTTCGTTGGCCCCTTCCACGTCACGCTGGATCACTTGGACGGGCTCGGCGACTTTGCCGAGCTGGCCATCATGACCGATGACGAAGATCGGTTGGAGGAATATAGAGCCGAGTTGGAGCATCTGGCGATAAAGCTGGGCTTGAAGCAGCGAGAATATCGATCCTATAAGGAGTTATGTGAGCTTAATCAATAAGTTATATTTTTAACTTTGGTATAAAAATCACGCTTTATCTAAACATCAAAAAACAACTGATTAAACAAAGGAATGTATTTTGAAACCCTATCTCGGTGCCCTTTTTTCCTTGCTTGCTGTCGGCTGCAGCTCGACCTATCAACAAGCCAATGTACAAACGATGACCAATAAACTCGATGCCAGTCAGGGGGTACTCATTTCGCAACCCCAAGATGGGTCATATGAAACTACGCAGTATCAGAATTCGGGGCAAATGACGGCCCAGGCAATCTATACGGCATTTTCCAAGAAGGCTCACAGAGTCGAGATCACGACCAGTTGTCATGGAGATCCTTGCCTGACCAACATTGAGCCGACTCAGTTCAGATATTATGTGAAACCCGTCATTCTACATTGGGAGGAACGGGCAACAGAATGGTCTGGAAAACCGGATGTAATTGAAATTCAGGTAGTTATCTACGATACCTTGAGCAAAAAGAGCATAGCCAACAGCTCATTTAAGGGAAAAAGCAAATGGGCTACATTTGGTGGCGATCATCCACAAGATCTGCTGCCGGAACCGACTGAAAAATACGTGAATGCTCTCTACTGACCATTTGAACCACCGGGACACAATCATGATCGACAAACTCGCCTGGCTGACCTTCAAGGATCAGCAACTGCTCTGCGCCCGTTCCCACGGCAAGGCCATCTACTACATTCCCGGCGGCAAACGCGAGGCGGGAGAGAGCGATGAAGCGGCGCTGATGCGAGAAATCGAGGAGGAGCTGAGCGTGACCCTGCAAGCCGACACCTTGCGCCTTGCCTGCGAATTCAGCGCCCAGGCCGATGGCAAGCCTGAAGGCGTGCAGGTCCGATTGCGCTGTTACACCGGTGAAGCCAGCGGTACACCTGTTGCCTCGGCCGAGATCGCCGAACTGCGCTGGCTCGATAGCCGCCACCTCGAACAGATTTCCCCCGTGTCCCGCCTGCTGTTCGCCTGGCTGGCAGAGCAAAACCTTATCCGCTAAGACGTGCGGCTGATGAACCCGTGGTGGGGCTGATGGACAAGCGTGATCCTGCGCACCCTGCAGAGGTGCCCGACTTGAAATCGGCACCAGAAAAGGCGAATCTGACCAGTCATGCTGATGACACTGGATTGTATCTGTGCATTCAGCCGCAGCGGGCAAGACCCGCTGTCGCGACCACGTTTGACAAGGACTCTCGATGGACATAGTTGAGGTTGATACCACCCTGGGCATCAAGCCTGCGCTCATCACCCTGCTGCAAGACAGCGTGGCCAATGGCGCCTCGGTGGGATTTTTGCCGCCACTGACAGAAGATCAGGGACTGGGATACTGGCAAGGGATCGAGACTGAGCTGGCAGCTGGCAGGCGTCGGCTTTGGGTTGCCTTCGAGCAGCACCACCTTGTCGGGGCCCTGCAACTGGCGCTTTGCACCAAGGCAAATGGCCGCCACCGGGCCGAGGTAGAAAAACTGATGGTGCACAGCCACGCCCGTGGCAAGGGCGTCGGCCGCGCCCTGATGGCAGCAATGGAGCAAGGCGCCCGGGATAAGGGACGCACGCTGCTGGTGCTCGATACCCGGGTCGGCGACGTGGCATCAAGCCTCTATCGCCAGCTCGGTTATCAGGAAGTTGGCCAGATCCCGGACTTTGCCCGCAATGCCGACGGTACCCTGGCCGCCACCCTCTTCTTCTACAAGCAGCTCTGATGAATGCCCTCCGGGAAAGCAAGGCGCCACTCTTTCCCCGGAGGGCGCATTGTGCTGCGGCGTTGCGCGCTTGTTCAAGCAGGGCAAGCCCCTTTGAAAAAACAATCAAAAACGCCAGTTGATTAATTTTGACAAGGAGCCTGCGCCATTACCCCTTCACCTGATGGCGAGCGAGGCGTATGGTGTGGCAGGAAGACCCGTTTGCATACCTAACGGGTGTCACTCACTGCCTTGAGGAATCCTGCATGCCTATTCTGCCTCGTACCGTCACCTCCCCCAAAAAGTTCATCATAGGTCACGACCTTCTGCCTCAACTCCATGATCATGTGAAAGATTTTGGCGACAACGCCCTGCTCGTCAGCGATGAGTTCATCCTGGAGCGGGTGCGCGAAGAGGCGCTGGCCGGTCTGCTGCAAGCAGGCTTGAAAGGACGGGTCGAGAAGTTCAACTACGAATGCACCGATATCGAGATCCGTCGCCTCTGCGATCTCGCCGAACAGCAGGGCGCCAACGTGATCGTCGGTATCGGCGGCGGCAAGACCCTGGATGTGGCCAAGGCGGTTGCCTTCTACCTGCGCCGTCCCGTTGTGCTGTTCCCCACCATTGCCTCCACCGATGCGCCCTGTACCGCACTGGCGGTGATTTACAATCAGGCGGGCGAGTTCGAGCGCTACCTGTTCCTCCCCCAGAACCCGGACGTGGTGATCGCCGATACCGCCATCATAGCGGCGGCCCCTGCCCGCTTCTTCGCCGCTGGCGTGGGGGATGCCCTGGCCACCTATTTCGAGGCCCGCGCCTGCTATCGGGCCGATGGCATCAACCTGGTGGGCAAGCGCCCCTCCCGTACCGGACTTGGCCTGGCAAAACTCTGCTATGAGCTGCTGGGGGAAAACATAGAAATGGCGATGGATGCCATTCACCATCATGTCACCACACCGGCGCTCGAGCAGATCATTGAAGCCACCATCTACCTGAGTGGCGTCGGCGCCGAGGCCGGTGGTCTGGCGGCGGCACATGCGGTCAACAACGGCATGTCGGTGGTACCTGACTTGCACCGTGCACAGCACGGGGAGAAGGTGGTATTCGGTCTGCTGACCCAGCTGGTGCTGGAGCGTGCGCCCCAGACCGAGGTCGATGAGGTGATGCGAATCATTCAGGTTGCCGGTCTGCCCATGACCTTGCAGGAGATGGGGCTGACCCATTTCATCGAGAGCGAGTGGCGCAAGGTGGCAGCGCTTGCCTGCGATCCCCTCGACACCATGGTCAATATGCCGATGGCCGTGAGCGAGCAGGATGTTTACAACGCCATGATAGCGGCCAACGCCATGGCCGAGCGCTATCGGGCCCGTTATCCGCGGGATTGATCCGGGATAAAACTCCTTGATGATCGACAACGAACAAGGCCAGCCTGACGGCTGGCCTTGTTCGTTGTGGTCTGAACTGCTGAAATGGCGCTTCCCCCGTCAAGACAAGGAGTCATCATGATATTGGAAGTCGCCCATCTGCAGGTTATCCCGGGTCAGGCCGCCGCCTTCGAACAGGCTTTTGGGCAAGCCCAGACCATCATCAGTGCCATGCCAGGGTACGCCGGGCACCAGTTGCAGCGCTCGCTGACCGATCCTCACCGTTATCTGTTGCTGGTCAGCTGGCAGCGGCTCGAAGATCACACCCAGGGCTTTCGCGGCTCCGCTCAGTACCAGCAATGGAAGGCACTGCTGCACCATTTCTACGACCCCTTCCCCACAGTGGAACACTATCAGGCAGTGGAACACTGTCAGGCTGTCGCGCTGGGAGTGAACACGGCGGCCCTGCCTGCCGTGTGATCATCGGCTCGCAAGCCGGGATGATCAGGCCAACCGCTCGGCGCGCACCTTGATCACTGGCTCGGCAAACGCATCCTGGGCTGAAATCAGTTGCAGTTCGTAAGCCTCTGCCTGCCAGGTGTGCAGCATCACAGTGTCCACCGCCGCATTGGTTCGCTCAAAGGCAGTCACGGCATCGTAGCCGGTCTGCAGATTGGCCAGCATCAGAGCACTGATAAGATCCCCTACCCCCACTGGTTGGCGGGCAAACGCATAGAGCGGACGGGCGATCAGATAGTCGCCCTCGGGGGTGGCCAGCAGCTGATGGGCAGCCACCCGGGTCTGGGCCAGATCCGCCAGGTGGGTGTCACACAGTGTTTCCAGCTCCAGCAGGTTGGGTGCCATGATGTCGGCCACCGGCAGCGCCTGCTCGGTGAGAAAACGGGTGACGCCCGGGGCGACTATGCACCCCTTCTCCGGGTGCCCCATGACGGGATCGCAGAAATAGACCGCATTGGGATTGGCGGCCTTGACCGCGGCCACCACCGCCAGGATCTCGTCCCCCTGCTCGGCCGAGCCGAGATAACCGCTCAACACTGCGTCACACTGGCCCAGCACCTCGATATCACTCAACCCCTTTACCAGGGCGCTGATATGACCGGCAGGCATCGCCATCCCCTGCCAGCCCGCCGCGTACTGGGTGTGGTTGGAGAATTGCACCGTGTTGACGGGCCACACCTCCATGCCGAGACGGCGCATGGGAAACACGGCGGCACTGTTACCGGCACAGCCAAACACCACGTGGGACTGGATAGAGAGAATGCGTTTCATCAACATCACCGCAGAGAAGAACAGGGAAAGGCGCAATATATCGGATGAGGAGATTGCACTTCTACTTTTGTGCGGCACAAACCGCTATTTAGCCCTGGAAATCACCATCAAACGGTGAATTTGTCATCACAATCCCACCCCATGCCCTGTTAGTGCCGTTTTTGCCCTGCCAGACCAGGGGCGGTTCCCCCTGGCTTGACCGAGTTTCACAGGGTGATCCCATGCTTTTGTTTGATGGCATATGAGAGCAATAAACCAGCATCTGGTCTGGCTGCGTGATGGCATTGAGGAAAGCAAAGAAAAACCCGGGTGCCCTGTATAACACCCTGCAGAAAAGGAGCAGAACAAGGCCGAGAGGTCAGTACTCGGCCCTGCTTTCAAGGGTGCGCGAAGTGATAGACCCAGCCTTCATCCAGTACCATGTCGGCAGGCGCTTGTATCAGGGGTGGCAGCAGAGACACAGTCCCCTTGGCGGCGTATTGCAGCGCCATCAGGGCGCAGATGGCAGCGTCATAGCGATCCGTGCCCGTCGCCAACTCTGCAGGCAGATGGGGTTGCAGCTCGGCCCTGACAGCGGATGCCTTGCCACCCACTTTGGCCAAAGCGGGATAGACCTCCAGCACGGCGCGATCGGCCTGAGACTGCAGCTTGGGTACGAGTTGCAGATCCCCCAGCCGGGGCAGCATGGAGAGCGCCAGCGTTGCGTTGTTGCCGAGCCGGTCGAAGGTCGCGGAGAGGGGCTTCTTGCCATATTGCCGGTGCAGCCAGCGCTCGCAATCACGATAGGCATAAGGGTTGTCAATTTCGCGCTGGGGCACGGCGCACTCGGTTGCCCTCCCCGCCAGGAGATCGCCCAGGGCACGTGGAAAGGCAAGCGGCGCATCGATACCCAGTGCCAGCTGCGGGCAAGCCAGCACCTGCATCAGGCTCATCTCATCCTGCAGCGCCGGGCGCAGCAGGGCATCCAGATCCGGCGCCACCCGCGAGCTCAACCGGAACAGGGGCGACACACCAAACCAGTGCAGACGCTGCTCGCGCGCCTGCCAGCCCACCACGGCCACCGCCTGGGCGTTCCCCTGCCAGCCTCTCACATCCCAGCCGATGCCGATGGCATCCATGTGTTCCATTGTCATGCCCGTGTCACCTCTGCGCGCTATCAATGGAGCACAGGGTAATGGCTGCGCCCCCTAAAGCAAGGCCGGGAGCGCGCCTTAGAAGGATTTCTTGAAATTGATCAGCGGCAGTATGGGGAAAATACCGTTCTCGGCGTAGTTGGCAAGGCCTATCTGCAGCCCGTCCAGATGCTTGGTGGCATTGATGAAACCCAGCTGGAAGGTGGTGCGTTCGGCATAGTTGACGAACCCGACGTTGGCCAGAGCATTGCCCTTGGCGATGTTGACGGCGCCCCAGTTCAGGCCCTGCACATTGTTGGTCAGGTTGACGAAGCCAAGGTTTACCCCCTTGTCCTGTCCCTCGTGCCAGTTGACGGCATTGATGGCCACCCCATTGAACTGGTGGCGCACCCGTCCGGCGCCGAGGAAGACGCCAAGCTGCAGGCCGCTGAACTGATCCACGTCGGAGAGGGCCAAGATGGGCAGATCTATCCCTTTTACCTGACCAGTGCGGCCATAGAGAAAGGAGGCTCTGGCGCCTTCAACCTGATGAGAGGCAGGCAGATTGACACCGGGCAGAGAGACCTGGATCGGGGTGCTGGCATGGGAGACAGCGCTCAGGGCCAAAGAGCCACAGGCAAGCAAGAGGTGGGCAGGTTTCATTGGGGCTTTCCTTGACGGTCAGAGAGTGGCGCCAGCCTATCAGTACTGGCAGGAAGGAACGAGACCGGGCAGGCGTGGCTGCGTCATTCCCCATCTGAATTCACTCGGCCACCTGGCCAGACCAGAATCAAAAATTAACATTTATATTATTTACATCAAGCCTCATTTGGTAACACAATGCTCAAACGTGCGTTTGAACAGAGCAAACGACACGCAACGACTTCAGGATGTAGTCGAACTGATGTAACCAAAGAATGGGCCTGTCGGCCTTTTGCAATACCCTGCTGTCAACCACGGAGACGCGCGATGAATATGGACGTAATCAAGACCTTTACCGAGCAGATGCAAGGCTTTGCTGCCCCCCTCACCCGTTACAACCAGCTGCTGGCCAGCAATATTGAACAACTGACCCGGTTGCAGCTGGCTTCCGCCAATGCCTATGCCGAACTGGGATTGAGCCAGTTGCAGGCGGTTGGCAAGGTGCAGGATACCCAGAGCCTGGCGGCCCTCGGCACTGTGCAGCTGGAAACAGCCAGCCAGCTCTCCCGCCAGATGCTGGATGACATCCAGAAGCTCAATGCACTGGGTCTGCAGTTCAAGGAAGAGCTGGATACCCTGGCGGCCGACGGCATCAAAAAGAGCACGGGCAAGGCCTGATATCCCCCTGGCTGCCCGATGCGGGCAGCCACATCTCCCCATGACCCGACACGACAGGCTCGCCCTGTCACGGGTGTGGGTGAAGGAGAGAACATGAGCCAATCATCTTACGGCCCGCTGTTCGAGGCCCTGGCCCACTATAACGACAAGTTGCTGGACATGGCCAAGGCACAGACAGAGCGCACGGCGCAGGCGCTGTTGCAGACCAATCTGGACGATCTGGGCCAGGTACTGGAACAGGGCACTCAGCAACCCTGGCAACTGATCAATGCCCAGATGAACTGGTGGCAGGATCAGCTCAAACTGATGCAGCATACCCTGCTCAAAAGCGCAGGCCAGGAGAGCGAGCCGGTGATCACGCCGGAGCGCAGCGATCGCCGCTTCAAGGACGACGCCTGGCGTGACCAGCCCCTTTATGACTACCTCAAGCAATCCTATCTGCTGACCGCCAGGCACCTGCTGGCCTCGGTAGATGCGCTGGAAGGGGTGCCCCAGAAGAGCCGGGAGCGACTGCGCTTTTTTACCCGTCAATACCTCAATGCCATGGCGCCCAGCAACTTTCTGGCCACCAACCCCGAGTTGCTCAGGCTCACCCTGGAATCCGACGGCCAGAATCTGGTGCGCGGACTGGCCCTGCTGGCCGAGGATCTGGAGCGCAGCGCCGATCAGCTCAACATCCGCCTGACCGACGAGTCCGCCTTCGAACTGGGGCGGGATCTGGCCTTGACGCCGGGCCGGGTGGTGCAACGCACCGAGCTCTACGAGCTTATCCAGTACAGCCCGACCACGGAAACCGTGGCCAGGACGCCGGTGCTGATAGTGCCGCCCTTCATCAACAAGTACTACATCATGGACATGCGGCCCCAGAACTCTCTGGTCGCCTGGCTGGTCGCCCAGGGCCAGACGGTATTCATGATCTCCTGGCGCAACCCGGGGGTGGAGCAGGCCAATATCGATCTCGACGACTATGTGGTCGATGGGGTGATCGCTGCGCTGGACGGCGTGGAAGCGGCCACCGGCGAGCGTGAGGTGCACGGTATCGGTTACTGCATCGGCGGTACCGCCCTGTCACTCGCCATGGGCTGGCTGGCGGCGCGGCGCCAGAAACAGCGGGGGCGCTCCGCCACCCTGTTTACCACACTGCTCGATTTCTCCCAGCCGGGGGAGCTTGGCATCTTCATCCACGAGCCCATCATAGCGGCGCTGGAGGCCCAGAATGAGGCCAAGGGCATCATGGATGGACGCCAGCTGGCGGTCTCCTTCAGCCTGCTGCGGGAAAACAGCCTCTACTGGAATTACTACATCGACAGCTACCTCAAGGGCCAGAGCCCGGTGGCGTTCGATCTGCTGCACTGGAACAGCGACAGCACCAACGTGGCGGGCAAGACCCACAACAGTCTGCTGCGTCGTCTCTATCTGGAGAACCAGCTGGTCAAGGGGGAGCTCAAGATCCGCAACACCCGCATCGACCTGGCCAAGGTGAAGACGCCTGTGCTGCTGGTCTCGGCCATGGACGATCACATCGCCCTCTGGCAGGGCACCTGGCAGGGCATGAAGCTGTTTGGCGACGAGCAGCGCTTCATCCTGGCCGAATCGGGCCACATTGCCGGCATCATCAACCCGCCTGCGGCCAACAAGTACGGCTTCTGGCACAGCGATGCGAGCAGTAACACCCCGGACGCCTGGCTTGAGCAGGCAACCCATCAAAGCGGCTCCTGGTGGCCCGAGATGGCAGCCTTCATCAAGGGGCGTGAAGAGGAGGCCACGCCCGTGCCCGCCCGCATCCCGAGCGAGGGACTGGAGGCGGCCCCCGGCGGTTATGTCAAGGTGCGGCTTAACCCTGTCTTTGCCAACACCCCGGTGGAGGAGCCCGCATGAACACACTCCCCCTTGAAATTGGGCAAAAAGCCAGCCTGACCAAACGGTTCGGCGCAGCCGAAGTCGAGGCCTTCGCCGGCTTGTCGGAGGATTTCAATCCCCTGCACCTGGACTCGGCTTTTGCCGCTACCACGCCATTCGAGCGCCCCATAGTGCACGGCATGCTGCTGGCCAGCCTCTTCTCCGGGCTGCTGGGCCAGCAGCTGCCGGGCAAGGGCACCGTCTACCTGGGGCAGAGCCTCTCCTTCAAGCAACCGGTGTTTGTGGGGGATGAGGTGACGGCCGAGGTGGAGATCATCGCCATGCGCAGTGACAAGCCCATCATCACCCTGGCCACCCGCATCCTGGCCGCTGGCGGCGCCCTCGCCCTCGCCGTGACCGGAGAAGCCGTGGTGAAGGTGGGCTGACTTCAATACTTGCACTCCCTGAGTCAGCCCGGCACCCGCCGGGCTGACGCTTGTCGTTCACACTGTCACGCTGCTTTTATGATGCCTTCTCTACCCCGCCCTTTCATTGCTGGCCTGAACTGCCTAAAATACTCGCCCTGCTGTTTCAGCCATTCATCCATCTAGAGGATTTCCCATGGAGACGTTTCTGCTCGAAGGCCACCCCTTCGTTGCCTTGTGTGACCTTATCAAGCATCAGGGTTGGGCCGATTGTGGCGGCGCGGCCAAGGCGCTCGTCGCCGACGGTCTGGTGGAAGTGGACGGTCAGGTCGAGACCCGCAAACGCTGCAAGATAGTGGCCGAGCAAGTGGTCAACTTCAACGGCATGAAAGTCGTGGTAAAAGAGGGCGTAAGCCCTAAGATCCTCTGATCCCCGCAAGCACTACCAGCAGATCAGAAAAATGACCTAGTCAGTGGCTGGCATCCGCGACATGACAGTCGTGATGCAAGCGGAACCGAGCCAGAAGACCGGCCGCTTCCCTCCTGCCTGGAGGTGCAAGTGAGCCGGTTGCTGACTAGCTGGCCTTGATCGACAAGGTCAGCACAAAGCGCGCCATCGCCTCATCCCCATTCAGTGACGGGCAAGTCGCCACCACCTGGATAGGACGATTGACTCTCTGCCCCGTCGCCAATGATTCGTCGATCATGGCATCTATCTCTTCCCCGGCGGCGCAATCAAACTGCACATCCCCTTCGGGCCGCTTCAGAAACTCCCCCTGCACATCTTTAAAAGCAAAATGTACCTTCTTGCCCCTCGTCCGCCCTTTCTCCATTACCAGCAATCCCCCCACCAGATCGGCACCGGTCGCCAGGGCGCCGAAATACATGCTGCCCAGATGGTTGCGCGTACGCCAGCCAAGAGGAATGCGAATACGCAGTGCCTTCGCATCCATCCGTTCGATAACGGGGGCACAAAAGCCGATAACGGGAATGTAGCGCCAGGCAAACAGCCGGAGCGCCAGATTGGCTTTGAAACGTTGCAGGTCCATATGCAAACTGATCCGATGAGTTAATGTAAACAGCATGTTGCCACGCAACCACCCTTCTCTACAAGGTTGCCGATCACGCTTCTGCTGCTTGTCGGTGAACACAAAAAAAGAGGGAACCCTCGGGCTCCCTCTCTTTTTTACAACGGGCCTTGCGATCAGGCCCGTTTCTCCTCCAACCAGGCCCCCTGACTCTGCATCTCGAACAGCTGGGCGTAGTGTCCTCCCTGCGTCATCAGCTCACCGTGGGTGCCCCGCTCATTTACCTGACCACGAGAAAGCAGCAGGATCTCGTCGGCATCGACTATGGTCGAGAGCCGGTGAGCGATGGCGATGGTGGTGCGGCCACGGCGGGCTGCAGCCAGCGCTGTGGAGAGCGCCAGCTCGGTCTGGGAATCCACGCTGGCGGTGGCTTCATCCAGGATGAGGATGCGCGGATCCCCCACCAGGGCGCGGGCGAAGGAGAGCAACTGCCGCTGACCGGCGGAGAGGTTCTTGCCCCCCTCCTCCATCAGGGTGTTGATCCCCTCTGGCAGACTCAGCACGAAGTCTGCCAGCTGTACCTCGGTCAATGCCTGCCAGAGGCGGGCCTCGTCGATGCCGTCACGGCCGAGCCGCAGGTTTTCCGCCAAAGTTCCAACGAAGATAAAGGGATCCTGCTGCACCAGACCTATGCTGCGGCGCACCGCCGCCAGCGACAGTTCAGCCATGGGGTGATCATCGAAACGGATGGTGCCCTGATCCTGCGGATAAAACCCCATCAACAGGCTGATGATGGTGGACTTGCCACTGCCGGTGTGACCCACCAGCGCCAGCATCTGGCCAGGGCGAGCGGCAAAGCTCACCTCCCGCAGCACCTGCTGCTGGCCATCGTAGGAGAAGCTCACCTTGTCGAAGCTGACCCGCCCCTGCAACGCAGGACTCTCGCCTTGCGTGCTCTCACGGGACTCGTCGAGCAGAGCAAATACCCGCTCCCCGGCTACCATGGCCTGCTGCAGCTGGTTGAGCTGGTTGGTCATCTCGATGAGCGGCTCTATCATCCGCCCCAGATAGCTGATGAAGGCGTAGAGCACCCCCACCTGGATGGCGCCACCCGCACTCAAGCCCTCGCGGGCAAACAGAGCCAGCAGGCCTATCAGCACCATCATGTAGAACAAATCGATGAGGGGGCGCAGCAGAATACCGTTGATCTTGAGGCTCTTGAGCCGCGCCGACCAGTGCTGCTGGTTCACCTCTGCAAAGGCGTTGGCGAAGTGGCGCTCCTGTACCATGGCCTGAATGACCGGCATTCCCTGCAGCGACTCATTGAGGCGGCTGTTGATGTCGGAGAGCAGGCTGCGGGTCGCCCGTACCACGGGCACGCTCAATTTCTGGTAGAGCCACATCACAGCCGCCACTGCCGGCAGCAAGCAGGCGCACACCAGCATCAACCGCACATCCAGCAGGGCCATGGAGATAAGGATGCCACACAGCAGCACCACTTTTTGTACCAGCAGGCCGATCACCTGCACATAGAGGTTCATGATGGCCTCTGTGTCGTTGGTGATACGGGAAATAAGCGAGCCGGAGCGATGTTGGTCAAAGTAGCGGGCCGGCAGCCGGATGGCGGTGGCAAACACTTGCTCGCGCAAGGTCTGCACCACAGCCTGGGCGATGCGGTTGAAACGCAGGGATTGCAGATAGAAACCCGCCGCCGAGAGCACTTGCAGGCCAAGATACCCAGCCGCGATGGCAGCAATGGGAGGCCACACCAGCTGGCGCGGTGCCAGATAGTCATCGATAAAGAGCTTGATGAGCAGAGGGCCGGCCACTTCGGCGCCGGTGGCCAGCAGCAGGCAGATCCCCGCCTGAACCAGCCAGCGAGGATAACGGGCGCAATAAGCGAGCAGGCGTTTGATCGTTGGATTCACAGCGTCTCCCCACATCTTGTTTCAGACGCGAGTAACGGGCGCAACCAGGCAGTCAGTCGCCATTCAATGGTCGGGTTCACAAACTCTCCTCTACATCTTGTTCCAGTCGCTGGTAACGAACCATGTCTGCATACCAGCCGTTGTGGGCCATCAGGACGCCATGGCGGCCCCGCTCACTGATGTGGCCCTGCTCCAGCACCAGGATTTCGTCGGCCTGCTCCACTGCCGTCATGCGATGACTGACCAGGATCAGCGTGCGTCTATGGGCCTTGAGCGCTTGCAGTATCTGCTGCTCGGTATGAGCATCCACCGCCGACAAGGCATCATCCAGCACCAAGATAGGCGCCGCCAACAGCAGGGCGCGGGCAATGGAAAGTCGCTGTTTCTGACCACCGGAGAGGGTCACACCCTTCTCCCCCACTTCGGTCTCATAGCCCTTGGGGAAGCGGCAGATGTCATCGTGCACACAGGCGATGCGCGCCACCCGCTCTATCTCCTCCTGGCTGGCATCGGGCCTGCCGAGGGCGATGTTGGCCGCTATGGTGGTGGAGAACAAAAACGGCTCCTGGGGCACATAGGCAAACTGGCCGCGCAGATCGCCAAGGGCCAGCTGCGCTATGGGCACTGCGCCCATGGTGAGCTCACCAAACGTGGGATTGGCAAGGCGCATCAACAGCTTGAGCAGCGAGCTCTTGCCAGCCCCGGTGCGCCCGACGATCCCCAGCATGCCACCGCTGTGGAGGGTGAAGTCGATATTGCGCAGCAAGGTGCGCTGCTCCAGCTGATAGCTCACCCCCTTGGCCTGGAGCGGGAAGGGAGAGACAAACACCGCCGGCTCCATCGGATCTTCGATGTCGCTGCGCTCGGCCAGCATGCTCTCGATGCGTGAATAGGCGGCGCTGCCCCGCTCTATGATGTTAAACAGCCAGGCGATGGCAAACATGGGCCAGATGAGCTGACCCAGATACATGGTGAAACTGGTGAGCTCCCCCAGCGTCAGCTCGTCACGCACCACCAGCACGCTGCCACCGGGTAGGAGCACCCGATACAGAGGTAGATGACAGGATCGAACTTGGCATCGATGCGTGCCACCGCCATGTTGCACGCCCCCGCCTGTCGGGTCAGTTCGGCAAAGCCCTTGTCTTCCAGGGATTCAACCGCATAAGACTTGAGCACCCGCACGCCAGAGAGCGCCTCCTGGGTCTTGTTGTTGAGACGGGAGAAGGCCCCCTGCGCCGCCTTGAACTCCTTGTAGATCTGGGTGCCGAAGCGGTTCATGAAGAATGCCATCACAGGCAGGGGCAGCAGGGAGAGCAGGGTCAGCTGCCAGGAGTACTGGCTGCACATGATGGAGAGCACCAGCACCCCGACTATGATGGAGTCCACCAGGGTCAGCACCCCTTCCCCGGCTGTCATCTCCACCGCCTGGATATCGTTGGTGGCGTGAGCCATCAAATCGCCGGTGCGGTGGCGCTGGTAAAAATCGGGGCTCATGCGGGTGAAGTGGCTGAACAGTCGGTTGCGCAGCACATAGGCAAGCCGGTAGGAGGCACCAAACAACATGACCCGCCATACGTAGCGCAGCAGATAAATGAGCAGACCGAGCACAAACAGCCCCGCCAGATAGCCCATCAGGGTGTCGTTGTCGAGAGAACCTTTGGCGATGCCATCCACCACCCAACCCACCACTTTGGGCGGGATCACGGTCAACAGTGCCACCATCATCAGCAAGGAGATGGCGATCAGATAACGCCGCCACTGCTCCTTGAAGAACCAGCCCAGCCTTGAGAATACACTCACGTAGATGTCCTTTGTCGCGGCCAGCCCAAGGCTGCCGCCCGTCACGGGGAAACGTAATGCAATCGCCCCCAGAAGGGGGCGATACGAGAGGGTCATGATAGCCTGAAGTGGCTGGCTTGAGAATTATTGCTATTTGTTTCCCTGAAATAAGCGATCATCTCGCTGCCCCACGGGGCTGTATGGTGATTCATGCTGCTCTCCGGTCAGCAGAAAGTGAGACACCTCCTCCCGGGTCTGGCTGAATACCTGTTGCAGCTGCTCCAGATCCGGCTCGGTCAACTCCTCTTGCTGGCGCAGTCGCCACTCCAAATCACCGGCCATGATCTGCAGGCGAGCAGCGGAGATATTGGCTGACACCCCCTTCAGGGTATGCAACAGACGACAGGCCACTTCGGGTTGCTGGCGACGCAAGGCGGAGCGGATCTCCCACAGATCATCCTTGTGCTCGGACATGAACAGCTTGAACAGGATCTGCAGCGCCTCCTTGTCTTGCTCCAGCCGTTTGAGGGCATCTTCCAGATCCAGTACTCCCATCAGATCAGGGGGTTTCACCTCCAGCGGGATCCGGCGCTCGCCGCTGGCGCTCTTCACCCACTGCAACAGGTTGTTGTAGAGATCCAGCTTGCTGACCGGCTTGGTGACATAGCCGTTCATGCCGACACCGAGGCAACGCTCCCTGTCACCGGGCATGGCGCTGGCAGTCAGCGCTATGATGGGCACGTCATGCTTGTCGACCATCTTGCGGATCTGGCGGGTCGCATCCAACCCATCGAGTACCGGCATCTGCAAATCCATCAGGATGACGTCAAAAGGCTGCTCGGCTACCCGTTCGACCGCCTCGCGCCCGTTACCTACCACGGTTACCACGGCATCGATCCGGCGCAGATACTCGATGATGAGTTGCTGGTTGACTCTGTTGTCCTCCGTCAGCAAGACCCGGACACCTTGCAGCAGCTCACGAAAGTGCTGCTGATCGCCCTGGGCTTCGGCCTGGCGGACCTGATGATCATGGGAGCTGCCATTGAGCAGCTCATCCACCTTGGCCAGCAGGGAATTCTCGGTCATGGGCTTGGGCAGAAAGTGGGTCAGGCCCATGCTCTCCATCCGCCCGTGCAGTCCCTCCTTGGCCCAGGCACTGGTCATCAGAATAGGCAGTCGCCGCCACTGGCTGTGCTGGTACATTTCGAGGGCCAGATCCAGGCCATCCTCCTGCCCCATGCGCCAGTCCAGAATGGCCAGCCGGATATTCTGCCCCTCTTCCCGCAATAACTGACGCGCCCGGGAGAGGCTGTTGACAGCCACGACCCGGACACCGGCCCGGCCGAGAATATCCTTGGCCAGGTCCAGCACCAGCTCATTGTCATCCATCACCAGAATGAGCGGCTGATGCTCGAAAAAGACCCGGCGGCCCGATACCCCGTACACCGCCTTGATCATGGGGATCTCGAACTGGAACACAGAGCCGGACCCCGGCTTGCTCTGCACAGTGATCCGCCCGCCCATCAGTTCGACCAGACGCTGGGAGATATTGAGGCCAAGACCTGAGCCACCATATTTGCGGGTGTTGCCCGCCTCCAGCTGGGTGAAAGGCTGGAACAGCTGGTCCTGCTTATCCTCGGCGATGCCAATCCCGGTATCCCGCACGCTGAAACGCACCCGCATGGGATGCTGGTTGACCAGGGTGATGGCCACTTCCACCTCGCCCCGCTCGGTAAACTTGATGGCGTTGTTGACCAGATTGACCAGTACCTGGCCCAGGCGCAGCGGATCGCCGCGCAGGAAATCGGGCACGGCCGGGGACTTGTTGATGATGACCTCGACCTGCTTGCGCTCGGCCAGATCGGCAAACATGCCGGCGAGCGAATCTATCTGCTCGCTCAAGTCAAAATCGATCTCTTCCAGGGTCAGCTTGCCGGACTCCACCTTGGTCAGATCCAGAATGTCGTTGATAAGCAGCAGCAAGGTATCTGACGAAGACTTGATCTTGCTGAGGTAATCCCGCTGCTGCTGATCCAGCTCGGTTTGCAGCGCCAAGGAACTGAAACCTATGATGGCATTCATGGGAGTGCGGATCTCGTGGCTCATGTTGGCCAGAAAATCGCTTTTTGCCTGCGCCAGCAAGCCGGTCTGGCGTGACAGCTCGCTCAACTTCTGGTTGCGACGCCACAGGGTCACCGCCACCAGCGCGAAGCAGACCATTGCACCCGCGAGCACCATCAGGTAGAAACGGCTCTTGAGGGAGGAGGCTTGCTCCATTTTGCTTTGTTTCCAGACCGACAAGCCATCCAGCTCATGCATGTCGATAACCTGGTTGCGCAACACATGGTAATCCACCACCTGACGGCTGACGTCCTCGCTCAACTGGGCAAGCCCGGCCACCTGGGGATACTCGGGATAGGCAGTCTTGAGTCGTTGCTGCAGCGCTTGCAGTTGCCGTTGCTCACCCCTGTCCCAGCTGCGCTTGAGGTAGTGGCTGAGCTGCGCCAGTTCGACCAGATCAATGGCCAGCGCAGAGCTGGCAGGCAGGGTTGCCAGCAAGGCATTGAGCTGCTTCTGAAAAGGCTGCTCTATATACTGGATAGCCATCTCCATGGAGTAGAGCTTGGCCAAGTCCAGCAGGTAGCTGTCGATATCGTGCAGCAGGGATTGGGAGTTGGGACTATCGGCCGTATCCGGATCGTTGCGCACCTGGCGCACGAAGCTGTCCAGGTTGCTCGACAACTGGTTGAGGCGCTGCTGTACATTGCCATCATTGGCTTTCTCGCGCCCCAGCAGATAAATAGTGTCGGTATTGACCCGATTGAGGATCAATTCCGCTGCCACACTCAGCTCGGAGGCCTTGTGTTGCTGGCTGAGCAGTTGCCAGCAATAGCCGGCAAACGCCAGCAGCGCGACGATGATCAGGCTCAGGACAACACGATTGACCCGTGTCACATTATTCATCCCGTCTCGATTCTCATGTCATGACCGTGTATCCGCTAACGGACCACTGGCTGTGAAAAATAACTGACTGCTATGTTACCGTTACTCTGCCCTGTCAGTGCAATAAAGATGTTGCAGGGCTTATGCTTACAGGAATCAATTATGTCATTTATCACTACCTATTGTAGTCATTGCTTCACCAGAAACCGCCTGCCCGCCGAAAAAATGGATTCAAACGCGAAATGTGGTCGTTGCAAGTCCTCGCTTTTTGGTATCACACCTGTCATCGGCCGTGAGGATCAATTCGATATTCTTATCCAATCCGATCTTCCGGTCGTGGTGGACTTCTGGGCCAGCTGGTGCGGACCATGCCTACAATTTTCACCAATTTTTCAACAGGTTGCCAGCGAACTTAAGCCCCACTTCCGCTTTGTCAAAGTCGACACGGAACAACAAGCTGCCATCGCAGCCCGTTACGCCATCCGCAGCATTCCCACCCTGATGATATTCAAACAGGGCAAGATGGTGGCACAACGCAGCGGCTCTCTGCCCAAAAGCCTGTTCAAGGAGTGGGTTGCCTCTGTGGCATAGCTTCAATTGATAAATAATTATTTAATTTTTGTTTTTCAAGTGTTTCGCGCTGCTTTGAGTCTGTGAGTCCCGGCATGATTTGACGACTTCCCCCTGTTTCAAACAGGGGAATAATTGTAATCTCGGCAACACAACAACAACCATAAATTAACCGAGAGAACACTATGCACACATCGGCTGTACCCTCTACTACCCCATCTCGCTGGCTGGACATCAAATCCGGGATTGTCATCCTGGATGTGCTGTTGCTCTGTGCCATGCTGGCCTGGCTGCCGTTTGATCCCATGGTCAACAAAGGGCTGGGGATCCTGGTCTTCATCGCCATTCTCTGGCTTACCGAAGCCCTGCACGTCACCATCACGGCCCTGCTGGTACCTCTGCTGGCCACAGTGCTCGGGGTGCTTGACATGAGCAAATCCCTCACCGATTTTGCCAATCCTATTCTGTTCCTGTTTTTTGGTGGTTTCGCCCTCGCAGCCGCCCTCTCCAAACAGGGATTGGATACCCTGATGGCGGGCAAGGTGATGCACCTGGCCAACGGTCATCTGGGCTGGGGGATAATATTGCTGTTTACCATCACGGCGGCCATGTCCATGTGGATCAGCAATACCGCCACCACCGCCATGATGCTGCCACTGGCCATCGGTATGCTGGCACGGCTCGACAGCAAGAAGGAACGGGCCACCTTCGTCTTCGTACTGTTGGGTATCGCCTATAGCGCCAGCATTGGTGGCATAGGCACCCTGGTCGGCAGTCCACCCAATGCCATCGCTGCCGCCCAGATGGGGATTGGCTTCACCGACTGGATGAAGTTTGGTGTGCCTGTGGTGCTGATCCTGATGCCTTGCGGCATTGCCCTGCTCTATCTGGTGACCCGTCCGCAGCTCAACCACAGAGTGGAGATCCAGGATGTCACCATCATCTTGTTGATGCTGGCGGCATTCGTGGTATTCCTGACCGAACTGGTCTCCAACACCGCCACCGCAGCCCTGCTCATCCCGCTGTTTGCCGGGGTGGCTGAAGCGCTGGGCGTATCCCCCATCGTCATGGCGGTGCTGATCGCCATAGGTGCCTCCTGCGCTTTCATGCTGCCGGTCGCCACCCCACCCAATGCCATCGTCTTCGCCAGCGGTCATATCCGCCAGAAAGAGATGATGAAAGCCGGTATGGCACTGAACGTCGTGTTCACAGTGCTGCTGGCAGGGCTTGCCTACTTTGTCGGGGACATTCTCTGATCCCCAAATGCCCTGAAACAAAAAGCCCTCGCATTGCGAGGGCTTTTTCATATCAAGAGGTTATCAACCTTGTACGTTGCAGCTCGTCAGATTCCAGATCCGATCCACGTAGTCCTGGATGGAACGGTCCGAGTTGAACTTGCCCATGGTAGCCGAGTTGATGATGGCCTTCTTCGCCCACAGCGCCGGATCCCGGTACCAGGTATCGATGAGCTTGTGCGCATCGGAGTAGGAAGCAAAATCGGCCAGGGTCAGGTAGGGATCACCCCCTTCCAACAAGGAGCGCTTGATGGAGGCCAGCTCGCCCGGACGGCCCGGCGTGAAGTAGTCGGTGTCGAACCAATCCAGCACGGCCTTGAGCTCTGAGTTGGCATAGTAGAAGTCGTACGGGTTGTAGCCGCGCGCCTTCAGAGACTTCACCTCATCCACGTTCAGACCGAAGATGGCGCAGTTTTCGGCACCCGCCTCTTCCGCGATCTCGATGTTGGCCCCATCCAGTGTCCCTATGGTGATGGCGCCGTTCAGTGCCATCTTCATGTTGCCGGTACCGGAGGCTTCGTAACCTGCAGTGGAGATCTGCTCGGAGACATCGGCCGCCGGGATCAGCTTCTCGGCCAGACTCACGCGGTAGTTCGGCATGAACACCACTTTCAGCTTGCCCTGGATGCGAGCATCGTTGTTGACCCGTTCCGCCAGCTTGTTGATGGCGTAGATGATGTCCTTGGCCAGCTTGTAACCGGGCGCCGCCTTGGAGCCGAAGATGAACACGCGCGGGTGCATGTCATAGTCAGGATTCGCCAGCAGACGACGGTAGAGCGCCATGATATGGATGAGGTTCAGCTGTTGGCGCTTGTACTCGTGCAGACGCTTGATCTGGACGTCGAAGATCGCCTCGGCACTCACATCGATGCCGGTTTCGGCCTTGATGACCTTGACCAGTTTCTCCTTGTTATGACGCTTGATGGTCATGAACTGCTGCTGGAATGCCTTGTCGTCGGCAAACTTGGTGACGGCGCGCAGCTTGTCGAGCTGCAGCGGCCACTCTTTGCCCACCACTTCGTTATAGAGCTCGGCCAGCTCCGGGTTGCAGGCCAACAGCCAGCGACGGGGCGTCACGCCGTTGGTGACGTTGCACATCTTCTCTGGCCACAGCTCGGCGAACTCGGGGAAGAGATCCTCTTTCACCAGCTTGGAGTGGATCTCGGCCACGCCGTTCACCTTGGACGAACCGATCACGCACAGGTTGCCCATGCGCACCTTGCGTACATCCCCTTCTTCAATGATGGAGAGTTTGGCCTTGATGGCATCGTTGCCTGGCCACTTGGGTTCGACCAGATCGCTCAGGAAGCGGGCGTTGATCTCGTAAATGACTTCCAGGTGACGGGGCAGCACCTTCTCAAACAGGCTGACGGACCACTTCTCCAGCGCTTCCGGCAACAGTGTGTGGTTGGTGTAGGAGAAGACCCGATAGCAGATGGCCCAGGCGGCATCCCAGTTCAAGTCTTCCTCATCCACCAGCACCCGCATCAGCTCGGGGATAGCCACGGTCGGGTGAGTATCGTTGAGCTGAATGGCAATTTGCGCGGCAAAATTGCTGAAGTCGCTGCCATGCACCCGCTTGTAGCGGCGCATGATGTCCTTGATGGAGCAGGCACAGAAGAAGTACTGCTGGATCAGGCGCAGCTCTTTACCCGCATCTGTTTCATCATTCGGGTAGAGCACCTTGGAGATGGTTTCGGCCTGGGCTTTTTCAGCCTGGGAATCGATGTAACCACCGGCATTGAACACGTCCCAGTCGAAAAACTCGGAGGCGCGGGATTCCCACAGGCGCAGGATATTGACGGTGTGACCGCCAAAGCCCACCACAGGGATATCCCAAGGCACCCCTTTGATCTTGCGACCTGCGTGCCATACCTTCTTCAGGCCACCCTTGTCGCCGAACACGGTTTCCACATAGCCGTAGAGCGGGATCTCCTGCACGGATTCCGGGCGGCAGATCTCCCAGGGATTGCCATATTCACGCCAGGAGTCCGGGCGTTCGATCTGGCGACCATCCTTAATCTCCTGACGGAACAGGCCGTGCTCGTAATGGATGCCATAACCGACAGCCGGGTAATTCAGGGTGGCAAGGGAGTCGATGAAGCAGGCAGCCAGGCGACCAAGGCCACCGTTGCCGAGCGCCATGTCCGGCTCTTGTTCACACAAATCGGTCAGTTCCAGACCGAGTTCACCCAACGCCTCTTCACACACTTTGTACAGGGAGAGGTTGTGCAGGTTGTTGGAGGTCAAACGCCCCATCAGAAATTCAGCAGAGAGATAATGAATCGCACGAGTATCTTTCTTGAAATGAGTCTGCTGAGTACGGGTCAGGCGCTCGTACACCTGTTCGTTGACGGCGGCTGCGGTCGCTTTCCACCACGCTTCTGGCGAGGCTTTCTGTTCGCTTGTGCCCAAGGTAGAACGCAGGTGACGCACGATACTCGCCTTGAGCTGATCTTTATCCAGTTGGAGATCCTGGTCTGTCTTCTTCTTGGTAGCCATAAACCATTTCCTTCGTTACAGAATAATAAAATTGTTATCCCATCAGGGACCGGTGCTGTTGTTATCTCAGAATATGTTCCGGCGTGGGCATACTAGCTAAAGCCGATGGTTTAAAAGTTAACGCAAGTCACACTTTAACGTATAAAAATGACAGTTCAAGCTTGAAAACCCTTTCCTGAAACTTATTAATCAGGAACATTCATTTCATTTAAAATCAGCCACTTAACAAATAAATGCAAATATAAATCCGTGAATAGGTTTTCAATCATTGCCAAGTACTGAAAATCCATGAAAATAGCTGAAAATTCAGCGCACATTGAAAACGATTTCAATGTGCGCTGTTCATAAAGCATGATTGGCTCCCCGATGATGACGATCGACTCCCCTTCAACCATGGGCCTTGAACTGATTGCTCATGGGGTCGTAGTGATAGCCTATCTGCATTAACCGGGTCGCCAGTTGATCCTCCGTCATGTCGTAATAAGCCAGTAGTTCCTCCAGGCCATCACACTCCAACCGCAACTTTTCATTGATGATCCCGAGCAGGATATTGGCATCCAGCCGTTGCAAGGTACTGACGTCCATCTTCATCTCTCCTCTTCATCCAGATACTGTATAACCATGGGCGCCACCTCCCTCTTTGTCCATAGCCTAAAAAACAAGCACCCCGGTAAAAATAAAATATCTTTTACAATCAATAATATGAGTTCATCCCCTGCCAGCTTGATCACATTTTTGGCCATAAATGGCTTGTCACTGACCTGAGTTGCAACTACTGCATACACATACAGCATGGTTATCCATACAGGACAAACATATGAGCCAGCCCATGAGTCACCTCCCTTTCGCCGCGTCTGTCAGCATGAGCAATCCCTGGCCAACCCGCCATCAAAGCAAGGTGGAAGAAGCGTGCCACACCGCACCTGCCAGCGATGAGCGACCATTGCTCGACGAGCTGGTGAGACTGAGCCATGGTGACACGGGCTGGATCCTGCTGATTGCCCCGCCAGGCCTGCCAGTGGCCAAACAGCTGCAGGCTCAGGGGATCAACCCCGCTCGGGTGCTGGTGGTTCACAGTCCCAAGATCAAGAACTGGCAGCTAATGCTGGAGCAGAGTCTGGGCAATGGTCACTGCGCAGCCGTCTTGACCTGGCTGCCTGCACAGGTTTCGCTGGATCGCGTCAAGCTGAGCAAACTGGGGCAACGCTTCGGGGTGCTGACCCGTTTTTTCGAGCCTGCAGGAAAACTACTGCCCGTGCACAGCGGCCCGCTGGCCTACGGCGGACAGGATGTCTATCTCAACCACTGATGGTCCAGAACAGCCTGGAGACTCGAAATCGCCGTGAAGAAATGGAACAAGGGGAGAAGGGATCAGGCAAGAGCGCCAGAAAAGAGCAATAGAAGAGTGACCAAGCAGAAGTGACCCGTCTGGTCTGTGCACCTGAGCCAGTACCAACGCCAACCTGCGGGACGATAAAAAAGGCGACCCTAAGGTCGCCTTTTTACGCGGTCACCCAATGTCACAGACGGCCTGGTCGTTTGCTCGTGCCACCCCACAGGAATGATACGAGTATCCTTGGCCCTGGTTCGACACGACGAGACGACACGACAATCAGGAGAGCTTGCCATCCAGCTCGGCAATCTTGGCCGACCAGTAGGCCGGGCCTGTCTCGTGGATATTGTTGCCTTGAGAATCAACAGCCACCGTCACTGGCATATCCTCCACCTCGAACTCGTAGATGGCTTCCATACCCAAGTCGGCAAAAGCCACCACCCGCGACTTCTTGATCGCCTTGGCGACCAGGTAGGCTGCGCCCCCTACGGCCATCAGATAAACGGCTTTGTGCTGCTTGATACTCTCGACTGTTTTGGGGCCACGCTCGGACTTGCCGATCATGCCGATGAGGCCGGTTTCCCCCAGCATCATGTCGGTGAACTTGTCCATTCGGGTGGAAGTCGTGGGGCCAGCAGGGCCAACCACTTCGTCACGAACCGCATCGACCGGACCAACGTAATAGATAAAACGGTTGGTGAAATCTACCCCTTCCGGCAGACCCTCGCCATTTTTCAACATGTCGGCAATGCGCTTGTGGGCAGCATCGCGACCGGTAAGGATCTTGCCGGAGAGGAGTACTGTGTCGCCGCTCTTCCAGCTTGCAAGCTCCGCCTTGGTGATACCGTCAACATTGACACGGCGCACATTGGCCCCGGCTTCGCGGGTGATCTCCGGCCAATCGGCCAGTTTCGGCGGGGTCAACTCGGCAGGCCCCGAGCCATCCAGCTCGAAGTGGACATGGCGGGTGGCCGCACAGTTGGGGATCATCACCACCGGCTTGGAAGCGGCATGGGTCGGGGCACTCTTGACCTTCACGTCCAGCACTGTGGTGAGGCCGCCCAGACCCTGAGCACCGATCCCGAGCTTGTTAACCTTGTCATAGAGTTCGACCCGCAGCTTCTCTTCGGTGGTCTTGGGACCACGGGCGATCAGCTCCTGAATGTCGATGTGCTCCATCAAGGCTTCCTTGGCCAGCACGGCCGCCTTCTCGGCGGTGCCACCAATGCCGATGCCCAGCATACCGGGCGGGCACCAGCCGGCGCCCATGGTCGGCACTGTTTTCAGTACCCACTCGACGACATCGTCGGATGGGTTGAGCATCACCATCTTGGATTTGTTCTCGGAGCCGCCGCCCTTGGCCGCTATGCTCACTTCCACCTTGTTGCCCGGGATCATGTCGATATGCACGACAGCAGGGGCGTTATCCTTGGTGTTCTTGCGGCTGCCAGCCGGGTCGGCCAGCACGGAGGCGCGCAGCGGGTTGTCCGGATTGGTGTAGGCGCGGCGCGTCCCCTCATCCACCATCTCCTGCACCGTCATATCGCTGTCCCACTGCACCTGCATGCCTATCTTGACGAAGCAGGTAACGATACCGGTATCTTGGCACAGGGGACGATGCCCTTCGGCTGACATGCGGGAGTTGATCAGGATCTGGGCCAGGGCATCCTTGGCGGCCGGGTTGACCTCACGGTCATAGGCAGCCTTGGCAGCATGGACGAAATCAAGGGGGTGATAGTAGGAGATGTACTGCAGGGCGTCGGCGACGGAATCGATAAAATCCTGTTTTTTAATGATGCTCATATCATCCTCACTGGTCCTTGTCTCCGTCGTGGTGGCAGAGCAAGGGCTTCCATATGAGCCGTGCTTCGGTGTCATAATGTCAGGCGGTATGCCTGTCGGCCCGATAGACAACGGCGTGTTTGTTCTAAAAATTCCGATGCCTATGATACGCTTGCCCCCCCATACCGGCTAGGGAGCAGGGTGCAAACTGTTGCCTGTGTAACAAAAAATGAAACCAACTCTTCATATCCACCACTTTGATCACCAGACAGCGCTGCATGCGTTGTTTGCCCGTCTGCATCATCAGCCCTGGGCCATGTTGCTCGAATCGGCCGGCCCGCAGGGAGCGGACAACCGCTTTGACATCATCAGCGCCGACCCGCTGGCAACCCTGCAGACAGAGGGGCCACTGACCTGGATAACCCGGGGCGAACAGTGTCTGTCGTTTGACACGGATCCCCTGACCCTGCTGGCACAATGGCAACGTGATCTGCTGGGCGAGAAAGCACCGCACTGTGACGAATTGCCTTTTATTGGCGGCGCCCTCGGGCTGTTTGGCTATGATCTTGGCCGTCGCTTCGAGCGATTGCCGACACTGGCCGCGCAGGATGTGTCCGTGCCGGACATGGCAGTCGGCATCTATGACTGGGCCCTGCTGCGCAACGTAGCAAGCGGCACCTGGCAGCTGGTGCATTGGGGTGATGAAGCAGGCCTCCATCGCCGGCTGCAGTGGCTGGCCGCACAGCACGAGATGCCAACACCGCCATTTGCCCTGCAGAGCGAGTGGCGCAGCAACATGAGCCGCGCCGAGTACGGCGAGAAATTTGCGCGAGTACAGGCTTACCTGAGTGCCGGGGACTGTTATCAAATCAACCTGACCCAGCGCTTCAGCGCCGCCTATTGCGGCGATGAGTGGCAGGCTTATCAGGTGTTGTCCCGCGCCAACCGGGCTCCGTTTTCGGCCTTTGTTCGCCTGCCGCAGAGCGCCATTCTAAGCCTCTCCCCCGAGCGGTTTCTGCTGCTTGATGATCGCCATATCGAAACCAAGCCCATCAAGGGTACCCGCCCCCGACTTGCCGATCCGCAGCAAGATCAGGCCAGCGCCCTCGAGCTGGCTGGCGCCGACAAGGACAGATCAGAGAATCTGATGATCGTGGATCTGCTGCGCAACGATATCGGCAGGGTGAGCCGTCCTAGCTCCGTCAGCGTGCCCAGCCTGTTTGCCGTGGAGTCGTTCCCGGCGGTGCATCATCTGGTGTCCACCATCCACGGCGAGCTGGATAACCGCTGGCAGGCGGTGGATCTGCTGCGCGCCTGTTTCCCGGGCGGTTCCATCACCGGCGCCCCCAAGATCAGGGCCATGGAGATCATTGAGGAGCTGGAGCCCCAGCGCCGCAACGCTTACTGTGGCAGTATCGGCTATCTGAGCCAGCATGGCCGGATGGACACCAGCATCTGCATTCGCACTCTGATTGCGGCAGACCGCCAACTACACTGCTGGGCCGGGGGGGGAATCATTGCCGACTCCGATGTGGACAGTGAATATCAGGAAACCTATGACAAGGTGGCCCGCATACTGCCGTTGCTGGAGACGCTGAAAAGCCGATAAGCTGAGAAGTTGAGAAGTTGAGAAGTTGAGAAGTTGAGAAGTTGACAGAATGGATAACGGAGTGACCATGAAAGAGACCCCAGCGCAGGATTGAGAGACGATTCGAGAGAATAAACAAGATGGACCGCGCCGAACTGCTGACCCGCTTTTTACTGCAACGCCCTGCCCCCGCCCATCGACTGACGGTGACAGGGCTCAAACCTGCCGCCGTCTTGCTGCCGCTGGTGGAGCGGGCCGACGGCTTGCAACTGCTGCTGACCCGCCGCAGCGCACACCTGCGTCATCACGCGGGACAGATTAGCTTTCCTGGCGGGCGACAGGATCCGGACGATCACAACCGGATCCATACGGCATTGCGGGAAACCTGGGAGGAGCTGGGTATCATACCGGCTCAGGTCGAGATCATCGGGACCCTGGCCCCGCTCAACACCATTTCCCAATACGATGTGCTACCCGTGCTGGGGCTGGTTGCCGCCGATTATCAACTCACCTTGAGCCAGGATGAAGTGGCTCAGGCCTTTGAAGTACCACTCCATCATCTGCTGGACCCACGCCACCACATAGCCATGACCATTCCAAGGGCCGATCAGCTACACACCATCTACTGGATACCTTGGCAGGATCACTTCATCTGGGGGGCGACTGCCAGCATGATCCGCCAGCTATCTCGCCAACTTGCCACGTAACATTTTGCAAACATATTCCAGTGCAATAT
Source organism: Aeromonas salmonicida subsp. salmonicida (assembly GCF_001643305.1). Classification (GTDB taxonomy): domain Bacteria; phylum Pseudomonadota; class Gammaproteobacteria; order Enterobacterales; family Aeromonadaceae; genus Aeromonas; species Aeromonas salmonicida. Next base: position 42,475 of record NZ_LSGW01000069.1, read on the forward strand.
TTGCGCGCTAACAATAAACTAACGTATAGGTTTATAAAAAAAATTGATTTTTTATTCTTTCGATCACATTTCCATAAAAGAGTGAGGGTTTATCCCTCACAAAGGTGAATTTGATTAACATTTTTGATTAGAAAAACCGTATCCTTGCGCCGACTCAACAAAAAACACACATTCGGGGTGAGACACATGTCTAATACAGTCATAGGCGCACAGGAAGTTGCAGCCTCACAGGAGCAAGGAACGAGCTCAATCCAATCTCGCGGTTGGAGCAAACAAGACACTACCTGGGTTATCAGCCTGTTCGGCACTGCCGTCGGCGCGGGTATCCTGTTCCTGCCCATCAACGCTGGCATGGGTGGCTTCTGGCCACTGGTGGTCATGGCGCTGCTGGTCGGCCCCATGACTTATCTGGCCCACCGTGGCCTCGCCCGTTTTGTACTTTCGTCCAAGCAACCCAATGCCGATATCACACAAGTGGTGGAAGAGCATTTCGGGGTGGGCGCCGGTAAATTAATCACCCTGCTCTACTTCTTTGCCATCTACCCCATAGTGCTGATCTACGGTGTCGGTATCACCAACACGGTCGAAAGCTTCATGGTCAACCAGTTGCAGATGGTTGCGCCACCGCGCTGGCTCCTCTCCATCGTGCTGATCATGGGCATGATGTCGGTGATGCTGGCGGGCGAGAAGCTGATGCTGAAGGTCACCGAGTTTCTGGTCTACCCGCTCATCGCCATCCTGGTAGGTATCTCCTTCTACCTGATCCCCGACTGGACTGGCGCCGCCCTGTCCCAGGTGCCGTCTGCCAAGGATTTCGCCACTACCTTGTGGCTGACCATCCCGGTACTGGTGTTCTCCTTCAACCACAGCCCGGCCATCTCCAGCTTCTCTCTGGCCCAGCGTCGTGATCATGGCGACCATGCAGTCGAGAAGTCCGATGCCATTCTCAAGCGCACTGCCACCATACTGCTGGGCTTCGTGATGTTCTTCGTCTTCTCCTGTGTCATGAGCCTGACCCCGGAACAACTGACTGAAGCCAAGTCACAGAATATTGCCGTGCTCTCTTATCTGGCAAACCAGCATGCAAGCCCCATCATCTCTTACTTCGGTCCGCTGGTTGCATTCGTCGCCATCGTATCCTCCTTCTTTGGTCACTACCTGGGTGCCCGTGAAGGTCTGAAAGGGATGATCGTCCAGAACATGCGCAAATCCGGCAAAGAGCCGAACCACAAGAAGGTTGAGATCTTCATCATCGCCTTCTTCATCCTCACCCTGTGGGGCACGGCCATCGCCAACCCCTCCATCCTGGGCATGATTGAATCTCTTGGTGGCCCCATCATCGCCACCATCCTCTTCATCATGCCGATGTACGCCATCAAACGCGTACCAGCCATGGCAAAATACCAGGGACACATCAGCAACGCGTTTGTTGCTCTGATGGGTACCATTGCCATCTCCGCCATCCTTTACCAGCTGTTTGGCTAATCACCAGACCATAACGGCAAAGCAAATGCCCGCCAGTGATGGCGGGCATTTTTTATGCACAAATAACCCATTCCTGTAATGCTAAACTGCACTCTTCAGTGGCAATGGCGCGACAATGCCGTCATCCACGAGCGCACCAGGTCCAGCCTTTGACGATACGAACCTAGCTCAGTCAGGACGCCTTAGAGAAGCATGGCTCGGCCCAGCTTACCGAATTGACAGGCCGGCTCGCAGCGTGCATCTCCCTTGAACACCACAGCCCCACGCCTTGTTCCTTTCATGACAGGCTCCCGGTGGTCGTATGCTGGCCGAACATAGATAAGCGGCTGACAGCTAGTCCATCCGGCGGGTATGTCTGTTGGCAAACTGGCCCCTATTTACGCCATGATCTTCAGCCCACACGCATCCCTCCAATTGAAGGGATCTCACATCCTGATGCACTCGGCCATCGATAACGCACATAAAAAAACGCCCTCACAAGAGGGCGCTTTCAATGGTTTGATGAAGCTGGCTATCAAGCTTCGCGGCTTGGCAGCGACGCGGCATCCAGCAGGGTTTCATCTTCGGCCATACAGGCGGCAGCGGTGAACAGCACATCTGTGGAGCTGTTGAGAGCTGTCTCGGCAGAATCTTGCAACACACCTATGATGAAGCCCACGGCGACTACCTGCATGGCGATGTCGTTGCCGATGCCAAACAGGCTGCACGCCAGCGGGATCAGCAGCAGGGAGCCACCAGCCACACCGGAAGCGCCGCAGGCACTGATGGTGGCCACCACGGAGAGCAGCACGGCGGTAGCCAGATCCACTTCCATCCCCAAGGTGTGTACCGCCGCCATGGAGAGCACGGTAATGGTGATGGCGGCGCCGGCCATGTTGATGGTGGCACCCAGCGGGATGGAGACCGCATAGGTGTCTTCCGGCAGGCGCAGTTTTTCACACAGGGTCATGTTGACCGGAATGTTGGCGGCGGAGCTGCGGGTGAAGAAGGCGGTCACGCCGCTCTCTTTCAGGCAGGTCAGCACCAGTGGATAAGGGTTGCGTCTGATCTTCCAGAACACGATGATCGGATTGACCACGAAAGCGATAAACAGCATACAGCCGATCAGCACCACCAGTAGATGAGCATAGCCAAACAGCGCATCGAAGCCGGTCTCGGCCAGGGTGGACGCCACCAGCCCCAGGATACCGAGCGGCGCGCAGCGGATCACCGCCTTGACGATGGTGGAGACGCCGTGGGAGAGATCGGTGATCATCGCCTTGGTACTGTCATTGGCGTGGCGCATGGCGATGCCAAGACCGATGGCCCAGGCCAGGATACCGATATAGTTCGCATCCATCAGCGCCTTGACCGGGTTGGTCACCACGTTGAACAGCAGGGTCTGCAGCACCTCTGTGATGCCGCCCGGCGGGGTGATCTCGGCGCTGCTTGCCACCAGATGCAGGTTGGAGGGGAACAGGAAGCTGGCCACGACGGCAACCGCAGCAGCCAGGAAAGTGCCCAGCAGGTAGAGCAGCAGGATCGGCTTCATGTTGCTCTTCTGGCCCTGCTTGTGGCCGATGATCGCTGCCATTACCAGTACAAAGACCAGCAGTGGAGCAACCGCCTTCAAGGCACCGACGAACAGGCTGCCAAGCAGACCCGCCGCTTTGGCCCATTCCGGCATGAACATGGCAAGGAGGATACCGAATACCAGACCGACCAGGATCTGGCTTACCAGACTGGTGCTGTTGACCAGTCTCATGAGGGGGTGTTGTTGTGTCATCAAATAGTCCCTGAGCACCGAAGTGCGTGAATCATTAGTCCTGTTGGCAACCACTACACCAGGCGACACCCATGTCACAGGCTGGCGTCGTCTGCCCCGGCAAGCCTTCTATTGAGCCAGTCCGGAGACACACGGGGTTACGGACAAGGAATATCCCATCTGCAATCGCTTTTTTCCACATAATCACTGAAAAATATCCGGTTTACCTCACAAAAAAACTACAACAATGCGATAACACAATATCAACAGCGCCCAAATGGGCGCTGTTTTCCTCTGAAGGGCCGTTCAGGCACTCCCGAGCGGTGGTATTATGGTGGTTTTGCGCTGGAGTCCCTGCCATGATCTCATCCCTGTTGACCCGTCACTTCGGTTTCGACCAGTTAAGGCCCGGTCAGGAAACGGTGATCAGCCGGTTGCTGGCAGGCCAGAGTGCGGCTGCCATCTTCCCCACCGGCTCCGGCAAATCCCTCTGCTATCAGCTGCCAGCACTCGCCCTGCCCCACCTGACCCTGGTGATCTCCCCCCTGATAGCGCTGATGCACGACCAGCTCGCTTTTCTCCACAGCAAAGGGATTCCCGCGGCTACCCTGGATTCGAGCCAGACACCGGAGGAGAGTCGTCGCGTGATGCAGCAGGCCAGTGACGGTCAGCTCAAGATCCTGATGATCTCGGTGGAGCGGCTCAAGAACGAGCGTTTCCGTCGCTTCATCCAGCAGGTACCGCTGTCGATGCTGGTGGTGGATGAAGCGCACTGCATCTCGGAGTGGGGCCACAACTTTCGACCCGACTACCTCAAGCTGCCGGCTTATCGCCGTGAGCTGAAGATCCCTCAGGTATTGCTGCTGACCGCGACTGCCACCCCGGCTGTCATGGCCGACATGCAGGCCAAATTCGACATCGAGGATGAGGGACTGATCGTCACGGGTTTTTATCGCGCCAACCTGGATCTGGCGGTCGTGCCGCAGCCTGCCGAGGCGCGTGATAACTGGCTGCAAGCAGAAGTACGACGAGAGCCCACTGCCCCCACCATCGTCTATGTCACCTTGCAGCACACCGCGCAGCATTGTGCCGACCTGCTGCAACGGGCGGGGATCAGGGCGCGTGCCTATCATGCCGGGCTCGACTCGGCCCTGCGTAGCCAGATCCAGCATGACTTCATGGCTGGCAAGGTGGACTGCATTGTCGCCACCATCGCCTTTGGCATGGGGATCGACAAGGCGGATATTCGCCGGGTCATTCACTACGATCTACCTAAATCCATCGAGAACTACAGTCAGGAAATTGGCCGTGCCGGGCGGGATGGGCTCCCTTCCCGCTGCATAGTGCTGGCCAATCGCGCCCAGCTCCCCGTGCTGGAGAATTTCGTGTACGGGGATACGCCCGATCGCGCCGCCATAGTGGCGCTGCTCGAGATCCTGTCGCAAAGTGGCAGCGAGTGGGAGTTTGGTCTGCTGCGTCTCTCCAACGACACCAACATCCGCCAGTTGCCGCTCAAGACTCTGCTGGTCTATCTGGAAATGGCGGGCATCATAATGCCAGCCTACAGCTACTTCGCCGAATATCGCTTCAAGTTCGTGCTGGACAAGGCCGAGATCCTGACCCGTTTCAATCCCGACCGACGCCAGTTTCTGGAGCAGCTGTTTGCCTGTGCATCGCAGGCGCGCAGCTGGTGCACCATGGACTTCGATGCCCTCTGGCAGGGTTATCAGGGGGAACGGCACCGTGCGGCAGCAGCCCTGGATTATCTGCAACAACAGGGCTGGATAGAGCTGGAAAGCAAGCAGATGACCGATGTTTATCGGGTGCTGCGTCAAGATGTTGATATCAATGCACTGGCAGACGAGCTCTATGCCCTGTTCGAGAAGAAGGAGCTGAGTGAACTGGCCCGGCTACAGGCCTTGCTGGCCTTTTTTACATCAAGCCACTGCCTGAGTCAGGAACTGGCCCGATATTTTGCCAACGAGCAGGCACCCAGCAAATGCGGGCACTGCTCCGTCTGCCGTGGCGAGGTTGCCGTACTGCCGCCATTGCCAACCCTCACCCTGCCCAACGAAAACGGGTTGCGTGCCTGGTGCGATCCTCTGATAGCCTTGTGCCACACCCGCCATCCTCGCATTCTGACCCGTTTTCTGTGCGGTATCGCCACGCCATTGACCACCCGGGTCAAGGCAAAAAGCCTGGCTGGATTTGGCCAGCTGGCGGCGCATCCATTCGCCGAAGTGCTGGCAGCGGTATCACGGTTCTACCCCACCCATAACAACTGATCATGCCAGTGCACATCAACAACCCGCTGAAAAAATAAGACCCTCGCATATGCGAGGGTCAAGCCAACGGAAACGTGCTTAAACAGAGCTTTGTATCAGTAGCCATCACTCTCTTGCTAAAGCGATGGCTGCCGACACAGGGCCAATCTAGAGCAGCAAAAATGTAACGTCAATGTGAAAATTAGAGCTTAAACACCAAACAAGCACCATTCCGCTGACGTAAACGTAACAACCATTTCCATTCGCTTTTCCTCCTTCCCTTGCCCCGTCTGTGTTACAGCCAACTGACCCGAACAATGCGTTGTCCTTTCCATTTTCTGGCAAACATTTATTTTTTATCTCTTTGACATTTACCTCACTATCGTGGCAAAAATAATTTAACAGTCAGTAACATAGGTGTGTCACTGATTGCGCCTTCCCGCATCAGGATCGGGAAGTACCCTTGCAAATTTAAACCAATAGATGGTGATGGATTACTGGGGGCTGTTGACTAGGATTAATGAGGTAAACAGAACAAAAGTAGTGATCCACTCTTTTCAGGGTAAGCGACTATAACGAGGGCAAAGTTATGGGCATCTTCGAGCATTATCAACAGCGATACGAGAAAGCCAGGGAAGAGGAGTACAGTATCCAGGAGTTTCTGGATATGTGTAAGCAGGACAAAGCCTGCTACGCCTCCGCTGCCGAACGCTTGCTGGTCGCCATCGGCGAGCCGGAAATGATCGATACCTCGGTCAATCCCAGACTCAGTCGCCTTTTTTCCAACCGCGTCGTTGCACGCTATCCCGCCTTCAAAGATTTCTACGGCATGGAAGAGGCCATCGAGCAGATCGTCTCCTACCTCAAGCACTCTGCCCAGGGGCTGGAAGAGAAGAAGCAGATCCTCTATCTGCTGGGACCGGTTGGCGGCGGCAAATCCTCTCTGGCTGAGAAGCTCAAATCCTTGATGCAAAAAGTGCCGGTCTATCGCATCAAGGGCTCACCGGTCAATGACCACCCCTTCTGTCTGTTCGACATCGAAGAGGATGGCGAGCTGCTGGAAAAAGAGTACGGCATTCCACGCCGCTATCTGCGACCCATCATGTCACCCTGGGTAGCCAAGCGACTGCACGAGTTCGGTGGCGACATCTCCAAGTTCAAGGTAGAGAAGGTCAACCCATCCATCCTCGATCAGATTGCCATCGCCAAGACAGAACCGGGTGATGACAACAACCAGGATATCTCCTCTCTGGTCGGCAAGGTCGACATCCGCATGCTGGAGCATTATGCCCAGGATGATGCAGATGCTTACTCCTACTCAGGTGCGCTGTGCAAGGCGAACCAGGGGATCATGGAGTTCGTGGAGATGTTCAAAGCCCCCATCAAGGTGCTGCATCCTCTGCTGACCGCGACCCAGGAAGGGAACTACAACGGCACCGAAGGGCTCTCCGCCCTGCCCTTCGACGGTATATTGCTGGCTCACTCCAACGAATCAGAGTGGCAGCAGTTCCGTAACAACAAGAACAACGAAGCCTTCCTCGACCGGGTTTACATCGTCAAGGTGCCTTACTGCCTGCGCGTCTCGGAAGAGGTGAAGATATACGAAAAACTGCTGATCAACAGCGAGTTGACTGACGCCAAGTGCGCACCTGGCACCTTGGAACTGTTGGGCCAGTTCTCCGTCCTCTCCCGACTGAAAGAGCCGGAAAACTCAAGCCTCTACTCCAAGATGCGGGTCTATGATGGCGAGAGCCTGAAAGATACGGATCCCAAGGCCAAGAGCTATCAGGAGTACCGTGACTACGCCGGTGTGGATGAGGGCATGAATGGTCTCTCCACCCGCTTTGCGTTCAAGATCCTCTCTCGCGTTTTCAACTTCGACCACGCGGAAGTGGCGGCCAACCCGGTACACCTCTTCTATGTGCTGGAGCAGCAGATAGAGCGCGAACAGTTCCCGCAGGAGCTGCACGATCGCTACCTTGAGTTCATCAAGGGTTATCTGACTCCGCGCTATGTGGAGTTCATCGGCAAGGAGATCCAGACCGCCTACCTCGAATCCTATTCGGAGTACGGCCAGAACATCTTCGATCGCTACGTCACCTATGCAGACTTCTGGATCCAGGATCAGGAGTACCGAGACCCCGAGACCGGCCAGCTGTTTGACCGTGCATCGCTCAACAGCGAGCTGGAGAAGATTGAAAAACCCGCCGGGATCAGCAACCCGAAAGATTTCCGCAACCAAATCGTCAACTTCGTGCTGCGAGCCCGGGCCAACAATGCAGGCCGTAACCCCAACTGGACCAGTTACGAGAAGCTGCGCACCGTGATCGAGAAGAAGATGTTCTCCAACACGGAAGAGCTGCTGCCGGTTATCTCCTTCAACAGCAAAACCTCGGCTGAGGAGCAGAAGAAGCACGATAACTTTGTCGAACGGATGATGGAGAAAGGCTACACCCGGAAACAGGTGCGACTGCTCTCCGAATGGTATCTCAGGGTACGCAAGTCATCCTGACCCTGCCGTGGTTCAAGGGGGAGTTATGGCGCATTTTATCGACCGCAGGCTCAACGGCAAAAACAAAAGCGCTGTCAATCGGCAGCGCTTCATCCGCCGCTACAAGAAGCAAATAAAACAAGCGGTCTCGGATGCTGTCTCCAAGCGCAGCATTCAGGACGTGGACAAGGGCGAGAGCATCAGCATACCGACCAAGGATATAGGCGAACCCCATTTCCATCAGGGGCAAGGCGGTAAGCGGGAAATGGTGCATCCCGGCAATGACCAGTTCGTCTCCGGTGACAAGATTGACCGCCCCAAAGGAGGGGGCGGTGGTCAGGGTGCGGGCGAAGGTCAGGCATCCAATCAGGGGGAAGGCGAAGATGACTTCGTGTTCCAGATTTCCAAAGATGAGTATCTGGATCTGCTGTTTGAAGATCTGGAGCTGCCTCGCTTGCAGAAAACCCAGCTCAACCAGTTAATGGAGATGAAGACCTACCGGGCGGGTTACACCTCCAACGGGGTGCCAGCCAATATCAACGTGGTGCGTTCTCTGCAAAATTCGCTGGCGCGGCGCATGGCGCTGCAAGCCGGCAAGAAACGCCAGTTGCATGAATTGGAAGAGAGGATGGCCCTGCTGGCAACCGATCCCAACGAGCATTTCGCCGAAATTGCCCTGCTTGAGAAGGAGATCCGAGAGCTGAAACGGCGGATCTCAGCTGTGCCCTTCATCGACACCTTCGATCTCAAGTTCAACAACTTTGTCAAACTGCCCGTGCCTTCCAGCCAGGCTGTGATGTTCTGCCTGATGGACGTGTCGGGTTCCATGGATCAGGCCACCAAGGAGATGGCAAAGCGCTTCTATATCCTGCTCTACCTGTTCCTGAGCCGGACCTACAAGAACGTGGAAGTCGTCTACATTCGCCATCACACCCAGGCCAAGGAAGTGGACGAACACGAGTTCTTCTATTCCCAGGAGACGGGCGGCACCATAGTCTCCAGCGCACTCAAGATGATGAACGACATCATCAACGAGCGTTACCCGGCCAACCAGTGGAACATCTATGCGGCGCAAGCGTCCGATGGTGACAACTGGGCTGATGATTCGCCGCAATGCCGGGAGACCCTGACCCGGGATATCATGCCGCGGGTACGGTACTACTCCTATATAGAGATCACCACCCGCGCCCACCAAACCCTGTGGCACGAGTACGAGTCGGTGGCCAGCCAGTTCCCCCACTTCGCGATGGAGCACATTCGCAAGGTCGAGGATATTTATCCGGTATTCCGGGAGCTGTTCAAGAAGCAAGCGGCGTGAGGGAGGTCATATGGTAGAAACCGCAAGAAAAATACCGCCACTGGACGATGGCCCGGATTGGAACTTCGATCTGCTGGAGACTTATCATCAGGAGATAGCCCGGGTCGCCAGGTTTTATCGACTGGATACCTACCCCAATCAGATCGAGGTGATCACCGCCGAGCAGATGATGGATGCCTACTCCAGTGTCGGTATGCCCATCGGCTATCAACACTGGTCATTTGGCAAACGCTTCATCCACACCGAGCGCAACTACAAACGCGGCCAGATGGGACTGGCCTATGAGATCGTCATCAACTCGGACCCCTGCATCGCTTACCTGATGGAAGAGAACACGATGCCGATGCAGGCGCTGGTAATGGCGCACGCCTGTTATGGTCACAACTCTTTTTTCAAAAACAACTATCTGTTCAAAACCTGGACCGATGCCTCCTCCATCATCGACTATCTGCTGTTTGCCAAGAACTACATCACAGAGTGCGAAGAGAAACACGGCATCGATGCGGTGGAAAAGTTGATCGACTCTTGTCATGCCCTGATGAACTTCGGAGTGGACCGTTACAAGCGGCCCCAGAAGATCTCGCTGGCAGAGGAGAAGCGCCGCCAGAAGGCACGGGAAGATTATCTGCAGACTCAGGTGAACGAGCTGTGGCGCACCCTGCCCAAGCAGCACAAAGCCTCCGGTGTTGAAGACAGACGCTACCCGGCCGAGCCCCAGGAGAACATTCTCTACTTCATCGAGAAGAATGCCCCTCTGCTCGAACCCTGGCAGCGCGAGATAGTGCGTATAGTGCGCAAGATCAGCCAGTACTTCTACCCGCAGAAACAGACTCAGGTGATGAATGAAGGCTGGGCCACCTTCTGGCACTACACCATCCTTAACCACCTGTATGACGAGGGCAAGATCAGCGATCGCTTCATGATAGAGGTGCTGCACAGCCACACCAACGTGGTATACCAGCCCCCCTACAACAGCCGCTACTACTCGGGGATCAACCCCTACGCCCTTGGCTTTGCCATGTTCACTGATCTGCGCCGCATCTGCGAAAACCCGACCGAGGAGGACAGATACTGGTTCCCCGATTATGCCGGCACCAACTGGGTCGATACCCTGCATTTTGCCATGCAGAACTTCAAGGACGAGAGCTTCATCAGTCAGTTCCTGAGTCCCAAGGTGATGCGGGAAATGAAGCTGTTTGCCATCGACGATGATGACTTGAAGAACTATCTCAAGGTATCTGCCATTCACAATGAGGAGGGTTATCGGCTTGTACGCAATACCCTGTCAGCTCAATACAACTTGAGCAACCTGGAGCCCAATATTCAGGTCTATAACGTAGCGGTGAAGGGAGATCGCTCATTGACCCTGCGCTATGTGCCGCACAACCGGATCCCTCTTGGTGATTCACGCCACGAGGTGCTCAAGCATCTGCACCAGCTGTGGGGATTTGATGTGGTACTGGAGCAGGATAACGGCGACTTGCCTGCCGACATTATCGGTCGCTGTCCTGATAAAAAACCGCTCTGAGGCCACTTTCCACCATAAAAAAACGCGCCATCTGGCGCGTTTTTTTATGCATCAACAATCAGTTGTCACACAGATTGCTCGGCATATCCTGACGCAGACGGGTCCACTGCTTGCCAGACTCGATACCGTACTGACGTACTGTCATGAACACGGCTTCATGATTCTTGGTCTCGGCCAGCCCCAGCAAGGTCTTGTAGTAGGCATCCGCCGTTTCACGAGCTTGCTTGTCAGAGAAGTAGTAACGCCCGACCCGGCTATACAATCCCTTGAAACCATTGAGGATGAGGGCATAGATGGGATTGCCGGAGGCAAAGGAGAGCTGGTGATGCAGGCGATAATCAAACTCCGCATACGCTTCCGGGGTGCTATCTACCGCATTGGCACCGCGCAGTATCTCTGCGGCTTGATCAGGATTATTGCGGATAGCACCACGGATGAAGATGGTGCAGATATTGGTGCGGGCCGACAGCAGCTGGGCCACCAGATCCGGTACCTTGTCCTGATCCAGACGGGCCAGGGTTTCCAGGATGTTGAGACCCGAGGTCTCCCAGAAATTGTTTACCTTGGTCGGCTTGCCATGCTGGATGGTGAGCCAGCCATCACGGGCCAGACGCTGAAGCACTTCGCGCAAGGTAGTACGAGTCACCCCGATAAGCTCGGACAGCTCACGCTCGGCCGGCAGTATGGATCCTGGAGGAAAGCGATTGTTCCAGATGGACTCGATGATGTATTCCTCGGCAAACCCTGCAGGGCTCTGCGCTTTTATGACCATGTAGTGACTCTGTTGTAGTGCGTAAAAAGGCCCACGAATAATAGCAAAGCAGGAAAGGCTGGCAAGCAGAAGGTCAGTCCTCTGCTCACATAAGCAGAACTTGATGTTAAATAAATGTATTAAATATCGTGGTGGGTGCCAACCAACCCCACTGCCTGTAGATAAAACCGACATTATCTTGGGCAAGGGGCACTATGTTATTTATAGTTAAAGCTCTTTTTGATTAAAATCATGAAGAATCAATCTGATATGGGACAGCATCCGGATGTTCGGGTCGAGCTAGCCTCGACTGCATAGACGCAGAAATCAACAACAAAACAGAGACCCATTATTATGCCAATCAGCTTAGGGAACGCATTTGCCAAGAACTTTTTGGGTAATGCGCCAAAGTGGTACAAGAGCGCAATTCTGTTATTTCTGGTGATCAATCCGATCGCCTTTTATCTCGATCCCTTTGCTGCCGGTTGGCTGCTGGTCGTCGAGTTCATCTTCACCCTGGCCATGGCGCTCAAATGCTATCCGTTGCAACCCGGTGGCCTGCTGGCCATTGAAGCAGTGCTCATTGGCATGACTTCCGCAGAACAAGTCAAACATGAACTGGTAGCCAACATTGAAGTGCTGCTGCTGCTGGTGTTTATGGTGGCAGGTATTTACTTCATGAAGCAGTTGCTGCTCTATGTGTTTACCAAACTGCTGATCCGGATCCACTCCAAGACCCTGCTATCTCTGGCATTCTGCCTGGTGTCTGCCTTTCTGTCAGCTTTCCTCGACGCCCTGACCGTGATCGCGGTAGTGATCAGTGTGGCGACCGGTTTCTATGCCATCTACCACAAGGTCTCCTCCGGCAAGGAATTTGGCCATCAACATGATCACACCGACGATCACTCTGTTCACGAACTCAGTCGCCAACACCTGGACGATTTTCGCGCCTTCCTGCGCAGCTTGATGATGCATGCCGCCATCGGAACGGCGCTGGGGGGTGTCTGCACTCTGGTGGGTGAGCCACAAAACCTGATCATTGGTGAGCAGGCTGGTTGGAGCTTCGGCGAGTTTGCCATTCGCATGGCACCAGTGACCATCCCCGTTTTCATCTGTGGCTTGCTCACCTGTATTCTGGTGGAAAAGTGCCGCTGGTTTGGCTATGGCGCAAAGTTGCCGGATGCCGTGCGTCACATAATGGAAGATTACAACCGTTACGAGGAAGCCGGGCGCTCCCCGCAGGACAAAGCCAAGCTGATCGTGCAGGCAGTGATAGCCATCTGGTTGATCTTGGGTCTCGCCATGCACCTTGCGGCCGTGGGGTTGATCGGGCTGTCGGTCATAGTGCTGGCTACCTCGTTGACCGGCATCAACGACGAACACTCTCTGGGCAAGGCCTTTCAGGAAGCTCTGCCCTTCACTGCCCTGCTTGCCGTCTTCTTCAGTGTGGTCGCCGTGATCATCGATCAACAGTTGTTCCGGCCCGTGATCCAGTGGGTACTGGCCGCAGAACCGGATGATCAACTCGCCCTCTTCTATCTGGCAAACGGCCTGCTCTCCATGGTCAGTGACAACGTCTTCGTCGGCACTGTCTACATCAACGAGGTGAAAACAGCACTGCTCAACAATGCCATCAATCGCGAACAGTTCGATCTGTTGGCGGTCGCCATCAATACCGGCACCAACCTGCCCTCGGTCGCCACCCCTAATGGCCAGGCGGCTTTCCTGTTTATGCTGACCTCGGCGCTGGCCCCCCTGTTGCGGCTCTCCTATGGTCGCATGGTGTGGATGGCGCTGCCTTACACCCTGGTGCTGGGTCTGGTCGGTTTCTTCTCGGTAGAGCTGCTGCTCGGTCCTGCCACCGAGTGGTTTTATCAGGCCGGGTGGCTTCTGCCTCACAGCGGTGCCCCCGCTGTATTGCCTGCTCTGCACTAAAGACCAAGGGCCCCGCAGGGGCCCTTTCTTTTAGCTATTCCCAATTATCTGTTGTATGGGGCACCGCATACAAACAATGCCTTATATTCCCCCTCTTTCAGTAACGTTCCAGCATCCTGCGCCAATCCAGACAATTTCTCAGGCCATGGGTGCCACTACATGGCATCACTCCATCCGTGCTTTCAACTGACGGTGCTACTTGTTCACATGTTGGATCTGGTATTCGCTCAACTTGACGGTTAGACACGGTCTTCAAAGCAATTGCCTACCCCAGGATGGGTCTTGCAACAAACAATGGATTCGTCTCACAATGCGGGATTGGGACAGCACCTTTCTTTTTATCCCCTGCTCTGCTCTAATTCAGCCACTGTTTTTTCTGTGAGATCAACCAGATGATTGAGTTCCTGCGTCGTATTGCCGCCCATCGACTGGCATGGGGTCTGCTTGCCGCGTCCGCTTTGTTCCTTGAGTTGAGTGCCCTCTTCTTCCAATATGTGCTGGGTCTGCACCCATGTGTCATGTGCGTGTACGAGCGCCTCGCCATCCTGGGGGTACTCTCGGCAGGATTGCTCGGCATGGTAGCGCCAGAGAAGTGGTATCTCCGCTGGAGTGCCCTCTTGCTCTGGGGCTACAGTGCCTTCCGTGGCCTTCAACTGGCACTGAAGCACGTGGATTATCAGATGAATCCTTCCCCATTCAACGTATGCAGCCCTTTTGCCGACTTCCCCAGCTGGGCTCCTCTCGATCAGTGGCTGCCCTGGCTATTCTTCCCGGATGGAGATTGCAGCGAGATCAGCTGGCAATTCCTGAGCTTCTCCATGCCTCAGTGGCTTGTCGCCATCTTCGCCGCCTACCTGCTGGTGTTTGTGGTCGTGACCATCGGCAATCTGGTCAAGGGACGGTGCTGCAGCTAATGCAGAGTAACAAGCATAAAAAAGGGAGCCATTGGCTCCCTTCTTCATGGGGCTGAATACCATCTTTTCCGCCTGCCTCTGGCGTTTGTGATCCTGGCTATCAGCAACCTGCTCAAGGGGAACCAATGCGGCTGAGCCAGTGTATATGGGAGCCAGTGGCTCCCATTTTCATGACCTGCTCGTCAGCGACGCACCGATCAGGATGCGGCCTTGCTGGCGTGCATCCTGGCCCTTGCCATGCCGATGACCATGGGCAACAGTGAAATAAAGATGATGCCGAAAATGAGCAGCGTAAAGTTTTGACGCACCACGGGCAAATTGCCAAAGAAGTGGCCGGCATACACGAAGGAAATAACCCACAGCAGCCCCCCCACCAGGTTGAATACCAGGAAGCGCGGATAGGTCATGGCACCCATGCCTGCAACGAAGGGAGCAAAGGTGCGCACGATTGGCAGGAAACGGGTGATGATAATGGTCTTGCCACCATGGCGGTCGTAAAAGGCGTGAGTCTTGTCCAAATAATCCCTACGGAAGATTTTGGATTCAGGGTTGCGGAACAGCTGCTCGCCGAAGAAGTGACCAATGGTGTAGTTGACCACGTTGCCAAGCACGGCAGCGATGATCAGCAGGGCCGCTAGGGTATGAACATCCAGCACACTGCCCACTGTGAGGGCACCGGCAGCAAACAGCAGTGAGTCACCCGGCAGGAAGGGAGTGACCACAAGCCCTGTCTCGCAGAAGATGATCAGGAACAGGATGGCATAAACCCAGACGCCATAGTTTTCAAAAAGTTCTCTCAAATGCACGTCAACGTGCAGAATAAAGTCAATCGCAAACAGGATCAGATCCATTTTTTCATACTCATGAAGTGAACGGCGTGGAGTCTACGCCAATGCATTCAGGGTCACAATCTTCCCATTGAGCTCTTTTTAATCAACGAAAGGCGAAACTCAATCGATTCCCTTTTTATCCAAAAAATCATAAATAACCAACGCCTGTTCACCCCTGATTAAGGGGGAAACTGATTCAGTCTCGTTTATCCAGTGTCAGCCTGACATATTCGGGCAGGCACTTCTCCCATCCCCACAACAAAAGCAGCAGCAGGGTCAGGTCATCGCACCAGCCAAGCAGGGGGACCACATCGGGGATGAGATCCACCGGGCTGAGGCCATAGAGCAGTATGAGGATCACCAGCCCCTTGGCCCACCAGGGAGTGGCAGGATGGCGAAAGCCCTGATAGAGACGGCGCATGCGCCGCCAGATGAGCCAGCGTTTGCCGTTCGGCTTATTGTTCAACTCTCGATCAACTCGTGGCGCAACTGCTGGATCTGGTCTCGCAGCGCCGCTGCCTGCTCGAACTCCAGATCCCGCGCATGCTGGAACATCTGCTCTTCCATCCGTTTGATCTCTTTGGCGATCTCGCCAGCGGAGCGAACATGGTACTCCCCTTGTGGCTCGGCAGCCTTGCGACCTCCCCTGCCCGTCTTGCCTGCACTGCGGCTGCCCCCCATGTCCATCACATCCCCCACCGACTTGTTGAGCCCTTTGGGGGTGATACCGTGTTCGAGGTTGTGAGCATGCTGCAGGGTGCGACGACGCTCCGTCTCCTCGATGGCCACCCTCATGGAGTTGGTAATGGAATCCCCGTACAGGATCACCTTGCCGTTGAGGTTGCGGGCGGCACGGCCAATGGTCTGAATGAGGGAGCGGGTGGAGCGCAGGAAGCCCTCTTTATCCGCATCCAGGATGGCCACCAGAGAGACCTCCGGCATGTCGAGCCCCTCTCGCAGCAGGTTGATGCCGACCAGCACGTCAAACTTGCCGAGGCGCAGATCGCGAATGATCTCCACCCGCTCTACGGTGTCGATATCCGAGTGCAGGTAGCGCACTCTAACGTCATGATCCGCCAGATATTCGGTCAAATCCTCCGACATCCGCTTGGTGAGGGTCGTCACCAGCACCCGCTCCTCCACCGCGACCCGCAGCCGGATCTCGGAGAGCAGATCGTCCACCTGGGTGGTCACCGGGCGCACTTCTATCTCGGGATCAAGCAAACCGGTCGGGCGAACCACCTGCTGCACCACGTCATCGCCGGATTTGCCCAGCTCGTAGGGGCCAGGGGTAGCCGAGACAAACACCGTCTGCGGCATCAGGGCCTCGAACTCATCAAACTTGAGGGGCCGGTTGTCGAGTGCCGAGGGCAGACGAAAGCCGTACTCCACCAGCGTCTCCTTGCGGGATCTGTCCCCTTTGAACATGGCGCCGATCTGCGGCACCGTCACGTGGGATTCGTCGATGATGAGCAGGCCATCCCCTGGCAGGTAGTCAAACAGGGTGGGCGGCGGCTCCCCCGGTGCACGACCGGAGAGGTAGCGGCTGTAGTTCTCGATACCGGAGCAATAGCCCAGCTCCTGCATCATCTCCATGTCGAACTGGGTGCGTTGGCTGATGCGCTGCTCCTCCACCAGCTTGTTGAGAGACAGCAGCTGTTCCCGGCGGCTTTTCAACTCCTCCTTTATATGCTCGATGGCACCCAGAATGGTTTCGCGCGGGGTAGCGTAGTGGGTCTTGGGATAGATGGTGTAGCGCACTACCGTCTGCTCGATGGCACCGGTCAGGGGATCGAACTGGGAGAGCCGCTCCACCTCTTCATCAAACAGCTCCACGCGCAACGCCAGCTTGTCCGACTCGGCGGGGTAGATGTCGATCACCTCTCCCCTCACCCGAAAGGTACCGCGCTGGAATGCCATGTCATTGCGGGTGTATTGCAGCTCGGCGAGACGACGCAGTATATCCCGCTGGTTGATCACGTCCCCGACTTTGAGGTGCAGCATCATGCTGAGGTAAGCCTGGGGGTCCCCCAGACCATAGATGGCCGACACGGACGCGACTATGATGACGTCACGCCGCTCCAGTAGCGCCTTGGTAGCCGACAACCGCATCTGTTCGATGTGATCATTGATGGAGGCATCTTTCTCGATGAAGGTGTCCGTGGTCGGTACATAGGCCTCGGGCTGGTAGTAGTCGTAGTAGGAGACGAAATACTCCACCGCATTCTCGGGGAAAAACTCTTTCATCTCGCCATAGAGCTGGGCAGCCAGCGTCTTGTTGGGGGCCATGATCATGGTGGGGCGGTTCAGGGTCGCGATCACGTTGGCCATGGTGAAGGTTTTGCCCGAACCTGTCACCCCGAGCAGGGTCTGATGGGCCAGGCCGGATTCGATGCCATCAAGCAGACGGGCGATCGCCTCTGGCTGATCCCCTGCGGGTTGAAACTGGCTGGCCAACTGAAATAACTTGCTCATGACGACTCCCGGCAAAAAACGGCAAGGAAGAAGTGTACTCCGAGTTGGGGTAGCCTGGGTATCCACTCTCCTGCCCAAGCGGCTATTGACCTCAAAAAGCGACCTCTGTATGATGCCCCTCCTTGCCTGATGTTCCCCCGTAGTTCAGTCGGTAGAACGGCGGACTGTTAATCCGTATGTCACTGGTTCAAGTCCAGTCGGGGGAGCCAATTCCTCACCATCTCGGTGCAAGTTATCCACTTTAGTGCTTTCCTCTGCCGATTTTAATGCACAAGCCGCTCACTGCGGTGACATCCCCCATTTTTCTCCTTGTCCATGCCAGCAGCGTTTTGTTCTGTTGCATCTAACTATCTGATTTTTATAGAAACATTTTTCTTCCGGTATTTTTTGAACAGCCCTTGCAACCCAGTATTGGCGCGGCCTACAGCCTGATCGCCAAGTTTCACACACAGGGTTATCCACAGAATCTGTGGGTAAGTCAGTCAAACCCAGTCACTGCCTAGCTTGGCAGGCCATTGCCATCGACCGGCTCCGATTTCTCTTCCCAACCTCATTTTCTGCTGTTTTTGAGTGCCCCCCTAAATGGGTCGACACTCCGGCCATCAGATGCCTTTTCCAGATATCTTTTCGCTATCCCGCGAACACTGGGTCAGCATCCGTACCTGCCCCTTGAACCGGTTCCTGGCTCAACCCCCGCTCTTCAGTCAGATATGCTGAAAAACTATGAAATGACTCTCCCAAACAGCAGGGAATAAATTTTCAAGCAGGTCATGCGGACAAGGATCACAGATAGCAGGAATCACTAATTGACAGCGGGGCAGACAGCGCGAAATAGAGCGGATCTTCCTGGTTGCCCCGTGTTTTCCCTCAACCAAGGGGCAACCAGGCAGCTTGCTACCGATTAATCCTCCTTTGGCGCTTCTTTATTGGTAAGGGATCCGGCACAATGTCGGCCCCACTTTTTTCCTCGGTTTTTCCGGGCATGACCATAGATTTCGTGACACTGTTACATCAAAGCGACTCCCTGCTGCTGTTCGTGGTACTGGCCTTCGGCCTGTTGCTCGGCAAAGTCAGGCTCGGCAATTTCCAGATTGGCAACACCATAGGCGTGCTGTTTACCGCCCTGCTGTTCGGCCAGATGGGTTTCGAGTTCACCGCCACCACGGAGAACGTCGGCTTCATGCTGTTCATTTTCTGCGTGGGGATAGAGGCGGGGCCGCACTTTTTCAGCGTCTTCCTGCGGGACGGCATTCACTACATCACCCTCACTCTGGTGATCCTGCTGACGGCGTTGCTGCTGACAGTGGGGCTGGCCAAGTTCTTCAACCTAGGGCCAGGCATGGCCGCCGGGATCCTGGCGGGCTCGCTCACCTCAACCCCGGCCCTGGTTGGTGCGCAGGATGCCCTGCGCAGCGGCCTGCTCAACCTGCCTCACAAGACAGACATGCAGTCCGTGCTCGACAACATGGGCATTGGCTATGCGCTGACCTATCTGGTCGGCCTGGTAGGCCTGATGCTGGTGGTGCGCTACCTGCCTTCACTGGCTAGGCTGGATTTGAGCACAGAAGCGCAGAAGATCGCCCGTGAACGTGGACTGTCGGACAACGAAAGCCGCAAAACCTACCTCCCCATCATCCGTGCCTATCGGGTCGGCCCCGAGTTGGCAGCCTGGATTGGTGGTCGTACTCTGCGGGAAACCGGTATCTATCCCCATACCGGCTGCTATGTGGAGCGGATCCGCCGCAACGGCATACTGGCGAGCCCGGATGGTGATGCCGTCATCCAGGAGGGGGATGAGATCGCCCTGGTAGGCTATCCGGAAAGCCACGAGAAACTCGACGTCAATTACCGTAACGGTAAAGAGGTGTTCGACCGCAACCTGCTGGACCTTCAGATAGTTACCGAAGAGATAGTGGTGAAAAACGATGGGGTAGTCGGGCGCCATCTGGTGGAGCTCAACCTCACCGAGAAGGGCTGCTTCCTCAACCGGGTAGTACGTTCCCAGATAGAGATGCCGTTTGATCGCAACATCATGCTGCAAAAGGGTGACGTGCTGCAGATCAGCGGCGAGAAGCAGCGGGTCAAGCTGCTGGCCAACAAGATCGGCTTCATCAGTATCCACAGCCAGACCACGGATCTGGTCGCCTTCACGACCTTCTTCGTGCTGGGCCTGCTGATCGGCTCCGTCTCCCTGGTATTTGGCCAGCTCGAGTTTGGTCTGGGCAACGCCGTCGGCCTGCTGCTGGCAGGGATCCTGATGGGCTACCTGCGCGCCAACCACCCCACAGTCGGCTATGTGCCGCCCGGGGCATTGCGTCTGGCCAAGGATCTGGGGCTTGCCGTCTTCATGGTGAGCACGGGTCTGAAAGCCGGTGGCGGCATTCTGGATCACCTGAGCCAGGTCGGTGCCGTGGTGCTCTTCTCCGGCATGCTGGTGACCACCTTGCCGGTACTGGTGGGCTATCTGTTCGGGGTCTGGGTGTTGAAGATGAACCCGGCACTGCTGCTGGGCGCCATCACGGGTGCCCGCACCTGCGCCCCGGCCATGGACGTGGTGAACGAAGCGGCCAACAGCTCCATTCCGGCGCTTGGTTATGCGGGCACCTATGCGGTTGCCAACGTCATGTTGACCCTGGCGGGGTCCTTCATCATCGGCTTCTGGTTCTAACGCCACATCGGATTTGCTGCAAATAGAAGGGGAGCCGTTATGGCTCCCCTTCTATATTTCAATTTCACGGCTTCCCCATTCCCTGTCCCCTGACAGATACCGCAACATCTCGTGCCTGCAGCCATCCGCATCACACCTCTGCCCCAACAGGCATTCTTGACTATCTCGAACGAGACGGCTGCGGCACCACAAAATAGAGCCAATGGTGCTATCTGACACGTTGCACCAAACTCAATGAGCTAAGTAGCCCCTTGCCTGCCACTTACACTCAATGAAAAGGGTGAGGTACTCATCATGAAAAGGTTATGGATCATTCTGGGCTGGATGCTGTGCTGCCTGGCGCCAGCCACGGCGGCTGAACAGACGGCAGCGCCCGACGAAGTACCAGCGTCCCTGGCATTTAGCGCAGAGGAACTGTCCCGCCCTCGGTTGGGTGACCTCGATGACATGCTGGCGCGACGCACCATCCGGGTGCTCACCACCTACAACAAGACCGGCTACTTCATCAACAAGGGGGTCCAACGGGGCGTAACCTACGACGCTTTCATGCAGGTAGAAAAACGGCTCAACGATCAGCTGCGCAAACAGAAGGCCATCAAGCGCCACCTCAAGCTGCAGTTCGTCTTCATTCCGGTTGCCCGTGAGGCCCTGCTGCAAGCCCTGATCGACGGCAAAGGTGACATAGCGGCAGCCAACCTGACCATCACGGATCAGCGCAAAAAGCAGGGCGTGGCGTTTACCAATCCCTTATTGGAAAACGTGCGGGAACTGCTGATCTCGGGGCCTCACTCACCCAGGGTGGAGAGTGTCGCCGAACTCGGCGGCCAAACTGTCCATGTGCGCCCCTCTTCAAGTTACTTCGAGAGCCTCATCGCCTATAACCAGGCCCGCAAAGCCGCGGGAGAGCCGCTCATCGACATCAAGCCGGCACCGGAATCTCTGGAAGATGAGGATCTGGTGGAGATGGTCAATGCTGGCCTGCTGCCCTTCATCGTCATGGATGAGCACAAGGCTCGTTTCTGGAAGAAGATTTTTCCCGCCATCCAGATCCACGAACAACCCGCATTCCGTGAAGGGGGGGTCATCGCCTGGGCGGTACGCAAGGAGAGTCCCAAGTTGCTCGCCATGCTCAACGAGCAGATAGCAGCCCAACGGGGCAAGGCCACAGGAGAGGACATCCTGGCCCGTTACCTCAAGCAGAACAAATTCGTCAAGAGCGCTGCCGCCGAGACTGAGCGCAAGAAATTCCTGCAGCTGGTAGATCTGTTTCGCCAGTATGGCGATCGTTTCGATGTGGACTGGCTGCTGATCGCGGCTCAGGGCTATCAGGAGTCGGCACTCAACCACAAGGCGCGCAGCCCAGTCGGTGCCATCGGCATCATGCAGATCATGCCCGCCACCGGCAAAGGTCTGAAGGTAGGCGACATTCGCCAGCTCGAACCCAACATCCACGGAGGCGTCAAATACATGCGCTGGATGATCGATCACTACTACGCCGACGAGCCCATGACGGCCCTCGACAAGGCCTTGTTTTCATTTGCTTCCTACAATGCCGGCCCTGCACGGGTGGCACGACTGCGGACAGAGGCCAAGAAACGGGGACTGGATCCCAACATCTGGTTTCATAACGTCGAGTATGTGGCGGCCGAGAAAATAGGGCCAGAAACAGTGACCTACGTGGGCAACATCTACAAGTACTACATCGCCTACAAGCTGGTGATGGAGCAGCTGCAGCTCAAACAGCAGGCCACTGAAACCATCAAACAGCAGGAGACCATCGGTGACAAGGTTTCCTCCGCGACAAAAACATAGCGGCGACCAAGCCGCTGCCAGCACGAACCAGGCTCCCCACTTTTTACGCGGTGAGCCTGATGTTTTTTACCTCCAGCTCCTTGCCAACGCGACATCAGGCCATCTTGAAACAACAAAGCGTCTGCTCATGACCAAAATGCACAAAATGACCAGAACAGCCTTAATAGCCATTACGGTCAGATTATTCTCCAATCAGACACGATTAATTAACCTCCTTGCAACAATCACAAGAAGTACATCATGTTGCAAGGAACCCTCAAGCGCACCCTGCTCTGCTGCCTGCTTGGCGCCAGCCTCGGCGTACAGGCCAAAATAGATGAAATCCACTTTCTGGTCACGGGCGGGGCCGGCGGTGGTTGGGACAACACGGCCCGGGGTACCGGCGAGGCGCTGACCAAGTCCGGCCTCATCACCACCGCCTCCTATCAGAACATCTCGGCCGGTGGTGGCGCCAAGGCCATCGCCCACCTGATCGAGACCTCGGCCCAGTCCGACAAGACGCTGATGGTCAACTCCACCCCCATCATCGTCAAATCCCTCTCCAAGGAGTTGCCGCAGTCCTTCCGGGATCTCACGCCGGTCGCCGCCATTATTGCCGATTATCAGGCACTGGCCGTACCGCTGGACTCGCCATATCAGGATTGGTCCCAACTGTTGGCGGCCTATGAAGCCAACCCTGCCAAGGTGAAGATAGCCGGCGGATCCGCCCGTGGCAGCCTGGATCATCTGGTGGCGGCCATGACCTTCAAGAATGGAGGGGCAGATGCCAGCAAGCTGCGCTATGTGGCCTATGATGCGGGCGGCAGCGCCATGGCGGCAGTGCTGGCGGGAGAGACACAGGTGCTCTCCACCGGTTTTGGCGAAGCAATGGAGGCGGTCAAATCCGGCCAGATGCGGATCCTCGGTGTCACGGCACCCGAGCGGATGCCGGATGCCAGCCAGATCCCGACCTTTAGTGAGCAAGGCAATCCGACTGTCTTTGCCAACTGGCGTGGCTACTTTGCCTCCCCCACTGTCAGTGCGCAAAAATCCGCCGAGTTTGCCGCCCTGCTCAAGCAGATGTATGACAAGCCGGAGTGGGAAGTGGTCCGCGCCCGCAACAGCTGGACCAATCTCTACCAGTCTGGTCCCGAATTCACCGCCTTTCTCAACAGCCAGGAGCAGCAAATCGGCAGCCTGATGCGTGAGCTCGGCTTCATCAAATAATCCCTCAGTGGCGGGCGAGGCCCGCCCATTGGAGTCACCGTTATGCACATGACCAAGGAGCGGCTCGGGGGGCTGCTGTTTTTGCTGCTCTCCCTCGCCTATGGCTATCACGCCACCCTGATCCCCGGTTATCCCGGGGACGAGTATGAACCCTTTACCGCCAGCACCTTGCCCTATGCCCTGTCAGGCGTCGGCGCCCTGCTCTCCCTGCTGCTGATCTGTTTCCCTGGCGGAGAGAGACTGCATAAGGAAGCCGGTAACTGGCGGCTGGTATTTGCCTTGCTGCTGCTGATGCTGATCTATGGGGTGGCCCTCGGCTGGCTCGGCTTTGTCATCGCCACCATCCTGTTCCTCATCGGCGGGATCCGCTTGATGGGCGAGCGGAGCCTCTCCTTCGCCTGCAAGGTGAGTGTGCCCCTCACCCTCATTTTCTGGGCTCTGTTGACCAAGGTGCTCAACGTCTACCTCGAACCGGGTCGGCTGTTCACCTACTTGCTGGGATAAGGAAATCACATGTTAGACGGAATCTTGCAAGGCCTGGGCACCGCCATGATGCCCATCAACATCTTCATGGTGATAGTAGGCTGCTTCGTCGGCACCTTCATCGGCATGCTGCCGGGGCTGGGCCCGGTCACCGCCATCGCCCTGATGATCCCCATCACCTACGGGCTGGATCCGGCTTCCGGCATCATATTGATGGCCGGGGTCTACTACGGCTCCATGTTCGGTGGATCCACCTCCTCCATTCTGATCAACACACCGGGTTGCTCGGCCAGCATGATCACCGCCATCGACGGCTATCCCATGGCCTGCAAGGGCCAGGCCGGCAAGGCCCTGGCCATCGCGGCCTACGCCTCCTTCACCGGCGGCACTCTGTCGGCCATCTTCCTGATGGTGGCGGCACCGCTGCTCGCCAAGGTGTCCCTCTCCTTCCAGTCGGCGGACTACTTCGCCCTCATGGTACTGGGACTCTCCGCCGTGGCCGCCTTCGCCGGCAAGGGACAGGTACTCAAGGCGCTGATCATGGCGCTGTTTGGCATCATGCTCTCCACCGTCGGCATCGATCGCAGCGTTGGGGTGGACAGGTTCACCTTCGGCCTGCCGGACTTGCGCGATGGCTTCTCCTTCCTGCTGCTGGCCATGGCCACCTTCGCCCTGGCGGAGATCCTGATGACGGTGCTGCGCCCGGGCAAGGACACCAGCAAGGAGGAGGTGAGCAAGATCCAGCAGCTCGGCTCCCTCAAGCTGAGCAAGACCGAGGTAAAAGAGATAGCGCCGCCCATAGTGCGCTCCTCTGTGCTGGGCTTTCTCATCGGCGTGCTGCCGGGGGCCGGTGCCACCATCGCCTCCTTCATGGCCTATGGTGCCGAGCGCAACTTCGCCAGCAAGCGCAGGCAGGAGGAGTTCGGCAAGGGCAGCCTGACCGGCGTAGCCGCGCCGGAAGCGGCCAACAATGCGGCTTCCAGTGGTGCCTTCGTGCCCCTGCTGACTCTGGGGATCCCGGGCTCGGGCACCACGGCACTGATGCTGGGGGCGCTCATCGCCTATGGCATTCAGCCGGGCCCTCGCCTCTTCATGGAGCACCCAGACGTCTTCTGGTCGGTGATCATCTCCATGTATCTGGGCAACGTGGTACTGCTGATCCTCAACCTGCCGCTTATTCCCTATCTGGCAAAGATCCTGCAAGTACCGCGTCCCGTGCTCATTCCCATGGTATTGCTGTTCTCGCTGATCGGGGTCTACCTGGTCTCTTTCAACACCATGGACATCTATGTGATGGCGCTGGTGGCGCTGATCGCCATCGGGCTGCGCCTGCTGGACTTCCCCATGGCTCCCATGCTGCTCGGCTTCATTCTGGGTGGTATGCTGGAGGACAACCTGCGCCGGGCCCTGGTCATCAACGACGGCTCCCTGAGTTTTCTGTGGGAGCGTCCCATCACCCTCGGCTTCACACTGGTCACCCTGGTGATGCTGCTGTTGCCAATCTGGCAGTGGTGGCAGGCTCGCAGGGCGCCAGTGGAAACGCTGCACTCGGAGCTGACCTGATCACCATGAGCTTGCAATGTAAAAGAGCGCCCAAAGGCGCTCTTTTTATGACATCAAAGATGGGTGTAACATGCTGATGCGTCAGTGTTGGCGCTTCTGTATTGCCTGATAGCGGCGCTCCGGCCGCCCGACGGTGCCATATTCCAGCTCAGGGCTCGCCAGCTGCTGGCCCACCAGAAACTCCAGATAACGGCGCGCCGTGGTGCGGCTCACCCCCACCCGGTTACCTATCTCCTCGGCACTGGCTCCCACCCCCGTCAGCGCCGCCAATACCCGTTGCAGGGTAAGCGCGTCTATCCCTTTGGGCAGGCCGCCGGCCGCCACCTGCTGCAGCGGAGTACCGAACAGGGCATCCACCGCCTGCTGATCGATGTCAGCCAGCGCGGCGCGGCTCTGACAATAGTTATCAAGCGTATCCCGCAATCGTTCGAACACCACGGGTTTGAGAATGAAGTCCACCACCCCGAGCCGCATCGCCTCTTGCAGTGCCGCCGCCTCCCGCGCGGCAGTGAGCAGGATGACATCCAGACAGGCCCCTGCCTGACGCAGTTCACGCAGCAGGGCAAAACCCTCTCCGTCGGGCAACCACACATCCAGCAACACCAGATCGGGTTTGAGGATGCCAATCTGCTCTCTGGCATCGAACAGGGTGAGCGTCACCCCAAGCACCTCGAAGCCCGCCAGCCGCTGAACGAAGCGGCGGTGGATCTCGGCGATGGCCGGATCATCTTCGACGATCAGGATCTTGATCACTCACACCTCCTTGGGAATGTAACAGACGACGCAACTTCCCTGCGTCGTGGCTTCTATGGTGATGGTCCCCTGCAGGGCATCCAGCGTCTTGCGCACCAGAGCAAGGCCGATACCGTGACCGGGCTCGACCTTGCTGCTGACCCCGCGCTCGAACAACCTGTCTGCCAGGGCAGGATCTATGCCGCCGGCTCCGTCCTCCACCTCCAGGATGAGATCCTGGCCGAGATCGCTCAACGAGACCCGGATCGGCTGGTAAGGCGCACCGTGGCGACGGGTCGCCTCGAAGGCATTGTCGATGAGATTGCCCAGCAGTGTCACCAGCTGGGAACCGCTCACACGAAGAGGGATGTCGTGCAGACGAGAATCTGGGTCCACCACCAACACCAGCCCCAGCTCGTGGGCCCTGTGATACTTGCCAAGCAACAGCCCTGCCACCTTGGGCTTGGCAATGGCCCCCATCAAGAAGCTGAGCAGGGTTTGCTCGGTAGCAGCTTCCCGTCCGATGAAGGCGAGCGCCTCCTGGGTAGCACCCAGTTCTATCATGCCGGCTATGGTGCCGAGCTGGTTGTTGTGTTCGTGGGTCTGTACCCGCAACAGGTCACTGTATGCCTGTACCTGGGAGAGCTGGGCGCTGAGCTCGGCCAGCTCATCCTTGCGCCGAAAACTCGACACGGCGCCGATCAGCTTGCCGTCCCGCACCAGCGGCAACCGGTTGACGATGAGCTGCTGGCCATTGAGCACTATCTCTTCGTCATACTGGGGGCGCGGATCCTGAATGAGGGAGAGCATGCGGCTTTCAGGCAACAGTTGGGTGACGGGTTGGCCGATGGCCGCCCTGGCAGCCTGCTCATCGAGGCGCAGCAGCCGGATGCCGTTCGGGTTGAGGGAGGTAAGTCGGCCTTGCTCATCTATGGTGAGGATCCCCTCGCGTACGGTGCGCAGGGTGCAATCCAGCTCGGCATAGAGGCGCCCGATCTGCTCGGGTTCGAACCCGAGAATCGCCCGCTTGTAGCGCCGCGCCAGCCAGGCGGCAGCAGCGCTGTTGAGCAAGACGATAATCAGGGTCATCGCCAGACCAAAGCGCAGAAAATCCTGTAGATCTGCGTCTATGTCGCGCACCAGATAACCGACCGACACCACGCCGATGACCTGTCCCATCTCGTTGCGGATCGGCCCCTTGCCGCGCACCGAGACACCGAGCGACCCCTGGGCACGGGAAATATAGGCTTCTCCTTGCAAGGCTCGGGCAGGATCGTCCCCCACCATGGGCTGGCCGATGCGATCCGCATTGGGGTGCACCAGCCGCCTCGCCTTGCTGTCACCGATAACGATGTAACTGGCGCCGACTTCGGCGCGGATCCGCTCAACCAGCACATTGAGCCGGGCTGTGTCCCCCCGCTTCACCCCGGCAATGACGCCGGGCTCACGGGCCACCAGCCGCGCCACGTCAAGGGCCTGATCGCCTACCTCCTGGTAGCGCTGCTCGGAAACGTAGTAGTAACTGGCCCCGCTCAGCAACACCAGTTGCAGCAGACTGACCAGACAGAGCATGAGCAGGAAGCGTCCTTGCAACCCGAGCGTCATGCCTCCTTGTCGCCTCGCAACAAGTCGAGCAGCAGGCTGCCATCGCGCAGGGCCTTGTGCACCTGTACCGAGGTGGGCTTGGTGGGATCTTCGTAGAAATGGGTGGATTCGATCTGCAGCCGCACCAGGTATTCGGCCGGCAACTGGCTGGCCAGAGACTGGTGCAGCATGGGGAACAGCAGCCGATCGGCGCGGGTTATTTCCCCCCCCAGCAGCAGCTTGCCCGGATTGAGCAGACAGATGAGGTTGGAGAGCACCCGGGAGAGACGACCGGCCGCCTGATGGAGAATGTCCTGACACAGGCTGTTGCCCGCCAACGCCAGCTCGCACAACTCGCGGATGGTGACACTCTCCGGCAAATCATACTCCTGCATGCGCTCGCGCAGATCCCGGTATTGTGCCTCCAGCGCCTGATTGGTCACCAGGGTGCAGGCGCAACCAAAGCCGCCGCAGTAGCAGCGCTGGCCGTAGGGTTCGAGCTGCAGGTGGCTGAGATCGCCGAGCAGGGCTGACTCGCTCTCGATGAGCTGACCGTTGACCACCATGCCGACACCTATGTCGTTGTGGACGAACACCAGCACAGCATCGGCACAATTTTTGGCGGCGCCCCATTCACGCTCAGCCTGGATCCAGGTGCGCACATCGCCACTGACCAGCACGGGTACCGCGAACGCCTGTTGCAGGGTCGGACCAAGTGGCCAGTTGCGCAGATCATAGAAGGGGAAGTGTTTCACCATGCCGGAGTGACGCTCCACCTGCCCGGGCAGACAGAGGGCGATACAGGCAAGGCGCAACGCCTTCTTTGGCAGGAAACCCTCAATGGCTCGCACCAGACTGGCCAGCAGATCGGCACGTTCCGCTTCGCTGAAAGTATGACGATGACGGGCGAGAGAGCGACCGGCCAGATCGAACAGGGCCATGTCCACATAGCCACGGCCGAGGCGCATGGAGAGAAACTGGAAGCGGCGTTCGTTGATGCGCAGCAGGGTCTGACGGCGACCACGCCCCACCGAGCTTTCACCACAGGTCACCACCAGACCGCCATCGAGCCGTTCACGGGTGATCTTGGTGATGCTGGCCGGAGAGAGGCCGGTCAAACGGGACAGATCGGTACGGGACAGCTCCTTGTGCTCCTCCAGGCTGGCGTAGACCAGGCCATAGTTGAGCTGACGGATCAAATCGATACTGCCTTTCACGATCTCATTCATAGGGTACGGGTTAACGAAAGGAACGGATGGCGGCAATTTTCCCACATTCTCTGCCGATCCCCAAATTTGCCGTCTGGAAATGACATCCAGACGGCAAAAATGCGATCAATAACGGAATTGGGAGACGAGTTTACGCAATTTGTCACCCGTGCTGGCCAGGTCGCGGGTGGTGCTGTTGGACTCCACAGCCGCATCGGTCAGCTCGCTGACGATCTGCTGGATGGCCACCAGGTTCTTGTTGATCTCCTCCGACACCGCATGCTGCTCCTCGGCGGCGGTGGCAATCTGGATATTCATGTCGTTGATGGTGCTGACCGCCATCACCATGCTGTCGAGGGAGGTGGCGATATGGCTTGCCTCCTGTACCGTCTCCTGGCTGCGCTCCTCGCTGGCCTGCATCAAGTCTACCGCCTGTTTGACGCCGCTTTGCAGCCGTTGAAGCATCTCGTTGATCTCCTTGGTGCTCTGCTGGGTTCGGCCCGCCAGGGAGCGCACCTCGTCTGCAACGACCGCAAAGCCGCGCCCCTGCTCACCGGCCCGGGCTGCTTCGATGGCGGCGTTGAGCGCCAGCAGGTTGGTCTGCTCTGCAATGCCGCGAATGACCTCCACTACAGAACCAATCTTGCCGGTTTCATGGGCCAGCTGCTCGATGACCCCGGAGGCGGTATGCACCTCCCCCACCAGCCGGTTGATGCTGTTGATGGCGGTGCCCACCACGCCACGGGCAGCATCGGACTCCCGTGCCGCGTCACTGGTGGCCGTCGCCGCGTTGGAGGCACTGGCCGCCACTTCCTGTGCGGTGGAGCTCATCTCGGTCACTGCGGTGACCACCTGATCCGTCTCTCTGCTGTGGCCCTGCATCTGATGATCATAGTGTTCGCTCAAACTGTGCAACTTCTCCACGGCACTGAACAGATGATTGCTGGTTTCCCCCACCTGGCTCACCACCGACTGGATCCGCTCGACGAAGCGGTTGAACGCCGTGGCCAGCTGGCCAATTTCATCATTGCTCTGCACCTTGAGGCGCTGGGTCAAATCCCCCTCATCGTCTGCGATGTCATTAAGTGCCTGAACGGCATCTGCCAGCGGTCGGGTAACCCGGTTGCCTATCACCACTGTCGCCACCAGGGTGATGCCCAGTATCACCAGAATGAGCAATACACTGCTCTGCAGGGAGTCGTGCATGTTGTTCTCGCGCTCGGTGCGCAGCGCCGCCAGCTCGTTGTCGATGTCGTCGATATAAAAGCCGGTGCCGATAATCCACTCATATTTGTCGAGCACCAGGTTGAAGGAGAGCTTGGGCGCATCCCGCCCGATAGAAGGCTTGGCGGTCCAGTATTCGGAGAAACCATCTCCCTGACGGGCGGCTTTGACGATCTCCTGGATCAGCAGCTTGCCCTTGGCATCCTTGTCCTGCCAACGGTTCTTGCCCTCCATCTCGGGACGGGTCGGCAACAAGACGGTATTGCCCTGAAAGTCGTAAACGAAGAAATAGCCATCGCTGCTGTAGCGCAGCGGCCGCAATATTTCGGCTACCTGCTTGCGCACTTCCGGGGTATCTGGCTGGTTGTAGACAGTGTCGACAGCCGTCTTGGCGAGCATCAGATAGCTGCTGAGCAGTGCCTTCCGCTCCTTGATCGCATTCTCACGCGCAACGATCAGATCGGCTTCAAGATCGCTCTTGGAGATCATGTAATTGCTGAGGTTGACTACCAGAGCCATCAGGAGCACGGGGACGGCTCCCAACAACAGAATTTTCTGTTTTAGCGTCATTTTTCACATCCTTGCTGCTGTTTTTATTGGTGTTCCGTTCCTACCTGACCAGTATAGGATGCTGGTCGACGTGGACCCGCTTTCGCTACAATCCCCGCACCTTTATCTATCGACCCTGATGGGCTGACACATGAACAAATGTCCTTGCGGTTCCACTCTTTCTCTCGAACTGTGCTGCGGATCACTGCACCAGGGGGCCGAAGCCCGCACACCGGAGCAGCTGATGCGCTCCCGTTACAGTGCCTTCGTGCTGGGGCTGGGCGACTATCTGATACACAGCTGGCACCCTGATCATCTGGGTGGGTTGACGGCAGATCAACTCTCCCAGACCGACACCCGCTGGGACGGGTTGGATATCCTCGCCGCTCAGGGTGGTCCGCTGGACGACACCGGCATGGTAGAATTCAAGGCCTGGTTCCGGGAGGGAGATGAACGCCACTGCCTGCATGAGCGTTCCCGCTTCGTGCGCCATCAAGGGCGCTGGGTCTATGCCGATGGCGAGCAGGATCCGGCACCGCTGCAGGCAGGGCGCAACGACCCCTGCCCCTGTGGCAGCGGCAAAAAGTTCAAGAAGTGCTGCGGTTAAAGGCTCGACCATCCAGCTTTTGGGGCGCTCGGCGCCCTTTTTCTTTGTTCGCCGGTGACGCCTGCGGCTGTCTCTTGTGACTCCCGTCACATAATGCTCATATCCTTGTCATTTATGCGCGTTTACGAACATTAATTTGGCCCATATCAAACATTTCATCCCATGAGTAAGGGACACTGTTCCCATCTGGAAGAGATGAGACGGGCAAGAATGAAAAGAATAACCACACAAGTCGTCATCATAGGGGGTGGCGCAACCGGAGCCGGCATCATGCGCGATTGCGCACTGCGCGGCATCGACTGCATCCTGCTGGAGCGCGATGACATCGCCGCCGGCACCACGGGCCGCAACCACGGTTTGCTCCACTCTGGCGCCCGCTATGCGGTGACGGATCCGGAATCCGCCCGCGAGTGCATTCAGGAAAACCGCATCCTCAAGCGGATCGCCAGCCACTGCGTCGAGGACACGGGCGGTCTCTTCGTCACCCTGCCGGAAGATGACATCAATTTTCAAAAAACCTTTATGGATGCCTGCGCCCTGGCGGGTATAGATACACGCCAGCTGGATCCGGCCGATGCGCTGCGCCTCGAGCCCAACGTCAACCCGGCCCTGATAGGGGCTATTCAAGTACCGGACGGCACTGTGGATCCTTTCCGCCTCGCCGCCGCCAACGTACTGGATGCCAAGGAACACGGCGCGCGCATTTTCACCCACAGCAAGGTGCTGGGGCTGCTGCGCAATCAGGACAGAGTCTATGGCGTCAAGGCCATCAACACCCGCACCGGTGAAGCCTTCGAAGTGGAGGCCCAGGAGGTGGTGAACGCTGCCGGGATCTGGGGCCAACAGATCTGCGAGTACGCCGATCTCGGCATCCGCATGTTCCCGGCCAAGGGTTCGTTGC
This sequence comes from Aeromonas salmonicida subsp. salmonicida, assembly GCF_001643305.1. Taxonomy (GTDB): domain Bacteria; phylum Pseudomonadota; class Gammaproteobacteria; order Enterobacterales; family Aeromonadaceae; genus Aeromonas; species Aeromonas salmonicida. The sequence goes on from NZ_LSGW01000069.1 coordinate 74,747, forward strand.
TCATCATGGATTACCGCATCAACCAGATGGTGCTCAACCGCGCTCGCAAACCTGCGGATGCGGACATACTGGTGCCTGGCGATACCATCTCCCTCATCGGCACCACTTCAAGCCGCATCGACTATCACAAGATTGATCAGCTCACCGTGGATCCGGACGAGGTGGAGGTGCTGCTGCGTGAGGGGATCAAGCTCGCCCCCATCATGGCCCGCACCCGTCTGCTGCGCGCCTACGCCGGGGTTCGCCCCCTGGTGGCGGTGGATGGCGACGAGACCGGCCGCAACATCAGCCGCGGCATAGTGCTGCTGGATCATGCCGAGCGCGATGGGCTACAGGGCTTCAATACCATCACCGGCGGCAAGCTGATGACCTACCGGCTGATGGCCGAGTGGGCCACCGACCTTATCGCCAGGAAGATAGGCAACACCAAGCCGTGCCGCACCGCCGAACTCAGCCTGCCCGGCTCGCGGGATCCGGAGAAAGTGTCCGCCCCCGGTCTGTCGGCCCCGGCAGAAGGCTCGGCCCAGTATCGCCACGGCGAGCGGGTCATCGCCTTCTTTCGTGACAACCCCAAGGCCAACGCCCTCATCTGCGAATGCGAGATGGTGACAGCCGGCGAAATCGAATACGCCCTGCGGGAGCTCGACGTGGACAACCTGGTGGATCTGCGCCGCCGCACGCGCCTCGGCATGGGCCCCTGTCAGGGAGAGCTGTGCGCCTACCGGGCCGCCGGTCTGATGCAGGAGTATGGCAAGGCCGATGGCCGCGAAGCCTGTGTCATGTTGCGCCAGTTCCTGGAAGAACGTTACAAGGGTACCCGCCCCGTGCTGTGGGGCGATGCCCTGCGGGAAGCGGAGTTTACCTACTGGATTTATGAAGGGCTGTTTGGTCTGGGAGAGTGGACTGCGCCCCATCTGGTGGCCGAGCCCCCCTTTCCCCTCGACCCTGTGACCAGGACAGAGGATCACAGCCAGGCCACATTGACTCAAGGAGTGCAGTCATGAAATTTGACAGTATCGTGATAGGTGGCGGCATGGCGGGTCTCTCGGCGGCGCTGCGCCTCGCCGAAGCGGGTCAGAAGACGCTGCTGATGGCCTCTGGCCAGAGTGCCCTGCACTTCTCTTCCGGCTCCATCGACCTGCTCGAGAGCGAGGGGGATCCCCGCGCTGCCCTGCCCGCCTTCATGGCGGAGCACCCGGATCACCCTTACAGCAAAGTAGGCCTGACCAACATAGAGGCGAGCCTTGCCGATCTGCAGCGCCACTGCCACGAGCAGGGGCTGCCCCTGTTTCGCCAGGAAACCAACCACCAGCGGCTGACCCCCATAGGCACCCTGAAATCCACCTGGCTGTCGCCCCACACCTGCGCCTGCCAGACGGATGCGCCGGCTCCCGATGCCATCTTGCTGGCGACCCTGGAAGGGTTTCGCGACTTTCACCCGGCGCTCGCGGCCGCCAATCTGGCGACCCATCCGCGCTTCGCCCACTGTCGCATCATGACAGGGGAAATTCGCCTGCCCCAGCTCGCCGAGTTCAGCCGTAATCCCCACGAGTTTCGCTCCGCCGACATAGCCCGCCTGTTTGACAAACAAAAGGGCGACCAGCCCGATCTGCTGGCAGATCTGGCCCGCGAGATCTGCCGCATGGTGCACGAGAGCAGCGATCCTGGCTGCCGCCATGTGGTGCTGCCCGCCTGCCTGTCACTGGGGCTGGTCGGCCCCCGTCTGGCGGAACTGGAAAAACGCACCGGCTGCACCATCAAGGAGGTGGCGACCATGCCGCCGTCACTCATCGGCATGCGGATGCAAGAGGCGCTCAAGCGTCGCTTCCAGGCCCTGGGCGGTACCTTCCTCACCAGCGAGCGAGTGCTTGGCGCCCGTTACGAGGGGGACAAGGTGCTCGGTGTACACAGCCAGAACGGCGACGATCAGCTGTTTGAAGCAGATCATTTCGTGCTCGCCTCCGGCAGCTTCTTCAGCCGCGGCCTCGAATCCCGTCTGCGCGGTATTCGCGAGCCCATCTTCAATGCCGATGTGTTGAGTCTGGAGGAGCGCGATGCCTGGGCCGGTCGCCGCCTGTTCGACCACCACCCCTTCATGGGCTTCGGGGTCAAGACCGACGACAAGCTCAGAGTGATGCGCGGCGGCAAACCGCTCACCAACCTCTATGGCGCGGGCAGCGTGCTGGCTCACTATGACCCCATCAAAGAGGGCTCCGGATCCGGCGTCGCCGTTGCCACCGGCTGGCAGGCCGCCGGCCATATTCTGGGCGCGGCCCAATGATTACTTCGTCCCATATCCCGTGTCTTCATCATCGCCGGGAGGAGAACTGACATGCTACTGGATCACGCCAACCAAACTTTCGATCAGTGCATCAAATGCACCGTCTGCACCGCCTACTGCCCTGTGGCCAAGGCCAACCCCGCCTACCCCGGCCCCAAACAGGCGGGCCCGGATGGCGAGCGGCTGCGGATCAAGAGCCCGGAGCTGTTCGACAGCGCTCTCAAATACTGTACCAACTGCAAGCGCTGTGAAGTCGCCTGCCCGAGCGGCGTGCGCATCGGCGACATCATCGCCAAGGCCAAAGACAAGTACAGCGGCTTCAAACCCGGGATCCGCGAGTTCGTGCTCTCCCACACCGACCTGATGGGCAGCATGTCCACCCTGATGGCCCCCGTGGTCAACTTCACCACCGGCCTCAAGCCCATGAAGCTGGTGCTGGACAAGGCGCTGGGAGTCTCCTCCCACCGCGATCTGCCCAAATACTCTCAGGGCACCTTCCGCGGCTGGTACAAGAAGCAGAAAGCCAGCCAGGCCCAATATCAGCGCCAGATAGCCTATTTCCACGGCTGCTACGTCAACTACAACCACCCGCAGCTCGGCAAGGAGCTGGTGCAGGTGCTCAACGCCATGAACATAGGCGTGCAGTTGCTGGAGCGGGAGAAGTGCTGCGGCGTACCGCTGATTGCCAACGGCTTCATGGACAAGGCCAAGCAGCAGGCGGCCTTCAACATCAAGCAGCTTGAGAACACGCTGCTGGGCAACGAGATGCCGCTGCTGGCCACCTCCTCCACCTGCGGCTTCACCCTGCGGGACGAATACCCCCACCTGCTGGAGCAGGACAATCACAAGGTGCGGGATCGCATCTCACTGGTGACCCGCTTCCTGTGGAACGAGTTTTACAAGGGCAACAAACCGGCCATGAAGCCGCTGGACCTGCACATCGCCTACCATACCCCTTGCCACATGGAGAAAATGGGCGGCGTCATCTATACCCTCGAATTGCTGCGCGCCATTCCCGGGGTCAAGGTGACGGTACTGGAGTCCCAGTGCTGCGGCATCGCCGGCACCTACGGTTTCAAGTCCGAGAACTACGAGACCAGCCAGGCCATAGGCGAAGGGTTGTTTGATCAGATAAACCGCCTCAAGCCTGATCTGGTCATCACGGACTGCGAGACCTGCAAGTGGCAGATCGAGATGAGTACAGAGTTTCGCTGTGAACATCCCGTCCATCTGCTGGCCCAGGCCCTGGTCTGATCGCAGATCACCCAGACAGACACGCAACGAGCCGGCCCATGCCGGCTCTTTCATTTCAGCAAGTTCATCAAACGTACCCGGTGCAAATAAACTGCCGCGAATGACAGGCAGAGGCGAGATGATTGAATCTGGTTCTCCTGTGCCTCTCACCGGGTTCAGAACCCACCCAAATACAGAATAAATATTCACCGCCAAATCTATACCCATAAATAGATAAGTCACATGCTCGATTTCAAGCCAACCCTTGCCACATCAGGTATGCCAACCAACATTGCCAACAAGGTGCAACGACATGCTGGCAAAGCGCGTCAATAAGTTGAGTTTTCTCATTATTTAACCGGGATCTCATTTCCGGCACTTGCTCCCCCAGGCAATTGATCTAGCGCAAGCTCAGTCCTGATAAATCATCATCCATTTTACCCATTTGGTAATATCCAACCCGAGCAATCGCATATTACATGGGTTTTATTCACTAATAACAATTAATCGGCCTGCCTGCTCCTGCCTAGTGCGGGGGCTGATGCCCACATCCAGGATGGAACGGTCAGGCTTGGCAATGAGATCGATTCGGGAGTGATGATCGTGAGTTCACACAACAGACTGACCAGACTGGGCCTCGCCGCCCTGCTGCTTACCACCTGCTTTGGCGCCAGCGGCTTGGCACAGGCCGATGAGGCAACCCCCAAGGGCAAGATAGAGGCACGCAGCGAGCTGTTCGCCAAGGATCACGTCGACCAGTTCAGCAGCTGGAAAGGCACCAGCGAGAGCGCGACGCGCACCGATGCCCTGGCCGAAGATCCGCAGATGGTGGTGCTCTGGGGGGGTTATCCCTTCTCCAAGGATTACAACAAGCCCCGCGGCCATTTCTATGCCCTGACCGACGTACGGGAAACCCTGCGCACCGGCGCTCCCAAGACCGCCGAGGATGGCCCCCTGCCCATGGCCTGCTGGAGCTGCAAAGGCCCGGATGTGGCCCGCGTCATCGATGAAAAAGGCGAAGATGGCTACTTCAAGGGCATGTGGGCCAAGGGTGGGTCGGAAATAGTCAACACCATAGGCTGCGCCGACTGCCACGACACGGCGTCGAAAGAGTTCAAGGAGGGCAAACCCGCCCTGCACCTCTCCCGTCCCTATGCCGACCGCGCCATGACCGCCATCGGCAAGCCGTTCAAAGAGCAGGGACGTTTCGATCAGCAATCCCAGGTGTGTGGCCAGTGTCACGTGGAGTACTACTTCAGCGGCCCCACCAAGGCGGTGAAATTCCCCTGGGACAAGGGCACCACGGTTGAGCAGATGGAGCAGTACTACGACGAGATTGGTTTCGCCGACTGGACCCACGCCCTCTCCAAGACCCCCATGCTCAAGGCCCAGCACCCTGAATACGAGACCTGGCGCGCAGGCATTCACGGCCAGAACAACGTCGCCTGTGTCGACTGTCACATGCCCAAGGTGCAAAACGAGCAGGGCAAGGTCTACACGGATCACAAGGTCGGCAACCCCTTCGATCGCTTCGAGCAGACCTGCCGCAACTGCCATACCCAGGGCAAGGAGATGCTGCAAGGCATAGTCCAGCAGCGCAAGGATGCGGTGACCGAGATCAAGTTGAAGGTCGAGAAGCAGCTGGTGCACGCCCACTTCGAGGCCAAGGCGGCCTGGGATGCAGGCGCCACCGAGGCGCAGATGAAAGACATACTGCAAGACATCCGTCACGCCCAATGGCGCTGGGACTTCTCCATCGCTTCCCACGGGGTGCAGATGCACGCCCCGGAAGTGGCACTGCGCATGCTGGGTACAGCTCTGGATAAAGCCGCCGATGCCCGCACCAAGCTGGCACGCCTCTTGGCGACCAAGGGGATAAGTCACGAGATCGCCCTGCCGGACATCTCCACCAAGGAGAAGGCGCAAGCCGCCCTTGGCATGGATATGAAACAGATGAACTCAGACAAGGCCCAGTTCCTCAAGACCACAGTTCCCGCCTGGGATGCCGAGGCCAAGGCGGCCGGACGGCTGGCACAGTAACGGCGACTGCGGGCCCGGCCCCAAGTCGGGCCCGCAGCTGATGGAGGCTTCCTATGGGTGATTTAACAATGGATTTTTTACGACTGATGCTGATGGCAGCCATGCTGCTCACCAGCCTGCAGGGACAGGCGGGCGACGCCGCGATCGCGCCCGCTGCCATGCCCGCGACGCATGAAGTTGAGTTTTTACGCAGCCCCGACAAGGCCTGCACCGACTGCCACAAGGAGCAGGCAAGCGGCATGCACGGCAAACATGGCCAGACAACCAACCCCAACAACCTGGCGCCGGTCACCTGCACCAACTGCCACGGCCAGCCCTCCCCCCAGCACAGGGAAGGGGTCAAGGATGTGATGCGGTTCAGTGACAGCTTCAACCCTCCGCAAGGCAAGGAAGCTTACCCCATCGCCGAGCAGAACGGGGTCTGCATGAGCTGCCACGAACCCAAGCCATTGCGCGAGGCGCTTTGGGCCCACGACGTGCACGCCACCAGGCTCACCTGCACCAGCTGTCATGCACTGCACCCGGCCAAGGAGCCCATGGTGGGCATACCGGAAAAGTCCCGCATCAAGCTCTGCGTCGACTGCCATAGCAAGCAGCATGAGGCCAAGGCAACCGCTCAGCAGGCGAGCGTGAGCAAGGAGGCACCATGAGCTGCTCTCGTCGTGACTTTATGGCGGGCATGAGCGCGGGGGCGCTGATCATGATGGCGGGCCCCGTGCGTGCCAGCGCGGCCATCCTCTCCCACAGCCAGACCATAGACGGGGTACGCTACGGCATGATCCATGACGAGGCGGCCTGCATCGGCTGTACCGCCTGCATGGATGCCTGCCGGGAGGTGAATCAGGTACCGGAAGGGGTCTCGCGGCTCGAGATCATCCGCTCCGACCCCATAGGCACATTCCCCGATGCCGAGTACCACTTCTTTCGCAAGTCCTGCCAGCACTGCGACAACGCCCCCTGCGTGCATGTCTGCCCGACCGGTGCCTCCCATATCAGAGCGGAAGATGGCATCGTCGATGTGGACCCGGACCTCTGTGTCGGTTGCATGTATTGTCTGGCCGCCTGTCCCTATCAGGTGCGCTTTATCAACCCTGTGACCAAGGTCGCCGACAAGTGTGATTTTTGCCGCAAGACCAACCTGGCCCAGGGCAAGGAGCCGGCCTGCGTGGCCTCCTGCCCCACCAGGGCGCTGGTGTTCGGCAATCTGGATGATCCCGATAGCCCCATCGCCAAACGGCTGGTGAAGGAGACCACCTATCGCTACAAGCAGGCGCTCGGCACCTCGCCCAAGATGTACCGTGTGCCCAAAGGGGAGATAACCTCATGACCATGCAAGCGGCAGTAACCCAAGGAGGGAATAACCATGTGGCATGACGCATTTCATTTTCCTTCCCTTGTCTGGGACTGGCCCATCGCCATCTACCTCTTTCTGCTCGGCATCTCCGCCGGGGCCACCAGCCTCTCGGTGTTGTTGCGCCGCAAAGGGGCTGGCAGCGAGAGCGGCATCATCAAGGCGACCGCCATTCTGGCACCGCTAAGCGTGATATTGGGGCTCTTGATCCTCATCTTCCACCTGGCCCGTCCCTGGACCTTCTGGAAGCTGATGTTCCACTACCAGTTCGACTCAGTGATGTCGATGGGGGTCATGCTGTTCCAGCTCTATATGGCGGTGCTGTTTGCCTGGCTGGCGGTGGTATTTCGCAGCGAGATCGAGGAACTGCGCAGGCACCTGTTCAAGGAGACGTTCGCCTTCGTGGATAGCACGATAGTCCTGCTGGCCAGATTCGAACGTCTGCTGGCGCCGCTGCTGTTGCTGCTGGCCGTGCTGCTCGGCGCCTACACCGGCTTTTTGCTCTCTGCGCTCAAGACTTATCCGCTGCTCAACAACCCTGTGCTGCCTGTGCTGTTTCTGGTCTCCGGCATCAGTTCAGGCATTGCCTCCACCATCTTGCTGGCGGTGACTCTCTTCAATGAGGATCACCACAGCCAGGGAGTGAGCTTTGTGCACGGCTTCGAGCGACCCGTGCTGGCGGTAGAGGTGCTGCTGCTGGTCTGCTTCTTTACCGGCCTCTACTTTGGTGGTGGCCAGAAAGAGGTGGCCATGTGGGCCGCCATCGGCAGCGGCTTCTGGGCCCAGGTGTTCTGGCTTGGTGTGGTGGGTTTCGGCATGCTGCTGCCCCAGTTGCTCTCCCTGCTACCAGCACAAATGCGCCAGCGCAACGGTCATCTGGTGCTGGTGTGCAGCCTGACCCTGATGGGGATACTGCTGCTGCGTTACTTCGTGCTCTATGCAGGTCAAATGACTGTTGTATAAAGGGAGATACATGATGGGTAGCAAAAGCGACCATACGACGTCGGCTTGCAGCATGACCCTGATGGGCAGGTTGCTGACTGATGCTGCGTCATCCTCGTATGCCGGCCAGATGACGGTGGTATGAGAAACTGATCGCAAGCGCCAGCCGCCTTGGGCGACTGGCGCTTGTCTGTTTTAAGCGAATTGTTTTCTGGTCATGCCCCAACGCCCGCCTGCTGCGGACGCTGCGGCATAACATGAACCCATGATGGAACCGGAGGTTGTGTGCTGGCGGAGTTCGGCTATCTCTCACTGTTGCTGGCAACGGCGCTCTCTCTGGTGCAAGGCACCCTGCCCTGGCTGGGCCTGAGGCTGGCATCGCCCCCTCTGCTGGGCTGTGCCAAGCCGCTGGCACTGCTCAATGCCGCCCTGCTGGGGGCTGCCCTGCTGCTGCTCGCCAGCTGCTTTGCCCGGGATGATTTTACCGTCAGTTATGTGGCTCAGCACGCCAACAGCGCCCTGACCATGGGCTTCAAGCTGGCGGCGGTCTGGGGCGGCCATGAAGGCTCCATGCTCTTCTTCGTGTTTGCGCTGGCGCTCTGGGGCGCCCTGGTGGCGCTCTGCTCGCAGCAGGTCGACTCGCTGATCCGTGCCCGGGTGCTCGCCATCATGGGGCTGATAGTGGGGCTGTTTGGACTCTATACCCTTGTCTTCTCCAGCCCGTTTGACCGGCAGTTCCCGGGGCCCCTGGAGGGACGCGATCTCAATCCCATGTTGCAGGACATAGGCCTCATCATTCACCCGCCCCTGCTCTATCTCGGCTACGTGGGCTTTGCAGTCAACTTCGCCTTCGCCATGGCGGCGCTGCACTCGGGCAGGCTGGACGGCGCCGTGGCCCACTGGAGCAGACCCTGGGCGCTGGGCTCCTGGGTGTTTCTCACCGCCGGTATCCTGCTCGGCTCCTGGTGGGCCTATTACGAGCTCGGCTGGGGTGGCTGGTGGTTCTGGGATCCGGTGGAAAACGCCTCCCTGCTGCCCTGGCTGCTCGGCACAGCCCTGCTGCATGCCCTCATCGTCTGCGAGAAGCGCGGCGCTTACGGCCACGGCGTGCTGCTGCTCTCCATCTTCACCTTCGCCCTGAGCCTGCTCGGCACCTTCGTGGTGCGCTCCGGCGTGCTCACCTCGGTGCACGCCTTCGCGGTGGATCCCAATCGCGGCCTCACCCTCTTGCTGCTGCTCGGCCTGTTATTGACCACGGCGCTCACCCTGTTTGCGCTGCGGGCAGATACCCGCGCCCCCTACGCCCGCTTCGGCTTCTGGTCAAAAGAGGGACTCTTGGGCGCCGCCATCCTTCTGCTCAGCGTGGCCTGCGCCTGCGTGTTGCTCGGCACCTTCTACCCCATGGTGTTCCAGTCCCTGCACCTGGGCTCGCTCTCGGTCGGTGCGCCATATTTCAACGCTGTTTTCGTACCCCTGGCCCTGGCCCTGATGGCACTGATGACCCAGATCCCGCGCCTGCGCTGGCAATGTCTTGCGGCCAGCCCCCCCATCAAACGGATAGTGCCGCCTCTGCTAGGTCTGCTCGGGGGCGGCCTGCTTAGCCTGGGGTATCGCGATCTTGGCGCCCTCAGTTGGGTTGGCCTTGTCGCCAACGTGCTGAGTCTCTGGCTGGTGGCAAGCCTGTTGCTCAATTTCTCATTCAAGACCCATGGCCTGAGTGCCAACCGGCTGGGGAGTTTGCTCGCCCACCTGGGAGTCGCCATATGTGCCCTTGGCATCAATCAGGTGAGCCACTACAGCCAGGAGGGGGGCACAGTATTAAAAGCGGGCAGCCCCTACCAGCTTGGCGCCTATACCTTTCGCTATGAGGGGAGCGAGCCCCTGCTCGGCCCCAACTACACTGCCGAGCGCATTACGCTGAGCGTGCACAAAGGCGCCAAGGAGGTGGCGCGGTTGATGCCGGAGCGGCACCACTACAGCGTACGCACCATGAACATGAACGAGCCCGGCATCCAGTGGGGTCTGTTTGGGGATCTCTACGTGGTGCTCGGCGAGAAGATGGAGCCGGACGCCTACGCCATGCGCCTTCACTACAAGCCGCTGGTGCGCTGGATCTGGCTGGGGGGCATGCTGATGATGGCAGGAGGTGCCCTGCGTTTGTCCAGGCGCAAGCCGTTGCTGGTATCCCGTCCAGCCAAGATCCCGCAGCCCCTGCGCGAACAGGAGGCACCATGAGCCCGCGCCTGCGTCTTTTTCTCCCCTTGCTGCTGACTCTGGGCCTCGGCACCCTGCTTTGGCTGGGGCTTGCCAACAATCCCTACCGCCAGGACGAGGCGACCCTGGGGCGTACCCTGCCCCAGTGGCAGAGCGAAAACCTGCTGGATGGGGGGCTTGTCCACACCGACCAGCTCAAGGGAGAGCCCTTTGTGCTCAACGTCTGGGCCAGCTGGTGCCCCAACTGCCGCGCCGAGCACCCGCTGCTCGCCGAGCTGGCCAGCACGGTTCCCCTCTATGGGCTCAACTACAGAGACAAGGGCGAAGCGGCGCGTGCCTGGCTTGGTGAGGCAGGCAACCCCTATCGCGCCGTGCTGGCGGACTCGGACGGCAAGTTGGCGCTGGAGCTCGGCGTCTACGGCACGCCCGAAACCTATCTGTTTGCCGCCGATGGCACCCTGCTCACCCGCCACACGGGTCTCTTGACCACGGATATCTGGCAGCGCCAGTTTGTGCCAAAGCTCAAGGCCGCCCGCGCCACGACCCTGACATCCTCAACGACCACCGGGCAGGAGGGCAAACCATGAAGACCCCTGTCATCCTCTGCCCCCTGCTGCTTGTACTCGGTATGAGCGTGGGCGCCCTGGCCAGCGGGGTCGATACCTATCAGTTCCAGCACCCGGAGCGACAGCGCCGCGCCCAGGATCTCGCCCGCGCCCTGCGCTGCCCCCAATGCCAGAACCAGAACCTGGTGGAGTCCAACTCCCCCATCGCCCGGGATCTGCGGCTCGAGGTCTACCGCTGGGTGGACGAGGGGCAAAGCGACGAGCAGGTGATCGCCCGCATGACCAGTCGATTTGGCGACTTCGTGCGCTACGATCCCCCCTTCAAGGCCAGCACCCTGCTGCTCTGGGCTGGTCCCCTCCTGTTGCTGGGACTGGCGCTGACCACTCTGGGACGCCGTCTGAAGGCCAAAGGGGATCAGGCCGTCCGGCTCAACGGCTCTGTCAGCAGGCAAGCGGCCAACCCGCGCAGTGAGTTGAATCGCCTGATCATGCTCAGGGAGCAGACCTGTCTCCCCCCAGAACATCCCCTCTATCAGGAGCTGACCGCAGCCAATCTTGACAATGCCACGCCGGCAGCGGAGCTGGCCCTGCGCGAGCGGCTGACCCATCGATCTGGCAACTGCGGCAGCCACACGCAGCACAAGGGCGTCCTTCTGCTGCTCGGAATCGTGATGGTCGGCGGGCTCGCCGCCTTTTATGCCGGCAGCGGCCGCTACCAGGCATGGCAGGCTTATCAGTCACGCCCCGATCCGCTGGCGGGGCTGAGTCCGCGGGATCTGCAGGACAAGGAGCTAGGGGATCTGCATCAAACCCTGCTGCTCAACCCGCAAGACCTCGACAGCTGGGCGGCACTGGGGCAGCTCTATCTCTATCGGGATGAATACGACAACGCCTGGCTTGCCTATCAGCGCCTCGCCCTGCTTGAAGGGGGCGCCAGTGCCGCCACCCTGGCTGCCCAGGCGACTGTGCGCTACTACCAGGCAGGCCAGCAGATCACCCCAGAGGCGCGCCACTTGCTCGATAGCGCCCTCAAGCAGGATAAAGGGGAAGTGAGCGCCCTGATGCTGCTCGCCTCCGATCACTTCCTGCACGGCCGCTACCGCCAGGCCATCGACCTGTGGCAACAACTGCTGGATAGCGAGCGCCCTCGTATCAGCCGTGCGGCGCTGATTGAGGCGATCCAGACGGCAAAAATGATGGGGGGCTGACGGGTTGGAGGAGCCATCCTTCACCCTGTTGTCCAGGCCAATATCAACAGGAAATGGCTTGCCATCACGCCAATCCAGGACAAACAATACGAGCCCTTTATTCCACCGCCGGAGCCTTCCCCATGATCCCCATTCGCTGTCACGCCGTCTCCGGTGTGGCGTTATCGGAAATCGATGGCCAAGCCAAAATACTGCTGATGAAGCGGGTCAAGGGCGGCTTCTGGTGCCATGTGGCGGGCACGGTTGAGGCGGGTGAAACCGGCTGGCAGACCATTATTCGCGAGATGGGTGAAGAGACAGGCATCGCCGTCACAGAGCTATACAGCGGCGAATACCTTGAGCAGTTTTACGAATCGGCCTCGAATACCGTGATGGTGGTGCCGGTCTTTGTGGTCTATTGCCCACCCAATCAAGCGGTCACCCTCAACGACGAGCACACCGAATATCGCTGGTGTTCGCTCACCGAAGCCAAGGCGCTGGTGAGCTTTCCCGGGCAGAAGGCGCTCTATGACCACATCTGGCACTATTTTGTCGAAAACAGCCCCTCGGCACTGATGCAAGTGACTATCCCTTCGTAACCGCAGAGGGGGCTCTTCTCGTCTGCGCCATCACACAACTCCGACGATAAGATGCCGCCCCTCTCCGAGGGGTGGCCTGTCTGTTCAGGGTTGCCCGCTGGTACCGTTTTACCCGGCGCCAGGGTGATAAACAGGCTGTCGGGAGCGACAGCCTCCTCCAGGGCACAAAAAAGTGGTAACGAATGGCCATAACAGGCATATAGTGCGCCACCATAGCACGTCACAATGACAGCGGGTTCTGACGACCATCAGACCCATACATGGCTCGATACTTCATGGAACTGGTCGCGATATAGCCCCGAACGTGGGTATATCAAGGCGCAAGGCCCCATAAAAATGAAATATCGGGCCGTTAAACGTTGTGAAGCGTCAATTACCGTCATATAACTAGCCAAATACCCCTGTCAGTCGTACGGAAGCGTCAAATCATGATTATTCGCCCTTTTCTTACCCTGTTGCTCGGTGCCTTTCTCGTTCCCGTCAGCATGGAGAGCGTCCAGGCCAACCCGTTTTCAGCAGCATCTCCCTCCCCCAATCGCTTTCTCGAACAACGCAGCGATCTGGCCCTGAGTTCGGCCTCCTTCGTGGTCGCCAACCCGCGCACCGGCGAGGTGCTCTCCGAGCGCAACGCCAACCGTGTGATGCCGATTGCCTCCATCACTAAATTGATGACGGCTCTGGTGGTGCTCGATGCCAATCAGCGTCTCTCCGAGACGCTCACCGTTACCATGGCCGACGTGGATCGCCTCAAGGGCACGGGTTCACGGTTGGCGGTAGGTTCACGCCTCAGCCGCGCCGACATGCTGCACATCGCCTTGATGTCGTCGGAAAACCGCGCCGCCTCGGCCCTGGCAAGACACTACCCGGGGGGGCAACGCGCCTTTATCGAAGCGATGAATGCCAAGGCCAGCATGCTTGGCATGTGGAGCACCCAGTTTGCAGACAGCACTGGCCTCAATCCGCGCAATGTCTCCAGCGCCCATGATCTGGCCAAGCTGGTGGCGGCCGCTTCGGCCTACCCGCTGATCCGGCAATACTCCGCCACAGAGCAGCGCATGGTACGCAATGGCAAGCGCCAGCTGCACTATCTCAACTCCAACCGACTGGTGCGCGAAGGCAGCTGGCTGGTCACCCTCTCCAAGACGGGCTACATCCGCGAGGCGGGTCGCTGTCTGGTGATGGCAACCCAGATCAACCGCGAACCGGTGATCCTGGTGCTGCTCAATGCCGATACTCCCAATGCCAGGGTGGCGGATGCCAAGCGTATCAAGTCCTGGCTGGAGAGCTCGGGGCGCACCAGCCTGACGGCTCAATCCAGCCCCCAGACCAAGTTGTTTAGCAGCCAGTAATCCGCGTCCATCCCCCAATGTAAAAAGCCCCCGCACCACTGGTGCGGGGGCTTTGCTGTTGGCGTGGCCAATGGTGCCGGTCAAGAAACCGGCCCTGTTTAGACCGGCTTGAGCCGGGCTGTGAAGTGGCGCAGCAGGGGCGGTTCGTAGTCGAAGGTGAGACCGCGGATCTCGCTGGCCCTCGTCTTGACCGCAATGAGGCAATCAGCCACATAGTCCATGTGATCCCGGGTATAGACCCGCCGTGGAATGGTGAGACGCAATAGCTCGAAGTCCGCCGCCTCCTGCTTGCCGGTGGCCGGATCGCGCCCCAGCAGCAGTGAGCCTATCTCTACCCCGCGCACACCCCCTTCCAGATAAAGCGCGCAGGCCAGGGCATGGGCCGGGAACTGCTCCCCCGGTATATGGGGCAGCAGCTTCTTGGCATCCACAAAGACCGCATGACCGCCGGTTGGCGTCTGGATTGGGATGCCCGCCTCGGCCAGCCGCTCGCCGAGATAAGCCACCTGACCGATGCGATAGGTCAGATACTCCTCGTCCATCCCTTCCCGCAGGCCGATGGCCAGCGCCGCCATGTCACGGCCGGCGAGACCGCCGTAGGTAACGAACCCCTCCATCGCCACGCAGCGCACCTGCACCGAGCGGAACAGGTCGAGACCCTCCTTGAAGCAGCAAAGACCGCCGATATTGACCAGCCCGTCCTTTTTGGCCGACATGGTGAACATGTCCCCCAAGTCAAACATCTGGCGCACTATCTCCTTGATGCTGCTCTTGGCGTAATCCGGGTCGCGCGCCTTGATAAACCAGGCGTTTTCGGCAAAGCGGGCGGCATCGATCACCACAGGAATATGGTGACGACGTGCAAGCTCGGAAACAGCCTGCATATTGCCCATCGAGACCGGCTGACCGCCAGCACTGTTGCAGGTGACAGTGATGATGACAGCGGCCACGTTGTCGGCCCCCAGGGTTTCGATGGTGTCGGTCAGGCGACCGAGATCGAAATCCCCCTTCCAGGCATAAGGCGCAGTGGTGTCGAGGGCCTTTGGTGTGAGCAGGTTGATGGCCCGCTCGCCCGCCAACTCTACATGGGCCTTGGTGGTGTCGAAGTGGTAGTTGGAGATGAAGACCGGCGCCTTGCCCTTGCAACGCTTGACCAGCTCGGGAAAGAGGATCTGCTCGGCCCCGCGCCCCTGGTGAGTGGGCATCACATGCTGGTAGCCAAACAACTCGCGCACGGTACGCTCCAGCTCGACGAAGTTGCGGCTGCCCGCATAGGCTTCATCCCCCATCATGATGCCGGCCCACTGGCGATCGGACATGGCGCCCGTGCCGCTGTCGGTCAGCAGATCGATATAGACATCTTCGGCCAGCAGCAGGAAGGGATTCCAGCCAGCGGCCTCAAGGGCGGCGCGGCGCTCGGCGCCAGTGGTCTGTTTGATGGGCTCGACCATCTTGATACGAAAGGGTTCGGGTATACGACGCATATAATACTCCTCACCGGCGCGAGGCCAGTGTTGCAGACACATTGAAGTTCAAGAGGTTGTCAGAGGCGAGCTGCGCTCGCGCCAGGCATGGCAGGGTGTCAGCGGTGAGGAAAATCGAAGGTGAGAATGGGATCTCGGGTATACCAATGGGCGAGCAGGCAAGCTGCCCGGGGCCTAGCTGTCATGACAGGCATCACTCCCCTCCGTATTGGTTGCAAACTGTGTCGGTGGCAAACCATCTTGATTGCCAAGCAGTGCTGCCAACTGGCAGCCTCGCCACGTTAACGGCTAGTTAACGCGCAGACAACGGGTACGCTGACACGCTGTGCGCCTGCTCACAAAGTACGCATGCGTGCGGCAAGCAAGGGTTGTAGATGATCCGCCCACCCTCCTTGTTCGTTAAGCTCCGTACGTGCAACCCATATCAGTCATTACCCAAGGCCCGGAAGCCATCATGCATCGCAAACCCCATCTGCCCGAGAAAATATGTCCCGTCTGCCTGCGGCCTTTCGCCTGGCGACGCAAGTGGGCACGCAACTGGCAGGAGGTTCGCTATTGCAGCGAGCGCTGTCGCCACCAGAAAGGAGCCAGTACCTGATGGAACTGCGTTTAATCCTCGGTGATCAACTCAACGCCAGTCACAGCTGGTTTCGTACACCGGATCCCGACGTCTGCTATCTGCTGGCGGAGCTGCGCCAGGAGACCGACTACTGCCGCCACCATCGTCAGAAGGTGCTGGCCTTTTTCGCCGCCATGCGCGCCTTCGCCGCGGCCCTTACCAAGGCGGGTCACAGAGTCTGCTATCTCACCCTGGATGAAACCAAGCACTGGCCGAACCTGCCGGCCCTGCTCGATGCCCAGATTATCCACCACCAGGCCAGCCGCTTTGCCTGGCAGAGCCCGGATGAGTGGCGGCTGGCCACGCAGCTTGAACAGTGGGCCGCGGGGCTCGCCATGCCTGCCCATCAGGTCGACAGCGAACATTTCCTCACACCGAGGGATGGCTGGCAGCGCTATCCCCACAGCCGGATGGAGTTTTTCTACCGCGCTCTGCGCAAGCAATATGGTGTGTTGCTCGATGAAGGGGGCAAGCCCCTTGGCGGGCGCTGGAACTTTGACAGCGAAAACCGGGCCACCATCTCGCTGGCACAGGTCGAAGGGTTTATCCGCCAGATCCTCGGCTGGCGCGAGTTTGTCCGCGCCCTCTACTGGGAGCGGATGCCCGAGCTTGGCCACACCAATTTTCTGGCAGCCAGCCGGCCACTGCCCGCCTACTTCTGGAATGGAGAAACCCGCATGGCCTGCGTGGGGCACGCTATCCGGCAATCTCTGGAACACGGCTACGCCCATCATATCCAGCGGCTCATGGTGACGGGCAACTTTGCCCTGCTGGCGGGGATCAATCCGGACGAGGTCGATGAGTGGTATCTGGGGATCTACGTGGATGCCATCGAGTGGGTGGAGCTGCCCAACACCCGAGGCATGAGCCAGTTTGCCGATGGCGGCCTGATGGGCAGCAAACCCTACGCCAGCAGCGGCGCTTATCTGGATCGGATGGGTCACTACTGCAAAGGGTGTCACTATGACGTCAAGGCCCGCAGCGGTGACACCAGTTGCCCGTTCAACAGCCTCTACTGGCACTTTTTATGGCGCAATCGGGACAAGCTTGGCAACAATCCTCGCCTCGCCCTCCCTTATGCCAACTGGGATGGTCAAACGGAAGTGCAGCAGCAGGCCACCCTGACAACCGCGGCCCATCATCTGATCCATATCGAGCAGCTCTGATGCCACAGTTAATGCCATCAAACCAGACAATTCCGACATTGAAAACCAGTTAAATAATTGTAACCAGATGTATATTCCGATTATATCTATACCAGTTGAATATCCTGTGGCGGCTGATTATGGTGATGGCCCCAGTCAAGGAGAGACAAGATGGACATAGTGGTACTCGGTGGTGGCGTGGTCGGTGTGACCAGCGCCTGGTATCTGGCCAAAGCGGGCCACAAGGTAACCCTGCTGGAGCGACGGGACGGGGTGGCGCTGGAGACCAGCCATGCCAACGCCGGCCAGATCTCCCCCGGCTATGCGGCACCCTGGGCGGCGCCCGGCATTCCCCTCAAGGCCGCCAAATGGCTGCTGCAAAAACATGCGCCTTTCACGGTGCGCCCGACCTCGGATCCTTTCCAGCTGCGCTGGATGCTGAAGATGTTCGCCAACTGCACCCCGGCAGCCTATGCCACCAACAAGGGACGCATGGTACGCCTCGCCGAATACAGCCGCGACTGCATGAAGACGCTGCGAGACGAGCTTGCACTGGACTACGAAGGACGCCAGCTCGGCACCTTGCAGCTGTTTCGAAGCCAGGCCCAGCTCGATGCCAGCAAACGAGATATCGAGGTGCTGGAAGAGTATGGCGTCCCCTATCAGTCACTGGATGCCAGTGGTTGTGAAGGGGTTGAACCGGCATTGGCACGGGTACGTGGCAAGATAGTGGGCGGCCTGCGCCTGCCGGGAGATGAAACCGGCGACTGTTTCCGCTTCACCAAGGCACTGGCCGCCGAGGCGCAAAAACTCGGGGTGGAGTTTGTCTTCAACTGCGCCATCGACGAGATTGAGCTCTCTTTGGGGCGCGCCGTGGCGGTGCGGGCCGGTGAGCAGCGTTTCAAGGCAGATGCCATCGTCTGCGCGCTGGGCAGCTATGCTACCGGCTTCCTTCGTCCGCTTGGGATCGATCTGCCTGTCTATCCGGTCAAAGGTTACTCCCTGACCCTGCCCATGACAGATGCCGATGCGGTGCCCCGCAGTACAGTGCTGGATGAAACCTACAAGGTGGCCATCACCCGCTTTAACGAGCGGATCCGGGTCGGTGGCATGGCAGAGCTGTCGGGTTTCAATCTGGCACTCAATCCCAAGCGTTACGACACCCTGGCCATGGTGGTGGGGGATCTTTTCCCCGAAGGGGGCGATATCAGCCGCGCCGAGTTCTGGACCGGACTGCGACCCATGACACCGGACGGCACTCCCCTGGTGGGGCCAAGCCCGGTCCCCGGACTCTGGCTCAACACAGGCCACGGCACCCTGGGCTGGACCATGGCAGCCGGCTCGGGTCAGCTGCTGAGCGATCTGATCAGCGGCAGCTCGACGGCCATCAGCGACGAGGGGCTGACCCTAGCCCGCTACGGGTAAGCCTGCGCCCGTCACGACCGTCGACTAGACACACAAAAGAGGGAGTGCATGGTCACTCCCTCTTTGCATTTAGCCAATATCAGTCAGCGGCCTTGACCATCAAACCCGGCATGGCCTGCCACACCCTGGCGGGGTCTGGCTCGGCAATGGCCGCCGCCACCAGCTGTTCCAGCCACTGGCGATGCAATAACCACATCTGCGGCCCTTCTCTTCCCTGCTCCTTGGCGCACTGCTTCACCAAATCTGCCGTTCGGTAGAGGTATCGCACCAGAGCGGTCAATTCGGGCTCGGGCCAACGGCAACCGAAATGGCGCAGCCGCTCGGACCAGAATGCCACCTGACCTCGTTCATGCTCACACTCCAGCTCATGCAATGCCGGCACCAGATCCATTGCCTGCCACAAGGCGCCATAGCCAACGAAGCGGGTATCCAGCTCATCCAGCGCCTGATCCAGCAGTTGCAAGGTTTGTGGCCAGCTGCTGGCCTCCTGGCGGATCACTTCCTGCGCCGCGCATACGGCCGCCAGCCAGTCCATGGCCAACCGGCAGATGATGGCCTCCTTGTTGGGAAAGAGATGATAGAGCGACTTGATCCCTACCCCGGCTCGCGCCGCTATGGCGTTGGTATTGATTGCCAGAAATCCCTGCTCCTGCAACAGCGCCAGAGTGGCCTGCTCTATCCGGGTCACCGTCTCCTGACTGCGCTGCTGCCTGGGCTGGCGCCGCATACAGAGATCGGTGGGCAATGGCGGTTCTGACATGAGTACTCCCTCACCTTGGTCACCAAGCATGGTTTTATAACTGCATGATGAAACAAGGAAAATATAAGTCAAAAAGAATATTTTCAGTAATTGCTGGCATTTATCCCGGAAGCTGCAATAAACAGAGGTGCTCATATTTGCAGTAAAAACTGCATTCTAACCAGGGAGAGCAATCGCATATGGATGGCAAGCAACAAGGTTTTACACTGAGCGCGGCGCTGCTGCTGATGGCCGGACTGCTGACCGGCTGCAACCAGGAGAGCACGGAACCAACAGCGCAACGGACCCTCTATCTCAACGGCAAGATCCACACTCAGGATGGGCAACGCAGGGTCGCCGAGGCCATGGTGGTTGCCGATGGCAAGTTTCTCTATGTGGGCACGCTGCAAGGGGCCAAGGCCTATCAGACGGCCGGCAGTCAGTCGGTGGATCTGAAAGGCCGGATGGTATTGCCAGGTCTGCACGACAACCATATCCATCTGCTCGGCACAGTGGCACTGGATATGTGCGATCTCGATGGTCAGAGCGTCACGCTGGATCAGTTGGCGGACAAGATAAAAACATGTCTGCCCCGTTATGCCCCGGGCAAGGGAAACTGGCTGGTGGTCAATCAATGGTCGCCCTACGACGGCAATACGCCGACGGCGACCCATGCCACCCTGCTGGCCGCGCTGGATGTCGCGGCGCCAGACAATCCGGTGGTGCTCTTTGGGGTCGATGGTCATGCCAGTGCCTACAACTCGCAAGCGCTGGCCAGTGCGCAGGATCAGGATGGCAATACAGTGGGTTTCAACGATGTGACCCTGGCACCGGGGGGCGTGTTTGCACATTTTCAGCCCTACGTTGACCTGACCAGTGGCGTGATCAGGGAGGGGGCTCGCAACGCCATTCCTGTGCCGGAAACCACAGTGCTCAACGCCAGCGATGAACAGGCGGCAGCAGAGTATGACAAGATATTGCCTGCGGTCTCTTCCTTGATGGCTTCCCGTGGCATAACCGGGATCCAGGATGCCTGCGCCACCGATTTCATCCGCCAGCGCCTGCTCAACATGCAGAAACGTGGATTGCTGCACATGCGCGTCACTGCCGCCACCTGTTTTCACCAGGATGACTACAGCGGCAAGCTGGATATTGCCGGCCACCTCGCCAAGGCCAGCCAGGTCAGGAGCGCCTTTGCCGACAATCCGCTGATCAAGGCCGATGCCGTGAAGATCTTCCTCGATGGCGTGCTGGAAGGAGATCCCTTCACCACACCGCCCTTTCTGCCCAATGCAGGCATGCTTGAAAACTATCACCACCCCCATCTGACCATGGATCTTGCCACAGAGCAGGTGACCATCACCGCCAACAGCGAGGATGCTGGCAGCAATGGCATCGTCAATTACCGGGATGCCGACCTCAAGGACTATGTCACCGCCCTCGATAACGCGGGTTTCAGCATTCATATGCACAGCATCGGCGATCGCAGCACCCGGGTCGGACTGGATGCCTTGCAGGCCGCCCGTACCAGCAATGGTGACAAGGGGATCCCCCATACCCTGGCCCATCTGCAGGTTGTCCACCCTGACGATCAGAAAAGGCTGGGGGAACTGGGGCTGTATCTCACCTTCACCTATGCCTGGACCACGCCCCAGATAGCCTATGACATGCTGGTCACCCCCTTCATCCAGCCGACCAGGGCAGGACAATCCTTGAGCGAGGCACTGTATGACCCCCTCGGCTACCTGCACGATGCGCTCTATCCGGTCGAGAATGCTCGCAAGGCGGGCGCCATCCTGGTGGCAGGCAGCGATGCACCTGTGGATAGCCGGGACCCCCGCCCCTTCGTCAACATGGCAGCAGGGATCGCCAAAGCGGCGGGCGATGGCGAGGATTACCGCCCCCATCAGCGCACCTCCCTCGCCGAAATACTGGCGGCCTATACCATCAATGGGGCCAAGGCAGTACGCCAGCAAGCCGTCACAGGATCCATCGAGACAGGCAAGTCCGCCGATTTCATCGTGCTGGACAGGGATCTGTTCGCCCTGGTCGAGGCCGGAACACCGGCCAGGATAGCCGAGACCGAGGTCGAGCTGACTGTCTTCAAGGGGGAAACCGTCTACTCTCGCTGAGCCATCAAGACCCCTGCCGTGCACCATGCAGGCGGCAGGCCTTTCCAACGCCAGAAAGCAGGAGCAGCCCAGGCTGCTCTTTTTATTGCGTCAGATGAACCTCTCTTTGGCTCGCGAGATACCGCCCTTTTTCTTCCTCTTTTCCTCCTCTCTTAACACTGGCTTAAGGATCCCCTGTCACCTTGCAGCCATTGTCATGAACGGAGCCACCCTGTATGAGCACCCTCAGAGATGCCCTGCGTCGTTTCGACGGTCAGCGCCGTTGCTGGACGGCCGGGCTTGAGCGATCCCTCCTCGCCTGGCTTGCCAGACGAGGCAAGCTGCCGGCCTCAAACCAGCCACCCCAACGGATCCTCATCATCCGCAGCACCAACCGGATCGGCAACAATCTGTTCCTGCTGCCGTTTTTGCAACAGGTGCGCCGCGCCCATCCTTTTGCCGAGATAGAACTGGTGTGCAGCGGTGGACAACTGCTTCCCTTTCTTGGCGACAAGCAGTTGCAGCGCATCCATCAGATCAGGTTGCAGGGCAAGCACCTTATCCCGGCACTACCCCGGTTGTGGCATCTGCGTCGCCAACACTATGACAGTGTCTATGTGCCCTTTGCCTCCAGCACGGATCACCTGATCGCCGCCTGGGTACGGGCCAGCGAGAAGGTGGGGTTTGACGATGCCAGAGGCGATGTGCTGTTTGACCGGCTGATCGCGCCCGACACTCACTGCCACTACGCTCACCAACCGCTGCAGCTGCTGGGCATGCAGGCCAGCCAGGCCGATCAGATTGAACTGGGTAGTCAGCTACATGCCGCCTGCCCCCACCTGACCGCGCTGGCACAGGCTCATCCCGGCCGCCCCCTCATCGGCTTTTTCACCGGCGCACGCAAGGGCAAGTGGCTCTCCCTTCCCCAATGGCAGCGGCTGCTCGGGGATCTGCGCCGCCACAGCCCGGATGCCCTGCTGATCCAGCTCACGGATCCTGCCTCCCCTTTGCCGCCGCTTGGCGACATGCAGGTATCCCTTCACACCTTAAGCGAACTGACCCGCTTCACCGGCGGCCTCACCCTCTTTGTCAGCTGCGACACAGGCCCCCTTCATCTGGCCGCCGCCAGCGGTGTGCCTTGCCTCGGGCTCTTTACCCAGACAGATCCCGCGCGCTACGGCTGCCTCGGGGCCCGGCACCTCAACCAAGTGGTCGACGATCGCAATGCCATTGCCCTCGATGCCTACTGGCTTGCCGAGACGCTGGCGCGCCAGCAAACACCTAGGGAGCGGCAAGCCCCTCTCTCTCACGTGCAGTACCAGCCAGCATCCGGGGCTCTCTTGCTGGACGGCACCGGGTTGCCCCTTGGCGTTAAAACGGGCGGCCAAAGCCAGCCGTTTTAACGCCAGGACCCGGAGAACATGAAGAGAAACAATGACTCGGCGGGGTATCCCCCCGCTATGATGCCTTATCGATAGCGGGCTTCGATGAGGGCCAGCTGGCCACTCTGGCGCAGCATGACCAGGACGCGGGAGAACTCGGCGGCCCGGCGGTGGAAAGGAGACGTGTTGGCGATGCAGAGGGTCAGCGGGGTCAATCCCAGCTGGAGCGGCACCTCGACTATCTGTCCGGTCAGCCCCAGCTGGCTCAGCTTGAAGTTGGCCACTATGGAATCGGTGAACATCAGATCGCCCCGACCGGCCGAGAGCATCTTGAAGACGTTATCCACATTCATGGTCAGATGGACCTTGAATCCCGCCAGATTCTCCTTGCCCCAGCCATTGCCGATATAGTCGAGAATGGTAAACCCCTTGAGATCGGCCAGGGATTTTGCCTGCTGGATCTGCGCCATCCCGGGGTGTCCTGCCTGGGTGAACACCGTCAGTGCAGAGAAGGCGATCGGCTCTTCGACTATCCGGGTATAACCCCGTCGCTCCAGGGTCGGCACAGTGACAAAGCCGTCGGCCTGGCCTGAACGTACCCGCTTCTGGGCCCGTCGCCAGGGATACCCCTCGTGGCTCACCCTGATATCCAGTTCACTGGCGACCCTGTCCATCACATCCACCATGATGCCCCGCATCTTGCCCTGCTCGTCCCGCCAGGAGTAGGGGGCAAAATCATCGAAATAGACCATTTTGAGCACAGGAACAGGCGCTGCCAGCGGGCAGGTCGTCAGCAACAGCGCCCATAGACTCCCGATCCAGACTCCTGGTTTCATCTTTTCCAGCCCCATCGACATCAGCCTGACCTGAGCCTAGTGCAAGCAGGCCGGGTGCGGGCAAGCGGCAACAAAAACAGAGGGAAGGCTTGCGCCTTCCCTCTTTCGTTATGCCCGTTCTCTTTTGTTATGTGCAGATCTGTTCTTTGGTCTACACGCTAGTTTTTCACTCTAGATTCTCACTCTGATTTGCACGCTTGCCGGGATCAGGCCAGCTCGGTCCGCAGCGCTTTGGTGGCATTGACCATCACCTTGAGTGCAGCTTCCGTCTCTTCCCAGCCCCGGGTCTTGAGGCCGCAATCCGGGTTGACCCAGAGCCGATCTGCCGGGATCTGCTTGGCTGCCTTGCGGATCAGATCCTCAATCCAGCCCTGGCTCGGCACGTTCGGTGAGTGGATGTCATACACGCCCGGACCGATCTCGTTGGGGTAGTTGAAGCGCTCGAACGCTTCAAGCAACTGCATCTGGCTGCGGCTGGTCTCTATGGTGATCACGTCCGCATCCAGCGCCGCCACCGCCTCTATGATGAGGTTGAAATCGCTATAACACATGTGGGTGTGGATCTGGGTGCTGTCTACCACCGGGCTTGCGCTCAGGCGGAAAGCGCGCACCGCCCAGTCCAGATATGCCTGGTGATCCTGCTTGCGCAGGGGCAGCCCTTCACGGATCGCAGGCTCGTCGATCTGGATGATCTTGATGCCGGCGGCTTCCAGATCCGCCACCTCGTCACGAATGGCCAGACCAATCTGCAGAGCAGACTGCTCGCGGCTCACGTCTTCCCGCGGGAAGGACCAGCAGAGAATGGTCACGGGCCCCGTCAGCATCCCCTTGACAGGTTTGTCGGTCAGGCTCTGGGCAAACTTGGTCCACTCGAGGGTCATTGGGGTCGGGCGGTCGATATCCGTGGTGATCACCGGCGGCTTGACGCAGCGGGAGCCATAGCTCTGTACCCAGCCGAAGCGGGTGATGGCAAAGCCGTCCAGCAACTCACCGAAGTACTCCACCATGTCGTTGCGCTCGGCCTCGCCATGCACCAGCACGTCCAGCCCGATGGCCTCCTGGCGCTCGATGGCCTCCTGGCGCTCGATGGCATCCTTGATTTGGGCCTGGATGCCCGCCTCGTAAGCACTGTCGTCGATGCGACCGGCCCGCCACTCCTGACGCAGCACCCGAATTTCCGAGGTCTGCGGGAAGGAGCCAATGGTGGTGGTGGGCAGCAGCGGCAGCTTGAGATCATTGCGCTGCGCCTGCGCCCGTACCGGATAGGCACTCTGGCGGTCGAAATCGCTGTTGGTCAGGCTGGCCAGACGAGACTGCACCGCTTTCTTGTGGACCCGGCTATCGGATTCCCGATCCACGAGGGGCTGACTGTAAGCGGTGATCTTGTCCAGATCCCCTCCGTCCAAGTAGTCGGAGAGCAGCCCCAGCTCGTAGCACTTTTGCAGGGCGAAGGCGAACCAGCTGCGGGTCTGGGGATCCAGCTCGTGCTCCAGGGTCAAGTCCACCGGGCTGTGCAGCAGGGAACAGGAAGAGGCAACCCAGAGCCGCTCGCCGAGCTTCTCTTTCAGTGCTTTCAGCGTCGGCGCCAGCTTGGCCAGGTTGGCACGCCAGACGTTGCGACCATTGATCACCCCGGCCGAGAGGACCCACTGGGCCGGCAAGTGCGGGACCAGGGTCTCCAGCTGCTCGGGGGCGGCCACCAGATCCAGGTGCAGGCCATCCACCTTCAGGCTGGTGATGATGTCGCGCTGATGGGCCACTGAGCCGAAATAGGTGGTGAGCAGCAGCTTGCAGGGGCCGCTCAGGCGCTCATAGGCGTTGAGGTAGGCCAGGCGCCACTCGTCCGGCAGGTCCAGCGCCAGGGCCGGCTCGTCGATCTGCACCCACTCCACCCCTTGCGCGGCCAGCTTGGCCAGTATCTCCTGATAGACGATCAGCAGGCGATCGAGCAGTTCGAGGCGAGAGAAGCCGCTCTCTTTCTCCTTGCCAAGCCAGAGGTAGGAGACGGGCCCCAGCAGCACGGCCTTGACCGGCAGCCCCAGCGCCTTGGCCTCTTCCACTTCGTCAAACAGTTGGCTCCAGCCCAGCTTGAAGCGCTGATCGCGGCTGAACTCGGGCACCAGGTAGTGGTAGTTGGTATTGAACCACTTGGTCATCTCGGCGGCGGCGGCAGACGGGCCGGTCGGCGCACGGCCACGGGCCACCCGGAACAGGGTATCGAGATCGGTATCCCCATGGCGGTGACGGGCAGGCACCGCATCCACCAGCAAACTGGTGCCGAGCACTTGGTCGTACCAGGCAAAATCCCCCACCGGCAGCAGGTTGACCCCGGCGGTGCGCTGGGCCTGCCAGTGGCGCTCACGCAGGCTCTTGCCGGTGGCGATGAGTTCTGCCTGGGTGGTCTCGCCACGCCAGTAGGATTCGAGGGCAAATTTCAGCTCGCGCTTGGCGCCGATACGGGGGAAGCCCAGTGTGTGTGCTCGTGTCATAGGTCCAATTCCTTATGCTCATTCATCTGATGGGAAACTGGATGATTTGGCCATCCAGATGTTTACACATCCAAAATGACAAGATAAGGTGGCCTTGGCTATTGAATACTCTTCAACTGGCTCTCAAATAATCCGCAACTAGCGTGCAAGAGCCTCTTCAACGGACATGTAAGAGAGCGTTCAACGGATATGCAAGAAAGCCTTCAACTGATGCAACAAGGAGCCACGTCATGGCAGTGCCAAGCAATTCAGGCCTGGAAATCAAACACTTGAGAACCCTGGCCGCATTGGCCGAGCAAGGGTCGCTGGCCGGCGCGGCGCAGAGCCTGAATCTGACCCAGTCGGCACTCTCCCATCAGCTCAAAGAGCTGGAGACCCGTCTTGGCCTGGAGCTTTTTCTTCGCAAGAGCCGCCCTCTGGTGCTGACGGCGGCGGGCCAGCAGTTGCTGGCTCTGGCCCGCCAGGTGCTGCCCGCCCTGGCACAGACCGAGAAACAGCTGCAGGCCCTGCACAGCGGTGACGCGGGCCGGTTGCACCTGGCGCTGGACTGTCACAGCTGCATTCAGTGGCTGCTGCCGCTCTTGCCCGATTTTCGTCGCCAGTGGCCCGGGGTGGATCTGGAGGTGGAATCGGTGCCCGGCTTTGATGCAATCAATGCCCTGCTCGGCGGTCAGCTCGACTTGCTGCTCACCTCGGATGTACAGGCCCGCGGGGATCTCCACTTCGAGCCGCTGTTCGCCTTCGATCTCACCCTGGTGATGGCGCCGGATCACCCTCTATGCCACCAGGGCCGGATCACCCCGGAGGATCTCAAGCAGGAGGTGCTGCTGGTCTACCCGGTGGAGCGGGCCCGCATGGACGTGTTCAGCCGCTTCCTGCAACCGGCCGGGGTCGAGCCCGCCCGCTGCAAGCTGGTGGACAATACCTCCGTCATGCTGCAGATGGCCGCCGCCGGGCTCGGGGTCGCCGCCCTGCCACGCTGGGCCAGCGAGGAGTTCGTGCGCCAGGGACTGCTTGAGGCCAGGCCACTCGGCAATGGTGTGCGCCGCCACATGTATGGGGCCGTGCGCGCCGCCGACAAGGATCAGCCCTGTTTGCAGAGCCTGTTCGAGCGCATTCGCAGCAAGATGGGTGAGCAGAAGGAGGCGTAAAAAAGCCGCCCCTGAGGCGGCTTGCGATGAGTCGGGGAGCCAGCACCCTCAGGGTTCGTCCTGGCAGTGGGTGGCGCCATGTCGCCTCGGGCAGTTGGCGCAGAGCTCGCCATCGCGGCGCTTGTAGTGCAGGCAGCAGCGCTGGCGCACATAACCGGGAGACAGCGTATCGGCCGGGATCGATGCCGGACGCCACCCCGCCAGATGCTCGGCTGGCAGGCCACAGGCGGCGAGCCAGCGCGGCGCATGTTCGCTCACCTCCTCACGGCTGACATGGGTGAAAAAGTCAGGCACCCGCACCAGGGCCGCCAGCAGATCATCGGCCAGCAGCGGGCGCACGAAACCCGGTCTGAGACGCTGCACCCCGCCCAGCAGCGCGAACAGCGCCTGCCAGTGGGCTTGCAGCCGCTCGCCAGCCACCTTGATCAACAGACTGACGTCCCCCTTGATCATGGGGTCGGCCGGCAGGGTAAAACCGGATACCACGCCATCCTGATAGTCCTGCCCCATGCGATCGACGGCGGGGACGGCGCTCAACCGATAAACAGCCGCCATGGTCAGATAGAGGGATTGCCAGCAAAGCATGCCCCAGCTGCGGGTCAGCCAGTAGGCCGGCCCCGCCTCAGGGTGCGCCAGCCGCCAGTGATCATATAGCGCCGCCGCCACCTCGGCAGGGGCTGAATGGGGGGGAGCCGCCAGCAGATGAGGCCTGTCCCCCACTCCCGCCAGCCGCCCCTTGAGCGAAGGAATAACCCCGGCCGCGACGGCAAACAGGGCACCATGATCCGCAAGCGCACTAGCCTGTGTATCCATGGTCAATTCCTCAAGTCCACCGGCCCCAGTAAACTGGCGATTATCGCTGACTGCCAGTGGTGCAGCGGGCCCCGGGACTGGCCCGGGGCGCAGGGTCAGAATACGTATTTGAGTCGCGCCTCCATATTGCGTTCTGCCCCGAACCAGCAGTTGTTCTGGTCATAGCAGGAGTAGTAGGTCTTGTTAAAGAGGTTGCTGGCACTCACCGAGGCCTCCACCCCCTTCAGACGCTGGCTGAGTTGGGCCAGATCGTAGGACGCCGCCATGTCCATCAGCAGGTAATCCGGTACCCTGTCCGTGTTGGCTGCATCAAGCTGTGCCTCCCCCACGTAACGCAGACCCGCCCCCAGCCGTAAACCGTTATCCAGCTGGTAGTTGCTCCAGAGGGATGCCATCTGTTTGGGCACCCAGACCGGGGTCTTGCCCTGCAGGCTGGTGGTATCGCGGGTGATCTCCATGTCCTGGCGGGTATAACTCAGCGCCAGATCCAGCTGGCTGGTGAGATCGACGCGCCCCTCCAGCTCGACGCCCCTGGAGACCATCTCGCCGGTCTGCTGCTTGGGCCCATAGACGTTGTCCGGATCCGTCACCAGCGCATTTTGCTTGGTGATGTGGAAGACCGAGGCGGTAAAGGTCTTGCTCATGTCCTCGGAAAGATACTTGAGCCCCCCCTCCCACTGATGGCCTGTGGCAGGATCAAAAGCCTTGCCGCTCTTGTCCGCCCCCGCTACCGGCTCGAAGCTCTCGGCATAGCTCACATAGGGGGAAAAGCCGCCATCCAGCTCATAGAGGGCGCCGAGACGGAAGGAGAGGTTGTCCTGATCAATCTGGGCCAGGGTGTTGCTCGCCGCTCCCTGATAGAGGGTCTGGCTGTCGGTGTCCATCCGGTAGCTGTCGTAGCGGGCACCGCCTATGGCCACCAGCCTGTTCAGTCGCACCTGATCCTGCAGATAGACGCCGGTCTGGGACTGGCGAATGGTCTTGCTGTCCTGATAGTTGAAGGTGAGCGCCCCCGGCACTATCTGGCTGTGGTTCGGGTTGAAGATGTCGATGGCGGGGGCGGAATAGTCGAGGGTGTCCCGGTAGAGAATGCGGGCATCCAGATACTGGTAATCGACCCCGAGCAACAGGTTGTGCCGGGCGCTGCCGGTCATCACCTTGCCTGCCAACTGGTTGTCGATGACAAAGCCTCTGGACTCTTCATCGGTCAGATAGGCATTGCGGGCCAGAGTGCGGTGGTCCGCCGCCAGCGCTGCGTTATAGGTGTTCTGCTGGTTGGCAGAGGCGTCCATGTAGCGGGCGTTTTGCAGCAGTTGCCAGTTGTCGTTGAAGTCGTGGCTCAGCTTGTAGCCAAGCAGGGTCACCTCCCGGCTGTAGTGGTTCCAGTTCTCGTCGCCGAGGAAGCTGTCACTGCCAAGCTGGCCCAGGGGATTGAACTTGACCGAGCCGCTGGCCGGCACTGTGGTGTAGATGCCCGCTTGCGGATCTTTCTGGTAGTAGAGATTCAGGTTGAGCAGGGTGCGATCACTCAACTGCCAGTCCAGCGATGGCGCGAACACATAGCGCTCCTCCTGTGAGGTCACCGCCTGCCCCTCCTTCTGGCGGGCCAGTCCCACCAGCCGATAGGCAAGTTGCTCATTGATGGCGCCCGTGCTGTCGAGGGTCAGCTCCTTGAGGGTGCCGGTGCCCGTCGCCACACTGAGGCTGTGTCTGGCCTCACGTTGCGGCCGCTTGGCAATGAGGTTGACCATGCCCCCCGGCGGCATGCTGCCGTAGAGCACCGAGGTCGGCCCCTTGAACACTTCCAGCTGTTCGATGGCCACCGGATCTATCTGGGGTTGCAGGTTCCAGTCGTTGTATTGCAACAAGAGGCCGTCGTAGAAATTCTGGTAGTTGTCAAAACCACGGATATTGAACAGGTCCAGCCGGTTGACCGCCCCGCCGCGCAGCTCGGTATTGACGCCGGGCACATAGCGCAGCGCCTCGCTCACCGAGCTCACACCACGCTGCTCCAGGGTCTCGCCGTCCACCACTGAGATGGCCTGGGGCGTCTCCATGGGGTCGAGCCGGGTCTTGGTCGCCGTGTTGCGATAGGTCTGGCCCAGTACCGTCAGGGTTTCATCGGCCACCGCGCCTTGCGCATTGGACGTGGGGGCGGCCAGCACAGGGCCGGCCAACAGGGCGGAGATGGTCGCGGCGACCAGGGTCAATGGGGGGTGAACAAGTTGCATCTGATCCTCGACTGCTTGGCACAAGTTAATGGTAACAAATCTCATTTGCATTTTATTGTGCAAATTTGCTCTCGAATTAACAATTTGGGGCATGTCGGCAGGAAGAAGGGCAAAAGAGGGACAAGAAAAGCCCCATTCGACGACCTGTTATGTCGATGGAGGAAGACACTGAATTCAAATGGATATCTTTTCTAAAGGCAGGCTTTAATGAGATGGCAGCCAATGGCGGGGTGCCACTGTGCTTGATACAGGCCGGACGATGGCGCCCTGCCGCTAAACGACTCACTGGGTTCAGCCCAGGCGGGGGGCTATGGGCAACCAGTACTCCATTTGGGCATCGGGTTGCAGACCATCGAAGCCTAAGGCGTAACGCTCCAGCTCGAAACCATCCAGCCCCCGATAACCCGAGGCGGGCAGCCAGTGCAGGATAAACCAGTTGAGGGTCTGCCCCAGCTGACTGATGGGGCCGACGTGGGTAAGCACGGCGTACTCCTGGGGCGGGATGGCCAGACGAGCCAGCCCGCTCGGCGGCTCTCTCCCCTCCTCTGCCGCCACGCCCGCCCAGTAGGCCAGCTGCTCCCCAGCCCCTGACACATCCACCACGCCGATCAGATCGCGGGCCCTGTCCAGGCCGCCAGCACTGCGCAAGGCTCGCCAGATGGCGGGCACCGTCTGCTGAAAATCGGGTGAGCTGGCAAAGAGCCCGCGGATCAGCCCCTTGACCCCCTGCAGCATGAAACCCGGCTGGCTTTCGACCCTTACCTGCACCAGTCGGGGAGTATTGGCAAGCAGCATAGGCGCTCGCACCAGCGGGGTGCGCAATCCCAGCCGCAGACCCCGTTTGCGATAGGCCAGCGGCGAGCAGCCGAACTGCTGCTTGAAGGCACGGCTGAAGCTCACCTCGGAACCAAATCCGTAGTTCAGCGCCAGATCCAGCACCCGCTGGCGGCTCGTGAGCAGCGCCTCCGCCGCCAGGCTCAGCTTGAGCTCGCGCACATAGTGGGCCACCGTCAGCCCTGTCTCGTGCAAGAAGACCCGCTGCAACTGCCAGCGCGACCAGCAGCTCTGCTCGGCCAGCTGCTCCAGCGACAAGGGGTGATCCAGATGCCCGTGGATGTAGTCGAGCACCCGCTCGATGCGGGTGAAATGGGCGCTCGCCTGTGGCGCATGGCCAGGGGATGCGAGGGGGAAGGTCGGTGTCATTGGGTGGTCGGGATCGCTGCCAGCAGAGGGGCACGCTCGCCCAAGTGGCCACATTAAACATGGCCGCTGCCCCGGCGGCAAGTGGTCTGCTGCCACCGGTGAACAGCGCACGTCCTGTTTGTGGCTCAACCCCGCGCGCTCACCTATACCTTCAACGAGGCCGTCAAGCCAGGTTGTCAGACTGTCACAAAAGTGACGCGTTTCCCTGTCAGATTGTTTGAAAACAAATATATCAATTAGATTTGAAAGCCCATAAAGTCCTCGTTCGAATCTTTATCAGGGAGAGCCAAGATGAAAAAAATTGCCTTGATCACCGGAGCCCGTGGCGGCATCGGATCCGCCATCACCACTGCCTTGCTGGCTCAGGGGTATCGCATCATCGCCACCCACTCCAGCGGCAACAGTGTGGCGGCCCACGACTGGTACGGGGAGCAGGGCTATCGGCCGGATCAGGTGCGGCTGCTGCCGCTGGACGTGGCCGACACCGCCATGTGTCGTGAAACCCTGGGCCGCCTGTTGCAAGACGAGGGCCGAGTGGACGTGCTGGTCAACAACGCCGGCATCACCCGGGATGGCGCCTTCAAGCGCATGGCGCCGGAGCAGTGGTTCGAGGTGATCCACACCAATCTGTGCAGCCTCTACAACGTGACCCAGCCGCTGTTCGACGCCATGTGCGAGCAGCGCGATGCCCGCATCATCAACATCTCCTCGGTCAACGGCCAGAAGGGACAGTTTGGTCAGGTCAACTACTCGGCGGCCAAGGCGGGCATGCTGGGCTTTACCAAGGCGCTGGCGGCAGAGGGGGCCCGCTTCGGGGTCACGGTCAACGCCATCGCCCCCGGTTACACAGCCACCCCCATGGTGGAGGCGATCCGCAGCGATATCCTCGACAGCATCAAGGCCGACATTCCCATGCGCCGCCTCGCCAAGCCGGAGGAGATCGCCGCCGCAGTGGCCTTTCTCGCGAGCGAAGCGGGCGCCTATATCACGGGGGAAACCCTGGCCATCAACGGCGGCCTTTATATGAAATAGCGCCGGGATCAAGGCGAATGACAGAGGGCAGCCAACAGGCTGCCCTCTGTGTTTGCAAGTCGGGACGAGATAGTTGCCACCCGGCTCAGGGGCGCGCCGGCACGGCCCCCGAGGGCTCGGCGAAGTGGCTGCGCAGGGCCGTGATCACCCGCCGCACCTTCTCCGGGATCTCCCGCTGCGGGGTGATGGCGTGGATCTCCATGGGCGGCACCCGAAAGCCCGGCAGCAACTCCAGCAGCCGCCCCTGGGCGAGATCCTCGGCGATTTCCCCCTCGGGTTGCAACGAGACCCCCTGCCCCGCCAGGGTGAACTGGCGCAGCGGCAGCACGTTGTTGCACACCACTCTGGGCTTGGGTTTGACCTTGTGACCCTGCCCCTTGTCGTCGAAGAAGGTCAGGCCCCCGCTCAGCATGTCCGCCGCCAGCCAGTCGTGTTCCAGCAGATCTGCCGGACTGCGTGGGGTGCCCTTGCGCGCCAGATAGGCGGGTGAGGCACACAGCAGCATACGGGTCTGACCCAGCTTGCGTGCCACCAGGCTGGAGTCGGACAGGGTACCGACCCGCAGCGCCACGTCGATTCGCTCGGCGATGAGATCCCGCTTCTCGTCGTCGGCGATGATCTGGATGCACAGGCCGGGATGGGCCTGCAACAGGGGCGACAAGGCCCGCGCCAGCGGCTGACCCGCCATCCCCACGGGCGCCGTGATCCGCACCTCGCCGAGCAGGCTGTCGCGCACCTCGGAAAGGCGCAGCTCAGTCTGGTTCAGCGTCTGTTGCAGCGACTGGCACCCCTGCCACACCACTTCCCCCGCCTCGGTCAGATTGAGGCGACGAGCGGAACGGTGCAGCAGGGTGAGGCCGAGCAGGCTCTCCAGCTGGCTGATATGCTGACTGACGGCGGAGGGGGTCATGCCAAGGGCCTTGGCGGCGCCCGTCATGCTGCCCGCCTCTACCACGGCGGCGAAGATGGCGTAACGTCTGAGCTGTTCCATTATTAAATCCAGCTTACAAGTGAATCACTTTTACAGTCGATTATTAAATCACATTTGGCGGAGTAGGATAGCCCCATTCCAACAGTGAAGGAGAATCACCCATGAAAATTGCCCTGATCGGTGCCAGCGGTTTTGTCGGTACAGCCATCCTCAATGAATCCGTCAGCCGCGGCCATCACGTCACCGCCATCGTCCGCGATGTCAGCAAAGTCACTGCCCACCCGCAGGTCACCGCCGTGGCGGTAGATGCCCAGAACCCACAGGCACTGGCCGAGGTGCTCAAGGGGAACGACCGGGTGATCAGCGCCTACAACCCGGGCTGGACCGCACCGGACATCTACGACCAGTACCTCAAAGGAGCTAAGGCCATAGTCGCGGCGGCCGTGACCGCCCACAGCTGGTTGCTGGTGGTCGGTGGTGCCGGCAGTCTGGAAGTCGCCCCCGGCGTACAGCTGGTGGATACCCCGGACTTCCCGGCCGAGTGGAAGCAGGGCGCACTGGCGGCCCGCGACGGTCTCACCGCCCTGCGCCGTGAAACCACCCTCGACTGGCGTTTCGTCTCCCCGCCCGTGTTCCTCGAGCCCGGCGACAAGCGCGGTAGCTATCACCTCGGTGGCGATCAGGTGCTCTTTAGCGGTGACAAGCCTGCCGGGATCACGGTCGGCGATCTGGCCGATGGCGTGCTGAACGAGGTGGAAAAACCGGCTCACCTGCGCCAGCGCTTTACTCTGGGCTACTGAGTGGGTAACTGAGCACCCTCACCGATCAGGCCATTGCCTGATCCCTGCTCAAAGCACGAAACAAGAAGGGAGGCATCAGCCTCCCTTCTTGTTTCGTGTCTCCGATAGCCCGGCCCACTCCCGCCAGTGAACGCTATGCCAGCCAGCCGCTTGTTCTCGCAATAGCCGGGGGCCCGCTGTGCTGATGGGGCAGTCGGAACACAGCTCAGTGGACCGCTCAATAAACACCCACCCGAACGGGCATCGAATTCTATTTCGATTTTTGTATATAACTAAGAATAATTTGTTGTTTCCGTCTTACAGCACCGAACAGTAGCATCACCCTCAATCCAAATGGCGCCATCTTTACCGGTCGGCCCGGTGTATCACCACCGACCCGCGCTGTCATGTTTGCACTGAGTCGTCGGGAAAGCCCCGATACTCAGAAAATGAGGAGGTGCACATGGAACATTCACCACTGCCGCTCATCGATCTCGCCGCCCTTGGTGGCGACCCCGAGGCTCGTCGCCACATGCTGGCCAAGCTTGGCCGGGCGGCCCGCGACATCGGCTTTTTCTATCTGACAGGCCATGGCCTGAGCGAGGCGCAACAGCAAGAGACCCTGGCGCTGGCGGCCCGTTTCTTCGCCCTGCCGGAACAGGAAAAACGGGCAGTGCAGATGGTACACTCTCCCCATTTTCGCGGTTACAACCAGGTGGGCGCCGAACTCACCCGCCAGCGGCCGGACCGGCGCGAGCAGTTCGACATCATGAATGAGACGCCTGCGCTGGCAAAAGACGAGATCCATGCCCCCTGGCAGCGGCTGATAGGCCCCAACCAGTGGCCTGCAGCCCTGCCCGAAATGAAAGCGCAGCTGCTGGCCTGGCAGGAGCGCCTCAGCGACATCACCCTCACCCTGCTCGACGCCTTCGCCGAGGTGCTGGCGCAGCCGCAAGGCGTGTTCGATGCCAGCATTCGCGGCAAGCCCTACCAGCACATGAAGCTCATCCACTATCCGGG
The DNA here is from genome assembly GCF_001643305.1 of Aeromonas salmonicida subsp. salmonicida. Lineage (GTDB taxonomy): Bacteria > Pseudomonadota > Gammaproteobacteria > Enterobacterales > Aeromonadaceae > Aeromonas > Aeromonas salmonicida. Next base: position 109,899 of record NZ_LSGW01000069.1, read on the forward strand.
GCGCGAAGCAGGTAGCAGCAGCCAGGGAGTGGGCGCCCACAAGGATCCCGGCTACCTGACCCTGGTGATGCAGGACGATCACTCAGGGCTTGAGGTGGAGACGGCGGCAGGCTGGATCCCTGCGCCGCCCCTGCCGGGGGCCCTGGTGGTCAACATCGGCGAGTTGCTTGAGCTGGCTTCCAACGGCTACCTCAAGGCCACCCTGCACAGGGTGGTGAGCCCGCCGCCGGGGGTATCGCGCCTCTCCTGCGCCTTCTTTATGGCGGCGCGGCTCGATGCCACTGTGCCGCTGCTGACCCTGTCGCCGAGTCTGGCAGCGCAGGCGCAAGGCCCCGAGAGCGACCCCGCCAACCCGCTCTTCTATCAGGTGGGGGAAAACGTGCTGAAAGGACGGTTGCGCTCCCACCCGGATGTGGCGGCGCGCCACTATACCGCCGACCCGGCTTCAGCCAACGAACAGATGGCAAGCGGGCAGACAACAAGCAGCGAGCGGCGCGAACCGCAGCCAGCCTGACTCTGCCATACCTATTAAACGGGGGATGCCGTGGCGTCCCGCCACCCGGATGACACAAGCAGTTAAGCCACAGCCTGGCAATGACGGAGTAATAGAATGAAATTCAAGACAATGAGCGTGCACAGCGGCCAACGGATCGATCCCCAGACCGGCGCCCTCACCACCCCCCTCTACCAGAGCAGCACCTTCAGCTACTTCAATGCCCAGGCGGGCAAGGAGCGTTTCGCGGGTCAGGCCCCCGGCTTCATCTACAGCCGCTTTGGCAATCCCACCACAGCCGAGCTGGAGCAAAAACTGGCGGCCCTTGAGGGCGCCGACGAGGCGTTGGTGGTGGCAAGCGGCATGGCGGCGGTGAGCGCCATCATGTATGCCCTGGCCGACAGCGGCGATGAGGTGGCCTACATAGGTCCGCTCTACGGCGGCACAGATGCCTTCCTGAAACAGACCTTCAGCCGTGCCGGCATCAAGGTCACCGCCTATGAGAGCGATCAGGATCTGCTGGCCAACATTCGTCCCGCCACCAAGGTGGTACTGTTCGAAACCCTGACCAACCCCACCCTCAAGGTGGTGGATCCGCGGGTGGTAGTGGAAGCGGCCCGCAAGGTGGGTGCCATCAGCGTGTGTGACAACACCTTCCTCACCCCCTATCTGCTGCGCCCACTCGAGCTTGGCATCGACATAGTGATGCACAGCGGCACCAAATATCTAGGCGGCCACGGCGACATCATCGCCGGGGTAGTGGCCGGCTCCCACGCGCTGATGAAATCCATCCGCACCGTGGCGCTCAAGCACATTGGATCCCCCATAGGCCCGCAGGAGGCTTACCTGCTGCAGCGCGGAGTCAAGACCCTACCCCTGCGCATGGATGCCCACCTGCACAACGCTCAGAAAGTGGCCGACTTCCTGGCCGCTCACCCGGCGGTGAAGAAGGTGATCTACCCGGGCCTCGTCAGCCACCCGGGCCACGATGCCCTCGGCGCCTTCGCCAGCGGCTTTGGCGGCATGATCAGTATCGAGCTGGAAGGGGGCTTTGCGCGCTGCGCCACCCTGCTCGACAACCTGCAACTGTTCGTGCAGGCGGTGAGCTTCGGCGATCTCGAGAGCCTGGCCTGCCATCCGGCCAGCACCACCCACGCCGCCATGGATGAAGCGAGCCGTCTCGCCGCCGGGGTGAATGACGATCTCATCCGCTTCAGCATTGGCGTGGAGGACGCCGACGATCTGATCGCCGATCTGGCAGCGGCACTGGCCCTCGTCTGACGGACAAAGGCTAACCTTTACGGCTGACAGACAATCTGACGTACAAAGAGCCCGCCCCATCGCTGTGATGGGGCGGGCTCTTTTATGGCTACTTGACTGCCGGCACGAGCTGATGGCGTGGCGAGCCAACAGTCGATGTCAGAAACCGAGCGCCACCCGCTTCACCGGCCAGCCCAAGGTCGCGAGTTCAGGGGCCAGTATCTTGGCATCCCCCACGACCACTATCACCATGTCATCGGGATCGAGCCAGCGCCGGGCAAGGTCTCTCAGGGTCAACGCCGACAGCTGGCTGACCGCCTGCACCCGCTGCTCCACGTAATTTTGCGGCCACTGATCCAGCAAGATGGGCAACATGTAATCCACCTCCTGGGGCAGTGTCTCGTAATCCAGCGCCTGACGGTTGAGCACACCTTCACGCAGGGTTCGCACCTCCAGCCGGGTGGGGCCCTGCCGCTGGTATTTATCGAGCTCCTGCAAGATCTGCTGCAAGGCGGCCCGAGTGACGTCGGTGCGCACACTGCTCTCCAGCAAGAAATAACCCGCCTTGTTGTTGCCATTGAATGAGGGGTGGATGCCATAGGTATACCCCAGCTCTTCCCTCAGCCGAATATGGAGACGCTCAGTCAAAGAAGCGTTCATCAACCGGGCCAGAAACTGCTCGCCAACCGCATCGCTCGCCATGGCACGACGGCCCATGCGAACAAGGCTCTGGCTGGCACCGGGATTGTCCACCAAATAGATGGCGCGTCTGGCCTGCTGGCCGGTAAACCCGAGTGGCTGCAAGGTGGGCGACTGCCCCTCTGGCTCAACCAGAAAAGAGAGTGCACTCACCACCTTCTCCTGCGCCAGATCGCCGCTCACTACGACCCGGGCCTCACCGCTGCGATACACGGAGTGATAGAAGGCTCGCACGTCATCCAGGGTCAGCGTCTGCCACTGGGCCTGCGGATCTGGTACCCTGGCCAGGCCGTCAATCAGCGCATAAAACTGCTGGTCGGCCTGCCACTGCGGATCCCTTGCCTGTTGTTTCAGCCATTGCCGGGTCTCGAGCTTGATGCGCTGGAAGTCCGTCGGGCGCAAGGCAGGCTGAAGCAGCAGCTCCCGCACCAGGGCCAGCGTCTCGTCAAAGTGGGAGGTCACGCCCTGTATCCAGACAGTGCTGTGGCTACCATCATGACCAAAACTGAGTCTGGCGCCCAACTGACGTGCCCGCTCCTCAATGGAGGCCAGCTGCCAATGCTCGTTGCCCTGGAAGAGCATGCCGGCTGTCAGCTCCGCCAGTCCGGCCTTGCCATCCGGCTCGGCCCTGCGTCCGCCGGGCCAATGTATGCTCATGACAAAAGCTGGCACCTCGTCGCTGTAGTGGCCGAGCAGTGAGACCCTATCCCCCAGGCTGGCTTGCCACAGGGTCGGTATGGGCACCGCCAGAGCCCCGCCACTTGCGGGCATCTTGCGCCTGTCGAGAGTTTCTTCGACAAGACGAGGGACCAGCCGGGTGTGGGACAAGCTCGGTGGCAAGGGGGGCGGCTCGACAAAATTGGCCGGGCCTGCCTGCCATTCGAGGTGATCCCCGGGCACTACGCTCAGCACCACCCTGGGTTTTTGCAGTACATAACGCTGCAGCACCCGCTGCAGATCGGCGGGTGTTACCCTCGCTATTCGCTCGAGATAGCGATGAAAATAATTGGGATCCTGAAACAGGCTATGCCCGGTACTCAACTGCTCGGCCTTGCCGGCCACGCTGTCGAGCGACCAGATGAGATCGGCACGCAAGGCATTGGCCGAGTGGTCGATCTGGGCTTTGGAGGCCCCATCCCGAGCAAAACGGGCGATGACATTGTCTATTTCGTTCTTGATGGGCCCAAGCTCCGCCCCCTGCGCCAGATTGGGGATCGCCCTGATCACCAGCATGCAGGCGAGCACACCGCACTCATGGTTGGCAAAGACAGATACCAGCTTGCCACTTTGTTGCAGCTGTTGTTGCAGCACGCCACTGGCTGAGCCACCCAATTGATCGGCCAGCAGGTCCAGGGCTTCAAAGCCGGGTTCCCGGGCAGAGATGGTGGGATAGGCCAGCACCAGCATGGGCTCAGCGACCTGATCAACCAGAGTGCGGTAGCGGCTCTTTTTCAGGGCAACAGGCCGGGTCACTGAACGGGACAGCTTGGGGCCTGTAGGCAGGGTGCCGAAATACCGTTCGACCCAGGCCAGGGTTTGCGCCGGCTGGATATCGCCACCTATCACCAGAGTGGCGTTGTTGGGGCCATACCAGCGCAGGAAGAACTGGCGTACATCCTCCAGAGTGAGACGATCCAGATCCTCGACTCGCCCGAATGGCGTATTGAAGTAGGGGTGATTGGGTGGATAGAGGGTCCGATTCAGCACCTCCGGCACCCGACCATAGGCTGGCCCGTCGACAAACTCGGCTCGCTCGTTTTTGGCGACGTCACGCTTGGCATCAAACTTCTGCTGATAGAGGTTATCGAGCAGAAAGCCCATCCGATCCGACTCCAGCCAGAGCACTTTTTCCAACTGGTTGGCCGGCACCGTCTGGTAATAGCGGGTCTGATCCCGCGTCGTCAGCCCGTTGATGCCGCGCCCCCCCACCTGTTGCAACAGACGGGTATGCCCCAGCTTCCCCACGTGGGCCGAGCCCTGGAACATCATGTGTTCAAAGAGGTGGGCCATACCGGACTGGCCCGGCGCCTCTTCGGCCAACCCGACCCGATAATTCATCTCTACATAGACCAGAGGATCGGAGTGATCCTGCGTCAGGATCACCGTCAGGCCATTATCCAGCCGATATTGCTGATAGGGTACCATCAGCGGATTGCTGCCCTTTTTCTGCTCCTTGACCAGCACTGGACCAGCGAGGGCAACAACACTGAAGAAATACAATACACTCCACACGACTCTCATGTTATGTCCCAATTCTCAAGCCTGAACATTATTATTGTTTTCTGTTGTTGCACTTATTTCATATTCATATCAGTCGCCAGCTGCGCCGCAATTTATCTGCTTATCTGCAGGGATATCTGGCCATGGTGCCCGATCAGCACGCCCTCGCCTCACTGACAGCCACAGGGATGCCACATCGATGCATAGTTTCGTGGTGACATATCGGCATACAAAGGGCACGAGGGGCCAAGGCCGCCAGTGTAATCAATCGGAGTCTTGAGGGATATCCTGCGGGCGCCCTCATTTGTAACAAACCATAAGATAACAAGGGCAGCAGCTTAATAGCGGCCAGCCCGTCCATTATTTCAAATAAAGATGAATCATCCCTGCTTTCGGCAACTCAGGCCGTGAACGGATACTGCATGAAAAATAGTGAAACATGGCTATTGAGCCAGAGAAAAATAATGGGTTGCGAAGTGATGCTACCCGTTCACTTAATAACGAAACAGTCGGTGTCAATACAAGGGACAACACCGCCGACATAGCCCTGCCCTGGCTGGCACACAGCGTCGATATAAAAAAGAGGCAAAAAAACAGGGGGCCTGAGCCCCCTGTCCTTTCATTATCCATTGCCTATCAACGTCAGCCACGGGCTAGCAGTATGTTGAGCATGCGGCGCAGGGGCTCGGCGGCGCCCCACAGCAGCTGGTCACCCACGGTGAAGGCGGCCAGGTATTCCGGGCCCATGTTGAGCTTGCGCAGACGACCGACCGGAATGCTGAGGGTACCGGTGACGGCGGCCGGTGTCAGCTCGCGGGCGGTGATGTCGCGATCGTTGGGGATCACTTTCACCCAGTCGTTATGGGCAGCCAGCAGGGCTTCGATCTCCGCCAGCGGCACGTCTTTTTTGAGTTTGATGGTGAAGGCCTGGCTGTGGCAACGCAGGGCACCGATCCGCACGCACAGACCATCCACCGGAATGGCGGCATCTTCGATCCCCAGGATCTTGTTGGTCTCGGCCTGGCCCTTCCACTCTTCGCGGCTCTGGCCGTTGTCGAGCTTGGTGTCAATCCAGGGGATGAGGCCACCGGCCAGCGGCACGCCGAAGTTGTCCACCGGCAAGGTGCCTGATCGGGTCTTCTCGGTGATCTTGCGCTCGATATCCAGGATGGCAGAGGCGGGATCCGCCAGCTCCACCGCCACTTCGTCGCGCAGCAGACCCATCTGGGTGACCAGCTCGCGCATGTGACGCGCGCCACCGCCCGATGCAGCCTGATAGGTCGCCACACTGACCCACTCCACCAGATCGGCCTTGAACAGGCCACCCAGGGCCAGCAGCATCAGGCTGACGGTGCAGTTGCCACCGACGAAGGTCTTGAGCCCCTTGTCCAGCGCCTGTTCGATGACGTCACCGTTGACCGGATCCAGTATGATGACGGCGTCTTTTTCCATCCGCAGGGAGGAGGCGGCGTCAATCCAGTAACCTTGCCAGCCAGCGGCCTTCAGACGGGGATAGACATCCTTGGTGTAGTCGCCGCCTTGCGCCGTGATGATGATATCCTGCTTGGCCAGCGCCTCGATATCGAAGGCATCCTGCAAGGTACCGGCATCCACGCCGAAGTTGGGGGCGGCCTCACCGGCCTGGGAGGTGGTGAAGAAGGTGGGTTGAATACGGGCAAAATCCTTCTCTTCCTGCATCCGGCTCATCAATACCGAGCCCACCATGCCACGCCAACCGACCAAACCTACTTTTTTCATAATGTCCTACCCTGGATAGCTGTTATAGAAACTGTGTATTGAAACCCGTAACCCCTTGTCCGACGCGGGCCGTTCACAAGTAGATTACAAAATACGTGTTGCGAAAAATGCATCTGTCCACATTACGGATTGTGACGGCAGGTGCAAGTCGAATTGCGCAATATTCTGTGCCGTTCGCTGCAATATCCGCCAGCCCGCCGTAGCCTTGGCCGCCAAGCGGGTATCCCCCAGCCTCTTGCACAAGATTGGCGCGGGATCAACGCTGGGGCTCCCGGGTGCCAATCCTGTTTTTTGCCTGCCAAACGGGCTGACCCCTGCTATTATCTGCGGCCAAACATGAGCCAATAAAAATCAGGATATTGTGATGACCGACCACACTTTTATTCCCGGCAAGGACGCGGCACTGGAAGACTCCATCGACCGTTTCCAGACCAAGCTGCAAGCCCTGGGGTTTGATATTGAAGAGGCCTCCTGGCTCAACCCTGTGCCCAACGTCTGGTCCGTGCACATCCGGGACAAGGAGTGCGCCCTCTGTTTCACCAACGGCAAGGGTGCCAGCAAGAAGGCGGCTCTCGCCTCCGCCCTTGGCGAATATTTCGAACGCCTCTCCACCAACTACTTCTTCGCCGACTTCTATCTGGGCGAGCAGGTGGCGAACTGTGATTTCGTACACTACCCGAACGAGAAGTGGTTCCCCATCGAGGGTGACCAGTTCCCGGCCGGTCTGCTCGACCCCTTCACCCGCAAGTTCTACAACCCGGACGGTGAAGTCACAGCCGACATGCTGGTGGATTTGCAGTCGAACAACGAAGAACGCGGCATCGTCGCCCTGCCCTTCGAGCGTCAGTCTGACCACGAGACCGTCTATATCCCGATGAACATCATCGGCAACCTCTATGTCTCCAACGGCATGAGCGCCGGCAACACCCGCACCGAGGCGCGCACTCAGGCACTCTCTGAAGTGTTCGAGCGCCACGTGAAGAACAAGATCATCGCCGAGGCCCTGAGCCTGCCACTGATCCCGGACGAGGTGATTGCCCGTTATCCGGGGATCGCTGCCTCCATCGCCGCGCTCGAAGCCGAAGGTTTCCCCATTTACAGCTTCGATGCCTCCCTGGGCGGCCGTTATCCGGTCATCTGCGTGGTGCTGCTCAACCCGAGCAACGGCACCTGCTTTGCCTCCTTCGGCGCCCACCCGCGCTTCGAAGTGGCTTTCGAGCGTACCGTCACCGAGCTGCTGCAAGGCCGTGGCTTGAAGGATCTGGACGTGTTCGTGCCGCCGTCATTCGACAATGAGCAGGTGGCTGATCACCATAATCTGGAAACCCACTTCATCGACTCATCAGGCCTCATCAGCTGGGATCTGTTCAAGCAGGATACGGACTTCGAGTTCGCTGACTGGGATTTCCGCGGTACCTCCCAGGAGGAGTTCGACCACCTGATCGGCATCTTCCACGAGCTGGAGCAGCCGGTCTACATCGCCGACTATGAGCATCTGGGCGTCTACGCCTGCCGCATCCTGGTGCCGGGTATGTCCGACATCTACCCGGCCGAAGACTTGCTGCTGGCCAACAACAACATGGGGGCCAACCTGCGGGAAGTGATCCTGGCGCTGCCGTCCCTGGAGTGGGATGCCGAGCAGTACATGGCGTTGTTCGATCAACTGGACGAAGAGGGACATGACGAGCGTACCCGGGTGCGCGAGCTGCTCGGCATCGCCGCCGCCAAGGCCACAGCCCTGCACACCCTGCGGGTGGGCGAGCTCAAAGCCATGCTGGCGCTGGCCGCCGGTGAGCTGGAGACGGCGCTGGATCTCATCGACTGGACCATGGAGTTCAACCAGTCCGTGTTCCCGGCTGATCGCGCCAACTATTACCGTGCGCTGCGCGCCTGTGTCGAGCTGTTCATCGACGAGGAGCGTGATCCTGAGCAGTACCGCGCCGTCTTTACCCGCATGTACGGGGAAGAGACCCTGGCCCATGCCTGGGCCAACGCCCGCGGTGAAGCCCGCTTCCACGGACTGGAGGCGGCGGATCTGTCGCTCGCCCAGTTCCCGCTGCACCAGAAGCTGCTGGCCGCTTACGAGAAACTGCAAAAAGCCAAACGAGCCCATAGCTGGGCCTGATGTGATAGTCTGTTGAAGGGGCCTTGATGGCCCCTTCTGTTATATGGTGCCCTGGCGAGTGGTTTGTTATTCAAAGATGAAATAAAAAACAAAAAATACCCCTAAGGGGATTGGCAGCCAAGGGGGCATGATGCGGAACGGATGCAAAGATGCCTTGCCAGTGCCTGTTTTATGGCTTGACAAAGAAATTCTTTAAAATCATTGCATTAAAAAATGCATCATTTCTGTTTCAGCTGAAACCTGGTGTAAAGAACGGCTTCCAGAGGACTCAAATATTTGTAGTAAAATTACATTCACAATCTGCAATTCTTGATCGGAGTCAATTTTGACGATCTGGCCCTTTGTTATGATTTCCACAGGCAAAACAGCAGGTACATGAGAATTGAAAGCAGAATCTCCCTTTGATTGTCTCAAGCCAGAAGCCATCGCAGCATTGGCAGAAGACATCACCTATGCCAAGGCTACCAAGCCTGCACACAAGGTCATCCCCCTTGCCATCACAGCAGGCGCTTTCATCGCCATCGCGTTTGTCTTTTTCATCACTGTCACCACGGGTGCCGGCGATGTGGCCTGGGGCCTCAGCAAACTGGTCGGCGGCCTCTGTTTCTCCCTCGGTCTTATTCTGTGTGTGCTGCTCGGTGCCGAGTTGTTCACCTCCACGACCCTGACGCTGGTGGCCAAGGCCGCCAATCGCATCACCTGGGGTCAACTGCTCAAGAACTGGGGGCTGGTCTACTTCGGCAACCTCATCGGCGGTCTCATCATAGTCGCGCTCATCATCATGTCGGCCGAGTACACGGCGGCAAATGGCCAATGGGGCCTCAATGCCCTGAAAGTGGCCCAGCACAAGATCCACCACACCTTCTTCGAGGCCCTCGCCCTCGGTATTCTCTGCAACCTCATGGTGTGTCTCGCCGTGTGGATGGCCTTCGGTGCCCGCAGTGCAACCGACAAGGTGATGGTCATGCTGCTCCCGGTGGCCATGTTCGTGGCATCCGGTTTCGAGCACAGCATCGCAAACATGTTTATGATCCCGGTCGGTATCGCTATCCATAGCGTCGCAGGCCCGGAATTTTGGCAGGCCATCGGCCAGGATCCGGCGACCTTTGCCGATCTGACCGTATCCAACTTCGTCCTACACAACCTCATTCCTGTCACCATAGGTAATATCATTGGTGGTGGCGTCATGGTTGGTCTGACTTACTGGTTTATCTTCCGTCGTCATCATTAAGGATGATTGCGGGATACTACATCAATACCGTGTGAGGTAATGAAAATGGCAGAACTTAACGAACAGTTCCAAAAAGCATGGGAAGGCTTCGCGGCCGGTGAATGGCAGACCTCTGTCAACACCCGTGACTTCATCCAGAAGAACTACACCCCGTATGAAGGTGACGAGTCCTTCCTGGCTGGCGCGACCGAAGCTACCACCAAGCTGTGGGACAAGGTCATGGAAGGCATCAAGATCGAGAACCGCACCCATGCGCCGGTCGATTTTGATACCGACCTGCCCTCCACCATTACCGCTCACGATGCCGGCTATATCGATCAGAGCCTGGAGCAAATTGTAGGTCTGCAGACCGACAAGCCGCTCAAGCGCGCCATCATCGCCAACGGCGGTATCAAGATGGTCAAGACCTCTTGCGAAGTGTACGGTCGTCAACTTGACCCCATGGTCGAGAAGATCTTCACCGAGTACCGCAAGACTCACAACCAGGGCGTGTTCGACGTTTACACCAAGGACATCCTGAACTGCCGCAAGTCCGGCGTCATCACAGGTCTGCCGGATGCCTACGGTCGTGGCCGTATCATCGGTGACTACCGTCGTGTTGCCCTGTACGGCATCGACTTCCTGATGGCCGACAAACTGGCCCAGTTCAAGTCCCTGCAAGCTGATCTGGAAAATGGCGTCAACCTAGAAGCCACCATCCGTCTGCGCGAAGAGATCTCCGAGCAGCACCGTGCCCTGGCACAGATGAAGGTCATGGCTGCCAAATACGGCTGCGATATCTCAGTACCGGCCAAGAACGCCAAAGAAGCCGTACAGTGGACCTACTTCGCCTACCTGGCGGCAGTCAAGTCCCAGAACGGTGCCGCCATGTCCTTCGGTCGTACCTCCAGCTTCCTGGACGTCTACATCGAACGTGACCTGAAAAAAGGCGTGCTCACCGAGCAAGAAGCCCAGGAGCTGATGGACCACATGGTCATGAAGCTGCGTATGGTTCGCTTCCTGCGTACTCCCGAATACGATTCACTGTTCTCCGGCGACCCCATGTGGGCAACCGAGACCCTGGCTGGTATGGGCGTTGATGGCCGTACCCTGGTCACCAAGAACAGCTTCCGTATGCTGAACACCCTGTACACCATGGGCCCGTCCCCTGAGCCGAACCTGACCATACTGTGGTCCGAGCAGCTGCCAATCGGGTTCAAGAAGTACTGTGCCAAGGTATCTATCGAGACCTCTTCCGTTCAGTACGAGAACGACGATCTGATGCGTCCGGACTTCAACAACGATGACTATGCCATCGCTTGCTGCGTGTCCCCGATGATCGTCGGCAAACAGATGCAGTTCTTCGGTGCCCGTGCCAACCTGGCCAAGACCATGCTGTATGCAATCAACGGCGGTATGGACGAGAAACTCAAAATCCAGATCGGTCCCAAGACCGAAATGGTCAAGAGCGAGTACCTCGACTACAACGACGTGATGGATCGTCTGGATCACTTCATGGACTGGCTGGCCAAGCAGTACGTGGCTGCCCTGAACATCATCCACTACATGCACGACAAGTACAGCTACGAAGCCTCCCTGATGGCGCTGCACGACCGTGATGTCTATCGCACCATGGCTTGCGGCATCGCCGGTCTGTCTGTTGCGGCTGACTCCCTGTCTGCCATCAAGTACGCCAAGGTCAAGCCGGTTCGTGACGAAGATGGCGTTGCCATCGACTTCGAAATCGACGGCGAATACCCGCAGTTCGGTAACAACGACGCTCGCGTCGATGACATCGCCTGTGACCTGGTTGAACGCTTCATGAAGAAAATTCAGAAGCTGAACACCTACCGTGGCGCCGTGGCGACCCAGTCCGTACTGACCATCACCTCCAACGTCGTGTATGGCAAGAAGACCGGTAACACCCCGGATGGTCGTCGCTCAGGCGCGCCGTTTGGCCCGGGTGCCAACCCGATGCACGGTCGTGACCAGAAGGGTGCCGTTGCTTCCCTGACTTCCGTTGCCAAGCTGCCGTTCGCTTACGCCAAAGATGGTATCTCCTATACCTTCTCCATCGTGCCGAACGCCCTGGGTAAAGACATGGAATCCCAGAAAGCCAACCTGGCTGGCCTGATGGACGGTTACTTCCATCACGAGTCCAACCTGGAAGGTGGTCAGCACCTGAACGTGAACGTGATGAACCGTGAAATGCTGCTGGACGCCATGGAAAACCCGGAGAAATATCCGCAGTTGACCATCCGCGTATCCGGTTATGCCGTTCGCTTCAACTCTTTGACCAAAGAGCAACAGCAAGACGTCATTACCCGTACCTTCACCGCTTCTCTGTAATCGCTTATTGGTAAGCAAGAGTCGCAGTGACTAAAAACCGGCGCCCAGGCGCCGGTTTTTTTATGTCTGCTTGCCAGCAGGCATCCACTCGAAAGGGATCTGACATCCCTCCCCCTTCACCCGGAAAGGACTGGGGTGGATTCTCCCCTCACCCTCCTGCCCGTCTCTTCCCTCTTTTCAGTGAAGCAAAAAGCCGCAACGGGATCCTTCGATAGGCCCCCATAGCCCCCGCAAGGCGTGCTCAGTACACACTCTCTCAGGGAGGGAGCAGGATAAGGCAGAGCCCGTGTATCGCTAATAGCAAGCCACCTGATAGCAGCAGGGGCAGAAGAGTATGACTCCCCTGCCCCTGCGGCATATCAACAGCACTGTGGACCGGATAACGGCTTGGCTGACCTGGGTTCAACTCGCCCAGGTGATGATGTGATCGATCCACTCACCGGCATGAGCTTCGTGTATCACCTTGCCGCGCACCGACTGTCCCGCCTGATGCATGGCGGAGCGACTGCCGGTGATCAGCGGATGCCATTCGGGCAGGGTCTGCCCCTCGGCCAGCAACCGGTAGGCACAGGTCGAGGGCAGCCAGTCATACTCGGCAATCTTGTCGAATGTGATCTGCAGGCAATCAGGCTCTTTCTGGAAGCGGTTGCCGTAATCGGAGCACTGGCAGGTCTTGGTGTTGAGCAGATCGCAGGCCACATTGGTGAACACCAGTTCGTCGGTATCCTCATCGATCAGCTTGTTCAGGCAGCACTTGCCGCAGCCATCGCACAGGGACTCCCACTCGGCAGCTGTCATCTGTTGCAGGGTCTTTTCCTGCCAAAAAGGAGTTGGCTGCATTTTCTCGACTTGCTGCATGGAGGGGCTCGCTAAATAGACCAGTAAAGCGCGTGGTTATACGCCTTATGGCCCGATTTTTCAAGGTTGGCAACGGTCTGCGGTAAGCGTTGGGCTTCGCAGGCTCAGCCACAACCTACAAAGCAGAAAATAATGTAGGTTGGTTCGAAGTGAAGCCTAACGTTTATCAGCCATAAAAAATGCCGCCCATCGGGCGGCATTTTTCTATCAGAGATAACAGGCTGAAAGGAATTACCAGCCAGTCACTTCACGCAGAGCCTTGCCGATATCAGCAAGGGAGCGCACGGTTTTTACGCCCGCATCTTCCAGGGCGGCAAATTTCTCTGCTGCCGTGCCCTTGCCACCGGCGATGATGGCGCCCGCATGACCCATGCGCTTGCCAGCCGGGGCGGTGACGCCCGCTATGTAGGAGACCACCGGCTTGGTGACGTGGGCCTTGATGTAGGCCGCCGCTTCTTCCTCGGCGCTGCCGCCGATCTCGCCGATCATCACAATCGCTTCGGTCTTGGGATCGTTCTGGAACATCTCCAGGATGTCGATGAAGTTGGAACCCGGGATGGGGTCGCCACCGATACCGACGCAGGTGGACTGGCCGAAGCCCTCGTCCGTGGTCTGCTTGACCGCTTCATAGGTCAGGGTGCCGGAGCGGGAGACGATGCCCACCTTGCCCGGCTTGTGGATGTGGCCCGGCATGATACCGATCTTGCACTCACCCGGGGTGATCACACCCGGGCAGTTCGGGCCTATCATGCGCACGCCCGTCTCTTGCAGCTTCACCTTGACCTCGAGCATGTCCAGGGTCGGGATGCCTTCGGTGATGGTAACGATGAGCTTGATGCCGGCATCGATGGCTTCCAGGATGGCGTCCTTGCAGAACGGCGCTGGCACATAGATGACGGAAGCAGTGGCACCCGTGGTTTCAACCGCATCACGCACTGTGTTGAACACCGGCAGGCCCAGGTGGGTGGTGCCACCCTTGCCTGGCGACACGCCGCCGACCATCTGGGTACCGTAGGCAATCGCCTGTTCGGAGTGGAAGGTACCCTGACCGCCGGTGAAGCCCTGGCAGATCACCTTGGTGTCTTTGTTGATCAGAACGCTCATTATTTGGCCTCCGCTGCTTTAACCACTTGCTGAGCTGCGTCAGTCAGACTCGTTGCGGCGATGATATTGAGGCCGCTGTCGGCCAGTTTACGGGCACCCAGTTCGGCATTGTTGCCTTCCAGACGCACTACCACGGGCACCTTGACCCCCACTTCCTTCACTGCGCCGATAATGCCTTCCGCGATCATGTCGCAGCGCACTATGCCGCCGAAAATGTTGACCAGCACGGCCTGCACCTTGCTGTCGGAGAGGATGATCTTGAACGCCTCGGTCACACGTTCCTTGGTGGCGCCGCCGCCGACATCCAGGAAGTTGGCCGGTGAGCCGCCGTGCAGATTGACGATGTCCATGGTGCCCATGGCCAGACCGGCGCCGTTGACCATGCAGCCGATGTTGCCATCGAGTGCCACATAGTTCAGCTCCCACTGGGCGGCGTGCGCTTCGCGGGGGTCATCCTGGGAGGGATCGTGCATCTCGCGCAGCTTGGGCTGGCGATACAGGGCGTTGGCATCGATGTTGATCTTGCCGTCGAGGCAATGTAGGTTGCCCTGGGCCGTGATCACCAACGGGTTGATCTCCAGCAGCGCGAAGTCGCAATCCAGGAACATCTGGCCCAGACCCATGAAGATCTTGGTGAACTGCTTGATCTGATCGCCGACCAGACCCAGCTTGAAGGCCAGCTCGCGCGCCTGATAGGCCTGCGGGCCCACCAGCGGATCGATGGCGGCCTTGTGAATGAGTTCCGGGGTTTCGTGGGCAATCTTTTCAATATCCACGCCACCTTCGGTAGAGGCCATGAAGACCACGCGACGGCTGCCACGATCGACCACGGCGCCCAGATAGAGCTCCTTGGCGATGTCGGTGCAGGATTCCACCAGGATCTTGGTCACCGGCTGACCGTTGGCGTCAGTCTGATAGGTCACCAGGTTCTTGCCGAGCCAGTTCTGGGCAAAAGCGCGGATCTCGTCCTTGCTCTTGGCCAGCTTGACGCCGCCCGCTTTACCGCGGCCACCCGCGTGGACCTGGCACTTGACGACCCAGGTGGTGCCGCCAATTTTATCGGCCGCTTCGGCCGCTTCCTGCGGGGTTGCACAGGCATAACCTTCGGAGACCGGCAGGCCATACTCGGCAAACAGCTTTTTTGCCTGATATTCATGCAGATTCATAGATGCTCTATCCGTGTTGTAGGTATTTCCGTCCGGGGCTCGTGTTTCTCAATCCCCTGTGAAGGGGGCCTCAAGGGCCCCTTGTTATCTTTCTAATTCGCTCAGAATTTTGCTGATTGCCTAGACATCCAGCAACAGACGGGTCGGGTCTTCCAGCAGCTCCTTGATGGAGACCAGGAAGCCCACCGACTCGCGACCGTCGACGATGCGGTGATCATAAGAGAGGGCCAGGTACATCATCGGCAGGATCTCGACCTTGCCGTCCACCGCCATAGGTCTGTCCTGGATCTTGTGCATACCCAAGATGGCGCTTTGGGGCGGGTTGATGATGGGGGTGGACATCAGGGAGCCAAACACACCACCGTTGGTGATGGTGAAGTTGCCGCCAGTCAGTTCATCCACGGTCAGCTTGCCGTCACGGCCCTTGCCAGCCAAGTCTTTGATGGCCTTCTCGATGTCGGCCAGGCTCATGTTGTCGCAATCGCGCAGCACAGGGGTCACCAACCCGCGGGGGGTAGAAACGGCGATGCTGACGTCGAAATAGTTGTGGTAAACGATGTCGTCACCGTCCAGCCCGGCGTTCACTTCCGGATAGCGTTTCAGGGACTCCACCACCGCCTTGACGTAGAAGGACATGAAGCCGAGCTTGATGCCGTGCTTCTTCTCGAAGATCTCGCCGTACTGCTTGCGCAGCTTCATGATGGGCGCCATGTTGATCTCGTTGAAAGTGGTCAGCATGGCAGTGGTGTTTTTGGCTTCCAGCAGACGCTCGGCAATGCGCTTGCGCAGACGAGTCATGGGCACGCGCTTCTCGGTGCGACCCACCAGCGGTGCTACTGCTGCCACAGGCGCAGCTGCGGCCGGCGCGGCGGCAGGTTTGTTGCCACCCTTGATGAAGGCTTCCACGTCTTCCTTGGTGACGCGACCACCCTTGCCGGTGCCGGTCAGTTTGGCAACGTCGATGGCGTGCTCGGCCACCAGACGGCGAACGGAGGGGCTCAAGCCATCTGCGCCGTCGTCGGCAACCGCTTCCACCGGCTTCTCTTTGGTCTCTTCACCGGCCACGGGAGCCGGCTTGAGCATGGCGATCAGCTGGCGGGACAACACGGTCGCCCCTTCCGCTTGCAGGATGTCACCCAGAATACCGGCTTCCGGCGCGGGGACTTCCAGCACGACTTTATCGGTTTCGATGTCAACCAGTACTTCGTCACGGGCAACCAGATCACCCGGTTTCTTGTGCCAGGTGGCGATGGTGGCGTCCGCCACTGATTCCGGCAGGTCCGGTACCTTGATCTCGATAGTCATGTAATCAGTTCCTTGTTACTTCTTGTTCAGGGCTTAGGCCAGAGTAAGGGCGTCTTCCACCAGGGCTTTCTGCTGCTTGGTATGGACCGACATATAACCGACGGCGGGTGAGGCCGAGGCCGGGCGACCGGCATAACGCAGACGGGCACCGCTTGGCAGCACGCCATCGTAGTGATGACGGGTGCAGTACCAGGCGCCCTGGTTCTGCGGCTCTTCCTGACACCAGACGAAATCGGTGACATGGGCGTAATCGGCCAGAATGGCGCGCACTTCCGCTTCAGGGAAGGGATAGAGCTGTTCGATACGCACCAACGCCACGTCCTGCTGTTCGGCCTTGCGACGGGCATCGAGCAGGTCGTAGTAAACCTTGCCTGAGCAGAACACCACGCGCTTGACCCCTTTCGGATCCAGGGCATCTATCTCGCCGATGGCATTCTGGAAGGTGCCTTCGGCCAGCTCTTCGAGCTTGCTCACCGCCAGCGGATGGCGCAGCAGGGATTTCGGCGACATCACGATCAGCGGACGGCGCATGGGGCGCACCACCTGACGACGCAGCATGTGGAATACCTGAGCCGGGTTGGACGGTACGCACACCTGCATATTGTGCTCTGCGCACATCTGCAGATAGCGTTCCAGCCGCGCGGAGGAGTGCTCAGGCCCCTGCCCCTCGTAACCGTGGGGCAGCAGCATGGTCAGACCGCACATACGGCCCCACTTCTGCTCACCGGAGGAGAGGAACTGGTCGATCACCACCTGGGCGCCGTTGGCAAAGTCGCCAAACTGGGCTTCCCAGATGGTGAGACCGGCCGGCTCGGCGCTGGCATAACCATATTCAAACGCCAGTACCGCCTCTTCGGACAAGACGGAGTCGAAGACTTCGAATGGACCCTGTTCATCGTGGATATTGCACAGCGGCGTGTAGGTGCTGGCATCGTTCTGATTGTGCAGCACGGCGTGGCGGTGGAAGAAAGTACCACGGCCGGAATCCTGACCCGTGATGCGGATGCGGGACCCCTTGTCCACCAGGGTGGCGTAAGCCAGGGTCTCGGCAAAGCCCCAATCCAGCAGCTTCTCGCCCGCAGCCATCAGACGGCGGTCTTCGTAAATCTTCTCGACCTGACGCTGCAGCGTGTGGGCGGCCGGGTACTGGCTGATGCGCTCACCCAGTGACTTGAGGTGATCCATCGCCACAGTGCTGTCATAGTGCATAGCCCAGTCGTGACCCAGGTACGGGGTCCAGTCGACGGAGTGCAGCTCCATCGGACGCCACTCCTTGACCACGCGCTCCCCCTTGTCCAGGGCATCGCGATAGTCGTTGACCTGGGTGGTGGCCAGCTCCTGGGTGATGCTGCCTTCGGCTACCAGCTGATCGGCGTAGATCTTGCGAGGAGTCGGGTGCTGCTTGATCTTCTGGTACATCAAGGGCTGGGTCGCGCTCGGCTCGTCCGCCTCGTTGTGACCGTGACGACGGTAGCAGACCAGCTCGATCACCACGTCGCGCTTGAAGGTATTGCGGTAATCCAGCGCAATCTGGGTCACCAGCACAACGGCTTCCGGATCATCCCCGTTGACGTGCAGCACGGGGGCCTGCACCGCCTTGGCGATGTCGGTGCAATATTCGGTGGAGCGCACGTCACGCATGTTGGAGGTGGTGAAACCGACCTGGTTGTTGATGACGATACGCACAGTCCCGCCCACGCCATAGGCACGGGTCTGGGACATGTTGAAGGTCTCGGCAACCACACCCTGACCGGCGATGGCCGAATCACCGTGAATGGTGATGGGCAGGACGCTGGAGCCATCCTTGTCGCCACGTCTGTCCATCCGCGCACGGACGGAACCGATGACAACCGGGTTGACGATCTCGAGGTGAGACGGGTTGAAGGCGAGCGCCAGGTGAACGTTGCCGCCCGGGGTGGCGAAATCGGAGGAGAAACCCATGTGGTACTTCACATCCCCTGTGCCCCAGGACTCGCCATGCTTGCCGGCGAACTCGTCGAACAGCTCTTGTGCCCGCTTGCCAAGCACGTTGATCAGCACGTTCAGGCGGCCACGGTGGGCCATGCCGATGACGGCCTCTTTGCAACCTTGCTCACCGGCGCGACGGATCAACTCCTTGAGCATGGGCACCATGGCATCGCCCCCTTCCAGGGAGAAACGCTTGGCACCGGGGAACTTGGCACCCAGGTATTTTTCCAGCCCTTCGGCAGCGGTCAGGCTCTCGAGAAAACGGGTCTTCTCTTCGAGGCTGTAGTTGCCCTTGGCCTCGATGGATTCGAGTCTGTCCTGCAGCCAGCGTTTCTCCTCGGTAGAGGTGAGGTGCATGTAATCGGCACCTATGCTGTTGCAGTAGGTTTTCTTGAGCGAGGCGTAGAGATCGGAGAGCACCATGGTCTCGCGACCGATGGCATAGGAACCGACATTGAAGGTGGCCTCCATGTCTGCGCCCTGCAGATTGTGGAAAGCAGGATCCAGTTCGGCAACGGTTTCACGGGTCCAGAGACCAAGGGGGTCCAGATTGGCATTCTGGTGACCGCGGAAACGGAAAGCGTTGATCAGTTGCAGCACGCGCACCTGTTTCGCATCCACTTGCGGATCGGAGACGGGGGCACTGTAACGGGAGGGATCCTTGGCCAGACGACGGAAATAATCGCGGACTCGGGAGTGAGGTTGTTCAACCGCGTGGCCATTGACCTGGGGCAGCGCGCTAAACAGGCTGCGCCACTCTTCGGCTACGGATTCAGGGTCTTCCAGGAAGGATTCGTACAAATCCTCAATATAGCTTGCATTCGCACCAGCCAGGTGAGATGACTCCAACCAGGCCTTCATCACGCCGTTATGCATTTCTATCCCTTGTACATCTTGTTCACTGCAGCGCAGCTTGTAGGGTTTAAATAGCCATCCAGCCATGGGGTCGGATGGCTATCCAGAGGTCGGGCCTGGCGCGTGACGCCCTGGCCCTGATACTAAACAGCCCGATTGAGCAGCATCGACTTGATCTGACCGATGGCTTTGGTCGGGTTCAAGCCCTTGGGACAGACGTTCACGCAGTTCATGATGCCGTGGCAACGGAACACGCTGAAGGCGTCATCCAGGTTACCCAGTCGTTCGGTGGCGGCGGTGTCGCGGCTGTCAGCCAACCAGCGGTAGGCTGCGAGCAGACCGGCCGGGCCGATGAACTTGTCCGGGTTCCACCAGAAGGAGGGGCAAGAGGTGGAGCAGCAAGCACAGAGAATACACTCGTACAGGCCATCCAGCTTGGCGCGCTCTTCGGGGGATTGCAGGTGCTCACGCACGGGCGGCAATTTTTCATCGTTGATGAGGAAGGGTTTGACCTTCTCCCACTGGGTGTAGAACTGGGTCATGTCGATCACCAGATCGCGGATCACCGGCAGGCCAGGCAAGGGGCGGATAACGACGTTATTGCCCTTCTTCAGCAGATCGGAGAGCGGGGTGATGCAGGCAAGACCATTCTTGCCATTCATGTTGAGACCGTCCGATCCACAGACGCCTTCGCGGCATGAGCGGCGGAAGGCGAGAGTGGGATCCAGCTCTTTCAACTGGATCAGTGCGTCGAGCACCATCATGTCGGAACCTTCAGGAATATCAAGACGATATTCCTTCATATAGGGGACGTTATCAACATCCGGATTGTATCTGTAGACAGAGAATGTGACGTTCATGTTGTTTGGCTCCGCAATCGTTAAGTCCGCACCTTGGAGAAGAGAGATGGGAATGCCTCCCACCTCTTCACAGACCGGCGAATGTAGCGATACGCCGATAATGTGCCCTTCATGGTGCTTGTCTCCACCATCGGTCAGTAAGTCCGCACCTTGGGTGGGAATGCCTCGCGTGTTTTCGGAGACATGTTGACAGCGCGACGGGTCATGGACTCTGTGTCCGGATGATAGAGGCTGTGGCACAGCCAACCCTCATCGTCGCGATCCGGGAAATCGAAGCGGCTGTGAGCACCACGACTCTCGGTACGGAAGTTGGCAGCCACCGCGGTGGCGAACGCCGTCTCCATCAGGTTGTCCAGCTCCAGGCACTCGATGCGCTGGGTGTTGAACTCCTTGGATGTGTCATCCAGACGGGCATTCTTCAGACGCTCGCGGATAAGCTTGAGCTCGGCCAGCCCTTCGGCCATGGCGTCACCTTCACGGAACACGGAGAAGTTGTTCTGCATGCAGGTCTGCAGGTCCTTGCGGATCTGGACCGGGTCTTCCCCGTCGCGGGTGTTTTCCCAGCGATTGAAGCGGGCCATGGCAGCGTCGATGTCAGATTCGCTGGCATCGCGACCGTGGTCCATCTCGCCCAGGGTATTGACCAGGTGCATGCCGGCCGCGCGGCCAAACACCACCAGATCCAGCAGCGAGTTGCCGCCGAGGCGGTTGGCACCGTGCACGGAGACGCAGGCTATCTCCCCTACCGCAAACAAACCGACCACAGGAACGTCATTGCCGTCTTTATCCTGGGCCAGACACTGGCCGTTCACGTTGGTCGGCACGCCGCCCATCATGTAGTGGCAGGTCGGGATAATCGGGATGGGCTCTTTGACCGGATCCACGTGGGCGAAGGTGCGAGAGAGCTCGCAGATCCCTGGCAGACGGGATTCCAGCACCTCTTTGCCGAGGTGATCCAGCTTGAGCTTGATGTGCGGGCCCCAGGGACCATCGCAACCACGGCCTTCGCGGATTTCGATCATGATGGAACGAGCCACCACATCGCGACCGGCCAGGTCCTTGGCGTTCGGCGCGTAACGCTCCATGAAGCGCTCGCCATCCTTGTTCAGCAGATAGCCGCCTTCACCGCGGCACCCTTCGGTCACCAGCACCCCTGCCCCGGCGATGCCGGTCGGGTGGAACTGCCAGAACTCCATGTCCTGTACGCCGACGCCAGCGCGCAGCGCCATGCCGACACCGTCACCGGTGTTGATGTGGGCATTGGTGGTGGACTGGTAGATTCGACCGGCGCCGCCGGTGGCAAGCACTGTGGCCTTGGCCTTGAAGTAGACGACTTCGCCGCTCTCCATATCGATGGCGGTACAGCCAACGATGTGACCATCTTGGTTTTTCACCAGATCCAGCGCATACCACTCGGAGAAAACGGTGGTCTTGCTCTTGACGTTCTGTTGATAGAGGGTGTGCAGCAGGGCGTGACCGGTACGGTCAGCAGCAGCCGCAGTGCGGGCCGCCTGCTCGCCACCAAAATTCTTGGACTGGCCACCAAACGGACGCTGGTAAACGGAGCCGTTGTCGAAACGGGAGAAGGGCAAGCCCATGTTCTCCAGCTCATAGATGGCCTCAGGGCCTGTCTTGCACATGTATTCGATCGCTTCCTGGTCACCGATGTAATCGGAGCCTTTAACGGTGTCATACATGTGCCATTGCCAGTTGTCATCGTGGGCATTGCCCAGCGCAACCGTGATCCCGCCCTGAGCGGAAACAGTATGAGAACGGGTCGGGAAGACCTTGGACAACAGAGCGCAGCTCTTGCCGGATTGGGCAATCTGCAGTGCGGCGCGCATACCGGCACCACCGGCACCAATCACGACCGCATCAAATTCACGAGTTGGAATAGTCACCTTACACACCCCACAGCACGACGAAACCAGTCATCAGATAGACAAACAGCACCACGACCAGCGCAAATTGCAGTGCACCACGCAGTCCCACCGGCTTGATATAGTCAGTCAGCACCTGCCACAGACCAATCCAGGCGTGGATCAGTACGCACAGCAGGGTCAACAGGGTGAATACCTTGGTGAAAGTTTTGGCGAAAAAGCCGGTCCATACCTCGTAGCTGATGTCATTGAAGGCGACAAAACCAACCAGATAGAGGACGTAAGCCGTCATGATGAGGGCGGTGGCGCGGATCAGGATGTAATCATGAACACCGCTGCGCCCGAATGTTGCAGAATTGGTTACCATACCAGTACCCCCGCCAATACCGCCAAAATCGCGGTGATCACGAAGGCCACACGGGCACTCTGATTACCGGATTCCAGCTCTTCCCAATAGCCCATGTCCATGACCAAGTGACGCAAACCGCCCACAATGTGGTAAGCCAGCGCAGTCAGGATCCCCCACAACACGAATTTGACCAGGAAGTTGTCCATGATGGACACCACTGTTTCAAATCCTTCGGGAGAGGCGAGTGAAGTACCAAGCATCCACAGCAAGATAGAGAGCGCCACAAAGGTGATCACCCCTGAGACACGATGCAAGATGGAAGCGATGGCGGTGACAGGAAAGCTGATCGTCTGTAGGTCGAGGTTTACAGGTCTCTGTTTATTTTTCACGGCTTTGCCCACTCAGCTCCATTGAGCACGTTAGTTATTGTTTTTACACGCTTATGAGGGCACGGAGTGGCATTTGTTGGGTTTTTGTTACCAAAACAACTCAGGAAAGCCAAAAATAACATTTTCAATATCACATCCGGCTTTGCGAAAGCGTTTCAAACACCGACAGCCATCACCCACGAGGCGCAGTATATCGGCGGGCTTAACCAATGACAATCAATTAGCTACAAAGAAAACTCAAAACCGTAAACCAGATCTCACAACTCATTTAACAAATCATTAATGATCATCCAGCAAAATTGACAACGACCCTGAACTCTGTTTCAAATAAGGCGCTCCAGCCGCCCTGGTACGGGTCAGAACCTTTGCCAGCGTCATCAAACTCGTAATAAAGTAGAGCTGGAACCAATTATAAAAGAGCAAAGGAGACGTGCTATGGCTGATAAGATAGCCACCCTACATCTGCCCGGTAAAGACCCGGTAGAACTACCGATCCTGTCAGGGACTGTCGGACCCGACGTGATTGACGTCAGAAAATTGGGCGCGCAAGGGTACTTCACCTTTGACCCCGGATTTATGGCAACCGGTGCTTGTAAATCATCCATTACCTATATCGACGGAGATCAGGGTGTCTTGCTGCACCGTGGTTACCCCATCGCCCAGTTGGCCACCCAGGCCAGCTACCTCGAAGTCTGCTATATCCTGCTGTACGGCGAGGCACCTACCAAGGCGCAGTACACGGAATTCGATCGTCTGGTCACCCGCCATACCATGGTGCACGAACAGATCGCCTTCTTCTTCCGCGGCTTCCGTCGTGACTCCCACCCCATGGCCATCATGTGCGGCGTGGTCAGTGCGCTGTCTGCCTTCTATCACGATGCGCTCGACATCAACAATGAAGAGCATCGCGAGATCTGTGCCTTCCGTCTGCTCTCCAAGATGCCGACCCTGGCCGCCATGTGCTACAAGTACTCCATCGGTCAGCCGTTCATGCAGCCGCGTAACGCCCTCTCCTATGCCGGCAACTTCCTGCACATGATGTTTGGCGTGCCGACCGAAGAGTACAAGGTCAATCCCATCGTCGAACGCGCCATGGACCGCATCTTTACCCTGCATGCGGATCACGAGCAAAACGCCTCCACCTCCACAGTGCGTCTGGCCGGCTCCTCCGGTGCCAACCCGTTTGCCTGTATTGCCGCCGGGATCGCCTCCCTGTGGGGTCCGGCCCACGGTGGTGCCAACGAAGCTTGCCTCAAGATGCTCGAAGAGATCGGCTCGGTGGAACGCATTCCCGAGTACATCGCCAAGGCCAAGGACAAGAATGATCCCTTCCGTCTGATGGGTTTCGGTCACCGTGTCTACAAGAACCACGATCCCCGTGCCCAGATGATGCGTCAGACCTGTCACGAAGTGCTGGAAGAGCTGCAGATCAAGGATCCGCTGCTGGAAGTGGCCATGGAGCTGGAACGCATTGCGCTGTCCGACCCCTACTTCATCGAGAAGAAGCTCTACCCGAACGTGGACTTCTACTCCGGCATCATCATGAAGGCCATCGGCATCCCCATGTCCATGTTCACCGTGATCTTCGCCATCTCCCGTACCATCGGCTGGATTGCCCACTGGAACGAAATGCACTCGGATCCGGATCAGAAGATCGGTCGTCCGCGTCAGCTCTATACAGGGCAACCACTGCGGGAATTCACTCCTATCGATCAGCGCTGATGCCCTGAGTCGACATGGTTTGTTACCAAGGCGGTCATTGACCGCCTTTTTATTTGCCGCTCTAATGCCCCTTTTCGATCACAAAGGAGTCCATCATGAGACCACTCTTCCTCAGCGCCGCCCTGCTGCTCACCGCCTGCCAGACCACTCCCGTCCCGTCACAAGGGGAAACGCTCTACATCAACAGCCAGCTGATTGACTGCGTCGGTGTCGGCCCCATGCAGTGCATGCAGGTTCGCAGCGATGAACAGCAAGCCTGGAGCCTCTTCTACCAACAGATTGAAGGATTTCAGTTTGAACCCGGCTACCGGTACCGCTTGACCGTCAGCAAGGAGCAGCTCACCGATGTACCGGCGGATGCCCCCTCCCTGCGTTATCGCCTGATCAACATCGTCAGCAAGCAGGCTGCCCACTAAAGGCTTGCCATCAAAGGCATCGTTTGGAAATGATTGTTCAGTTCCTGGCCGCATTCTGATAGGCTGGTAAACGCACACATTAATTAATCAGCGTACCCAGGCAGCGATTCCCTCTCACTATGATCACGATCCGTACCACCAGGGCCAACGACTGGCCCACTATCATGGCCATTCAGGACGAGTGCTATCAGCAGCTGGATCCTGAGCCCCTCGAGGTCATGAGCAACAAGGCCGACCTGGCTCCCGACTGCTGCTGGGTGGCCGAATATCAGGGCAAGGTGCTGGGTTACCTGCTCTGCCATCCCTGGCAAGCCCACCAGCCACCGTCCCTGTCGGTACGGATGCAGACCCTGGCGGGAAACGACGAGTTCTATCTGCACGATCTGGCCGTCTCAAAGCAGGCGCGCGGCAAGGGCGTTGGCCAGTTGCTGCTGGAGACCGCCCTTACCTTTGCCAGTGAGGAAGGTTATGAACATGTGGGTCTGGTAGCGGTACAGGATGCAGCTCGTTTCTGGCACAAACAGGGCTTTGTCCCTGCCGCTACACCCAAACCACTTAACGAATATGGTGAAGGCGCCGTTTACATGCGGCGGCCCCTGCCAGATCCTGCTTGAGGGTCGCCCCGCAGCCAATAAAAAAGGCGCCTTTCGGCGCCTTTTTTCACATCATCGATTCATCAAGCCTTGAACTTGCTGAATACCAGTGATGCGTTGGTACCGCCAAAGCCGAAGCTGTTGGACATGACGGTATTGAGATCGGCCGCTTCGTACTCGCGTACTATGGGCAGACCTTCGGCCTTCTCGTCCAGAGTCTCGATGTTGATGCTGGGGGCGATAAAGCCATGTTCCATCATCAGCAGGGAGTAGACGGCCTCGTGCACGCCGGCAGCGCCCAGCGCATGGCCAGTCATCGCCTTGGTGGCGGAGATCTTGGGGCCCTGGGTGCCAAACAGTGTCTGGATGGCTTCCAGCTCCTTGGTATCACCGACAGGGGTAGAGGTGCCGTGGGTGTTGATGTAATCCACCTTGCCAACATCCTGCATCGCCATCTTCATGCAACGCACGGCGCCTTCACCGCTCGGAGCAACCATGTCGTAGCCATCGGAGGTGGCACCGTAACCGGTCAGCTCGGCATAGATGTGAGCACCACGGGCCAGGGCGTGTTCCAGCTCCTCGACCACCAGAATGCCACCGCCACCGGAAATGACAAAACCATCGCGGTCGGCGTCATAGGTACGGGATGCTTTTTCCGGGGTGTCGTTGTACTTGGTGGACAGGGCGCCCATGGCGTCGAACTGTATGGTGGAAGACCAATCCAGCTCTTCACCGCCGCCGGCGAAGACCACATCCTGCTTGCCCAGCTGGATCAGTTCCATGGCGTGACCGATGCAGTGCGCAGAGGTGGCGCAGGCGGAGCTGATGGAGTAGTTCACACCCTTGATCTTGAATGGAGTGGCCAGACAAGCGGAGGTGGTGGAAGACATGGTACGCGGCACCATGTAGGGACCCACCCGCTTGACGCCTTTCTCACGGGCGATATCGCAGGACTCAGAGGTGTTCTTGCCGGAGGCACCACCGGAACCGACCACCAGGCCGGTACGCTCGTTGGAGACCTGATCTTCCTGCAGACCGGCATCATCAATGGCCTGTTGCATGGAGAGATAGGCATAGGCCGCAGCGTCACCCATGAAACGCATGACTTTACGGTCGATCAGTTCAGACGGCTCGAGTTTGATGTTACCCCAGACACGGCTGCGCAGGTTGTGCTGCTCGAACTGCTCGGAATAGGTGATGCCGGATTTACCTGCTTTCAGGGAGGCCAGCACTTCTTCCTTGTTGTTGCCGATACTGGAGATGACGCCGATACCGGTGATCACTGCTCTTCTCATTAATTCATCTCGTCTGGAAAAACTGGCGCCAAGTCTACCCGCTTTCGGCTGCCAAACTGGTCTGCTTTCACGTAGAATGCCCGCGTTCTTATGACGCGAGCAGAGGGAAACGTGAGTCAAACATCCTTACATCATGCCCGATTGGACTGGAATGAAGCGGGAACTCCAGTCTCCAGTGACTTCGGGGATGTGTACTTTTCCAATGATAACGGTCTAAGTGAAACCCGCTACGTCTTTTTGCAGCAAAATGGGTTGCCAGCGCGATTTTCGCACCACAATAGTGACAGTTTCGTGATAGGTGAAACAGGTTTCGGCACAGGCCTTAACTTTCTGGCGACAATGAAAGCCTTCCTGGAACAGGCACCCCAAACCGGCAACGGCGCCCGTCTGCACTTCATCAGTTTCGAAAAATTCCCCCTCACCCGTGACGATCTTCACAAGGCGCTGACCGCCTGGCCCGAGCTTGCCCCCTTCAGCCAGGCACTCATAGCACAGTGGCCACTGCCCGTCCCTGGCTGCCATCGTCTGCACTTTGCGGGCGGCCGCATTCGACTCGATCTCTGGCTGGGGGACATCAAGGAGATGCTGCCGCAAGTACCTCATGGTGAACAGGGGCTGGTGGATACCTGGTATCTGGATGGATTCGCACCGGCAAAAAATCCCGAGATGTGGACGCAAGACTTGTTCGACGGCCTGGCCCGCCTTGCTCGTCCCGGTGCAACCCTCTCCACCTTTACCAGCGCCGGCTTCGTGCGTCGTGGCCTGATTGCCGCCGGCTTTGCCATGAAGAAAGTCAAGGGCCATGGCAGCAAGTGGGCAATGCTGGCAGGCGAGCGGGTAGACAAGAAACCACAGCGCACCATTGTCCCCTGGTATGCCAGACCGGCGGGGCGAGACGGCGAGGTAGTGATCATCGGCGGCGGCATCGCCTCGGCCATGACGGCGCTCTCTCTGGTAGAGCGGGGACGCAAGGTCACTCTGCTTTGCGAGGACCATGAACTGGCGACCGGTGCCTCCGGCAATCGACAGGGGGCACTCTATCCCCTGCTCAACGGCGAGCACGATGCCTTGTCACGCTTTTATTCACTGGCCTTCGGCTATGCACGCCAACGGCTGCTGAGCCTGGCCAAGCACCATCCCATCGCCTTTGATTTATGCGGTGTGGTGCAGCTTGGCTATGACGACAAATCCACCGCCAAGCTGGCCAAGATGCAACAAGGCCCCTTCCCGCACGCGTTGATGCGCCCGCTGACGCCCGTTGAAGCCGAACACGAATGTGGTCTGCCCTCGGGCCATGCCGGGGTCAGCTATCCGTTGGGGGGCTGGCTCTGTCCGGCCGACCTCACCCGCGCAGCAATAAAGGAGGCGCAGGCAAGCGGTCTGCTGCAAGTGGAGTACGATTGCCCTGTCACGGCTATTCATGAGCAAGTGGATGGCTGGCTGGTTGCAAGCCGTGAGGGTCGTCAATGGCAGGCCCCCAATCTGGTAGTGGCTGCCGGTCATCAGTTGCCAGCCCTGAGCCCCTTTGCCGAGCTGCCACTCTATCCGGTGCGCGGTCAAGTGAGCCATGTGCCGACTACCGCAACCCTGAGCCAGCTCAAGACGGTGCTCTGTTACGATGGCTATCTCACGCCAGCCCATAATGCAGAACACTGCATCGGCGCCAGCTATGGCCGCAATCAGAGCACACAGGCATTCAGCGCAGAAGAACAAGCTCAGAACCAGGCTCGGCTGCAAGCCTGCCTGCCGGACCAGGCCTGGCCAGCAGAGGTGGATGTAAGCAGCAATGAGGCCAGGGTCGGCGTGCGCTGCGCCAGCCGGGATCACCTGCCGGTGGCCGGGCCAATCGCCAGGTTGGCAGGGTTGGCGGATCACTACGCCCGGCTTCAGCGTGATCAACAAAACCCGGCGCCGCTGCCGCTTCATCCGGGCCTCTACGTGCTGGGGGCACTCGGTTCGCGGGGCCTGTGCTCGGCGCCTCTGTGCGGCGAGTTGATCGCCAGCGAGATCTGCGGCGATCCCTTGCCACTGGCCACCGACCTGCTGGAAGCGCTTCATCCTGCCCGCTACTGGATACGCAAACTGCTCAAGGGCAAGCCCCTCAATTAACCCATTGGTGCAGCTGACGGCTTGAATACAATAAAAACGGGCTCCCCGATGGGAGCCCGTTTTATCGCTTGTCATGCATGTCGATGTGCTAGATGCCTTTGGGCCAGACCAGCCCAAGTTTGCGGCCATGATCGGTCTGCTGCTGCAACAGAGTGAAGCGCTCACGGGAGCTGGCAAGCACCTCCTGCCCCTGCTGCCAGGCCTGATATTGCAAGGCGGCGCAATCGCGCGCCACCGGCAGTTGTACCAGCTTGATGCCAAGCAGGCTGACGCTCTCCAGCAGTATGTCCTTGTGGCGGCTCTCGTAGTCGAACATGGCGCCCACCAGCGCGTCCCACTTTTGCCGCTCGGCGGCGGAAGCTCTGGCCTTGTCCATCCAGTTCGGCACCATCACCTTGATGCGGGTCATGACCCTGACCTGTTCCAGCTCGCAGCGGCTCACCCCGGGGCGGGTCTGCAGTTGCCAGGAAAGTTGGTAACTGGCCATGCCGATATGGCCTCTGGCCTGGGCAGGCCCCTGTTTTGCTATCTGCCGGGCCACACTGGCGACATCCTGCCCAAAAACCCGATAAAACTGGAAATCCACCTTGATATCCGGCTCCACCTTGATGCCGGCATAATGCGACGTTTCGGCCCCGACCGTAGCAGCATGGAGCAAGAGTGCCACCATGAAAACTTTGCTGACCATGCCCATTTATGCTGCCTTGACCTCGTTGATGACTGAAGTGTTATTTTAATTAATAATCAACGTATTAATAGACGAAACAAGAGATTAACCGCGTTCCCGTCGGCAGTCATCTACTCCCGTCACAAAGACTATGTGCCAGCCAGACAAGTCGCAACCCCGCGTCCCCATTGATTTGCAAGCGAGATCACAAGTGATGACCAACATCATGGTGAGTTACCCCTTATTAGATAATAATCGCCGAGTTTTCTGTTGATGCTTTCCGCAATTGACCAGATTAACCGCCAAGTTAACCCATGAAATGCATCCACCTTCATTTCGTACTCAGGAACTCACTCTATGATGGAACTCCTTATTGGTACCCTGGTCACCCTGACCGTGGGGCGCTACATCTTCAAGGGCTACTCGGCCACCGGGGTGCTGCTCAGCGGCGGTTTGCTGCTGCTGACCATTACCGCCCTGATGGGCAAGACGGTGCTGCCCGCCAGCGTCACCTCCACCGGCCATGTTGCCACCGATATCTTCGAATATGTGCGCTTCCTGCTGGTGGATCGCGGCGGTGGCCTGGGCATGCTGATCATGGTGCTGTGCGGTTTTGCCGGCTACATGAGCCACATCGGCGCCAACACCATTTTGGTGAAGCTGGCCAGCAAACCGCTCGGCATCATCAAATCCCCCTACATACTGCTGGTGGCCGCCTATTTGGTCGCCTGTGCCATGTCGCTGGCGGTGAGCTCTGCAACCGGTCTGGGCGTGCTCTTGATGGCCACCCTGTTCCCGCTGATGGTCAACATGGGGATCTCCCGTGGCGCCGCAGCCGCTGTGTGTGCTTCTCCAGCCGCCATCATTCTGGCGCCCACCTCGGGTGACGTCGTGATGGCAGCCCAGGCCGCCAACATGGAGCTGCTCGACTTTGCCTTCAAGCTGACCCTGCCCATCTCGCTGGTGGCCATCGCCGCCATGGCGGTCGCCCACTTCTTCTGGCAGCGTTATCTTGACCAGAAATCGGGCGAGCACAACGAGCCTGTCGCACCGAGCGATCTCATCACGGATGCTCCCGGCTTCTACGCCATACTGCCGTTTACCCCCATCATCGGCGTGCTGCTGTTTGACGGCAAAGTGGGCCCCAAACTCGACATAGTGACCATCATCGTCATCTGTCTGGTGCTGGCTGCCTTGCTGGAACTGGTGCGCAAGCGCAACGGCAAGGATCTGCTCGAGGGTCTGCAGGTATGCTGGCGCAGCATGGCAGACGCCTTCTCCGGCGTGGTCATGCTCTTGGTGGGTGCCGGTGTGTTTGCCCAGGGTCTGATGGGACTGGGCTTCATCGCGAACCTCCTGGATCTGGCCCAGAGCTTTGGCACCGGCGGTATTGTCATCATGCTGGTACTGGTGGTCATCACCACCCTGGCCGCCTTTACCACAGGCTCCGGCAATGCTCCCTTCTACGCCTTCGTGGAGCTGATCCCGCACCTGGCCACCAGCCTCGGCGTCAATCCCGCCTATCTGGTCATCCCCATGCTGCAAGCCTCCAACCTGGGTCGCACCATCTCGCCTGTCTCCGGCCTGGTGGTGGTGATCCTCGCCACCCAGATCATGGTTCCCGCCTGAGATCTGCGTTGGACCAACGGGATTCCCTGAGCAGGCTCCCGCTTGGTCCTTCTCTTCCCTTACTAGCCCGGCGTCCTGCCGGGCTAGTATCTTCCCCCTAGGTTGGAGTAGACTCGGTGCTCTTTTTCTCTAAGGAGGACCGAGATGAGTATTACGGTTCAACTTGCCCATTTCAGTGACTGCCACTCCCATTTCGATGGCGCCCCCATGCGCTTCTTCCCTGTTGGCGAGTCAGAATGGCGCACCCCGTGTGGCGGCTATGCCCGCATTCTTACCAGACTCACCGCCCTGCGCCAGCAGGCTGATGCGGCGGGCCAGACCTGCCTGTTCCTGCACGGTGGCGATACCTTTCAGGGGTCACTCTATTTCAACCGTTTCAAGGGACGGGCCAATGCCGACTTGCTGAGCCTGTTGCGACCCGATGCCATGGTGATCGGCAATCACGAGTTCGATCTGGGCAACGGTCCTCTGGTGGAATTTTTGCGCCAGCTCGATTTTCCCGTGCTGGCCGCCAACCTCGACAGCAGCCAGGAGCCGGCCGATACCCCGCTGCGCTTGCAGGGCCTGCCCATGCTTCATGATGCCAGCCGTCCCTGGCACAAACGCGTAATAGACGGCGTCCCCTTTGCGCTGCTTGGCATCACGCTGCCGCAGATGGCCGCCATCGCCAATCCGGATCCCCATACCCGCTTTCATGGTATCGATGACACCCTGACCGCCGCGATCGGCGAGATCAAGGCTGCGGGCATCCACCACATTATTTTGCTTAGCCACCTGGGACTGGAGCAAGACAAGCGCCTTGCGGCCCGCTTTCCGGAACTGAGCCTCATCATTGGCGGCCACACCCACAGTCAACTGGGGGATCTCGCGCCCTTGGGGCTCGAGAGCGATGGCAGTTATCCGTTGATGGTGAACGACGTGGCTATCCTCCATGCCGCCCACAGCGCGCTCTGCCTGGGGGTATGCGAGCTGGAGTTTGATGCCCGCGGACGTGTGAGTCGCAGTCAAGGCCAACTGGAATGGTTGCCCTGGCAACCCTGGCCGTTTGCCTCAGAGCCCCCTGCAGGGCTGTACTTCTGCGAGCCGGCCCCCGAGCTCGAGCAGCATCTGGCCAAACGCTACCGGCCCGAGCTCGAGACCATGACCCAGCGCATCGTGACCCATCTCGCCGGGCCGCTCCATCATCAGCGCCTGCCCGATGCCAATCTGCCCGCCGGCAGCCAGGTTGCTCCGCTGGTGGCCCACGCCATGCTGATCGGTGCCCGCGAACAGGTTGGTCAGGTGGATTTCGCCCTGCACAACGCAGGGGGGGTGCGCTGCTCCCTGGAGCCAGGTCCCTTGAGCGAAGCGGACATCGCAGGTCGCCTGCTCCCGTTTGCCATCCCCCTCACCCTCTACCGGGTGCATGGCCATGAGCTGGCTGAGGCGCTGGAAGGCGCCATCGACAACGCCACCAACAACGGCGTGACGGGCAATGGTAACGGCAGCTTCCCCTACACAGCCGGGATGCGCTTCTGTTATCAGGCTGATCGTCCCAAGGGGGCCAGGATCACCCGTCTGGAGTGGGAAAGCGCGCCAGGCTGCTGGCAGCCAGTCGAGGCAGACGCCATCTATCGGGGAGTATCCAGTGCCTATACCGCCTCCGGCAAAGAGGGCTACACGGCGTTGGCTCGCACCCTGACCCAGCACAATCAGGAGCTCGGCATTACGCTGGCGGATGCCTTCATCCGCTGGGCCCGTTATCTGCCCGAGCTCGCAACCCTGCCGGAGCTGGTGGAGTATCACGGCCCTCACGCCATGCCGTGAGTCGGCGGGTAAGGGACTCACGTTACCGCTTCTCCTTCCTGTGTCAGAAAAAGTGCCCCTTTCTTGCCAGGAAGCGGCACTTTTGCAAATTATTTCAAGCACATTACCCTCGCCCATTGCATAGCGCAGTCAGGCTCGGCAAGATAGGCCCGCTTTCGAGACTTCCCAGCAGGAACAGGTCACCCATGAATCATGCCATCCGTTTTAGCGCTCCTCGTGTCAATCCGGGCCTAAGGCCGCTAGTCATCCTGCTCACCGGTCTGCTGGCATTGCTGTTTTGTCTGCGCAATCCGCTGTTTCATGGCATGGCCCCCGGTTTCGATGCCTCGTTGTTTGCGGTGATGGGCAAGATGTGGAGCGAGGGGGGCGTGCTCTATCGGGACATGATCGACATCAAGGGCACCATGATCTTCGCCCTCGATGCGCTCGGTTATCATATGGGCGGTTTCTTCGGGATCTGGCTGCTGGAATGGGCGCTCTGCTGGCTCGGTCTGCTGGCCAGCTGGCAGGCATTCGCTCAGCTTGGCCTCTCCCTGCGCGCCCGCCTCGGCACCATGCTGGCAGTGCTGGCGCTCTACAGCACCCGCTATTACTACGGCAACATGACAGAGGACTGGACATTCCACCTGGCCCTCATCGCCCAGTGGGCCTTCATCACCATGCTGCTGGACAAACGCTTCAGCTGGGGCCCAGCCCTGGTGGCGGCGCTGACATTTGCCATCGTGGCCTGGATGCGCACCAACAACGGCGCCTTCTGGGGCGCCTGGTATCTGGTACTGTTCTGCCATTGGTGCCTGCGCGAACAGTGGCGTTGCGCCCTCGCCCTGCTCTTTTCCAGCCTGCTGGGTCTGGCCCTGATTGGCGGCCCCCTGTTCGCCTACTTCCAGCACCACAGCCTGCTGGCCGAATTCAAGTATTACGCCTTCGACATCTTCTTCGAGGGCAGCTACGGCACAGGCTTCTCGCCGGATGTGGGCAGCGTCGGCCTGCTGCGCACCCGCCTCATCATGCTGCTGCCCGCCTTCATCGTCCTAATGATGGGCCGGCGTCAGGAGTGGTATCTGCCCGCCCTGTGCGCCACCCTGTTTGGCGTGATCTTTACCCTGATTGCCAACTCTGTCTCCGGCCATGTGTTTGATCACTACGACGTCCTCTATCTGCCGCTGGCCCTGCTGCCGCTCGCCTGTCTGCTGGATCGCAGCGAACAGCAGGCCGATGGTCTCGGCCTGCTCTGCATCTCGCTGGTGGTGCTGACTGCCAGCTGGCTGCTGGCCCAGCAGCTCGGTTATGGCTGGAGCACCAAGGAGTGGTCGCTGGAACGAGTACGGGAAGTGCTCGGCAACAGCCTGCTGTGGGCCTTGCCCGTGCTGATCCTGGTGCCCCTGTGGCGCGCCTGGGATGTGCGCAGTGCCACCCCCTGGCTCGCCTCGCTGGCCATGCTGGCCCTGTTGCTCAACAACGCCTGGGAGGGCAGCCTGAAGGGCAAGCCGTTCAACCCGCCGGCCCAAGTGCGGGTCGACCGGATCAAGGCCGAAACCGGCCCGACCGACAAGATCTGGGTCGATGGCATTCAGCCGCAATACTATCTGTGGACCGATCGCCAACCCGCGTCGGCCTACCTCTTCTTTGCCAACGTCAATCCGCCCTACGATGTGCGTGAGCGGGTGCTGGCCGACATCAAGCGCCAGAGCCCCAAGTTCATCATCGCCAAACCGGAGCGGATTGCAGACGAGCTGAAAAAACCGACCACCCCTTCTAGTCTCGCCTTCTATCAATATCTGGTGAGCCAGTATGAAGAGGTGGATCCGGGTCTCTATCGCAGGCGCTGATCCCGCTCCATCGCCGAAAAGGACCGTCACTGCATGCAGTGACGGTCCTTTTGTTTGGGCGCACGGCACGTTTCGGACAAGCGCAAGCCCTATCCAAGCCGACGCGGGATGACTACAATGACGCTCTTTTTTGATGTGACGAGTGACAAACCATGGTGGAACTGACCTATCTCGGGGGCTATCCAGACCCGCTCAAGGCCCAGGTACAACAGCTGATCGCGGCAGGCAAGCTTGGGGATATGCTGGAAAAACGCTACCCGGACAGTCACCTGATCCAGAGTGACAAGGCATTGCTGGGTTACACCATGGAGTTGAAGAATCGCTACCTCAAAAGCTCGGCGCCCCTTTCGAAAGTGATCTTCGACGGCAAGATCAACGTGATCAAGGATGCCCTCGGTCTGCACACCTACGTCAGCCGGGTGCAGGGCAACAAACTCAAGGCCAAGAACGAGATCCGCATCGCCGCCCTGTTCAAGGAGGCCCACCCTGCCTTTTTGAAGATGATAGTGGTACACGAGCTGGCCCACCTGAAAGAGAAGGATCACAACAAGGCCTTCTACCAGCTCTGTCAGCACATGGAGCCGGACTATCATCAACTGGAGTTTGATCTCAGGCTCTGGCTTACCTGGCGTGACCTTGAGCGTGCCGCTCGCTGATCGATAGCCGTTTCAAGGAGGAAACATGATCCCATTTCGCCGCCCCCCGTTGCCGCGCCCCCGTTCCGTCATGTTCAAGGGATGGCTGACGGGAGTGTGGCTCATGATGGCGCAGCTACTGACGCTGCCCCTCACTGCCGCCGAGCGCTGGCAGAGCGATGCGTATCTTATCGACAGCTTTTTCGAAGTCGCCATGAAGCGGGAGTATGGCGAGGAGCAGAACGTGCGATTTGCCCGCTGGCAACAGCCCATCCGCCTCAAACTCATCAACGAGTTTGGCGACAAACCGCTGCAAACCGAAGTGGTCAAGATCCAGAGCCAGCATCTGGCTGGCATCATAGGCCACCCTATCATCTTGGTGAACGACAAACCCAACATCACGCTCATCATGACCGAACGTGCCCGGATGGCGAACTGGGCCAAACGGACCATGGGCCAGGGTGCGGCTATCACGACGGCGCTCAAGGAAGGGCTCTGTATGGCCAACTTTGCCATCAATGCCCGTTACGAGATAGCACGCGCCACCATCATCATTCCCGTGGATTACAGCCGCGCCAAGGGACGTTTTCTCGACTGTGTGGTGGAAGAGCTCACCCAGGTGATGGGGCTGCCCAATGACTCTGACAAGGTGTTCCCATCCATCTTCAACGACAACAGCATCGACAGCTTCCCCACCGGACTCGACTATGTGCTGCTCAAGCTCGCCTATCACCCTGCCCTGCACGCCGGCATGACGGCCGCCGAAGTGCGTGCCGCCCTGCCTGTCGCCATCAAGGCACTTCGCGCCAATGGCGAGATAACCCAGGCCGACCAGAAAGTGCAGGTCAACAGCCTCAAACGGTGGGCCGGATTGTAAGCGCATCTGTCTTCAGCAGAGGCTAAACAGTGCGAGTCGTAACATAGCCAGATACAGATACAGAAAACGCAGCCCAGGGCTGCGTTTCATTTGATCCGATAATCCGGTTTCAGGCCTGGCCAGCCATATTTACGCTCACGCGGTAGCCATCGGGCCTCAGGAGGCGGCGTTTTCCGGCATCCAGCTATCTGCGTTCTCCCACACCTCCTGCACCATGGCCTCCGCCAGCTCCTTGTCTTCCTTGCTGGCACGGCTGACCGTCATCGCCATGGCACTGCCCGGCGCGACCCGCACATGCAGGTCTGGGAATTTCTCGCCCAACTGCTTGAGCAACTCCTGACGCAGCGCCTCCATGGTAGTGGTAGGGATCTGATGTTTCTTGTCGATGATGATTTCCAGACGCATAGGATAAGTCTCCATGATTTATACCTGTATTTTTATACAGTAAAAATCAAAAGTAAAGGGGCATTATCTGCTTCCCCAGACAGGCCTTCAATCAAAGTCGCAGCGACGCGGCAGATAACCAGGTTTCACTGCTCACAGGTTGTGCACACCAGCCGGTTTTTCCTCTATGCCGGCCTGGACTCTCGCTGTCATTCCAAAAAATTGTTGATATTCATTCTCAACAGGAGCATGATTTAATTGTTATAAGATAACATATCAATTCATAGAGTGAGTATCATGCGCCCCAACATTCACCCCGAATACCGTCAGGTCCTGTTTCACGATCTGACCGCCAATACCTATTTTCTGGTGGGTTCCACCCTCAAGACAGACCGCACCAAGCAGTGGGAGGATGGCAATACCTATCCCTATGTGACGCTGGATGTCTCCAGTGCCTCTCACCCCTTCTATACCGGCAAGCAGAAGCAGATCGGCAAGGAGGGTCAGGTCGCCCGCTTTGGTCAACGTTTCGGCCAATTCTTCAACAAAGGAAAAGACAAGTCATGAAAGTGCTCTCCTCCCTCAAATCAGCCAAGTCCCGCCACCCGGATTGCCAGATTGTCCGCCGCCGCGGCAAGCTGTTCGTGATCTGCAAGAGCAATCCCAGATTCAAGGCTCGCCAGCGCTGAGCAAGTCAATCCCTTCACTGACCCTCCGGTCGAAGGGCAATAGAGAAGACACCGGCTTGAGGCCGGCGTCTTCTTCACCATGGGTTTAACGCAGATCAGAGCAGGTGAACGGAGGCGGTGTTGGTGGTACCGCTCGGTACCAGAGCACCGGAGACCATGACGACCACGTCACCCTTCAGACCCATGCCGCTTTCCAGCGCTGCTTCTTTACCGATGCGATAGAAATCGTCGGTAGAGGCGATGCTGTCAACCACATGAGTCACCACACCCTTGGTCAGAACCAGTTGGGCTGCAGTTTTCTTGTTGGTGGTGATGGCCAGGATCCAGGCTTGCGGGAAGTACTTGCGAATGGCCTTGGCAGATTTGCCGCCTTCGGTGGCAACCACGATCAGCGGGGCGCCCAGCTTCTCGGAGGTCTCGACCGCGCCTTTACAAACGGCTTCGGTGATGCGCAGCTTGTTGCTGTCGTTGGCAGCAGACAGGTTGGACGGCATAACGGCATCGGTACGCTCGCAGATGGTGGCCATGATGGTCACGGCTTCCAGCGGGTACTTGCCCTTGGCGGACTCACCGGACAGCATGACTGCATCGGTACCGTCCAGGATAGCGTTGGCCACGTCGCCGGCTTCGGCGCGGGTCGGACGCGGGTTCTTGATCATGGAATCCAGCATCTGGGTGGCGGTGATAACCACTTTGCGTGCCTTGTTGCACTTGGTGATGATCATCTTCTGGGCGAAGATCACTTCTTCAACCGGAATTTCCACGCCCATGTCGCCACGTGCCACCATGATGCCGTCGGAGACAGCCAGGATCTCGTCGAAGTTGTCCAGGCCTTCCTGGTTTTCGATCTTGGAGATGATCTGGATGTTCTCGCCACCGTGGGCTCTCAGGTGCTCACGGATTTCCAGCACGTCTTCTTTCTTGCGAATGAAGGAAGCCGCAACGAAATCAACGCCTTGCTCACAACCGAAGATGAGGTCGCGCTTGTCTTTCCCGGCCAGTGCCGGCAGCTTGATGGAGACAC
>NZ_LSGW01000070.1 GCF_001643305.1 Aeromonas salmonicida subsp. salmonicida
AGTTCGGCTTTCAGACGGCGTATCTCGGCTTGCAAGGCAGACTCTTCGTGCTGCTGGTCAGCGGGCTGACCGTACTGCTTGAGCCAGGCATACAGACTGTGGCTGGATACCCCGAGGGCTCGTGCAACATCAGCCACAGGCCGCCCGCGCTCGGTGACTTGTTTAACCGCTTCTATCTTGAATGTTTCTGGGTAATGCTGGCGGGTCATAACACCTCCAATAGTTGCCTCATTTTAAGGCTGCGAGGTGTCTAGGGAACTGGGGGCGATTCAGTCCTTTTCACGTTCTAGTCGGTTGATACGGGCTTCCAGAGCCTGGATTTTCTGCTGTTCCGGGGTCAGCGCCTTGCTGATTGGGGTGGTACCGCTGAGTTCGGATTGAAACTGCTGAACCCCGCGGCGAAGTATGGTTTCACCGACATCCAGTGAACGGCTGGTTTCAGGGACAGAATATCCCTTGTCGAGCACCAAGGATGCGGCTTCGAGTTTGAATTCGGCAGTAAATGAGCGACGTAATCTTGTCATTGAGCACCTTAGGTCTGGGTGGCGACTGTACCGCCTAAAATGGTGTCGGGGATGATTAGACCACTATATTGAGCTCTTTGGCGGGCTCTAGCAGGCTGAGTTTGCGACGTGCTACTTTCTCATTGGTGGTTATACGGTGACTCCAGATAACATGGTAGGGGTAACGTTGTGTTATCCGGTTTGAAGCCGTATGACCACTCTCTTTTGTGGTCAACTGTCGGGTGAATACCATCTCCATACACATGAATTGTTGTGGCTATAGCACGACAAGTGGCGTGAGAAAGAGGGGGTCATGAGTGAAGCTTCGACAATTAACGCAAGTAACGGATACATCTAACATTTAGATATAGAACCCCGATGGGATATATCGGGGCTCTAAGTTGTGAGTGTTTAGCTCAAGATATATGAGTCAATGTCGAGATTATACATCAATTATTTCTGCTCCATGATGATCTGCAGCAGGTCTCCCTCCAGCAGGGCCCGTTTCACCAGGGCGAAACCGCCTATGGTGGGCTGGTTCTGGAAGCGGGCCTTCACGATGGGCAGGCCACGGTGGAAGCTCGGCAGTGACTGGTGTTCGACACAGCGGCGAATGGCCGGGAAGAGGATCTCTTCGGCGGCAGTGATTTCGCCTGCGATCAGCACCTTCTGCGGGTTGAACAGGTTGACCGTGATGGCCACCGCCCGTCCCAAGTGCTCACCCACGTTCTCGATCACGCTGCGTGCCAGCTCATCCCCTGCCATGGCCGCCTTGCACACCTCTTGTATGGTGATGTGCTTCTCCTGCAGCGAGCTCAGGTGACCGCGACTGATCAGCTCTTTTACCTTGTCGACAATGGCCTCGTTGGAGGCGATGGTCTCGAGGCAGCCAAAGTTGCCGCAGTGGCAGCGCTTGCCCAGCGGTTCGACCTGGATGTGGCCGATCTCGCCAACGTTGCGGTTCTGACCGAGGAACACCTTGCCCTTGGTGATGATGCCGGAGCCGGCACCCTGGTGGACGCTCACCAGAATGGAGTCCATGCAGTCGCGGGACTCGCCGAAGAAGTGTTCGGCCAGTGCCAGTGAGCGGGTGTCGTTGCCCACGTAGCAGGGGAGGTTGAAGTGGTTTTCCAGCAGCTTGGCCAGGGCCAGATTGCGGATCTGGTACTTGGGGGTATAGATGACCATACCCGATTCCGGATTGACCAGACCCGGCATGGTCAGCGCTATGCTGATCAGGTTGCGGTTGCGCTCCTGCTGGGAGTCCATGAAGGCACCAATTTCCCGCAGCAGCATGTCGACCACAGGCTGTTGATCGATCTCGGTCACCTGGGTGACGTGTTGATCGAGCTCCTTGCCATCGAGATCGTACAGGCTCAGCTGCAGATAGCCGCGGCCGAGCTTGGCGGACACAAACTGAAAGCGATGCTTGATGGTGGTCAGGGAGATGGCACGCCGCCCGCCGGTAGAGGCTTGCGGTGAGGTCTCCTTGATCAGGCCATGCTCGATCAGTTGCCGGGTTATTTTGGTCACGCTGGCCGGGGCCAGCTGACTCAACTCGGCAATTTTGACCCGCGAGATGGGGCCTTGCAGGTCGATGAGCCGATATACGGCTGCACTGTTGACCTGCTTGATAAGATCTACGTTTGCTATTTGTCCGCCAGTCATAGTGTCACTGTGTTGTGTAGTGTCCGTTAACCACGGTCCCGCAGACCGTGAAGGTCTGATCAAAGACAGTCAGGTTGGCTATTTTTCCGACCTGGATACTACCGAGACGTGAGTCCCATCCAATGGCGCGAGCGGGATAAAGAGTGGCCATTCTCAGTGCTTCATCGAGCGGTAATCCGACCTGTTTGACCAGATTCTCCACCCCCTCAATCATGGTGAGGGCAGAGCCGCCGAGTGTACCATTCTCGTCGACGCACTGACCATCGCGGAAATAGACGGTTGCGCCACAAAAATCAAACTTCTCAAAGCCTTCCGGCGCACCGGCGGGGGCGGTCGCGTCGGTGACCAGCACCAGTCTCTCCCCCAGCATCTTGTGGGCCAGTCGTACGTTGGCCCAGTGCACATGGTGTCCATCGACGATGACGCCAGCATAGACATCCTTGCGATCATAGATGGCACCCACCACACCCGGCTCGCGGCCGTTCACGGTCGGGGTCATGGCGTTGTAGAGGTGGGTGGCAAAGCGGATGCCGTCATCAAAGCCGGCCATGGCCTGATCGTAGTTGGCGGCGGTATGGCCAGCGGAGACCAGTATGCCTGCCTCTACCAGCTGACGGATGTGCTCGGGCTTGTTGCGCTCCGGTGCCAGGGTGATCTTGGCGATGGCATCGCTGTTGGCACAGAAGAAGTCGATCATCTCGTCGGCGGGCTGACGGATCTGGGCGGCAGGGTGAATGCCCTTGCGCTTGAGGTTGGTGTAGGGACCTTCCAGATGCACGCCCAGCACTTCATTCGGGTGCGTGGCCATGTAGTCGCGGGTCACGGCGACGGCCCGCTTCATGTCCGAATCCGGGCTGGTGATCAGGGTCGGCAGGAAGCTGGTGGTACCGGATTTGAGGTTGGCGGCCTGCATGATCGCCAGTGTCTCTGTGGAGATGTCGGTGTTGAACATGACGCCGCCACAGCCGTTGAGCTGCACGTCGATAAAACCGGCGCAGAGGTTGGCGCCGTGCAGGTCATGTCGCTCTATACCGGCAGGCAGCTCGGCCTGACGCTGGATGGCGACAATCTTGTCGCCCTCGATCACGACCCCGTAACCGGTCAGCACACAGCTGCCGGTGTAGAGGGTGCAATTGGTCAATGCGTACATGGTGGCTCCTTACAGACGGCCGATGTTGGCGGCTTCGAGCTGCTGGAAGTAACGCACCGTCTTGACCTTGAGCTCCATGGTGGAGGGCTCGTCGCACACCATCATTCCCTTCGGATGCAGTTGCAGGGTGGAGATGGTCCACATGTGGTTGACGCTGCCTTCCACTGCTGCTTGCAGGGCCTGGGCCTTGCCGTGGCCAGTGACCAGGATCATGATCTCTTCGGCGTCCATCAGGGTGCCGACACCCACAGTCAGCGCCAGCTTGGGCACCTGCTCCATGTCACCGCCGAAGAAGCGGGAGTTGGCGATGCGGGTGTCCTCGGTCAGGGTCTTGACCCGGGTGCGGGAGGAGAGGGAGGAGGCCGGTTCGTTGAACGCTATGTGACCGTCATTGCCGACGCCGCCCATGAAGAGGTTGATCTTGCCATAGGACTTGATCTTGTCCTCATAGCGCTTGCACTCGGCCACCAGATCCTCGGCGTTGCCGTTGAGGATGTTGATGTTTTCCGGGCGAATGTCGATGTGACAGAAGAAGTTGTTGTGCATGAAGCTGTGGTAGCTCTCCGGGTGATCTTCCGGCAGGCCGACATATTCGTCCATGTTGAAGGTGGCCACGTGCTCGAAACTTACTTCACCGGCTTTATGCAGCTCGATCAGGCGCTTGTAAGTGTTGAGCGGGGTGCCGCCGGTGGGCAGGCCCAGTACGAAGGGGCGATCGGCAGTGGGTTTGAACCCATTGATACGGTCAACGATGTAACGGGCAGACCACAGACCCACTTGGCTGGCAGATTTCAACGGGATCAGGCGCATTGTAGATACCTCTGTACGGGTTGCTGCCGGGGTGTCGGCGGCAAATAGGCTAAGACGGATTCAAGTTGTTTTATAGCGTAAATAAAGATTGCGAACTAAGCCACATGTATCCGCTACCTTTATCTCGTTTGGGTGATAATGATCACGATTACAGGTTTATTAATTTGCGCAGCGAAATAAAAGCCCTAGACTGCCAATCAAGCCTTGATGGCTTATGCGTCAAACGTGATAAGCACTTAATTTCTAGAAAAACATTAACTAAGGAGAGGAACCGTGAACATTCTCGGTTATTTGCAAAAGATCGGCCGTGCCCTGATGGTGCCGGTAGCGGTATTGCCTGCCGCCGCGATCCTGATGGGGGTTGGCTACTGGATTGACCCTAACGGTTGGGGTGGTGACAGCGCGCTGGCTGCCTTCCTTATCAAGGCGGGTTCTGCACTTATTGATAACATGTCCACCTTGTTTGCTGTCGGTG
The DNA here is from genome assembly GCF_001643305.1 of Aeromonas salmonicida subsp. salmonicida. GTDB lineage: Bacteria > Pseudomonadota > Gammaproteobacteria > Enterobacterales > Aeromonadaceae > Aeromonas > Aeromonas salmonicida. The sequence goes on from NZ_LSGW01000070.1 coordinate 4,607, forward strand.
TCGCCTACGGCATGTCCAAGGATAAAGACGGTTCTGCTGCGTTGGCTGGTTTGGTCGGTTTTTTGGTGATGACCACACTACTGAGTCCGGCTGTTGTCTCGATGATAAAAGGCATACCGTTAGATACAGTGCCAGCTGCGTTCGGTAAAATTAACAACCAGTTTGTTGGTATTCTGTGCGGCGTGATTGCCGCCGAGCTCTACAACCGCTTCAGCAGCGTCGAACTGCACAAGGCGCTGGCCTTCTTCTCTGGCCGCCGTTTGGTGCCGATCGTGACCTCAGTTGTTATGATAGGCGTGTCATTTGTGATGATGATCATTTGGCCTATCGTTTATGGTGGTCTAGTCCAGTTTGGTGAATCCATCGTCAATCTTGGCGCCACAGGTGCTGGTATCTACGCCTTCTTCAACCGTCTGCTGATCCCGATCGGTCTGCACCACGCCCTGAACTCAGTGTTCTGGTTCAACGTGGCCGGTATCAACGACATCCCGAACTTCCTGGGTGGTCAGGGTACCATTGATGCCGCACTGGCTGCTGGCAAGAGCCTGGATCAGGTGAAAGGCGTGGTCGGTATGTATCAGGCTGGTTTCTTTCCCATCATGATGTTCGGTCTGCCGGGCGCCGCGCTGGCCATCTACCACTCCGCCAAGAAAGAGAACAAGGACAAGGTTGCATCCATCATGATCGCCGCTGCCTTTGCCTCCTTCTTCACTGGTGTAACCGAGCCGCTCGAATTTTCTTTTATGTTCGTGGCGCCGCTACTTTATGTCATCCACTCCGTACTGACCGGTATTTCCGTGTTCATCGCTGCATCCATGCACTGGATGGCTGGTTTCGGTTTCAGTGCTGGCATGGTCGATTTGGTGCTCTCCAGCCGTAATCCGCTGGCGACCGATTGGTACATGCTCATACCTCAGGGGTTGGTCTTCTTCGGTCTTTACTACGTGGTGTTCCGCGCAGTGATTGCCAAGCTGAACCTGAAAACTCCGGGTCGTGAGGATGATGAAGATACAGCTCCGGCTCCCGCTCAATCTACCAACCGTACAGAGTTGGCCAAGCAATACCTGGAAGTGCTGGGTGGCCAAGACAACCTGGTCACCATCGATGCCTGCATCACCCGTCTGCGTCTGACCCTGAAAGACCGCAGCATAGTGGATGAGCGCAAGCTGAAAGCCCTGGGCGCAGCCGGTGTGGTCAAGCTCGGTGAACAGAACCTGCAGGTGATTCTGGGCCCCTTGGCCGAGATCATTGCCGGTGAGATGAAGGCCCTGCGTTAATCGGGCGCCAAGCTCGCCTCAAGTCTAAGTCCATTGTTGACATAACTAGGGCCCCGCCACGGGGCCCAATATAAAAAACGCCAAGAAAATCCAACCTTTACTTCAAATGAGAGCAGCAGTTATGAACTTGAAACATTCTCTGTTAGCCATTGCCATGTCTACTATTTTTGTCAGCCAGGTACAGGCAGCCGATGCCGCCAAGCAAGCCGTGGTCGACTCCCTCGCCAGCAACCTGGTGGTCAAGTATGAAGTCGTCACCAACGACGGTGCCGGTGCCGGCCTCGATTGCCAGGCGCTGGGTTCCGAGTGGGCGAGCTGTGGCGTGGCCAAGCTGCACCTGACCAATACCGGTGCTGACGTGACCTCCAAGGATTGGGGTATTTATGTCTCCTCCATCCGCCGTATCCAGCGCGTCGACAACGACCAGTTCACCATCACCCATCTGACCGGCGACCTCTATCGTTTGACGCCAACCGAGCAGTTTAAGGGTTTTGCCAAGGATGCCACGGTCGAAGTGCCGCTGGTGGTGGAATATTGGGTATTGTTCGAATCTGACATCATGCCTAGCTGGTATGTGGCTGCAGACGGCGCCGAGCCCAAGGTGATTGCCAGCATGAGCAACATCGACGACGCCAGCACCTACGAGAAGCCGATGCCGGTCGATGGCTGGAAGCGTACCAAGGATGACAACAACATCCTGATGAACAGCGAGACCCGTTTCGATGCAAACCTGACCAGCAGCCTGCTGCCGGCCAGCAAGATTGATGATCAGATACTGCCGACCCCGCTCAAGCAAGTGATCAAATCGGGTCCGCAAGTGGACTTCTCCACCATCAAGCTCAACGCGCTGGACTTGCCAAGCGATCGCGCCGAAGCCCTGAAGGCTCAACTGACCAAGCTGGGTGTTACCCTCTCCGACACCGGCTATCCAGTGACCGTCAAGCTCGGCAGCAAGCTCAAGCAGGCCGAAGGTTATGACATGACCATAGGCAAGCAGGGCACTGTGATCCAGGGGCACGACATCGAGGGTGCCTTCTGGGGCGCGCAATCCCTGCTCTCCCTGCTGGGGGTGAACGACAAGCTGGTGAGCCAGATGAGCGTCGAGGATGCGCCGCGTTTTGAATATCGTGGCATGCAGACCGACGTGGCCCGTCACTTCCGTAGCCTCGAAACCATGAAGAAGCTGGTTGACCAGATGTCAGCCATGAAGCTCAACAAGTTGCACCTGGGTTTGACCAACGATGAAGGCTGGCGTCTGGAGATCCCGGGTCTGCCGGAGCTGACGGATGTAGGCAGCCAGCGTTGCCACGATCTGTCTGAAACCAAGTGCCTGATGCCGCAGTTGGGTTCCGGCCCGACCAGCGACAACCAGGGTTCCGGTTTCTACAGCAAGTCCGACTACATCGATTTGGTGCGTTATGCCAAGGCCCGTGGTGTCACCGTCATCCCCGAGATCAACATGCCGGCGCACGCCCGTGCTGCCGTGGTCTCCATGGAAGCGCGTTACCAGCGTCTGATGAGCGAGGGCAAAGAGGCCGAAGCCAACCAGTTCCGTCTGACTGACCCGGCGGATACCTCCAACGTCACCTCGGTGCAGTTCTACGACAAGATGTCCTTCATCAACCCTTGCCAGCCGGGTGCTGCCACCTTCGTGAGCAAGGTGATGGATGAAGTGGCCCAGATGCACCAGGCCGCCGGTCAGCCGTTGACCGCCTGGCATTACGGTGGTGACGAGGCGAAGAACATCATGCAGGGCGGTGGCTATCAGGATCCGGCCGTTACCCAGAAAGCCGATCTGGTCGCCTGGAAGGGCAACGTCGATTCCAGCAAGCAGGACAAGCCGTTCGGCAAGTCTCCGGTCTGCCAGAAGATGATCGATGATGGCAAGATCAAGGACGTGGCCGAGCTGGCGAAAGACCGTGGCTTCTCCACCCTGCAGGCATGGGAAGATGGCCTCAAGTATGCCAATAGCGCCAAGGATTTCGCCACCGACAAGACAGTGGTCAACTTCTGGGAAACCCTCTACTGGGGTGGCTTCAACGAGGCGATGAAGTGGGCGCACAAGGGCTATGACGTTGTGCTCTCCAACCCGGATTACCTCTACTTCGACTTCCCGAACGAGGTGCACCCGGCCGAGCGTGGCTACTACTGGGCAACCCGTTTCAATGACACCCGCAAGGTGTTCGCCTTTGCCCCGGAAAACCTGCCGCAGAACGCCGAGACCTCGGTTGACCGCGACGGCAACGCTTTCGTGGCCAAGGGTGACCAGGATCCGGTCAAGTTCCGCGGTATCTCCGGTCAGCAGTGGAGTGAAACCGTGCGGACCGATGCCCAGTACGAGTACATGGTCTACCCGCGTATCTTCTCCGTGGCCGAGCGTGCCTGGCACAAAGGTGGCTTCGAGCTGAACTATGTGAAGGGCCGCGAGTTCTCCGGTGAGACCAAGCATGTCAACAAGGCCACCCTCAACAAAGAGTGGAACCAGTTCGCCAACCTGCTGGGTCAGCGCGTGCTGCCGAAGCTGGATCAGGCCGGTGTTAAATACCGCCTCTCAGTACCGGACGCCAAGGTCATCAACGGCAAGCTTGAAGCGAACGTGGATCTGCCGGGCCTGCCCATCCAGTACAGCCTGGACGGCACCACCTGGACTGCCTACGACGCCGCGGCCAAGCCGAGCGTGACCGGCAAGGTCTACCTGCGTACCACCAGTTTCGATGGCCAGCGTACCAGTCGCGTCACCGAGCTGAACTGATAGCAGCCAACCGCTAACACCAGGCGGGTCGCAAGACCCGCCTTTCCCAAGGCCGACACTGCATCGGGTTTGGGAAAGGTTGACTGTGCGTGTGAGCCTTTGTTGTGTGTGTGTATTGTCTGTTTTTGTTTTTCATCACCTTGAACCCCGCCCAGTGCGGGGTCTTTTTTATCCGCGAGCAGATGATGGCGGCTGGATCACTTCGTTTTGGCGTGCCAAGGGGCCGGATTGGCCAAATTCAGGTTGAGGCAAGGCGCGTAATGAGGGATCATAACCGGCTTGATGGCGGGGGGATGAGGGTGCCAGCCGGCACAACTTCCGCCAGTGACGCATTTTTGAGGTGAGCCATGAGTCAGGCGAACAGCCCAACTAACTTTATTCGTCAGATCATTGATGAAGATCTGGCCAGCGGTAAGCACAACCACGTGCATACCCGTTTTCCGCCCGAGCCGAACGGTTATCTCCATATCGGCCACGCCAAGTCAATCTGTCTGAACTTTGGCATCGCCCGTGACTACCAGGGCCAGTGCAACCTGCGTTTCGATGACACCAACCCGGTGAAAGAAGACATCGAGTACGTGGAGTCCATCAAGCAGGACGTGCAATGGCTCGGCTTCCAGTGGAGCGGTGAGATCTGCTACTCCTCCGACTATTTCGACAAGCTGCACGGCTACGCCATAGAGCTTATCGAAAAAGGTCTGGCCTATGTGGACGAGCTCTCTGCGGAGCAGATGCGCGAGTACCGTGGCACCCTGACCGAGGCCGGCAAGAACAGCCCGTTCCGCGATCGTCCAGTGGCCGAGAACCTGGCGCTGTTTGCCAAGATGAAGAACGGCGAGTTTGCCGAAGGCACCGCTTGCCTGCGCGCCAAGATCGACATGGCGTCCCCCTTCATGGTGATGCGCGATCCGGTTATCTATCGCATCAAGTTTGCCCACCATCACCAGACCGGTGACAAGTGGTGCATCTATCCCATGTATGACTTCACCCACTGCATCTCGGACGCGCTGGAAGGGATCACCCACTCCATCTGTACCCTGGAGTTCCAGGACAACCGTCGTCTGTATGACTGGGTGCTGGACAACATCACCATCGACTGCCACCCGCGTCAGTACGAGTTCTCCCGTCTGAACCTCGAATACACCGTCATGTCCAAGCGCAAGCTGAACCTGCTGGTGACCGAGAAGCACGTGGATGGCTGGGACGATCCGCGCATGCTGACCGTTTCCGGTCTGCGTCGTCGTGGCTACACCTCTGCCTCCATCCGCGAGTTCTGCAAACGCATTGGCGTGACCAAGCAGGACAACATAGTCGAGATGAGCATGCTGGAAGCCTGCATCCGCGACGATCTCAATGAGAACGCACCGCGCGCCATGGCCGTGCTGCATCCGGTGAAGGTGGTCATCGAGAACCTGGCGGCCGACGAGGTGTTGACCGCACCGGCGCACCCGAACAACGCCGAGATGGGTACCCGTGAACTGAACTTTACCCGCGAGATCTTCATCGACGAAGCAGACTTCAAAGAAGAAGCGAACAAGCAGTTCAAGCGACTGGTGCTGGGCAAGGAAGTGCGCCTGCGCAACGCCTATGTGATCAAGGCCGAGCGGGTCGAGAAGGATGCGGATGGCAACGTGACCTGCATCTACTGCTCCTACGATCCCGAGACCCTGGGCAAGGATCCGGCGGATGGTCGCAAGGTGAAGGGGGTGATCCACTGGGTCAGCGCCACTCACTCCCTGCCGGCCGAGATCCGTCTCTATGATCGTCTGTTCAAGATGCCGAACCCGGGGGCCGAGGATGACTTCGAAGGGGCACTCAATCCGGATTCGCTGGTGATCATCGAGGGTGCCCGCGTCGAGGCTTCCCTCAAGGACGCCAAGCCGGAGTTTGCTTACCAGTTCGAGCGCGAAGGCTACTTCTGCGCCGACAACAAGCTCTCCAGCGCCGAGCACCTGGTGTTCAACCGCACCGTGGCCCTGCGGGACGTCTGGGGCAAGGCCGAGGCCTGACAGGCAGAGGGCAGGGGAGACCCTGCCACTTCTTGCCCGGATTACGGACACAAAAAAAGCCAGCGCTATGCTGGCTTTTTTATTGACCGGTGCAAGACGCCATCAGTCGTCGTGCTTGCAGTCGCCGTTGGCGCAGTGGCCATACAGATAGAGGCTGTGATTGGTCAGGCGAATATTGTGATGCTTGGCGATATCGCGCTGGCGCTGCTCGATCACTTCGTCGGAAAACTCGATCACCTTGCCACAATCGAGGCAGACCAGGTGGTCGTGGTGTTCCTGGGTGGCCAGCTCGAATACCGACTTGCCACCTTCGAAGTGGTGACGGGTAACAATACCGGCATCATCAAACTGGTTGAGAACGCGATATACGGTAGCGAGACCAATCTCTTCACCCTGGTCGATCAGTCGTTTGTACAGATCTTCCGCACTGGTGTGCTGGCAATCCGGCTGTTGCAGGATTTCCAGAATTTTGACGCGGGGCAAGGTGATCTTGAGCCCGGCCTTTTTTAACGCTTGGTTGTTGTCTGCCATATTCTACTTATTCGCATTCTCGAAGGTGTGGTTATTCTGATTGACTGCCGCTGGAATGGCAACCACGAACTCGCTTGGCCTGTCATTATAGGTCGTAGCCAACCTAAAAATAAACCCAGTAATTCAAGGGCTTTAGCGCAAAGTCCGCCATCTGGCCGAATTGATCAAATCCTGTCGCCGGCTTGCTCAGCGGACGAATGTTGATAAGATGTAACCTTCTTTATTATCTGGTCGGATGAGATCCATGGATTGGCTTTTTGACAACGCGGCCTGGGTGCGGCGCGCCCTCAACGCCTGGCCTCCCTTCTGGGGCGCCGGCATCAAGATAGAAACCCTGAGTGATGACTTCCGTTTTTGCCGGGTGACGTTGAAGTCACGCTGGTGGAACAAGAACGCCAACCGGACCCAGTTTGGCGGCAGCATGTTTGCGATGACGGATCCTATCTATCCGTTGATGCTGATGGGGTACTTCAAGAACCGCTATTACGTCTGGGACAAGGCGGGCAGCATCAACTACATCAAGCCGGGCAAAGGCAAGCTGGTGGCCGAGTTCAACCTGACCGACGGCAAGCTGGCGTCCATAGTGGCGGCGACCGAGGGGGGCAACAAGCACTTCCCCGAGTTCGAGGTCACGGTGCAGGACAAGAGTGGCGAGCTGGTGGCACAGGTCAAACGCACCCTCTATGTGCGTGCCAAACCCGAGCACAGAGGTGGCTGAAAAGATCGGATCGCAAAAACAACAAGGGCCCCGCCGGGGCCCTTGTTGTCAGAGGTTGCTGGCTTGCCGGATCACTCCAGCTCGGCCAGGCACATCTCTTCATGCAGCTGCTTGGACCAGCCCTTGACGCGCTCGGCGGTCAGTTCCGGCTGGCGATCTTCGTCGATACCCAGACCCACGAAGTGCTTGTCATCCACCACAGCCTTGGAGGCTTCAAACTCGTAACCGGCGGTTGGCCAGTTGCCGATGATGATGGCGCCTTTGGCTTCGACGATGTCACGCAGTGTGCCCATGGCGTCGAGGAAGTACTCGGCATAGTCTTCCTGATCGCCGCATCCGAAGATGGCAACCAGCTTGTTGGTGAAGTCGATCTCTTCCAGCTCGGGGAAGAAGTCATCCCAATCGGCTTGGGCTTCGCCGTAATACCAAGTCGGGATACCGAACATCAGCAGATCGAAGCTGTCGATGTCGGCCTTGCTGCTCTTGGCAATGTCACGGACTTCAATCAGTTGTTTGCCCAGTTCTTTCTGGATCATCTTGGCGACAGCTTCGGTATTACCGGTATCGCTGCCGAAAAACAGACCTACACTAGCCATAGTGTTTAGTTACCCGTATCTGGTGTTAATGCTTAACGGTCAGATTGCGATGCCTGCTGCGAAAGCAGACTCAATCTGTTGCTTCAGGATAGATTGGATCAGCTCGGCTCGGCTGACGTTCTGTTGTAACGCAAGTTGGTTCAGGCGCTCCAGCAACTCGGCCTCCACCTTTAACTCGACCCGTTTCAAACCGTTCTCGCGATCGCGCTTAAGCTGGTTGCGCTTGTTGATCTTGAGTTGGGTCTCACGGGGGAGTGGATTGGTCTTTGGCCTGCCGGGGCGCTTCTCATTTGCGAACAGATCCAGTGTTGTTCGATCAGTTTGCTGTTTGGCCATACATCACAGATGAAAATAAGTTAGCCGATCCCTGAGCCTTCCCAGCCCAATTCGATCAGCCCCTTGGCGACAAAACCCGCGCAACCCAGACAGAGTACCAACCAGACGATGACTCGACCAAAACGGGGCACGTTGCCGCGTTTGAGTACGTCGTGAATGGCCAGGCCAATCAATATGAAAATGGCCAGCAAGAATAACTTCAGGCCCAGACTCTCAATCAGATCGATATGTTCACTTAGCATGGATTGCGCACACTCCTTATGACGGGCGCACTATATCACAAAGGATTTGAAACTGTTAACCGCCTGTCGACAGGAAATCCACAACCAATTTGTTGAACAAAACCGGCTTTTCGGCGTGCAGCCAGTGGCCTGTTCCGGCGATGACGCGCGCCTTTGCCGCTGGAAATTGTGCCATCACAGTGTCGGTATATTGGGGCTGCATATAGTCCGAATCGCCGCCCTTGATAAAGAGTGTCGGCCCTTCGAATCGATGCTGGTTGTCGGGCCAGCCCATGATGTTGGCGTAATTGCGCTCAAGGGCCGCTACGTTGAAACGCCAGCCCCAACCGGACTCTCCCTTGGCGAAGGATTTGAGCAGGAACTGGCGTACGCCGGCGATCTCGATGTGCTCGGCCAAAATGGCCTCTGCCTCGCTGCGGCTCTGCACCGGCTGGTTCAGGGTGGTGTTGAGTCCGGCGAACACATTCTGATGGCGGGAGTGGGGATAGGCGACAGGGGCTATATCGGCCACCACCAGCCGGGCGACCCTGGCGGGAGCCTGCTTGGCCAGTTGCATGGCGACCTTGCCGCCCATGGAGTGACCGACCAGAGATACCTGATCCAGGGCCAGGGCATCGAGCAGGGCGAGTACGTCGGCAGCCTGCTGGGGGTAGCTCATCTCGTCGCTGTGAAACGAGGCGCCGTGGTTGCGCAGATCCACGCTGATGACGCGATAGTGTTCGCTCAGGGCGCGTGCCAGCAGCCCCAGGTTGTCCAGGCTGCCGAACAGGCCGTGGATCAGCACAACGGCCGGGCCCTGGCCCTGTTCCTTGAAGTTCAATAACGAGTTTTGTTGCAAAATGACACCTTGTCGGTCGTGGGCTTTTTTGCCTGATTTTTAACACACTGAAAGAAAAGGATTTCATTCCTTGAGAGTCATTTTTTTGTGGTTTTTTTTCAAAAAAATGACGCCGGATGCGCTATCAGTGCGGAGGATCACACACTTGGCCCCGTATTATGCCGTATTCTCGATGAGATTCATGCACATCTGCCAGCCCTTGGCTTGGGCTGCCGGGTTTGCCTATGTATAATCGCCGCATCCGAATTTCGACGAGTCCAGCGCATCCCTATGAAAACCATCGAGCTTGATGACGATCTCTACTTCTATATCGCCAGCCAGACCCGGCACATTGGTGAGAGTGCCTCCGATATCCTGCGCCGTCTGCTGGAACAGCCCACGCACATAACAGTGCCGGTTGCCGAGCCTGTGGACCTCCCCCAGCCGAGCGTCGCCACCGATGCCATGGGGCTGCAGGCCCTGCTCGACTCTGGCGAGCTGCAAAAAGAAGAGAAGTCCATCAACCGCTTCATGCAGGTGCTCAGTACCCTCTATCGGGATAATCCGGTCGGGTTTACCCAGGCCACCGAAATCAAGGGGCGCAAGCGCGTCTATTTCTCGCGGGATCCCGAGGCACTGCGTGCCAGCGGCAGCACCACCAAGCCCAAGCCGGTGCCGGAGACCCCGTTCTGGGTGATCAGCAATACCAATACCAGTCGCAAGCAGAACATGGTGGCCCAGATGATGGCCAGCATGGGCTACGACGAGGCGCTGATCGCCCAGGTAAGCAGCGCGATTTAACGGTTCATCAAGTTCAGGCCTTGCCCGGCAAGGCCGCCATCAAGCAAGGATAACGCCATGGCTCAGCATTCCCACGCCGGTCAGCCGGCTCGTTTAAGTGACCTGACCAACATTCCCCGTCTGGTCAGCGCCTACTACCTCAACAAGCCTGACATGAGCCGCCCCGAGCAGCGGGTGGCCTTCGGCACCTCTGGCCACCGTGGCAGTGCCTTACACAATGCCTTTACCGAATCTCACATCCTGGCGGTAACCCAGGCGCTGGTGGAGTATCGCCAGCAAGCCGGCATCACGGGCCCGCTGTTTGTCGGCATGGATACTCATGCCCTGTCTGAATCCGCCTTTGCCAGTGCGGTGGAAGTGCTGGCGGCCAACGGCGTCGAGACTCGCATTCAGGCTGGTATGGGCTTCACGCCGACGCCGGTCATCTCTCACGCCATCCTGCGCCACAACTCTTGCAAGGAAGGGGCCAGCAAGCCAGTGGCCCTGGCGGACGGTGTGGTGATCACCCCGTCCCACAATCCGCCGGAAGATGGCGGCTTCAAGTACAACCCCCCCCACGGTGGCCCCGCCGAGGGTGAGATCACCAAGTGGGTGGAAGACAGGGCCAACGCCATTCTGGAAGCCGGTCTGGCCGGGGTGAAACGGATGCCGTTTAGCGATGCTCTCAAGAGCCCCTTCGTGGTTGAGCACGACTATGTCACCCCCTATGTGGACGACCTGAAAAACGTGCTGGATCTGGATGCCATCAGAGAGGCCGGTATCAAGATTGGTGTCGATCCGCTGGGCGGCTCAGGCGTCGCCTACTGGGACGTCATCGCCAAGACCTATGGTCTGAACATTGAGGTGGTCAACTATCGTGTCGACCCAACCTTCTCCTTCATGACCCTGGATAAAGACGGCAAGATCCGGATGGATTGCTCCAGCCCGTTTGCCATGGCGGGCCTGATTGCCCTCAAAGACAAGTTCGACATCGCCCTTGGCAACGACCCTGACTACGACCGTCACGGCATCGTCACCAAGTCCGGCCTGATGAACCCGAACCACTATCTGGCGGTGGCGATCCAGTATCTGTTTACCCATCGCACCGGCTGGCCCAAAGCGGCTGCCGTCGGCAAGACGCTGGTCTCCTCTTCGATGATCGACCGGGTTGCCGGCGAGATTGGCCGTACCCTGAAAGAGGTGCCGGTCGGCTTCAAGTGGTTCGTGGATGGCCTCTACAGCGGCGAGTTTGGTTTTGGTGGTGAGGAGAGCGCAGGCGCCTCCTTCCTGCGTAAAGACGGCACCGTCTGGACCACCGACAAGGATGGCTTCATTCTGGCGCTGCTGGCGGCCGAAATTCTGGCTGTCACCGGCAAGGATCCTCAGGCCCACTATGATGCACTGGAAGCCAAATTCGGCCGCTCCAGCTACCGCCGTATCGATGCCCCGGCCAACAGCGCGCAAAAAGCCGTGCTCTCCAAGCTGGATCCGGCACTGGTCGAAGCCTCTACCCTGGCCGGTGAGCCCATCATTGCCAAGCTGACCCGAGCGCCGGGCAACGATGCCGCCATCGGTGGCCTCAAGGTGGTGACCGAGAACGGCTGGTTCGCGGCGCGTCCCTCCGGTACCGAGTCCATCTACAAGATCTACATGGAGAGCTTCAAGGGCGAGGCACACCTGGATCTGATTCAGCAAGAAGCCCAGCAGATTGTCTCTGCTGCGCTGGCCAAGGCAGGCGTCTGACCCATGCCGTTGGCGGGCTGAATTGAAGATCGGATAGATAGCAAGAGGAGCCACAGCGGCTCCTCTTTTTTATGGTTCTTTTTCTCGGTTCAGGGTTTCCCTGCCCGGCCTCAGGCCTTGTCATCGGTGATCGCCGCCCTGTGGGCTTGCCAGCGCTTGAAGAAGGAGCGCGCCGGCAGCTTCATCAGAAACAGGGAGAGCAGGATCACCCCTATGCCGAGCCACTGCCGGCCATCCAGGGTTTCACCGACCATCAGCACACCCAGGGAGACCGCCACCATGGGGTTGGTGAGGGCCAGCATGCCCATTACCTCGGGGCCATGACGCTTGAGCCCCCACAGCCAGGCCCAGTAGGCCAGTGCCGTGTTGAGCAAAATGAGCCAGACAAGCCCGGGTGCTGCAGCTGATTGGGGCAGTGGCATGGGACCGGCCAGCCACCAGGCGAGCGGGATCAGCATCAGGCCACCGAGCAGCAGTTGCCAGGCGGTGAGGGCCAGCAGATCGCTCACCGGCCAGCGCTGCATCCAGCGGCTGGATTGGCCGATCAGCAGGGTTGCCAGCAGGGCGCATGTCACGCCTATGGGATCCAGATTGGCGGAGGGATTGAGCAGCAGCAAGACACCGGCGAGCCCCATCAGCCCCAGCAGCAACCACTTCAGGGTTGGCCGCGTGCCATCCTGCAACCAGGCCAGCAGCATGAGTACCAGCGGCAGTGTGGCCCCGAGCGTGCCTGCCACTGCCCCCGGTAGCCGGAAGGCGGCCACAAACAGCAGGGCAAAGAAGGCGGCTATGTTGCAAAACGCCAGCAGGAACTGCTTGCCCCAGGGCAGGGGCGGTAGACGCGGATGCAGCAGCAACAGGAGCAGCCCGGCCGGCAGCGCCCGCCACACGGCCACCCAGTAGGGGGAGTAGTCAGTCAGGTAGAGGCTGACGACGGCATAGGTACTGCCCCATAGCAGGGGGGCCAGCAAGGCAATCAGCAGTGGCATGGCTTATCTCTTTATGAAGTATCTTTTTGTGAAGATAACTTAGTCTCAAATTGGTTTACTATCAAGTATCTCGATAAAAAGATAAGTGACCAAGATGGACAGTGATCATGTAGATATGCTGCTGGCCCAATGGGCCCGGCAAAGACCGGATCTCGACTGCTCTCCCATGGGGGTGCTGGGTCGGGTGGCGCGGATGGCGGCGATCGCTGGCCGTGAGGTGAGCGAAGAGCTGAAGACGTGCGGCCTGCTGGGCAGCGACTTCGATATTCTGGCGACCCTGCGCCGGGCCGGTGAGCCGCTGACGCCGACCGCGCTCTATCAAGCCGCCATGTTGAGCTCCGGGGCCATGACGGCCCGGCTCGACAAGCTGGCAGAGCGTGGCCTGATCGAGCGACAGGCGGCGCCGAGCGACAGGCGCAGCCTGCTGGTCTGCCTGACGGCGTCTGGGCGCGAACTGGTCGATCGGGCCGTCGAGCAACATGTGGCGAACGAGCGGCGTTTGCTGGCGCCACTGACCGAGGCTGAACAGGCTCAGTTGGCTGCCCTGCTCAAACGCTGGTTGCTGGAAAACGAGTAATAAAAACGGGCCCGCGGGGCCCGTTTTTATTGGCAAGCAGCCTGACTCAGTAACCGCCTCTGGCAGCCTTGACCGCCAGCCCCAGTTGCCACACCGCCATGGCGTAGTGGGTGCTGTGGTTGTAGCGGGTAATGGTGTAGAAGTTGGGCAGGCCGTACCAGTATTGATAGCCGGTGCCGACATCCAGGCGCAGCAGGCTTGCTTCGCTGTGGTTGCCAAGGTTGCTGATGGGATTCAGACCGGCGCGGTGCAAGGTGGTGATCGGGTAACGGGTCTGGAATCCATGCTCATAGCCGGGCAGCTGGCCCTGACCACGCACCGCTACCGGTTGACCCTGCTCCCAGCCATGCGCCTTGAAGTAGTTGGCCACGCTGCCGATGGCATCCACCGGATCCCACAAGTTGGTGTGGCCATTGCCGTCAAAGTCCACCGCGTAGCGCTGGAAGCTCGATGGCATGAACTGGCCATACCCCATGGCGCCGGCGTAGGAGCCCTTGGGTTCGGTGGGGTCCATCCCCTCATCCCGGGTCATCACCAGGAAGGCCTCCAGTTCGCCGGTAAAGAATTCGGCGCGGCGCGGATAGTCGAAGGCCAGGGTCGCAAGCGCATCCAGAATGCGGGTCTTGCCCATTACCCGACCCCAGCGGGTCTCCACGCCTATGATGCCGACGATGATTTCGGGCGGCACCCCATACTCCTGCTCGGCACGGTTGAGCTCGCTCTCGTACTCACGCCAGAAGTTGACGCCATTTTGCACGTTGTCCGGCGTGATGAACTTGGCGCGGTAGCGATTCCAGGCGCCGGTCGGTCCGATTGGCTTGGCGGTGGTGGGGGCCTGGGCATCCATCAGCCGTATTATCCAGTCATAGCGATCCGCCTGTGCCAGCAGTCGATGCAGCTCGACGCTGTCAAAACCGTGCTTCTCGACCATGCGTTGGACGAAGCTGTCCACGTTGTTGCGATTGGCGAAGTCTCCCTTGCTAACCCCTTGGCTGTAAGCAGGTTTTATTTGTGGCGTCTGATTGATGAAGGCACTTTTGAACGGCTTGGCCACGGGTTTGGGGGCAGGCGTGCTGCTGCAACCGTAGAGCAGGGGAAACAGGGAAAGAGTGAGCACGGAGACAAGGCGACGCATAAGGTTCTCATGAGCCTGAAAAAGAGTGTCGTCATGGTAAAACATTGTCATCCATGCGCAAGTGCTCAGTGCATGGATGAGGGCTCAAACTCGTGGCCTGTCGATGGGGGGGGCGCTCCACGCCCCTATGCCCTAAGCCCGAATAACGTTACTCGCCAAGGGTATGGTAACCGCTCCAGAGCCGGGTCAGGGTGGTGACAAGACAGAGCAGGGCAAAGCCGTAGGCCAGGGTTGCAAACCCGGCGGGCCAGAGGCACATCAGCACGAACAGGGTTATGGTCTCGCTCCCCTCCGTCAGGCCCCCGAGATAATAGAGGGACTTGTGGTGATAGACGGGATTTTCAATCCCCCGCTTGCCCGCCATGATGGCAAAGGCCAGAAAGCTCGACCCTGTGCCCATGAAGGCGAACAGCAGGGTGGCGGCGGGCAGGGCGTTGGCGGGGGCGCTCAGGGCAAAGCCCAGCACAACGGCGGCGTAGAAGATGAAATCGAGGGTGATGTCCAGAAAGCCGCCGCAATCCGTGATCTTCGTCTCTCGCGCCACAGCGCCATCGAGCCCGTCCAGCAGCCGGTTGAACAAGATGACGAGCAACGCCCAGGAATAGAGTTCCAGGGCCAGAAGTGGCAGTGCCAGCATGCCGATGGCAAAGCCGGTCAGGCTTATCTGGTTGGCGCTGATCCCGGCTCGGCAGAGGGGTTTGGCCAGCCGGGTGAGGGGGCTGCGAATAAGGGGGATCAGATGGCGGTCAAACAAGATGAGTCTCCTTCGCGATCAATCAGCATAGTGGGGTGAGGTGAGGTGAGGTGCGGGGTGGCGTGAGGTGAAGAATAGCGCCGGGGGCATCTTCCTCGTCATGGGTCACCAGAATGGCAGGGATGCCCAATGCTGTGAGTCGCTCGAACACCAGAGTTCTGAAGGCGGCGCGCAGCGGCTTGTCGAGGCGGGAGAAGGGCTCGTCCAGCAACAGGGCCCGGGGCTCTGCCAGCAAAGCCCGCAGCAGACTGACCCGCGCCCTCTGGCCGCCGGAGAGTGCTCCCGGCAGCTTGTCGGCCTGATCGACCAGCGCTACTTCTGCCAGCGTGTCCAACGTCTTTGCCCGTCTGGCCGCCGCGCCCTTGAGGGTGGCAGGCATGCCGAACATCAGGTTTTCAGCCACCGTCAGATGGGCAAACAAGAGGTCATCCTGAAACAGCATGCCGATACGCCGGGTCTGGGGAGGCAGTGAGGTGAGCAGCCGTTCACCCTGCCGTATATCCCCTTCCAGCCGGATCGGCCCCCTGGGCGGCAAGACGCCCGCCAGCGCCCCCAGCAGCGAGCTCTTTCCACAGCCACTGGGGCCCATCAGGGTCAGCACCTCACCGGGGGCAATCTGTAGCGCAGGCAGCGACAGCAGCAGGTTCTCATCGAGGTAGAGATGAAGTGGGGTTGTGTTTAGCATCGGCAGCTTCTCGTGTTCATCGGGCGTCCTTTAGCGCAGGGTTGAGCCGGGCTGGCAGCCAGAGTGCCAGCAGATAGATGACAAGGGGCAGCAGCAGTTGCAGCAGGCCATAGAGGCCAGCCAGCCGGCGGTTGAGGCCGCTGCCGATGGCCACCGCCTCAGTGGTGATGGTGACCACTCTGCCAGCGCCAAACAGCAGGGTCGGCAGGTATTGGGCCAGACTCACCGCTGCCCCCACCGCAAAGGCAAAGAGCAGCGGACGTGCCAGCAGGGGCCCTTTCACCCGCCACCAGACGTGCCAGGGGCGGGCCCCCAGGGTGAGCGCGGCCTGAGTGATGCGCGGGTCGAACTGGCGATAGGGCCCCTGCAGGCAGAGATAGGCATAGGGGAAGACAAACAGCAGCTGGCTCCAGAGCACCCAGTCCCACCCAATCCCGCCCCCCAGCCAGTCAAGCCCCAGCCGGATGCCAAACAGCAGGCTGGCCTGGGGCAGCAGCAGTGGCAAACAGATGAGCCAGAGGGGCCAGGGCCGACGGCCTTGCTGAGCCTCCAGACTCAATACCGCCATCAGCAGCGCCAGCAGTCCGCTCGCCAGTGCCAGCAGGGCACTCGTCACAAGCAGGGGCATCAGGTCCGGCAGGAGTACATGCCAATGGTGGCTGCTCCACTGACCAGGCAGCAGGTTGGGGAAGGACCAGCGCCGGGTCAGCGACCAGATCACCAAGGCTGCCAGCACCGCCAGATTGATGGCCATCAGGGTAAAGGTTGTGATGCAGGTCAATCTGGTTGTCAGCGGATTTGGCACGGCGCGCCGGCCATCGAGCCAGGCGTGCTTGCCGACAGTCGTGTGGCCCCACTCCAGCAGCCCCAAACCGGCGAGCAGCAGCAGGTTGATGGTGAGCAGCAAGAGGGCGCCGCTGGCGGTGGCGCCGCGCCAGCCAAGGTCTGGATCCTGATACCAGAGCCAGAGCCGCACGGCCAGCGGGGCAGGGGCATCGGGCCCCAGCAGCAGTGCGAGATCCACCACGGCCACTCCGTACGCTGCCACCGCATAGAGGGGCAGGCGCAGGGCGGGCCAGAGCGCAGGCAACAACAGGCGCCACCAGATCTGCGGGGCACTGAAACCCAGGCTGGCGCCAAGCCACTGCTGGCGGGCCAGCTTGGCGGGTTCTTGCGCTGCCAGTGCCATCAGCAGCAGGAAAGGGGTCTCTTTGAGGATCAGCGCCAGGATCAGACCCAGCCCGACAGGGTCTTTGATGGTCTGCCAGTCCGGGGGCAGCTCAAAACCGGTCAAGGAGGGAGAGACGAGCCGCAACAACCAGCCGGAGGGGGCGAGCAGGAAGGCAAAACCGATGGCAAAGGCGACATGGGGCAGCGCCAGCAGGGGGGAGAGCAGACGGCGCAGCAGCCGAAAGCTGCGACTCTCTTCCACGTTCTTGACGCTGTGCGCCAGCAGCAGGGCGGTCAACAGCAGGCTGCCCAGGGTGGAGGCCGCCGCAACCCAGAAGCTCAAGGCTGCCGAGTGCCAGAGCCCAGGCTGGGCCAGCAGCCGCTGAAGATGCGGGCTGAGTGTCCCCTGTGTCACCAGCAGCCACAGCCCTCCCAGCAGGGGGGCGGCCAGCAGGAGGGCGCAGAGAAGGGTAAACATGGGGCGCCAGCCGAAGGTGCGGCGGATGGCGTTGCCGAGTCCTGCCGTCATCAGTGACCGTAACGCTCGGCCCAGGCCGCTTCGAGTTTGGTCTGCCAGCTGGGATGGGGTTCAGCCACCGCCTTGAAGCGCAGGGCTGGTACCTGTTTGGTGGTCGCTGGCAAGGCATCGCTGCGCAGCACGCTGGGATCGCCCCAAAAGGTGGGCTCGGCCTTGCGGGCCTGGGCTGCCGGGCTCAGCAGAAAGTTGGCTACCACCTTGGCACCCGTGCGGGCGTTGGCGTTGAAGGGAATGGCGAGAAAATGGCTGTTGGTGAGCGCCCCTTTCTCCATGGCCACGGCCACCACGCTGGGGGGCAGGGCGCCGTTTTGCACCGCACTCTGCGCTTCTTGCGGGTTGAAGCTGATGGCCATGGCCAGCTCACCGTCATCCAGCAACTGGCGGGTCTCGGCGGCGCCGGTGGGGAACAGCTTGCCCTTGCGCCAGAGTGCGGGGTGAAATGCGTCGAGCCAGACCCAGAGCGGCGCTGTGAGTCTGGCAAAATCGGCATCGGTTGCCTCCCGATAGAGGGGGGCAGGATCCGGGGTCAGCTCCAGCAATATCTGTTTGAGAAAGCTGGAACCATGAAACTGGGGCGGCTTGGGATAGCTGAAACGACCGGGATGGGCCTTGGCCCAGGCGAGCAGCGCCTCTGCGGAGCGGGGGGGATTGCTCACCTCGTCCCCATTCACCATCAGGTTGAGCTGGCCTATGCCCCAGGGTGCCTCCAGCCCCTCTACCGGTACCGTGAAGTCCTCACTCACCGGCAGGCTCTTGTCTACCAGGGCCATGTTGGGCAGCTCATGGCTGAAGGGGGCACCCAACAGCCCCTGCTCCTTGAGCGCCTTGAAATTCTCGCCGTTGACCCAGAGCAGATCGATGGGGCCGCCCGTGGTTTTGCCGGCCTGTTTGTTGGCCAGCAGCTGGCTGACGCTCTGGGCTATGTCATCCACTTTCACCTGTACCAGCTTGACCTGATACTGGCGCTCAAGCTCCTGTCCCGCCCACACCAGATAGGTGTTGATCTCCGGGCTGCCGCCCCAGGCGTTGAAGTAGACGGTCTGGCCCTTCGCCTGATCAAGGGTCTGCTGCCAACGGGATCCCTCGTCGGCAGTGTCATCGGCAAAGAGTGTGCAGCTTGCCAGCAGGGGCAGGGCGCACAACAGGGATTTGAGCAAAGGCAGGGTCTTGAACATGGGCGTTACCTTGGGCAAAGGGTCAGGCGCCGCGGCGCCAGTGGTGATAACGGGCCAGCAGGGCCAGCACCCGAGTGGGCTGATGGGCCCGTTTCCATTCACCGGCCACGTACTTGTTCCCCTCCATCAGGGTGGGATAGGCGTGGATGGTGGCGAGTATTTTGCCAAGCCCCAGCTGGTGGCGCATGGCGAGCACGAATTCGGCGAGCCGCTCACCGGCGTGAGTGCCCACTATGGTGGCGCCGAGGATCTTGTCTTTGCCGGGCACCGTCAGCACCTCGATAAAGCCATGGCGCTCCCCATCGGCAATGGCGCGATCCAGCTCCCCTAGCGCGAAGCGGGTCACCTCGAAGGGGATTCCTTGAGCCATGGCCTCCTTGCGGTTGAGACCCACCCTGGCTATTTCAGGGCTGGTGTAGGTCGCCGCAGGGATCACGCTGTAATCTGCCTTGAAGCGTTTGAACTGGCCGAACAGGGCATTGACGGCGGCATGCCAGGCCTGATGGGCGGCAAAATGAGTGAACTGGTAGGGGCCTGCCACGTCCCCCACCGCCAGTATGCTGGGGTAGTTGGTGGCGAGAAAACCATCGACAGCAATGGTGCCGCGTGGCGCCAGCTCGACCCCCAGCGTTTCGAGGCCGAAGCCGCTGACATTTGCAACCCGTCCCAGTGCCAGCAGCAGTTGATCCCCTTCAACCATCAGGCGTTGATCGCCCCGACACAGGTGGAGCCGGATGGGGAGGTGTTCCCCTTGCTCACTCCCTTCTTGCGGCACATAGTCGACCCGCTCGGCACGCCAGCCGGTGAGCAGGGTGACGCCGTCCGCTACCATCTGGTGTTGCAGGGCATCGGCTACGTCGCGCTCTTCACGAGGCAGCAGCTGATCGGCCAGCTCCACTTGGGTTACCGGGATGCCAAGCAGGGCAAAACTCTGGGCCAGCTCGCAGCCGATGGGGCCGCCGCCAAGCACCAGCAGGCGGCGGGGCGGGGTGCGCAGCTGCCAGAGGGTATCCGAGGTGAGATAAGGCGTGTCGGCCAATCCGGGCAGGTTGGGCACCAGGGGCCTGGCCCCGGTGGCGATCACGATATGGCGGCTGGTGAGGCGCCGGCCATTCACCTCCACCTCCCAGGGGGAGACCAGTTTTGCTTCGCCCTCGATGCACTCCACGCCCAGGTTCTGATAGCGCGCCACCGAGTCGTGGGGTTCGACCTCCTTGATCACCTGTGCCACCCGCTCCATCACGGCGGCAAAATCGGCGCGGGAGTGACTTGGGCTAAAGCCCAGTTCCCCGGCCTTGCGCTGCTCGGCGGCAAAGCGGCTACTTCGGATCAGTGCCTTGGAGGGAACGCAGCCGGTATTGAGGCAGTCCCCGCCCATCCTGTGCTTCTCGATAAGGGCGACGTTGGCCTTCACCGCCGCGGCGATATAGCTGGTCACCAGACCACCGGCGCCGGCACCTATCACCAGCAGGTTGTAGTCATAGCGGCTTGGCTTTTGATAGGGGGCATGGAGGCGACGCTGGGCCAGCCATGTCATCGCCCTCTTCATCAAAAAGGGCATCAGTCCCAGCAAGGTCAGCGCCACCATCAGGCCGGGGGAGAGAATATTGCCCGTGCTGGTGAGGGTCGCCAGCTCACTCCCCGCCAGCACATAGACGAAGGTGCCGGGCAGCATGCCAAGCTGGCTCACCCAGTAGTAGGTACTGACTCTGATGGGAGTGAGCCCCATCAACAGATTGACCAGAAAGAAGGGGAAGAGCGGGATGAGGCGCAGGCTCAGCAGGTAGGCGGCGCCGTCTTTTGCCATGCCGGCCTGAAACGTGGCCAGCTTGTCGCCAAAGTGCCTGAGCACCCAGTCGCGCAGCAGAAAGCGGGCGCTGAGAAAAGCCAGTGTCGCTCCGATCGTACTGGCAAAGGAGACCAGCAGCAGCCCCCAGCCAATACCGAATACAGCGCTGCCCCCCAGGGTCAGCAGGCTGGCGCCGGGCAGTGAGAGGGCGGTACTGATCACATAGAGAGCCACAAACAGCAGGCAGGCGGCGACAAAATGGGTGTTGACCAGCTGTGCCAGTGCATCCTGGTGGGCCTGCAACTGGGACAGGCTCAGGTAGCGGCCGAGATCGAGGGCGAAAAAGGCGCCAATCAGGCACCCCATCACCAGCAGAAGCAGCAGGCGGGCGCGCTTCATCAGGCGTCCTTGCCGGGCTGCTGTTCTTGAGCTGCCACGGGGCGCTCAGGTTGCACCGGCAACTGGCAGAAACCCTGGGGGGCAATATCGAGGGCCGCATTGAACTTGGCCGACATGTTCTGGAAGGCGACAAGACCGGTCAGCTCCACCATGGCATCGTCATCGAACCAGGGCTTGAGGCGAGCCGCCTGCTCGTCGCTCACCCCATCGAGCCCTGTCATGGCTTCGGTGTAGTCGAGCACTGCCTTTTCCCGTTCGTCGAACAGGGGGCTGGTGCGCCAGTGGGCCAGCGCCTCCACCTTGTCGCTGGAGCCTGCTCGCTTTATGAGGGTCATGGCGTTGATGTCAACACAGAAACGACACCAGTTGAGCTGGGAGACCCTGACCGTCACCAGGGAGCGCAGCACGGGATCGATGGGAGAGCGCTTGCGGTTGATGACACCATACAGGGTGGCCACGGCAGCAAACAGCCGTGGTGAGCGGCCCCAGCATTTGCCGGGGATCAGCACCTGACCGTAGTTGCGTTTTTGCAGCCAGAAAAAGGGGCGGATAAACCAGGCATATTCCCGATCCGGTTTGACCTCAACGCGCATACTGATCCTCTTCAATTTTCTTCATCTTGGGTTTATAGGCGCCGCCTAACCGTTCGTTGAGCAGATCCAGAAATGCATGGATCCGAGCCCGATTCGCCCCCAGATCGCTGCGCCCCTGACGGGAGGCAGAGCGCATGTCGACTCGGGTCTCCTTGGGGCCCGCAAAGACCCTCAAGGCCACATCATCCTGAAAGCCGAACCAGCGAGAGGTGACGACGGCATCAATGCCGGTTGGGCTCGGTCGTTGCTGCCAGCCGAGCTCTTCCATCAGCTCGCTGGCCTCCGTGATCACCTCGACCGGGGAGGCTCTGGTATAGAGAGGACCGGGATTTTTCTCAAATACTTGCAGGGGGGCCGGATTTATCGGCAGATCCTGCGGGCTTCTCAGTTCGGCAGCCCAGGCAAGGGCGGGGGGATGATAGGGATCCGTGCTGACATCGTTGGTCAGCGGCATGCGCAGTGCTTGCACCACAAACAGCAGGGGCAGCAACAGGGGAACTATGCCCCACAGGCTTGGCACCTTGTGCCGGCTCCAGGGCAGGTGCAGCAAGAGACCAAGGGCTATCAGGGCGCTGACGAGACAGAGGGCGAAGCCTGCCCACCAGGGCCAGAGATGCATGCGACTGCCGAGGGCGCCAGCGAGGGGCAGCATCCAGGCCAGCAGTGGCCACCACAAATAACTGGGCATAACGGGGATCCACTGGTTATGATGGACATGTGCCCAGAAGGATAAACTTAATTGACTGATAACGTTAGTAAATTTATCTCAATCCTGCTGCTTTTCCAAAGCACACCGCTCTGGGCGGACAGCGCTGTCATGGCGGCAGGGGACATGTGGCGCGCCGAGATCATTTATGAAGCCGTGCCCGGCGTGACCCGGGTCGAGCCCGGTTATGTCACACCCGAGCTGAAAGGAAACCCGGACGCTGAAAAGAGGGCGCTGCGGCGTCAGGCGGTACGCATCGAATACGATCCGGCTTTGGTGGGATATGGGGATCTGCTCAATATTTTCTGGCAACTGGTGGATGGCAATGATGGGGGCGGACAATATTGCAACCGTGGTCAGGCATTTGCCCCGGCGCTGTTGCCAAGGGATGATTTTCAATGGCATCTGGCTGACATCAGCCTGACCCGCTGGCAGGCCCTACATGGTCGGGCTAGCCGCGTATCGCTCTGGCCGGATAGCAAGTTCACGCCGGCACCCGAGATGGATAACTGGGCACAACGCCATCCCTGGCGCTTTGGCTTCTATGCCCGCCGGTGCGGCGGTTGGCCCCTGGTGTTGTCACCCGAGCTCTGAGCCATCCGTTTATGAGCAATCAGTTGCGGTATAGCACCTTGATGAGGTGAAAGCCGAACTTGGTGCGCACAGGGCCGAGTACGGTCAGCAACTCACCCTTGAACACGGCATCGTCAAACGGCTTGACCATGTCACCCTTCGAAAACTCCCCCAGATCCCCCGAGCGCTTGGATGAGGCGCAGGTGGAGAAGCGCTTGGCCATCTGGCCAAAGTCGGCTCCCTTGGCAAGTTTCTCCTTGATCTCCAGACACTGCTTCTCGGTCTTGACCAGGATGTGCTGGGCACAGGCTTTCTTCATTCGGGTGCTCCTCGGCGGATGGCAAATCGGGGCGCAAGATTACCCCAATTCATCGCACACGTCAGCCGGACTCTGGCATTAGCCACGCAGGTGAGCCGTCAGATGCGCTCTTGGGCGTGATTGCCACAGTATCTCCAGGCCCAGCAGGGCATGCAGGCTCCAGATGGCCAGGGGGTTGAGCCAGTTGCCACCCAGTTGCAGGGTGGCCAGCGCACTGCCTGCCAGCAGCAGGGTGACACCCGGCAGGCGCCAGTGTGCCGGCAGCGGTGCCAGCATGGCTAGCCCCAGCAAAATGGCGAGCCCGAACGGCAGATTGAGCGCGGTAAAGGCCAGCGCCTGCTGGCCGTTCATGCCCGTCAGCAAGGCCAGCATGGCGCTGCAACAGGCGAGAAAAGTGATGAACTCGAGACGATCGGCAATATAGTCAGCCATCTGTTCGCTACGTGCATGCATGATGTGTCCCCTCAATGAATAACGCCAAGGCTGGCGAAGATGATGTGCGTCCCTTTGTTGATAGACCCAGTGTGGTGGAGGGAGAGGCAAGGTGGCAGCGGGATAAATCGATTGAGGTGAACGAGGCTTTGATTATTGTTACTCAACCAATTGATTTATATCGTCTAAATAGACATGTCTTCAAGGGAGGGGGACGCCAGGGCCAATGTTTGGGGGCAGGCCATGAGGGCGGTGATGTCATTTTGACCGTTTGCCGACAATGGATGTCGCATCATCCGGAGCGCCTTGAGAGTGGGCCCCTGGCGTGAATCGCCGTCGTTGAGGCGGTACTTCATGGCCTGACGGGCGAGGAATTCCCCTTTTTACCCGCAATGGCGCAGGTCAGTGTGGCCGGCGCGGGGGTAAAGGGGGTCACCCGGTCGGCAAAGGCTTCAATAATATGGTGAATTTCAATGCCACCCCGCTCTGATGTTGGGCTGGGGATATGCTAGGATGAGGCGCGCTTGCCATCGAGTGAGCCTCATTATCGTTCTGAATACTGCATTATTTTAATCATGTTCTTCGGGGAAATTGACGTTTGACAGGATGCAATCCGCCCCTGCCAGCAGGGATCTCACCGCCCGGACGGGCGTTCCGTCGCGGGCTTCGCGCACTTGGCCTGAGCCTCTGTCTGCTGCTGGTTGTCACGCCCGCCATGGCGGCCAAGCTCACCTATCAGATCAAGGGTCTGAGAGGGGATAACAAGAGCAACGTTGAAGCCTACCTCAATGCCCTGCCTGTCTATCAGGAACGCCAGTTCCGCCCCGCGCGCGCCAAGATCACCGAGAGCGTGCAAAAAGCCTTGCAGGTCTATGGCTACTATCAGCCCAAGATCACCCTGAGTCGCGACAAGCAGGCTCCCTCCAAGGTGGTGATAGAGGTGGATCCGGGCAAGCCTGTCATCATCTCTCGCCTCGATATTTTGCTGGAAGGGGACGCGGGCAGCGACGAGGTTTACAGCGAGCTGCTGGACAAGCTGCCCTTGAAAGAGGGCGATGCCCTCAACCACGGCAAGTACGAATCCATCAAGGCGGATCTGGGTAACCTGGGGCTGGCCCGGGGCTATTTCGATGCCAAGATCAGCAAGAGCCAGGTCAAGGTGTTCCCGGATCAGGGCACGGCCGAAATCTTCATCCTGTTCCGCTCCGGCCCCCGCTATCACTTTGGCGAGATCCACTACGACGCCACACCGGAGGCGCTGCGCCTCATTCGACCGCTCATCAACATCAAGCGTGGCGACCCTTATTTGGCGATCCGGATGGCCGAGATGTCCCAGGATGTCTCCTCCACCAAGCTGTTCAAGCAGGTGGATATCAAGCCCATGATCAGTCAGGCCGAGGGCAACCGTGTACCTGTGCAGGTCACCTTGTCCAACCGGGTTGACCACGAGATAGAGACGGGTGTCGGCTTTGCCACCGACGTGGGCCCGCGCATGAGTGCCACCTGGGAGAAGCCCTGGGTCAACCGCTATGGTCACCGCCTCAACGCGACAGCCAATGTCTCCGCCCCTCAGGCCGATCTCAGCTTCGATTACCAGATCCCAGTGGGCAACCCGCTGCGGGATTACTACTCCCTGCAAACCGGCTATCGCTATACCAACAACAATGACACCCGCTCAGATCTCGCCACCTTCAGCGTCCACCGCTGGACGCGGCGTCCGGAGACATGGGACCGTGATGTCTTCATCCGGCTTGAAAACGAAAGCTATGTGCAGGGCAAGGATGAAGGGAACAGCTTGCTGCTCATTCCCGGTGTCTCCTGGTCGCGGCTGCGGGTGCGCGGCGGTCTGGTACCGGACTGGGGTGATCGCCAGCAACTGACCCTGGAGTTTTCCGACCCTTACTGGGGATCGGATATCAGCTTCATGCGGGTGTGGGGCCGCAGCAAGTGGCTGCGAACCCTGGGGGATGATCACCGCTTCCTGCTGCGGGCCGAGCAGGGCGCCATCATAGGGGACAGCTTCTCGCTGGTACCCCCTTCCTTGCGCTTCTTTACCGGGGGCGATCAGACGGTACGTGGCTACGGCTATGAGACCATCTCGCCGCGAGACAGTGATGGCAAGTTGCTGGGGGGGCGCTACGTGAGCGCCGCCAGTGCCGAATACAACTACCGGTTCAGCGACAAGTGGCTCGGCGCCCTGTTCGTGGATGGCGGCACTGCGACCGAGGATTACAGCGAAGCCTGGAAGATAGGGACAGGTGTCGGCGTGCGCTGGGTGACCCCCATAGGTCAGGTCAGGCTCGATCTGGCGGTGGGCATTTCCGAGGAAGACAAGCCGCTGCGGCTGCATTTCGCGCTGGGGCCTGAATTATGATTTCGTTTGAACGCACGTTTCTTTGGCCGCTGCGGCTGCATGTTTCGCGGGGGTCTGCACTGTGATCTGGGTAAAACGCATTTTTCTCTGGCTGATGGGGCTGGTCTTCTTGCTGCTCATCGGCGTCAGCCTGCTGGGGTTCACCCACCAGGGCAACAAGTGGCTGTGGTTGCAGGCCAGGGCTGCGCTGCCTTCTCTCAAGGGGGAGCTGGTGGCTGGCCAACTGGGTTACGGCTGGACCCTGGAAGGGGTCGGCTGGCAGGATGAACTGGTGGATGTCACTGTGGATCGGGCCGTCCTCGACTGGGATCTTGGCAAGCTGCTGCAGGGCAAGCTCTGGATAAAATCCCTGTCGGTTACCCATCCCGTGGTGAAGGTTGCCGAGTCTGAACCGACACCGGAAACGCCATCGGAGCCTTTTGTCTGGCGGCCCTTGCCGCTGAAAATCCAGATCGACAGCCTCAAGGTGGCAGATCTGGATCTGGCGGTACCCGGGGTCGCGGTAACCCTCACGTCGCTGGATATCGGTGCTTCCCTCAATCGCAAGGGGCTCATAGTGCGCGGGCCCGTGCTCGATGGCCTGAGCGTGATCCTGGCCGAGACACCGCCTGCCAATGCAGCCAAGCCAGCTGCCGACAAGGCTGCCAGAGAGAAAGCGACCAAAGACAAGGCGACTGCAGACAAGGCCGCCACCAAACCCATGCTGAGCGCCAAGGCGCAGCAGGCGGGCAAGGGCAAGGCAGAGCAGACAGCACCCATAACCTTGCCTGCCATTCACTTGCCATTCCCGATCCAGCTGGAAGGTTTGCATGCCACCAAGCTGCACTACCAGCAAGGGGAGCTGATCGAAGGGCTCGATTTTCTGCGGTTGTCGGCCACGGCAAAAGAGGAGCGCATCGAGGTGCGCGAGCTCTCCCTGCGCCATGCCATGGCGGATCTGGCGCTCAAGGGCCATGTCCGGCTGACCGAGGATTATCCGCTGGCGTTGACCCTGGATGCCAAAGCCCGCAAGGGGTTGCTGGATGGTGAACTGAAAGGGGAGCAGGCGACCCTGACCCTGGGTGGCTCAGTGGGCAAGCTGGCGCTGGCACTGCAAGCCAAGGGGCCTGTGGCCGCCAACCTCAAAGGGTCATTGGCTCCCCTCAACCCTGACTTGCCGTTTGACCTGGCGCTGGAGTGGAAGCGCCTCGGCTGGCCCCTGCACACCGTCACCAAACAAGCAGCCAAGGACGAGCCCGGCTATCAGCTGGACAAGGGCAGCCTGACCGCCAAGGGCAAGCTCTCTGCCTACCAATTTGCCTTGAATACCGCCGGCAAGGGCACGGATGTGCCCCCCTTCAAGCTGGCGCTGATGGGCAAGGGGGATCTGGAACAACTCAACCAGATAAACCTGCTGCTCAACGCCCTGAAAGGGGAGCTCAAGCTCGATGGCAAGCTGGCCTGGAACAAGGGGGTTCGCTGGCAGGGCACCACCGAATTCAAGGAGATCAATCCCGCCGAACTGGTGCCTGAACTCAAGGGCAAGCTGGCGGGCAAGATAGTCAGTCGTTTCGAGCTGAGCGAGGCGGGTCACTGGCAGTTGCAACTGCCCGAGCTGAAAGTCGAGGGCAAGCTTAATCAGTATCCGCTCGCCATCCAGGGCGAGCTCAGCGGCAACGACAAGATGGAGTGGCAGATCCCGGCTCTCGCGCTGCAAAGCGGTCCCAATCGGTTGCAGGCCAAGGGCAGCCTCAGTCAGCAGGCGTGGCGACTGGATGCGGATCTCGATGCACCCAATCTGACGGGGCTCTATCCTGGCCTGAAAGGGGACATAAAGGGACAGGTGCGTCTGACCGGTAATCAGAAAGCGCCGCGGGTCACTACTGAACTGGTCTCCAGCCGTCTCTATTATGCGGGCACGGATCTGAAAGGGATCGCCATCAAGGGCAATGCTCTGGTCGGTGACAGGCCGGCCGGTGAACTGGCGCTGACGGTGGCGAGTCTGGTGCAGGGAAAAACCACCCTCAGTCAGCTGGCCCTGACGCTCAGTGGCGACCTCAACCAACATGTGCTGAGTCTGACCATGAAGGGCGATCCGGTTGCGGCCAACCTCAACCTGAGCGGCGGGCTGCGCGGAGATCGCTGGCGTGGTGCCTTGTCGGAGCTCAAGCTGAAGACGCCGTTGCGGCGCTGGGAGCTGACCGCCCCCTGGGCCCTTGATCTCGATCTGCCACGCCAGCGGCTGACCATGGGGGATCTCTGCCTGACCTCCCAGGGGGCCAGCCTCTGCGTCAAGGGGAGCCAGGTCTCGGCCCAGCAAGGAAGCCTGGAGTTTGCCCTAAGCGAGTTTGATCTCAAGCGCCTGCGTCCTTGGCTGCCGGAAAACTTCCGCTGGCAGGCGGTGCTCTCTGCGGATGGTCGCGCCAGCTGGCGTGGCAATCAGCCGACACTGCATGCCAATGTGCGCACCACACCGGGCACCTTCGTGGCTGATGGGCTCAAGACCGATTATCAGCGCCTCGAACTGGGGGTGGACTTTGAACGCCAGCAGGCGGCGATCCGGCTCGACTTCGTCTCCAAACAGATAGGTCATATCGATACCGATCTGCTGATCAAGGATCCGGCCGGTCGTGGCACTCTGTCGGGCCAGCTCAAGTTTGATGACCTCAAGCTGACGACGTTTGCCCCCCTCATCCCCGAGGTGCGCTCCCTGCAGGGGGTCATCTCGGCCGATGCCCGCTTCGATGGCACACTGGCGTCCCCTCTGCTGTTCGGTCAGCTCAACCTGCTCGATGGAGAGGTGCAGACCCACTCCGACATGGTGACCCTCTCCAAGCTGGTGACCCACCTCAAGATAGAAGGCAACCGGGCCGAGCTCGACGGTACCATGCTGGTGGGCAAGGGCCCGCTGGCGCTGGGTGGCTGGCTGAGCTGGGCCAGCATGCCGGTGACGGGCAGTCTCACCATTCAGGGCAAGGAACTGGAAGCCCAGTATCCGGGCATGGGACGGGTGCGGCTCTCCCCCGACATCGCCATCTCGCTGGGAGAGGAGACCCGGGTCAGTGGTCAGGTCGATATTCCCTGGGCTCGGATCCTGGTCAAGAGTCTGCCGGAGAGTGCTGTCTCTGTCTCCGACGATGTGACTGTGATCTATGACGACCTGCCGCCTGTGCCCAAGGCGGCGCCACTGCCGATGGCAATCAAGCTGGCCGTTCGGCTCGGGGACGACGTTCGGCTGGAGGCCATGGGGCTCAAAACCCGGGTAGGCGGTGGCATCAATATCAGCCAGGAGCCTTCCCGGCCACTGGCGGGCAACGGTCAGCTGGTGCTCAACGATGGCCGGTTCAAGGCCTATGGTCAGAACCTCATCATCAAGGATGGCCGCATCCTCTTCTCCGGCCCGCTCGATCGACCTTTCCTCAACATAGAGGCCTATCGGGATCCGGATACCATAGAGGACAAGGTGACGGTCGGGGTGCGGGTGACCGGGCCGGCGAGCAAGCCCAAGATCACCGTCTATTCCGAGCCGCAGATGGCACAATCCGAACAGCTCTCCTATCTGCTGCGCGGCAAGGGCTTGCAGACCAGTGGTGAAGATGGTGGTTTCAACGGCCTGCTGGTGGCCGGTGCCGTCAGCCAGGCCAATGGCGTGGTCTCCAGCCTGGGGGAATCCCTCGGCATGAGCGATGTGGCGCTCGATACCGCCGGCAGTGGCAACAACACTCAGGTGACCCTGTCGGCCTACCTGTTGCCCGGTTTGCAGTTCCAGTACGGGGTCGGTGTGTTCAGCCCCATCGCCGAGTTCAAACTGCGGTACGAGCTGATGCCCAGACTCTATCTGCAGGCCATGAGCGGCGTTGCTCAGGCGGTGGACATCTTCTACCGCTTCACCCTGTAGGGCAGGGGGATGCAAAAACGGGAGGCCTTGGCCTCCCGTTTTCATGGGGCAGTGTGAGGGGGGGGGTCACACGGCATCCTGATGGCCATAAATGCGAAAACCCGGCGCCAGGCCGGGTTTTCTGAAGAGTGGTGGAGGGAGAAGGATTCGAACCTTCGAAGGCAGAGCCGTCAGATTTACAGTCTGATCCCTTTGGCCGCTCGGGAACCCCTCCACAAGTGCGAGGCGCATACTAACAGATCTTCTGTCGTTGTGAACCCCTTGGCGGGATTTTTCCTGCTCAAAGGATCCGATTTGCGGCCGATAAGCAATGAAACCACTATTTCCAAGAGTTATCTCATGTTACCCAGCGCGATTCGTGATCAGCTGTTGGTTGACGAGGCCCAGCTGGGGCAGCGTCTCAACCGTGATCTCCAGCACGGAGACAGGGCCGACTTTCGTCTGCACCTGGCCCTGCTGACCGATGCTGTGGAAGAGCAGCCCTGGTTCGATCCGGTGCGGGTTTCCAAGCCAGATACCCGGGTCTGGCGCAGCCATTTTGAACTACCGGCCGTAACCCCCTTGCAAGGAGGCGAGGATGATGGGGGCTCTGCGCACCTCAATGAGCGGTTGCAGCAGGGGGGATCCATGGTGGATGTGAGGCTTTGGCTGGCGCTGCGATCACCGCCTTTGCTCGGCCCGCAAGCTGCGCTGGATCCTGCCGTCTATGACAACCTCTCTCCCCTGGGTCGCGAGCGCTGGCAGCACAAGCTGGCGGATCAACCAAGGCGTGACGATCCCTTGCTCATGTTGCCAGTCCTCAATGCACTGCAAGAAGGGGTGGATACACGGTTGCACTGGTTAAGTTGAGGACAGCGGCACAAGCATGAAGGGGATCGTACCAAAGTCAGCATGCAAAAAGGCGGGAAGATCCCGCCTTTGAATTCGAATTGATGTGATTGCGGATTATGCGTCGGCTTCGTCCGGCTGGGGAATTTCCTTGGCACTGGCCGCCGCCCGACGGGCAATGGGTTTTTCGATGTGACGGGTGAGCTGACGCTCCAGCTTTTGCCCCAGTTCAGTGATGGCGGCGTAGAGATCCTCGTGTTCTGCCTGGGCAAACAGTTTGCCGTTGGGGATGCCAGCAGTGGCTTCAATGATGAACATCAGACGCTCTTTGGAGACAATCACATGAGGTGTGATGAGAGGCACCTGAAGACGTTCGAGCTTTTCAAAGCGGGATTCAATGCGCTCGCGGATAGCCGGGGTAATGTCGATGATTTTGCTGGTAATTTCGATTTTCATATTGGCCCCCTTCGGGTCGTCTTGCTTGTGTCTTCACCTTCAGATTACTCATGGGGGAATAATGAAATGTGATCTGGGTCACGAAATGAGCCCTTTACTATCACGGGACATATAAATTGTGATCTTTTCCCGTTATGCACCAAAAAGCGCTTGAGCTCCATGAAACAGGCAGGCAGTATGGGAAAACTTGGATCGTTTCTGTCCCTTCTTGGCAGCGCCGCATGTCGACCTCATGTCCGGTTTCCACCGCTTAGTCTCGCATCTTTCGCACTTCCCGCCGCACCTCGTCATGCCGTAGTGCGACCTGTGAATGTGGGCGCTATCAAGTTATTCGGGCATTGAACGTGGTTGTTGTGGTGTTGGAGTAGTACATGAAACAGCAAGCCACTCAAATGATGTGGTTTTATGATCGACAACAGGAGCAGTGGAGCCTGTCCGATCATGCCTCTTACCAGCTTTGGCAAGGGGAGGGCGCACACCCCTGGGCCGGTCAGCTGGCTGCAGATGATGAACCCGGATTCTCCGATTTTCTCTCCAGACTCTATCACTCGCACCAACCGGCCCAGTTTATCGGCCATTTGAACGATGAAGAGGGGAGCGTGCGCCACGTGCTCTGGAGCGGTCAGTACATCCCCGCCCAGCAGGTTTGCTGTGGCTGGCTTGCGCCGCTCGATACCACCCGCAGCACCCCCTTGCCTGCCGAGTTATCCCAACAGCTTCCTCTGTTGCAAGACCCCCTGTTGGCCCAGCTGGCCCAGGCACTTTCCGCCAGAACCGGGCTCGATTTCTTCGATACCCTGGTCAATCAGCTTGCTCATATTCTGGTTGCGGATGCGGTCTGGCTGGCAGAGCGCACCGGCGGCGATCGCCTCAAGGTGCTGGCCTGTCACGGCATCGACCTCAAGGAGTACGAGCTCGCTGGCATGCCCTGTCATCAGGTTTATCGGCGCGGTGAAGCCTGTGTGGTCACCCTTGAGGCCCATTGTCAGCTCAATCCCCAGCTAAAGGCGGGGCAGCGTTATTACGCCCAGCCGCTGTTTGACCGAAATGGCCAGATCCTGGGTCATCTGGCCCTGCTTTTCTCCGGCGAGATTGAGATCCCCAATCTGGGCTCAGTACTGACCATCTTCTCCGTGCGTATGGTGGCCGAGCTGGAGCGACTGCAGAGCGACGCCCAGTTGCGGCTCTCTGCGGTGGCGTTTGAAACTCATGAAGGCATTATCATCACGGATCCTGATTTCAAGATCCTGCGGGTCAACCATGCCTTCAGCCAAATTACCGGTTTTGACAGCCAGCGGGTGATAGGTCTGCATCTGGGCAATGAGCTTTGGTCTGGGCTTGATGGCCTTGGCTACGAGCTCAATACCCTCAACCGCTGGCAGGGGGAGACTCAGCGCCTGCACCTCGATGGTCACACCTATCCCCAGTGGGAAATCGTCACGCCTGTGCAGGATGACAAAGGCGTTATCAGCCACTTCGTCATCTGCTTCGAAGACATCTCTGAGCGCAAAGCGGCTGAGCGCCGCATTCAGGATCTTGCCTATTACGACGAGCTGACCGGCCTGCCCAATCGCCGTCAGTTGCACGAAACCCTGGCGCAGGCATTCAGCGAAGCGAGCCGTGACAACCTGATCGGGGCCCTGCTGTTCATCGATCTTGATCACTTCAAGACCATCAATGACTCCCTCGGTCACGCTACCGGCGACTGGCTGCTCAAGGAGGTATCCAGCCGCCTCAAGCGATTGGTGCGTCAGGGGGACTGCCTGGCCAGACTCGGCGGTGACGAGTTCGTGCTGCTGCTGCCCTCCCTCTCGGCCAGCCCGCCTCAGGCGGAGATGCAGGCCGACCTCATCGCCGAGCGGCTCATCAGCGAGATTGCTGCGCCTTACAACCATGGTGTGCAGGTGCTGCACATAGGTGCCAGCGTCGGTATTACCCTCTTTCCTGGGCGTGAGCAGGGGGTGGATGACTTGCTCAAGCAGGCTGATACCGCCATGTATCAGGCCAAGTCGGCGGGCCGCAAGACCCGGCGCTTCTTCGATGCCTCCATGCAGCAACAGGCGGATCGTCGCTTGCTCATTCATAACGAATTGCGCAATGCCTTGAGCCAGCAGGAGCTGACGCTCTATTACCAGCCCCAGCACATGGTGGAAGGAGGCGACATCATAGGTGTTGAGGCGCTGATCCGCTGGCAACCGCCGGGGAGGGCACTGGTCTCACCGGCCGAGTTCATTCCCATCGCCGAGGAGACGGACCTCATCGTCGACATCGGCAACTGGGTGCTGCACGAGGCGTGCGCCCAGTATGTGCTGTGGGAGGAAAACGGCATCCATATCCCCCAGCTGTCGGTCAATGTGAGTGCCAAGCAGTTCCATGCCACCGATTTTGTCGAATGTATTCACGACGTACTGGCGGCGACCGGCATGGACCCCGCCTGCCTGAATCTGGAGATCACGGAGTCGGTGGTGCTTGGGCATGCGGAAGACACCATCAGCAAGATGAGTGAGCTCAAGGCCATTGGCATCAGCTTCGCCATCGATGACTTCGGTGCCGGCTACTCCTCCCTGAGTTACCTGAAACGGCTGCCGGCCGATGAGCTCAAGATCGACCGCTCCTTCATTCAGGACATTCCCAAGGATGGCGACAACATGGCCATCGTCGAGGCTGTCATCGCCATGGCGCGTCACATGGGGTTCAACGTGACGGCAGAGGGGGGGGAATCCCGCCAGCAGCTGGAGTTCCTGCAAGCTCAGGGCTGTCATTTCTATCAGGGTTACCTCGCCTCCAAGCCGCTGCCTGTGCCCTATCTGGAGCGCTATGTCCGGCGTCTGACCCACAACGACCATACCTGTGTGGTGGCAGAAAAATAGTATGGTGGGCGAGCTGTAGCCCTTGATGTTAACGGGTAGAATTAGTGGACATGACACCACCGCCAGCGGGCGGTGGCATTGCTGCCCAATGGAGACGTCTTTGGTGAAAGCCGTGCAGGGAATCATATTATCGGCGCTGTTCGTGCCAGGACTTCTGATGCCAGTCGCGGCACAGACAATGGATCAGTCCCTCTATCGTCAGGCTTATGACGCAGTACGTGCCAACGATCAGGCTCGTTTCCAGCAAATTCGTGCCCGTTTGACCCATTATCCGCTGTTGCCCTATCTGGATTATTACCAGCTGGCCTTTCGGCCCGGGGCGGCAGACTATGACAAAGTAACCCGTTTCATTCGCGAACACGGCGATACGCCACAATCCAATCGCCTGGAGCGCAGCTACCTGACCCATCTGGCCCAGAGCCAGCAGTGGTCCCAGTTCCTGCGCTTCTACCCGGCCAAGCCGAGTTCCACCGATCTGCTCTGCATGCACTATCAGGCCCGCTACTACACGGGACAGCAGACCCAGGCCTTGCAGGAGGCGGGCAAGCTCTGGTTGAGCGGCCAATCCCGTCCCGATGCCTGTGCCCCTTTGTTCCAGCTCTGGCAGCAGGCCGGATTGCGCACTCAGGAGAAGGTCTGGACCCGCATGACCTTGGCGTTTGAAGCGGAAAACCCCAACCTGATCCGCCATCTGGGCGCCCAACTCGGCAGCGGCATGCGGCCTTACGCCGATCAGATGATCGCCTTGTTCGAGCAGCCTGCAAGGGCGATGAATCCGGCTTACTTTTCCACGGCAGCGCCCTCCCGGCGACTGCTGTCACTGGGACTGGCCCGTTATGCCAATCAGCAGCCCGAATCCGTGTTGCGCCAGCTTGCGCCAGCTCGCTCCCGCTTTGGTTTGACACCTGCCGAGGTGGCGCCGGTGGAGCGGGCTGTGGCCCGTCGCCTGCTGCTGGATCGATCCATTGCCCAGCGCAGTTGGGTGGATGCCACTGTCGTGCGGCTCGATGACCCGGATCTGCTGGAGCTCAGAGCCCGCCTTGCCATCTGGGAACAGGACTGGCGCGGCCTCTCCGGTTGGGTCAAGCGCATGCCGATGGCCTTGCAGAAAGAGGACCGCTGGCGTTACTGGCTGGCCCGCTCGCTGGAAGTGCAGGGGCAGAAGAAACCGGCGCGGGATCTCTATCTGGAAACGGCCAACTTGCGCGGCTTCTATGGCTTCATGGCGGCTCAGCGTACCGGCGTGCCTTATCGCATCAAGAACCAGAGTGCCGGCACCAAGGTGCCTGACTGGCGTACCGCAACTCACCGCTGGCCCTTCCTGCTGCGGGTGCGTGAGCTGCTGGACATGAACGAAATCACGGCGGCGCGCGCTGAGTGGGTCCACAACATGGATCGCAACCCGGTTGCCCAGCGCATCGAGTTCGGTCATATAGCGCTCAATCAGGGTTGGCATGAGCTGGCTATTCTGGCCAGCATCCGCGCCGAAGCCTGGGATGCGATCGAGTTGCGTTTTCCCAAACCCTACAAGCAGACCTTCAGCCAGATGGCGCGGGAGCGCTCGGTCGATATGAGCCTGCTTTATGCGGTGTCGCGCCAGGAGAGCGCCCTCTACCCGCGGGCAGAATCGCCGGTGGGGGCGCGCGGCCTGATGCAGTTGATGCCGGGTACCGCCAAGGAGACCGCCAGCAAGCTGGGGGTGCCTTATCGCAATCCCGAGCAGTTGTTCGAGCCTACCCTGAATGTCAGGTTGGGGAGTGCCTACCTCAAGCGCTTGCTGGATGTGTATGACGGCAACCGTATTCTGGCGACGGCGGCTTACAACGCCGGGCCGGGGCGGGTGAAACGCTGGCGGGAGCAGAGCCGCAATCGGCCAATGGATGTCTGGGTCGAGAGCATCCCCTACAAGGAGACGCGCAACTATGTGCAGAATGTGCTGTCGTTCGATCTCATCTACCAGCACAAGCTGCAACAGCCGTTGCGCTTCATGTCCGAACGCGAGCTGAGTCACGCTTATTGAGACGGCAGCCGCCCTGGCGGCTGCCCAATTCCCTTTCCTTCCCCAAAATGGTTATTATCCCACAAGGTTTTGTTACAAAAGGAAACCTGTCAGGTGATCGGGCGCCACGTCTTGGTCTGACAGGTTCGATATAATCGCCCGATCAACACAGACAGGCTTCCCCAACAAAGGAATTGATAGTGGCAACGATTAAAGACGTTTCTCGGTTGGCCAATGTGTCCATTTCAACTGTGTCGCGGGTGATCAACAACACGGCACAAGTGGCACCAGAAAAGCGTGTGGCCGTATTGGCGGCCATGAAGGAACTGAATTTTCGTCCCAACAGTTTTGCCCAGGCGCTGGTCAGCAAGCGATCCAACTGCATCGGCGTACTGGTAGGGGACCTGTGTGGTGGCCCCTTTTTCGCCCAGATGATGCGCGGCATCGAGACCATGGTCGACAAGGCGGACAAATTCACCATCGTCATGTCCGGCAACCATGATGCGGCACGTGAGCGTCATGCCATTCAGGCGCTGCTGCAGCGCCAGTGCGATGCCTTGATTTTGCACAGCAAGGCACTGCCGGACGAGGAGCTGAGCGAACTGGTGGCAGGCAATACCCCCATTGTCTTCATCAACCGACAGGTACCGGGTGCAGAGGATCGCTGTGTCTGGCTGGATAACCAGGCTGGTATTACCACAGCGTGTCAGCATCTGCTGGATGCCGGGCATAGCAAGATTGCCTTCGTGACCTCGGATGACGAAGAGTTTGTGGATGGCTTGCAGCGGATGGCGGGTTACCGCTACGCCCTGCAACGGGCGGGCATCGAGCTGGATCCAGCGCTGATTGGCCGTGCCTTCGCCGATGAAAATGGCGGTTATGTGGCCATGGGCGAGCTGCTGGAGCGGGGCGTAGAGTTCACTGCCGTGCTCGGTTTCAACGACGCCATGGTGGCGGGAGCCATCTCCTGCCTGCTGGAGCGTGGCTACAAGATCCCGCAGCAGATCTCTGTGGTGGGTTTTGATGACATCCCTTATGCCCGTTACATCTATCCCAAGCTCACGACAGTGCGCTATCCCATCGAGGAGATGGGCGGCCGAGCTGCCGAGCTGGCCTTGCGTCTGCTGGATCACAAGCCGGTCGACGGACTGACGCTCAAGTTCGAAGCAGAACTGGTCAGTCGCGAATCTGTCGCCTGATGAGATGAAATTGGCCCTGAATGGGCCAATTTTTCACTGACTCCGCATTAAAAATTGAAACCGTTTTCAGAAATCCTTTTCAACTGTGATCCGCTTCAAAGCTTTTTGGCCAGCCTGCCACTAGCATAGGCCCCACGAATTAGGAGCCTGCGCTCCCGATTTTCCCGCTGTGGGAGGTAACTGGTCAATCCAGCTATTTCCTTCGTTACTTTCGACGGTCATCATGGATGGCCGTTTTTTTTTGCCAGGATTTTTGCCAATGACAACAGAATGCAGGAACCAGACGGGAATAGTGGGAGCCGGTTGGCTGGGGTTGCCGCTGGCGCGGGCGTTGCAGGCGCAAGGCAAGGCCGTGGTAGTGACGGTCAGCTCGGCCGAGAAGGCCGAGCGCTTGACCGCCGAAGGCGTGAAGGCCTGGCCACTGCAGCTGTCGGCCCGGTTGGATGCTTTGCCGCTGGTCTGCCGCGAGTTGGTGATCTGCGTGCCACCGAGCAAGACGGAGGATTACCCTGCGGCCATCGCCCGGTTATGCCAGCGGGCAAGAGCTGCGGGTGTGCAGAGAGTGCTGTTCGTCAGCGCCACTTCGGTATGGGCGCCAGGGCAGGGGGAAGGGGAGCCGCCCAGACCCGGCCACGCCAGAGGGGAGCGAATGCTCGCAGCCGAGCAGGCTGTGTTGACCGCCGGTTTTGAGTGCGCCATGGTGCTGCGCCCCGCCGGTCTTTACGGCCCGGATCGCCATCCCGGTCGTTTTCTGGCGGGCAAGACTCTCGATGGCGGAGCCCAAGCGGTAAACCTGGTGCATCTGGATGATGTGGTGGCGGCTTGTCAGCTGATGCTGACGCACGCAGAAAACGGGGACGCCTATAACCTGAGCGCTCCCGTGCATCCGCGCCGCGAGCAGTTCTATCCATTTGCGGCGCGCCTGCTCGGCTTGCCGGCACCCAGCTTCATCGAACCTGCCGGGACCTTTGCCCCCATCGAGGGCCAGCTTATCTGCCTGCGCCTCGGTTTTAGCTACCGCTGGCCCGATCCGGCCCACTGGTTTGCCGAGCAGGCCGCACTGGGTCACTGAGGCTGCCTAGCCTTCGTTCAATTGTGTTTCCCTGCCGGGTAACATGCGGCTCCAAAGGCCCATTTTGGCTGAGAACGCAGGGCAATTGAGGTTTGCCAAGGCGGGGCTCGCCCCCTATCATGCCGCCATTCATGATAGAGAGAGCGGTAATGATGGTAGATACAAAACGTCACCCTGACGGGGAACTGTTGCTGAGAACCCTGGCGATGCCAGCCGATACCAACCCCAATGGCGATATCTTCGGGGGCTGGATCATGTCCCAGATGGATATAGGTGGGGGCATCATGGCCAAGGAGCTGGCAAAAGGACGTATTTGTACCGTTTCCGTCGAAGGCATGACCTTTCACAGCCCGGTCAAGGTCGGGGATGTGGTGTGCTGCTACGGGCGTTGCCTGAAGATTGGCCGCAGCTCCATGCGTCTGAAGCTGGAGGTCTGGGTCAAGCCGGTGCTGCGCGCCAACGAGGCTCAGCGTTACTGCGTGACCGAGGGGATTTTCACCTATGTTGCCATCGACGAGCAGGGTAAATCCCGTCCGGTACCCGTCTGATCCGGCTCAGACAAGTCGGGCGTTGATGATGGATATTTCCTGCTCAAAGCCGGTTTTTTGCCGTATCATGCGTTCCAGCATCTCTTCAGAGCCGACACACTGCTCGGTGTCGAACAGGCAGAGATGGGATCCCGTCTGATCTGATAGACGGTGGAAAGCTCCACTTGATGACAATTTCCTTGTTGATCATAAAATGTCACGCTGTACTGGTGCTGTCTCGCCATCGTTGAATTCCTTCTGGATGAGCCTGGCCGGACACGGACTATGAGCCTAGTCGGCAGCGGTGACGTTTGTGATGGTCATGACACAATGCAGAGGCAGGTGGTTGTTAGCCAATGAAAAATAGTTATCGCATTCTGGGTACGTCGCTGTTGACGTTGGGGTTGGTTGGCTGTTTCGAGGTACCGGATCAGGATCATATGATCACGGCGCAGGGCATCATTCCCGGCGTCAACTGCCAG
This sequence comes from Aeromonas salmonicida subsp. salmonicida, assembly GCF_001643305.1. GTDB lineage: Bacteria > Pseudomonadota > Gammaproteobacteria > Enterobacterales > Aeromonadaceae > Aeromonas > Aeromonas salmonicida. The sequence continues at coordinate 43,926 of NZ_LSGW01000070.1, forward strand.
AAGCCGCCACTGGTGGCGCTGGCCTCCACCGCCTTGCCCCGCGAGTTTGGCATCACAGTCTGGAACCTCTACAAAGGTCAGCGTAAAAACTGGCGCGAGGGGCTGGACGAGTATGCCAAATCCCAGGATCTGGTGTTGTTGCAGGAGTCGGCGACTCGTCCGGACATGCTGGACTGGCTCAAGGCCGGTGAGTTTCAGTGGCAACAGTTGCAAGCCTTTACGCAGGGCGGCGTTTCATTTGGCGTCATGACGGTTGCCAAAACGCCACAGGCCTTCGTCTGCGGCGTTCGTTCTCCCGAGCCTCTGCTACGCATTCCAAAATCTGGTCTGGTCAGCCTGTACCCCTTGCAGGGCGATCCTGACGGTGTGCTGGTGGTAAACCTGCATGCGGTCAACTTCGAACTGGGCATGGCCACCTTCCGCGAACAGCTCAATGACCTGACGGCTCTCATTCGCCGTCATCAGGGGCCCGTCATTCTGGCCGGAGATTTCAACACCTGGAGCGACAAGCGGGAATTCTGGTTGAACAAGCTGGTGGGGGAGCTGGGGTTGCAGGAAGCCATTCCTGTGCCGGATCTGCGCCGTACCGCATTTGGCCGTCCGCTGGATCATCTCTATTACCGCAATCTGGATCTGGTGGAAGTGAGCAGCCCGGCCACCGATGCCTCGGATCACAATCCCATCATGGCGCGCTTTTCGGCCCAGGCCATCACTCCCTGATGGATGTTCCCGGATAAGAGCAGCAAGACTTGATAAAAAAACACCCCGCACTTGGCGGGGTGTTTTTTTATGGAGTGGTGAACAATCAGCTGCTGTTCTTCACGAACAGGGTCAGTTCCTGACCCGGCTTGAGATAGTCACTCTTGCCGAGCTGATTCCAGCGCATCACATCCATTACAGCAACCTGAAAACGGGCGGCAATGGCGGAGAGAGAGTCACCACGGCGTACCTGATAGACCATGGACTTGTTGCTGCTCTTGCCCTGCTTGGGCCAGATCACCAGCTTCATGCCGGGTTTCAGGGACGATTTGGCATTGAGACCGTTCCACTTTGCCAGCTCGTCATGATTGACCCCGTGAGCCTGGCTGATGCTCCAGAGGCTGTCGCCGGAACGCACCTTGTACTGGAGCTTGCCACCGCTGCGCTTGGCGACTTGCTGCGGCTTGTTCTGAACGGCCGGACTGACAACAGCCTTGCTGCTGCCGGTCGGGATCATCAGGGTCTGGCCACGGCGCAGATTGTTGCCACGCAGGTTGTTGGCCAACTTGAGCTGTTGCACACTCACCCCGTTATTCTGGGCGATGCGGGAGAGGGTATCGCCACTGGTGACCTGATAGGAGCGGGTGCGGATACGCTCGTTCTGTGGCAGATCGGCCAGCGCCAGCTCCAGGGTATCGGCATATTCGACCGGTACCAGCAGCCGATAGGGGCCCTGGGGAGAGGTCGACCAGCGGCTCAGGGCCGGGTTGACCTCTTTCAGCTGAGCCGGACGCAAGCCCGCCAGCTGAGCCGCCACGTTCAAGTCGATCTGGCCTCCGGTATTGACCACCCGCAGCTGCGGTTTGTTGGCCAGTACCGGCAGGGTGACATTGTAGTTGTCCGCATTGCGGATCATGTCAGCCATCGCCAGGATCTTGGGGACATACATCCGGGTTTCGCGGGGCAGATCGAGCGACCAGTAATCGGTGGGACGACCGGCCTTCTGGTTGCGCACAATGGCGTTGCGCACGCGCCCTTCACCGGCATTGTAGGCAGCCAGAGTTTGCAGCCAGTCGCCATCAAAGAAGCGGTTCAGGTACTCCAGGTAATCCAGCGCGGCATTGGTGGAGGCCAATACATCACGTCGGCCGTCATACCAGCTGTCCTGGCGCAGACCGAAGTTCTTGCCGGTCGCAGGCACGAATTGCCACAGGCCGACCGCATTGCTGCGGGAGCGGGCGTGGGGATCGAACATGCTCTCGATCATGGGAATGGTAATAAGCTCCATTGGCAGCTCACGCCGTTCGATTTCCTCTACCATCAGATACAGGTAGGGCTCAGCCCGGCTGGCAATGGTCGCCAGATGCTTATCGTTGCGCAGTAACCAATCACGCTGTTGGCTGACACGGGCATTGTCCTGTGGTTCAAACTGCATATCATCGCTGATACGCACCCACAGGTTATCCGTGTCATCCAGTGCGTCGATCTGTTCGTCACCGAACAGGAAGCGCGTCGAATGTTTTTTATACGCTTTTTTGTTGACGTGGGGGGACTTGATCGGCTCGATTGCCGTTAGCGCCCGATCATCCTGATGGCTCAGGTTTTGGCAGCCGCTGAGAAACAGCGCCGCCAATAAGGCCGTTCGTACCTTCATCTCGCTCAGGTCATCTCTTGAAAAACAGCTGGCATCATAAGGGGCAATGGCCCCCTGATCAAGGTTCGTTCAAAAAACGTCCTTCCAGCTGCGCAGGACGGCGAAGGTATCCTCTGGATTTTCCAAGCATTTTAAGGCGTATTTTTCAGCAGAAAATTTCACGGAATCCTGCTCGCAACGCAGAAAAACGTTGAAATCGCGCTCATCGCCCAGGCGAGAAGGGAGACTCGGCAGGCCCTGCTGGCGCAGTTTGCTGATCATGCCGATCCGCTGCTGGATCGCCTTGTTGTCGGGCTCGACTGCGTAGGCGAAGCGCAGGTTGGAGAGAGTGTATTCGTGGGCACAATAGATGAGGGTGTCGTCGGGCAGGGCCGCGAGCCGCTGCAGCGAGTCATGCATCTGGGCCGGGGTGCCTTCGAACAGGCGACCGCAACCGCCGGAGAAGAGCGTATCACCGCAAAACAGCATGCCATGGCCGTGATAGGCAATATGGCCATGGGTATGACCGGGCACATGAATGACATCCAGGCTCAAACCATGCCAGTTGATCTGATCCCCGTCATCGAGCCACTGGCCATGGTGATCAGGCATGGGGTCATGTTTGGGACCATACAATCTGGCATGGGGGAAATGCTTGAGCAGGGCGGTGACGCCGCCCACATGATCCTGGTGGTGGTGAGTCAGCAAGATGGCATCGAGCTGCAAGTCCAGTGCAGCCAGCCGATCCAGCACAGGGCCTGCATCGCCCGGGTCGACCACCAAGCAGTGATTTTCGTGTCTGATCAACCAGATGTAATTGTCGGTAAAGGCAGGAACTGTGATAACGGTATACATGAGTTAGCTTCTCTTTAGGGAGGGTATCTTATATAACTGGATGGCGTTCGCACCCCAAGTTGAGCCCCATTATGCAGTTGGCACGTACCGAACAACAAATCGAGGTCCCGACCAGCTGGTCGGCGTTACCCATGGGGGACTGGGTGGCTGCCGAGATCCAGGAGCGGCTCGATAGCTGGTGCCCACATCTGTTTGGCTATCATCTGCTTAAAGTGGGCGCCCTGAGCGCCGAGCTCTCTTGCGGTTGCTCTTCCATTCGTCACCAGATAGGGGTGGCGACCAGTGGCCGCTTGCTGGATATCAAGGGCGATCCGCTGGCCTTGCCGGTACGCACCGGCAGTGTGGATGCCTGTCTGCTTGCCCATTGCCTCGACTTCTCGCCCGATCCCCACCAGGTACTGCGTGAAGCAGAGCGGGTGCTGACCGACGATGGCTGGCTCATCGTCAGCGGCTATAACCCGCTCAGTCTGGTCGGTATTGGTCATTGTCTGCCTTTCCTGCGCCAACGTCTGCCCTGGTCGGCACGAATGTTCACCCCGGCACGGGTCACCGACTGGTTGCAACTGCTCGGTTGTGAGGTGATGTTTGACGAACGCTTCGGCTATTCGTTCATGGGCAAACAGAGCCGGATCGGCTGGTGGCGGGAGAGTGTGGGGCGGGATTACTGCAGGCCGTTTGCATCCGTCTATGTAATAGCGGCGCGCAAACGGCGTTTTCCGCTCATCCCGGTGCGTCGTCGCTGGCGTTTGCCTGAGTCGATAGCGGCACCGGGCATGGCACGTCAGGGCTGGTAGCCGGTATCTTCGGCGAGTTCTTTGCCGCTGGCGGCATCGCGCGCCAGTTCATCGCAGCGTTCGTTCTCGGGGTGACCCGAGTGCCCCTTTACCCAGAGCCACTCGATCTGATGGCGGGCCACTTCGGCATCCAGCTCTTTCCAGAGATCGACGTTCTTGACCGGCTGACGATTTGAGGTCATCCACCCCTTCTTCTTCCAGCCGATGATCCATTGGGTGATCCCCTGGCGCACATACTGGCTGTCGGTGGTAAGCCGTACCTGGCAGGCGGCATTGAGGGTACGCAGCCCCATGATGGCGGCCATCAGCTCCATCCGGTTATTGGTGGTCAACCGAAAACCGCCGGAAATCTCCTTGCGGTGATCGCCATAGACCAGGACGGCGCCATAGCCACCCGGGCCGGGATTACCGAGGCAGGAACCATCCGTGTATAAATCAATGTGTTTTAACATGAGCAATCGATCTTTTTTAGCGTGAGTCTTGGGGTAAACTAGCGGGTAAGGCCGAAGTTTGACATAGATTGGATCATGAACACACCCCAACTGAATCGCCAGATCATTCTGGATACTGAAACCACAGGTATGAACACAGCAGGTGGCCCCATCTATCTGGGACACCGCATCATCGAGATTGGCTGTGTGGAGGTGATCAACCGCAAGCTGACCGGTAATCACTACCACGTCTATATCAAGCCGGATCGGCTGGTGGATCCCGAGGCCATCCAGGTGCATGGCATCACGGATGTCTTCCTGGCGGACAAGCCCTCGTTCAGTCAGATCGCCAACGATTTCATCGACTTCATTCGTGGCGCCGAGCTTATCGCCCACAACGCCCCCTTTGACGTGAGCTTCATGGACTATGAGTTTGGCAAGCTCGGGCTCAACTTCAAAACCAGGGATATCTGCAGCATCACGGATACCCTGGCAATCGCGCGGGATCTTTTCCCGGGCAAGCGTAACAACCTGGATGTGCTGTGCGATCGCTACGGCATAGACAACTCTCACCGCACCCTGCACGGCGCCTTGCTCGATGCGGAGATCTTGGCTGACGTTTACCTGCTGATGACGGGTGGCCAGACCAAGTTGAACCTGGCCACCGAAAGCAGCGAAAGCGAGCGTAATCAGGACACCAGCATTCGTCGACTGGAGAGCAATCGTCCGCCGCTCAAGGTAGTGCGCGCCGGCGCCGATATCGAAGCGGTGCACGAGGCCAGGTTAGACCTGGTCCAGAAGAAGGGAGGTGCCTGCCTGTGGCGGCAATGAGCAAGCTATGGAGTGGCCTGCTGCTGTTGACCTCATTGACGGTCACGGCCAACGAGGTGTTTGCCCCCTCTGACATTCCACTGCTCGATAATCGCTTTCGCATCGATTATGGCGTGAAGGAGATTACCTTCATCGTCACGCGCAAGCCGGGCACCTCCTCCGTGATCCTGGTGCGACCCGATGGCAGCAAGCTCTATGTCGGCAAGGTCACACCACCCGAGGTGGGCTGGTTGGCGCTCAAGGACCATGATCTCATCACCATTCGAGATCCCATGCCGGGTCCTTGGCAGGCCATCGGCGAGGTAGACCCTGACAATCGGGTGCGGATCCTGTCGAACATCAAGCTTGAAACCGAGCAGTTGCCGACCCAGCTCTATCAAGGGGAGGTGATCAAACTCAAATCCTGGCTGTTGATTGACGATGCGCCGCCCAAAGACGGGTATTACCTCACGGATCTCGGAATGACGGTGAAGTTGCAGCGTTTCAACGATGATACCCAGCAGGGTGAGCCCATTCTGGATGAAGTGCTTGGCCACTACCTTGATGATGGCAAGGGGCTCGACGAGGTGCCGGGAGATGGCGTCATGACCGCCGAGGCTCTGCTCGATGTTCCGGCCGGCAAGTATCGGGCTTTGTACAGCACCGGCAATCAGGTCTTCTCCCGGGCCAGGTCTCAGGATGTCCTTGTCTATCCGCTCCCCGTCAACTTCACCTTGACGCCCCCGTCACAAGAGGTCGGTGCCCGGCTCTCTTTTTTGATCGACGGCGATGAGCTGGATCCCGCCTCCGTGGTCGTCAAAGGCAAGGCGATGAACACGACCAATGAGAGTCTGCCTTTCAGTGCTGTGGCAACCGGGTTCAAAGTCGAAGTGGATCTGTCGGCGCTCAAGGCGGTTGGTCAGTATGAGGTGAGTGCGACTCTGTTTGGGACAACCCGGTTGGGCCGCGAGATCCAGGTCATACTGCCGGTCAAATCGTTCAATATTTTCCCCGTGCAGGCGGCCCCCCCTCCGGTTACACCTGTGGCATCGGTTGCGGTACCGACCCAGGTCAAATTTGAGGAGAAAGAGAGCAGCGGCTGGTTGATATGGTTGCTAGGCGGGGCTGGGATACTGGTTGTCCTGCTCAGCGGGGTGGGATTCATCTTGCTGCAAAAGCGCCGTGCGATGAAGAAAGCGATGGCCGCGCACAAGGCCGAAAGCGAAGGGGCCAAACCCGAGGCCAAGCTGGACCTGAACTTGCCCGAACAGTAACGAACAGGCCTTCACTAAAAAGCCGCCTGTTGAGGCGGCTTTTTTATATGCGGCAGTTGGTGCACGGGTGTGAAAGGGGTCAATGATCCCCGACGTAGATATCCTTGTGCTGATCGCGGATCTCGAGGAACTTGTCCAGATTGGCCAGCATCAACTCCACCAGTTGGGGATCGAAGTGCTGTCCCTTCTCTTCTTCTATCAGCGCCAGTACCTTGTCCAGCGGCCACGCCTTCTTGTAGCAGCGATCCGACCCGAGAGCATCAAACACGTCGGCCAGCGCCACGACTCGTCCCTCCAACGGAATGTCATCTCCCTTGAGACCACGGGGATAACCACTGCCATTCCACTTTTCGTGGTGGTTACCGGCTATGGTGGCACCTATCTGGAACAGGGCCAGGTCGCTGCCGGAGAGCATGTCCTGCCCCAGTTGGGCATGGGTTTTCATGATCTCCCACTCTTCCGGGGTCAGTTTGCCTGGCTTGTGCAAGATCGCATCCGGGACCCCGACCTTGCCGATATCGTGCAGGGGAGAGGCGCGCTTGATGAGCTCGCTCTGCTCCTCGCTAATGCCAAGCAGCTGGCAGAGCAGCTCAGTGTAGAGGGCAACCCGCTTGACGTGCAGGCCGGACTCCTTGGAGCGGGTTTCCACCAGCTCGCCGATGCGATAGATGATCTCGCGCTGGTTATCTGCAATCACCTCATTGAGCCGGATGTTCTCCAGCGCCACTATGATGTTTTCGGTAAACAGACTCAGCAACCCCATGTCCATCTGGCTGAGCTGACGGGTGGTTTCGATGTGAAACAACAGGTGATGGCGGGGGTTCTGACAGTAGAGCACCATCTGGTTGCCATCATAGACGTTGGCACGATTGGTCATGGCCTGACGCAAAATAGCAGGAGCATCGACAAGTCGCACGGACGGGTGGCCGGGCAGCAGAGGCTCCAGGATCTGATCCCTCACCTCATAGGCAAGCTGCTTCACGTCATAGATCTGGGACTCTTCCAGATTGAGCAGAGCGCTGAGCTGTTCCTGCGCGCCCTCGACAAACTGGCGTAGCGCCCGTTTTTCGAAGATCCCCTTGGAAGCCTCAATGACCTTTTCCAGTCCCTGGCGATTGCTCTCCAGGGTGCGAATATCGCGGTACGAACGCAGGCTGGCCCGCAGCAGGGTGCGCAGCTTCTGGGAGGTGAGCTCTGTCTTGTCCTTGTAATCGTTGATGTCGTAGTTGGTGACCACATCATCTTCCGGCGCTTGCCCCGGTTGCCCGGTTCGCAGCACGATGCGCACCATTTTGTTTTGCAGATCTTCGCGCACGAATTTGACCACATCGAGACCGGCGTGATCGACTTCCATGACCACGTCGAGCAGCAACAAAGCTACGTCCGGGGTCTTGGCGAGCAACTCCTTGGCCTTGGCTGCTGAATAAGCATGCAAAAATTCAATGGGTTTGTTATCGAATTCAAACTTGCTCAGGGTGATCTTGGTGATGCGATGCACTTCGGGCTCATCATCCACAATCATCACCTTCCATCCAGCTTGCTGCTGTTCCTGAAGGGGCAGATCGTCATCGTCAATAATCAGGATTTGGTCATCCATCATGCAATCCTGTTTGGGATCCTGTGCTTACATTAACTGCTTCACTAAGGATAGGAAACTTATTGAGAAATAAAATTTGATCTGTGAAATCTCTTTGTTGTCATCGTGATCCAGGTCCATAAAAAACGCCTCCACATGGGAGGCGTCAGGTTCGTTTTCTGCGTATCAGGCTGCTCTGTGATAGGCCGATGGTTCGAACAGGGTCTTGTTGGCAACCAGGTCGATGGGGTCGAAATCATCGACGTTGATGGTTCGCAGGCGGCTCTCTTCGGCCCGGCGCAGCAAGTCGGCCTCATTCTGGTTGAGCACACCGAGCGCCAGACCCGCATCCGCTACCTTGTCCAGTTGCATAAACAGACGCTTGATACCGTCAGCTTTGCATACTTTGTCAAACAGCGGTTCGGCCGCCAGCACATCATCCAGCGCCTGTTCCAGCAAGCCGAAGGGGTTACCCTCTTCGCGGGTCAGGTATTGACCCTGTGCCAGTCGGCTGCGAGTCTCGCTCGGCGTTTGCAGCAGGCGGGCTACTTGCTGGTCCAGCTTGTCGCTCGGGCGCTTCATGTCACGGCCAAGGGGCAGCACTATGACGCGCAGCGCAAGGCCAATCCAGCGGTTCGGGAAGTTGCGCAACAGCTCGTCGATCGCCTCTTGCGCCTTGAACATGGCATCTTGCAGTGCCCAGTGCAGCAGTGGCAGATCCGCCTGCTGACGACCCTCATCCTGATAGCGCTTGAGGGCACTTGAGGCGAGGTAGAGCTGACTCAACACGTCGCCCAGGCGAGCGGAGACACGCTCCTTGCGCTTGAGCTCGCCGCCCAAGGTGCCCATGGCCATGTCTGACAGGAAGGCCAGGTTGGCCGAGAGGCGGGAGAGCTGCTGGTAATAGCCCTTGGTCTGATCCTTGTAAGGGGCTGCGGCGAAGCGAGCACCGGTCAAGCCCAGCCAGAAACTGCGCACCAGGTTGCTGATGGCAAAACCGACGTGGCTGAACATGGCCTTGTCGAAATCCTTCAGCGCTTGTTCCTTGTCCGGATGGCTGGCTGCCAGCATCTCCGGCAGGACATAGGGGTGGCAGCGGATGGCGCCCTGACCGTAGATGATCATGCTGCGGGTCAGGATGTTGGCCCCTTCTACTGTCACTGCGATCGGGGCTCCCTGATAGCCACGAGCCAGATAGTTGTTCGGGCCCATGCAGATGGCCTTGCCACCGTGGATGTCCATGGCATCTATGATGCACTTCTGGGCACGGTCGGTGAGGTGGTATTTGACGATGGCGGAGATGACCGAGGGTTTTTCCCCCAGATCGATACCGGTCACTGTCAGGTTGGCGGCAGCGCCCATTATGTAGGCGTTGCCACCGAGACGGGCCAGTGGCTCTTCAATGCCTTCCATCTTGCCGATGGGCAGCTTGAACTGGCGGCGGATGCGGCTGTAGGCGCCGGTCGCCAGGGCCAGCATCTTGACGCCGCCCGTGCTGTTGGAGGGCAACGTGATACCGCGGCCAACCGAGAGGCATTCGACCAGCATGCGCCAGCCCTGACCGGCCATGGCCGGGCCACCTATGATGAAGTCGAGCGGTACAAACACATTGTCGCCACGGGTCGGACCATTCTGGAACGGCACGTTGAGCGGGAAGTGACGACGGCCTATCTCGACCCCTTTGATGTGGGTCGGGATCAGGGCACAGGTGATGCCCAGCTCCTCTTCGTCACCCAGCAGGTGATCCGGGTCGCGCAGCTTGAAGGCCAGACCCAGCACGGTAGCAATAGGGGCGAGCGTGATGTAGCGCTTGTTCCAGGTCAGGCGCATGCCAAGCACCTCTTCCCCTTCCCATTCACCCTTGCAGATAATGCCGAAGTCGGGAATGGAGCCGGCGTCGGAACCCGCTTCCGGGCTGGTCAGGGCGAAGCAGGGGATCTCTTTGCCTACCGCCAGGCGGGGCAGGTAGTGGTCTTTCTGCTCATCGGTGCCGTAGTGTTGCAGCAGTTCACCCGGGCCAAGGGAGTTGGGGACGCCTACTGTGGAGGCCAGCACGGCGCTGGCGCCACACAGTTTTTGCAGCACACAGGACTGGGCATAGGCGGAGAATTCCAGACCACCGTATTTCTTCTTGATGATCATGGCGAAGAACTTGTTGTCCTTCAGGTATTGCCACACCTCGGGGGAGAGATCGGCCCGCTCGTGAGTCACTTCCCAGTCGTTGACCATGCGGCAGACGTTTTCAACCGGGCCATCCATGAAGGCTTGCTCTTCGGTTGATAGAACGCTGACCGGGATGGCGTGCAGCTTCTTCCAGTTCGGGTTGCCGGCGAACAGGTCCGCTTCCCACCAGGTGGTCCCGGCTTCGATGGCTTCCTTCTCGGTGCGGGACATCTCCGGCATGATCGACTTGTAGATCTTGAACAGCGGCTTGGTCAGCTGATTGCGGCGAAAATCCACCAGGTTGAGGGGGATGGCAACCATGGCGAACAGTGCCCACACCAGCAGGGGGACATTGCCATAGAGGGTGCCAGCGACCAGGGCGGCGGCCGTGGCAAGCGTGGATGTGAACAGAGACGCCCGGCGATAAGCCATGGCGCCGATCACCAGGATCACCCCGAGCAGAGTGAGGGTCGTCGTCATTTTTCGCTCCTTGCATGAGTTGCCGAAGTTGGCTAAGCAGTAGATTAACTGATCCAGAGGTCTGACCTGTTGGACATGGCCCCTGTTGTAATTCATACGCACAAACTTATCAAGCTGTTTACAAGCTCGTTACCTTCACGCTGTGAGCGGCATAACGTCCTGCAGGCGGCATCTTGGCTGGCTGGGGGGCGACGATTGGATTGGCTTGTGCGACAATGACGCCGCCCACATTTTGGAAGAGACATCATGTACCAAGAACTGATCCGCAATGAATTGACCGAAGCTGCTGGCGTGCTCCAGGCGTTCCTGGCAGATGAGCAGAATCTGAAGAACATAGAGGCAGCCGCCAAACTGCTGGCAGACTCCTTTAAACAGGAAGGCAAGGTGCTCTCCTGTGGCAATGGTGGCTCCCACTGTGATGCCATGCATTTTGCCGAAGAGCTGACTGGCCGTTATCGCGAGAACCGTCCAGGCTATGCCGGTATTGCCATTTCCGATCCCAGCCACCTCTCCTGCGTCTCCAACGACTTTGGCTACGACTATGTGTTCTCCCGTTATGTGGAAGCGGTCGGCCGTCGCGGTGACGTCTTGCTCGGCATTTCCACCAGTGGCAACTCGGGCAACATCCTCAAGGCCATCGAAGCCGCCCATGCCAAGGGCATGAAGGTGATAGCGCTGACCGGCAAGGATGGTGGCAAGATGGCGGGTCTGGCCGACGTCGAGATCCGGGTGCCGCACTTTGGTTATGCCGACCGCATTCAGGAAGTGCACATCAAGGTGATTCATATCCTGATCCAGTTGGTCGAAAAAGAGATGGCCAAGTAATAAGGAGTCCGCTGGTTATGTGCGAACTGCTCGGCATGAGTGCCAATGTGCCGACCGATATCTGCTTCAGCTTTACCGGTCTGATGCTGCGCGGCGGCAAGACGGGGCCACACAAGGATGGCTGGGGGATCACCTTCTATGAGGGGAGGGGGTTTCGCACCTTCAAGGATCCCGAGCCCAGTGCCCAGTCGCCGATAGCCAAGCTGGTACAGGCGTTGCCCATCAAGAGTCGCGCCGTGGTCAGCCATATCCGGCAGGCGAACCGCGGCTGCGTATCGCTGGAAAACACCCATCCGTTCACCCGTGAACTGTGGGGCCGCTACTGGACCTTTGCCCATAATGGCCAGCTGACCGGCTACAAGCGACTTGCAACCGGGCGGCACCGTCCGGTGGGAGACACCGACAGCGAACATGCTTTTTGCTGGTTGCTCAACCGACTGGAGCAGAAATATCCCAAGCGTCCCGCCAATTTCCCCGCCATGTTTCGCTATCTGGCGACCCTGTGCGATGAATTGCGCGGACTCGGGGTATTCAACATGCTGCTGTCGGATGGGGAGTTTGTGATGACCTATTGCAGCAACAACCTGCACTGGCTCACCCGGCGTGCTCCGTTTGGCGAGGCCCGGCTGCTGGATGAAGATGTGGCCATCGATTTTCAGAGCGAGACAACCCCGGATGACGTGGTCACCCTTGTGGCGACCCGCCCGCTCACTGGCAATGAAAATTGGGTCAAAATGGCGCCCGGCGAGTTCAGCCTGTTTCGCCTTGGTGAGAGAGTATGCGGCAGTTAGATTCGGTAATCGTCTGATTTAAATGTAAAAAAATACCAGGGTAGAATCCTACCCTGGTTCTTCGCAGCAGCCATACAGGCAAAAAGGGATGAGAGAGGTGTTGCTGAGCTGCATCATTCTCACGGACTTCATTGTTATTTAAATGTTAATTTATTGGCAATATTTATATTTCAATAACGCCTGCCTCTCACCGAATTAATAGAGCTCGATCACACTTTCCTTCTCTCCACCGTTTGCCGGTCAGCAAGTGAATATGGGTGAGGGATGACGCTGTCACGTCGGGCATCTATAGTATGGTCTGTTTGAATACCACCAGAGAGGGCTGAGGGATGGAATGGTTGGATCAGAAGGTGCTGCGACAGCTGGCGGAAGATATAGGTCAGGAGATGATGCCGGTCGTGATCTCGGTGTTCATCGAGGAGGTGGGTGAGCAGCTCACCCAGCTTCGGCCTCTCTATGAAAGGCGGGACTGGCCCGCGCTTGCCCGGCTTGCCCACAGCATGAAATCGTCCTGCGGCAGCTATGGTGCCCAGCTCAGCTATCAGCAGGTGGTGGCACTGGAGCTGGCCTGCAAGCACGAAGATGCCGACGAGGTTGCCCGCTTGCTGACCCAGCTGGAGCAATCCCTGCCTCAGGTCCTTTCCCACCTTGCCAATTATCACTGAGCTTGTTGCGCAGTGACCCCCGTGTTCATCGCTGCGCGTCTTTGCTAGTTACTAGCGTTGATTGATCAGTTGCTGGATAACCCTATCCAGCGCCAATTTGAGTTTCAGCCGATCGTGGCGATGGGGGAGGTCAGCCTCACCCAGTTCGGCCTGGATCAGCTGACTGGCGAGCTCGACAGGATATTCCCCTGCTGGCGCCAGAAGGGCATCGACACGGCCTGCACCGACCCGTGATTCCAGCCAGCGCCACTGATTGAGCAGACTCAACTGGCTGGCAGGGCCATTTTCGGCCACCAGATTGCAGATGAACACCAGCATGGCGTCGCTCTCGTTGATGGCTTGTGCCACTTCGGCCAGCAGCAGGGGCGGCATGATGGAGGTGAGGAAGCTGCCGGGTCCGAGGACGATCATGTCGGCCTGAGCCAGGGCTTGCACCGCCTCGCGAGTCGCCGGTACTTCCGGGCTCAGGCTCAGGGAGAGGGGAGGCGTATCGAGTTGATCGATGGAGACCTCTCCCAGGATCTGGTTGCCACAGACGGTGTGGGCACACAGATCGGTGGGAAATTCTGACATGGGTAACAATTGTGACTCTATTTTCAGCATGTCACTGATGAGCTTGATAGCATCAAGAGGGCGTACGCAGAGGTTATCGAGCGCCAGCAGCATCAGATTGCCGAGGTTGTGGCCCGCCAGCTCGCCGCGGCCGGCGAAGCGGTATTCGAACAGCAGGCTGCCAATACTGGGGTCGGTGACCAGTTGATTGAGGCAGTTGCGCAGATCTCCCCAGGCGATGCACTCCTGGCTCTTGCGCAGCCGTCCTGTGGATCCGCCGTCGTCCGTGGTGGCGACGATACCGGTCAGGCGCTGGCCGAGAAACGAGAGTGAGGAGAGCACACGGCCCATGCCGTGGCCACCACCGATGGCGACGACCCGGTCAAAGTCATTGATATTTTTCTGCCACATGCAGCTGTCCTGTGGTTGGGCTCAATCGAGGGCCATTCTAGCCGACGAAACGGGATAATTGTTTGATTAAGGTATGATTTTTGCTTACCTCCAGCATCATGAACAACTAGGAGATGGTGTTGAACTTTCTGACGGCTCACTCTCTTGAAGAGACCTCCCTGCTGGCTGCGCGGCAGGTCAGTGAGCGGCTGCTCGCTCAAGCACGCCATTCCCCTTCGCTGTTATTGGTCTATTTTACCCAAGCCCACGATGCCGAGGAACTGCGTCGCCACCTTAAACAGCAGTTTCCAACCACTCGACTGATAGGGTGCAGCTCTTGCGGTGGCGTCATGACCCAGACAGGGCACCATGCTCGTCAGGGATTCGGGCTGGCGGTGGCGGCTCTCTATGATGACAAGGGTGCCTACGGGGTGGCCGGGCAGACGGGGGATGACGTGGATGTACGCCAGTTGTTGCGTAGTGCCATCGCCGATGGCGGGCGCCCCGGCGAATTGCCCCAGCTCATCTTGTTGCACGCAAGCCCTGGTCAGGAGGAGGCGATGCTTGCCAGCATCGAAGCCGAGCTGGGCACGACCGTCCCTGTCGTGGGGGGCTCGGCGGCAGACAACAGCGTCGGCGGTGACTGGCAGCTGTGCTGGGATGAGGGCAGTGCCCGCGAGGGCGTCGCGCTGGCCGTGCTCTATCCTGAGTGCCAACTGGCGTTCCAGTTCCACTCCAGCTATGTCCCTACCGAGCATCGTGGCACCATTACCGCCCTGGCAGGACGGGAGATCCTAACCATTGATCATGCGCCTGCTGCCGAGGTCTATGCCCGCTGGATTGGACGAACCACGCCCTGGCCTGTGGGGCCCATACTGCGGGAGACAACGCTCTCGCCGCTAGCTCGTCAGGTGGGCACTCTGGACGACATGCCCTACTACAAGCTCTCTCACCCGGAGGCGGTGACAGAAGGGGGCGGTTTGCGCCTCTTTACCGATACCCAGATCGGGGAGAAATTGCTGCTGATGTACAGCAGCCAGGAGGGGCTGTTGCAGCGGAGTCTGAACGCGACCCGCATCGAACCTGAATACGGCATGACCACAGAGATGCGGCCGTTCGGGGCCCTAGTGATTTTTTGTGCTGGTTGTCGCTTGGCTCTTGGTGATAGCTTATGCCAATTCGTCGACCAATTTCACACACGGCTGGGGGATATCCCCTTTATTACCCCGTTTACCTTCGGTGAGCAGGGGCGTTTACCCCACGGTGAGCTGGCACACGGCAACCTGATGGTATCGAGCGTGATCTTCCTCGACAGCTGATATATGGCGCTGGAAACAAGATGATAGGTAATACCGAACTGGAAGCCCTCGGGGACAAGCTGCAGACCACGCTGGTGGAGCTGGTGCGTTGTCGGGAACGCGAGGCCAAATATCGCCAGGAGTCGCAGACCCTGCTGTGTGGCGTGGCTACGCTGGCCGATGCCCAGACCCTGGAGCAGGTGCTGGACAGTCTGATCCAGGTGCTCAAGCCCTTCATCGGTTTCGAACATGCAGACGTGGTGGCTTGGGAGGGGGATGTCGGCGTCACTCACCTCAGCACCCAGGATGGCGAAGTGGGTCGGGACTGGCAACTGACGCCCCTCTTCTCCCGCGCCATCGAGGGGGAAACACTGGTCATCTATGATCCCACCCAATTGCCTGAGCTGGCGCCGCTGGCCCACGTATCCGGCTGGGCCAGTGTCATGATGACGGGGCTGCGCGCCCCCGGTTTCTCCGGTGTTCTCATCTGCCGTCACGCCGTCATGGGTACCTTCGATCTCAAGAGCAAGGCCGCGATGCAGCGCTGCCGCCCGCTCATCTCCCAGGCCCTGGTCAACATCGCCTATCGTGCCCGGCTGCAAGAACAGGTTGAACTCAAGACCCTGGCGTTGCAGACCAGCGAACAGCGTTTTCGCAGCTTTGCTGGTATGGCCTCCGACTGGTTCTGGGAGACGGACACAGAGCACAGGCTCAGCTATGTGTCGGCGCCCGGCTATCACGGGGACGTGCTGGTGCATCAGCCTGGCCAGAGCCTCTACGATTACGCCTATGACAGACGGGATCCAGAGTGGGGCAAGTACCGTCGTCTCATCGCGCTGCATCTGCCGGTGCGGGCGGTACGGGCCCAGGTCAGCCTGGTCAAGGGCCCTTGCTGGATGGAGATCAACGCCGAGCCCTGCTTCGATGCCGCCGGTGTATTCATCGGCTATCGGGGGACTGCGCGGGATGTGGGCAACCAGATCCGCCGCGAGCAGGAATTGGCACGGGCACGAGATGAGGCCGAGGCAGCCAACCGCGCCAAGTCGCAGTTCCTGGCCATGATGACCCACGAAATTCGTTCCCCCATGAATGCGGTGCTGGGCATGCTGGACCTGTTGCAGCACGCCCAGCTTGAACCCCAGCAGCAGACTCTGCTTGGACATGCCACCCACTCGGCACGCCTGCTGCAAACCATCATCGACGATGTGCTCGACTTCTCGAAAATCGAATCCCATACCCTGGAATTTCATTGCGAGACCCTGCACCCGACCCAGTTGTGCCAATCCCTGATCGAGCCGCTGCAAGCGCGTGCCAGTAGCAAGGGAATTATCCTGCGCTGGCTGGTGGATGAGGCAGTGCCCCCCCAGTTGCAGGGGGATCCGGTACGCCTGTCACAGGTCATCAGCAACCTGCTCGGCAATGCGGTGAAGTTCACCAGTCAGGGCAGCGTATCCTTGCAACTGGGTTGGCGCCATGAGCGGCTGCGAGTCTCGGTCACCGACACCGGCATCGGTATCTCGGCCGAAGATCAGGCGCTCCTGTTCGAGCCTTTCTCTCAGGTCGACAGCTCGGCGACCCGCCGCTTCTCAGGCACCGGCCTGGGGCTGGCCATCAGCAAACGGCTGGTGGAGCTGATGGGCGGCGAGATCCGATTACAGAGCGCCCCTGGTCAGGGCAGCTGCTTCTGGTTCGAGCTGCCCGGCATGGCGCTGCCATGCGAGTGCAGCAGCCGGCCTGAGCCGGATCAACTGCCCATTCAGGATCTGGATGTGCTGGTGGTGGAAGACAGCCCGGTCAACCAGCTGGTAGTCTCGCTCATGCTGCAAAAACTGGTGACCCGGGTACGGGTGGCGGCCAATGGCCTGGAGGCGCTGGCCCAGGTGGCGGAGCAAAAGCCGGATCTCATCCTGATGGACATGCGGATGCCGCAGATGGATGGATTGGAGGCGACTCGCCGCCTGCGGGAGCTGGGCTGCAAGATGCCCATCGTCGCCTTGACGGCCAATGCCATGGCCGAAGACAGGGCTCGTTGTCTGGCTCAGGGAATGGATGACTTTCTGGCCAAACCCATCAGCCTGATGCGGCTGAGAGAGTGCCTGCAACGCTATTTTCATCCCGAACTGCCGGATCGCAGGTAAAAAAAATGGTCAACCTGGGTGGTTGACCAATTCTTCAGCAAATACTGAAGAGAGCACGGGATAAATCGGGTTGTACTGTTCTATATGAAAAAGTCGTGCCAACTTTTTCAGAACCTGTTTATACGGCTTGCAGCGGTATTGTCTGTTTTTATTGTTATCCACTGTTTGCAAAATGCGAAATTGTTATTTTCATTGTGGGAATATTCGCATTTTGCAAAGAGTCTTTGACTCACTGTGCGATCAGTCGGCGCAAGAATTGACGAGCCGCTTCGCTATTTTGTTTGGCAATCAACATCTGTTTTTCATAGATCGGCATGGGCAGGATCTCGAGCCAGCGTTGGCAGAGCCAGGCCGCATCGTCAAACTGCTTGTCCGGATAGAGCTCATCGAGCTCGGGATACTGCTCGAACACTTCCCGCAGCCGGGTGACCAGCGGCTTGTCACTGAAGTCTGAATGGGCGCTTGGCCAGTTCGGCAGGGCTTCGACCCTGGCACGGCGCAAGCCCATCTCGTCCGTTTCCATCTCATGAATGCAGAAGCGTTCCATGCCGAGCACAGTGACGCCGAGCAGACCATCATTCAGGGTATAAAAATCGGTCACCTTGACCCGGGTGCCGACCGGCAGGATCCGCCCGGATTTACCCGTGGTGGTCGCCTCTTCCATCACTATGCCGAACCCCTGGTCATTGATGAATGACTCTTTGAGCATCTGCAGGTGGCGCGGTTCAAACAAACGCAGCGGAAGCTTGCCACCAGGCAGTATGTGGGAAGGCAAGGGGAACAATGCCAAAGGTTGAAGTTTCATGTTCCGTCCTCCATTGAGTAGTTGCTGAATAGGACAATGCAGCGACTGTGCCAGAGGATGAAAAAAGCCACCGAATGGTGGCTTTTTGTGGGGAAGGGGGAGGTTAGTTGCGCTGCTCCAGGTACATGACAGCCGCTTCCACGCGGCTTTGCGCCTCGAGTTTCTTCAGCAGGCTCTTGACGTGAACCTTGACCGTGCCTTCGGAGATATGAAGCACGGAAGCGACCTGTTTGTTGGAGAGCCCCTTTGCAATTTCGCGCAGGATTTGCATTTCGCGACTCGTTAAGCTTTCCAGCTTCTGTTGCAGGTGGTCCAGCTCGTAGATGTTCTCGAGGTAGGGACGCAGCGGCTCGCTCAGGATCTGCTTGCCGGTCATCACGTCTGCCAGCTGGGCCAGCAACATCTCTGGCTCGGTATCTTTCAGCAGGTAACCATCGGCGCCGGCCTTGAGCAGGGCGACCACGTCCTGGCGAGCGTCGGAGACGGTCAGGATCACCACGCGGGAGGTGACTTCCTCGGTGCGCAGCGCCTTGAGGGTATCCAGACCGGAGAGCCCCTTCATGTTGAGATCGAGCAGGATCAGATCCGGTTCGGACTCTTTGGCCATGGCGACGGCATCGGTGCCGTTGGACGCCTCGCCAATCACCTCTATGTTCTCTTCCAGGGCCAGCAGTTGCACAATCCCTTTGCGCATGAGGGGATGGTCATCCACGACCAGAACACTATATTTCATCTCGTCCATCAGGCGTCTCTTGTTAGGCTGGTGGGAAAGGTCAGATGTACGCAGGTGCCTCTGGGCGGCTGTTCGCTGATGGTCAGCAGACCATGCAGCTTGCTGGCACGCTCATTCATGATGCTGAGGCCATAGTGGTTGACCGCCGAGCTTGCGATCCCTATTCCAACACCGTCATCTGAAATCTGAACCTGAATGTTACCATCGGCGAGGGTCTCACAGCTAACATCAATCACTTGCGCGCTGGCATGTTTGATGGCATTGAGCACTGCTTCACGGATCAGTTGCAGAATATGAATGTGCTGACCCGCTTCAAGATCCGTATCAGCCAGACCGTAATGGAGCCTGATCTCGGCCTGGGTCTGAGGCTTGAGCTGCTCCAGCATCACCTTGATAGCTTCCCCCAGATTGGCATCGCCGATGCTGAGGCGGAAAGTGCCCAGCAGCTCGCGCAACTGGGTGTAGGCGCTGCTGAGTCCCTCGTCTATCTGCTGCATGGCCGCCTCTGCCTTTGCGTTATCGCCCTTGGCAAAAGAGCGTTTGAGCAGAGTGGACTGGATTTTGAGGTAGGAGAGCGCCTGGGCTAGCGAATCGTGCAGCTCGCGGGCGATGACGGCTCTCTCTTCCATCAGCAACAGCCGCTGATGTTGCAGCAGGGTCTGATCCTTGTGCAGCACCTGGGCCAGCAGCATGGAGAAGTTTTTCATCAGCCGCTCGTCGATGGGGTGAGTGCTTATCATGTCGAGCCGGCCGTACTCCTGCTCATCCATCTGCAGATGAAAGCTCACCACTGAGTCGAGATCGCCTGGCCAGCCCTTGCGGCCTGTGATGTAGTCCGGCATGGCGTTCTGTTCAAAGCGGGTCAGCCGAATATGGTCTATGTGCTGATGGGCCGCGGCCCGTTCCAGCAGTTTGAGCAGAGTGCGCCGACTCAGCGGCGCCGCATGCAGCTTCTGGGCGGTGGAATAGAGAAAGGAGAGGGTGTCGTTGGCCTGTTGCAGCTTGGCCGTTTTCTCTTCTACCTTGCTTTCCAGCTCCCGATAGAGCTTGCCGAGCTCATCTGCCATGGTGACGAAGGCAGCCGACAATTCTCCCAGTTCATTCTCGCAATGGGGAGGCAGGGTGAGATCGAACTCCTGGCGCTGGATCTGGCGGGCGCAATAGACCAGCTGGTTGAGCGGTGCCACCACCTGCTGACGGGTGAAGCGTACGGTAAACCAGGCGATGGTGATGATGGAGAGCAGGCCCAGCCCCTCCGCCAATGCCAGCATGCGCACCTTGAACTCCACGTGGTACTGCATCTGATTGACGAAATCATCGATGGCCGCGACAAACTGTTCCGCATTGTCGGTGTAGCGTTTGGGGGTGGCGTTCTCGATGTGCTCGCGCATCATCTGCCATTGCAGCAATACCTCGCCATAGGTTCGGCGCAGGGAGGCTGGAGTAATCCAACGCTGTGTCTCTTGCAGCTCGCGTGCATGCAGGGTCTGTTCGAACTGATCGAGCCGCCCCAGCACTGGCTGGCCCTGCTCTATTTCATAGGCCATGCGATAGGCCTGCATCCGCAGCGAACCCGACAGGTTGATCGCCTTGGCATCGGGCACCGAGTAGAACAGGGTCACCATGGCCACGACGGCGATCAGGCTCGCCATGAACAGAATGAGCACCATGGAACGCCCGATGGCGCTGCTGACCGAATGTACTTTGAACCATTTTCCCATGCTGGCTGGCGTCCCCGACCTCTGGCAATAACCCCATAAAGTTGCGTGGGAGTGTACTCCAACTTGTGCTAGCATCGAAAAACTAGATGAACTCCGAGCTGTTTTGCCTAAGTCCTTGGGATAGGGGAAAGCCGCCGTCAGCCGATGTTCGAGCTGTAAGGGTCAGGAAAGAAATGCCCTGGCCTCCCGTATTTGGAAAGGTGTTTATGTTGCCACTGCAAGATGGTTTTTCCCGTCGTTTTTACTATTTGCGCCTGTCGGTTACCGACGTGTGCAATTTTCGTTGTACCTACTGTTTGCCCGACGGTTATCGTCCCGAGGGTAGAAAGTCGTTCCTGTCTCTCGATGAGATCCGCCGCATTGTCTCCGGCTTTGCCGCCATGGGCACCCGCAAGGTGCGTCTGACCGGGGGGGAGCCGTCACTGCGTCGTGATTTCACCGCCATCATAGAGACAGTGGCCAATACCCCGGGTATCGAAAAGGTGGCCATGACCACCAATGGCTATCGCTTGAAAGAGCGGGCCCGGGAGTGGTTCGATGCTGGCCTCACCGCCCTCAATGTCAGCGTCGACAGCCTGGATCCCCGCCAGTTTCACCAGATCACCGGTGAGAACAAGCTGGCGGAGGTGATGGATGGCATTGAGGCGGCGCTGGCCGCCGGCTTCAAATCGGTGAAGATCAATGCGGTGCTGCTCAAGGGGCTCAATGACCATCAGCTGGATGCATTTCTGGCCTGGATCAGGCACAAGCCCATCGAGTTGCGTTTCATCGAACTGATGCAGACCGGCGAGATGGACACCCTGTTTCGTGACCACCACGCCAGCGGCGAGCTCATCAAGCAGCGGCTGCTGGATGGCGGCTGGGTACAGCAGTTGCGCGGTACTGATGACGGTCCGGCGCAGGTGTTCATGCATCCGGCTTCGTTGGGGGGCGTGGGGCTCATCATGCCCTACAGCAAGGATTTCTGCGCCGGTTGCAACCGGCTGAGGGTCTCCTCGGTGGGCAAGCTGCACCTGTGTCTGTTCGGTGATAACGGGGTGGAACTGCGTGACTTGCTGTCAGCCGACAGCCAGCAGGATGCGTTGCAACAGCGCATTCGTCAGGCCCTCATCGGCAAGGCGGCCACTCACAGGTTGCATGAGGGGAATGCCGGTATGACCCCTCATCTGGCTTCCATCGGCGGTTAAGCCGCCAACCCCTCCGCAAAAATAGCCATCGATTAATAAGCAATCCTCAAATGGGGGTATTTTGACCTGCCTCCATTCTTTGTTCCTGCGCCAAGGGTTTGATCCAGCGCAATAATCCCCCCTGTTTATCTCCCTGGTGGTATATCCCTGAACTTGTCAGGGCCGCAATATACACCCACTCTTATAATAGGTATTGAAAATGCCTGTCATGAGACTTGCTTGTGCGCTATATGGCACCAGACGTTACCACCAGGAAGGAGTCGATATGCCGGATAGGGTCAACCTGTCACGTCGTGGTTTGTTTCGGGGACGCCTGACATCGAGCGAGCCTCAGGTGCAGTTGCCCTGGTCCGTCGCCTGGCCCGATTTCGTGGCCGACTGCACCCGCTGTGGTGACTGTCTGACGGCCTGTCCGGAGCAGATCCTCATCAAGGGTGACGGTGGTTTCCCTGCTGTGGACTTCCTGCGCGGTGAGTGCACCTTCTGCGGTGACTGCGTCACAGCTTGCAAGGCGCCGGTATTTCGTTCCGTGACGGAGGCGCCCTGGCAATACATAGCCCATATTGAAGCCAACTGTCTGGCCAGTGCGCAGGTCTTTTGCCAGCGCTGCCAGGACAGCTGCGAAACCCGTGCGATCCGCTTTTCTCCCATGCTGGGCCGCGTGCCGACTCCCAGCATAGATACCGCCTCGTGTACCGGTTGTGGCGCCTGCGTGATGGATTGCCCGGTGGGCAGCATCCGGGTTGGTGCGCCCAGACCCGAGGCTCCAACATGAATCATGTATGTGTGAAGCAGGAGCCACAATGAACCAAGAGTTCCATGTATCGAGCCTGGTGGTGCTGACCCAACCCCCCTTTCGTCACCAGCTCGCGCAGCAGATTGCGACCCTTGAAGGGGCCGAGGTCCACGCTGTCAGCAACGAGGGCAAGCTGGTAGTGACGCTGGAAGGTCCCAGCCAGCGTCCCATCATGTCAGCCATTGATGCGATACAGGCAATGCCGGGCGTGCTGTCCGCTGCCTTGATTTACCACCAGTTCGATGAGCTCGATGTCGAATGCAAAGAATAGAAACGCCGTGAGGCCGGAGCCGCGAGGTTCACGATGCCCGATAAAAGCAATAAAGCGCCATGAAGCTGAGCCAGCGCGGCTCGTCACAATGGCTGTCATTGATGTGATTACGCAATGCGAGGAGATGTCATGAAGCTGAGTCGACGCGACTTTATGAAGGCCAACGCGGTGGCAGCTGCCGCAGCCGTGGCCGGTGTCAGTGCCCCCACCCTGGCGGCGAACCTGATCACCAGTACCGACAAGACCGCCATCAAGTGGGATAAAGCCCCGTGCCGCTTCTGCGGTACCGGCTGTTCCGTGCTGGTGGGTTCCCAGGATGGACGTGTCGTGGCGACCCAGGGTGACCCGGATGCGCCGGTCAACCGTGGCCTCAACTGTATCAAGGGCTACTTCCTCTCCAAAATCATGTATGGCGAGGATCGTCTGACCCAGCCCATGCTGCGCATGACCAATGGCAAGTTCGACAAGAATGGTGACTTTGCCCCCGTCAGCTGGGATCAGGCATTCGACATCATGGCCGAGAAGTTCAAGGCGACCCTGAAAGAGAAGGGCCCCACCGCCGTCGGCATGTTCGGCTCCGGTCAGTGGACAGTGTGGGAAGGCTACGCCGCCGCCAAGTTGATGAAGGCGGGTTTTCGTACCAACAACCTGGATCCCAACGCTCGTCACTGCATGGCTTCTGCCGTGGTTGGCTTCATGCGTACCTTCGGCATGGATGAGCCTATGGGTTGCTATGACGACATCGAGCAAGCTGATGCCTTCGTGTTGTGGGGATCCAACATGGCCGAGATGCACCCCATTCTCTGGTCACGGATGTCCGATCGTCGCCTCTCCAACCCGGATGTGCAGGTGCATGTGCTCTCCACCTTCGAGCACCGCAGCTTCGAACTGGCAGACAACGGCATGGTGTTCACGCCCCAGACCGATCTGGCGATCCTCAACTATGTCGCCAACTACATCATCCAGAACGACAAGGTGAACTGGGAGTTCGTCAACAAGCACACCCAGTTCCGCAAGGGCACCACCGACATCGGCTATGGCCTGCGTCCGACGCACCCGACCGAAGCCAGGGCCAAAAACCCTGGCAATGGCGACGCCACGCCGATGAGTTTCGATGACTTCGCCAAGTTTGTGGCGGACTACGACCTGGAGTCTGTCTCCAAGCTCAGTGGCGTGTCGAAAGAGAAGCTGGAAAAACTGGCTCAGCTCTATGCCGACCCGAGCAAGAAGGTGGTCTCCTACTGGACCATGGGCTTCAACCAGCACACCCGTGGTGTCTGGGCCAACAACCTCTGCTACAACATCCACCTGCTGACCGGCAAGATCTCCACTCCGGGCAGTGGTCCCTTCTCCCTGACCGGCCAGCCTTCTGCCTGCGGTACCGCGCGGGAAGTCGGCACCTTTGCCCACCGCCTGCCCGCCGACATGGTAGTGACTGATCCCAAGCACCGCGCCATCGCCGAGAAGATCTGGAAACTGCCGGAAGGCACTATCCCTGAGCAGGTGGGGTATCACGCCGTGCTGCAAAACCGCATGCTCAAAGATGGCAAGCTCAACGCCTACTGGGTGATGTGCAACAACAACATGCAGGCAGGCCCCAACATGAACGAAGAAGCGCTGCCAGGTTATCGCAACCCGGCCAACTTCATCGTGGTGTCCGACCCTTACCCGACCGTCACGGCGCAAGCGGCTGATCTTATTCTGCCCACCGCCATGTGGGTGGAGAAAGAGGGTGCCTACGGCAATGCCGAGCGTCGCACCCAGTTCTGGCACCAGCAGGTCAAGCCGCCGGAAGGGGCCAAGTCCGATCTGTGGCAGTTGATGGAATTCGCCAAGCGCTTCAAGGTAGAGGAAGTATGGCCGGCGGAGCTTATCGCCAAACAACCCGAGCTCAAGGGCAAGACACTGTTCGATGTGCTCTACGCCAATGGTCAGGTCGATCAGTTCCCCAAAGAGCAGAGCAAGGGCGAGTTCAATGACGAGTCCGAGTCCTTCGGTTTTTACGTCCAGAAGGGGCTGTTCGAGGAGTACGCCACTTTCGGCCGTGGCCATGGTCACGATCTGGCGCCGTTCGATCAGTACCATGAGGCGCGCGGTCTGCGCTGGCCGGTAGTGGATGGCAAGGAGACGCTGTGGCGCTATCGCGAAGGGTTCGACCCCTACGTGAAGGCGGGCGAGGGGGTGCGTTTTTACGGCAAGCCCGATGGCCGCGCCGTTATCTTCGCACTGCCTTACGAGCCGGCCGCCGAGGCGCCGGACAAAGAGTACGACATGTGGCTCTCCACCGGTCGTGTGCTGGAGCACTGGCACACAGGCACCATGACCCGTCGGGTGCCCGAGCTCTATCGTGCCTTCCCGGATGCGGTGCTCTTCATGCACCCGGAAGATGCCAAGGCCCGTGGCGTACGCCGTGGCGAAGAGGTGATCGTCTCCTCTCGCCGTGGCGAGGTGAAGACAAGGGTCGAGACCCGTGGTCGCAACCGTCCGCCCAAAGGCCTGGTGTTCATGCCCTTCTTTGACGCAAGCCAGCTGGTTAACAAATTGACCCTGGATGCGACGGATCCGCTCTCCAAAGAGACGGATTACAAGAAGTGCGCTGTCAAGGTCGTCAAGGCGTAAGGCGGGGGAGCGCGAGATGAGTCGTAGTCGCCGCCAGTTTCTGGCCGACATGGCCAAGGGGGCCTGCGGTGTGGGCCTGCTTGGTGTCGGTCTGGGCGGAATGGCGCGTCAGCAGGCAGCGGCGGTGCCCGCCCAGGCACTGCGTCCGCCGGCAGCCCTCGACGAGGCCGAGTTCCTCAGTGCCTGTGTGCGCTGCGGGCTCTGCGTCGACGCCTGTCCCTACGACACCCTCAAACTTGCCCGGCTGTTTGAACCTGTCACCACGGGCACCCCTTATTTCCAGGCGCGCGCCGTGCCATGCGAGATGTGTGACGACATCCCCTGCGTGGTGGCCTGCCCAAGCGGAGCCCTGGATCAGGGGATGACCGACATCGATCAGGCACGAATGGGGGTGGCTGTGCTCATCGATCATGAGACCTGCCTCAACTATCTGGGTCTGCGCTGCGATGTTTGCTACCGGGTCTGTCCCTTGATTGACAAGGCCATCTCGCTCGAACTGGTGCGTAACCCGCGCACCGGCAAACACGCCATGTTTTTGCCGACGGTGCACAGCGACATCTGCACCGGTTGTGGCAAGTGCGAGCATGCCTGCGTGCTGGAGGAGTCCGCCATCAAGGTGGTGCCGCGCCAGCTCGCCAAAGGGGAGCTTGGCCATCACTACCGGCTCGGCTGGGAAGAGAAGCGCAAAGCGGGCAAGTCACTCATCGGTGAGCGGCTCACACTGCCGACCCGTAAACCGGAGGGGTTATGAGTCGTTATCCGGGAGCAGAGGCCAGGGTGCGACTGGGCTGGTGGCGGTCACACCGCTTCCTGTTGCTGCGTCGTCTGACCCAGTTCAGCGTGCTGGGGTTGTTTCTGCTGGGGCCGCTGGCGGGTGTCTGGATCCTCAAGGGCAACCTCTCCAGCTCGCTGTTGCTGGAAACGGTGCCGCTGAGCGATCCCTTGACCCTGCTGCAGTCGGTGGCGGCGGGTCATTGGCCCATCACCACCCTCTGGATCGGTGCTGTCATTGTGCTCTTGGGGTACTGGCTGGTCGGGGGGCGGGTGTTCTGCTCCTGGGTCTGTCCGGTCAACCTCGTCACGGATGCCGCCGCCTGGGCCAGGGCCAGACTTGGCCTCAAGGGCAATGGCCAGTTCAGTCGCAATACGCGCTACTGGTTGCTGGCCATGGTGCTGGTGGTGCCAGCCGTGGTGGGTGTGATGGTGTGGGAGCTGGTCAATCCGGTGTCCTTGGCCATGCGCGGCCTGCTGTTTGGAATGGGGGCTGGCTGGGCACTGTTGGCGATGATCTTCCTGTTCGACTTGTTCGTGGTGGAGCGGGGCTGGTGTGGTCATCTCTGTCCTGTGGGGGCCTTCTACGCCCTGGTCAACCGGGTCGGGTTTATCAAAATTTCTGCCAAGGGACGCGAGCGGTGCAGCAACTGCATGGATTGTTATGCGGTCTGCCCGGAGCGCCCCATTCTGCGCGGCCCCGTTCACGGTGCCAAGCGTGGTCACGGGTCCCTGATTGCGGCTCAAGAGTGTACCAACTGCGGCCGTTGCATTGATGTCTGCGCGGAGCAAGTTTTTGAAATCACTGTAGGTTTTGCCGTCAAGGCAGAGAAAATGTCGGAGAACACATAATGAAAAAGCTGATTGGAGCAATGCTGGCCTGCCTGATGGCGGGTTCCTTGATGGCCGCCATCCCCGAGATCACCAATAGCACAGGGGGGATCAAATCCGAGCGGGGGAGCACGGATCTCACCACGGAGGCTGAAGCCGCCCCTTTGAAGAACTTTCGCAAGGACGGGGATCTCTACGATCGCCAGTACATGCATCAGCCGCCGCTGATCCCCCACGATGTTCGCAACTATGAAGTGGACACCAAGGTCAACAAGTGTCTGGCCTGCCACAGCTTCAAGAATGCCAGCAAGATGAAGGCCCCCAAGATCAGTCCCACTCACTTTGAGACCCGTGACGGCATGACCCTGGGTGAAGTGTCGCCGCGTCGCTACTTCTGCCTGCAGTGCCACGTACCGCAAGCGGATGCCAAGCCGCTGGTGGAAAATACCTTTAAACCGGTTGAAGCACTGAACTGAGGAGTTCGCAGATGACATTATTCGGCGTTGTTCAGCGAGTCTGGAACACCTTTAACACTCCAGTGAACGAAGCACTGAACTGAGGAACCCATAGATGAAATTACCCGGCTTTATCCAGCGTCTGTGGACCACGTTCAAGTCACCGTCAAAGGCGGCACTCTGGGTGCTGCTGCTGATGGGCTTTTTCGGTGGCGTCATCTTCTGGGGCGGCTTCAACACCGCCATGGAAGCTTCCAATACCGAGAAGTTCTGTGTCGGTTGCCACGAGATGAAAGACAACGTGTTCGTGGAGTACCGCGACACCATTCACTATGCCAACCGTTCCGGTGTGCGGGCCAGTTGCCCGGATTGCCACGTGCCTCACGAGTGGACCTACAAGATCATTCGCAAGGTACAGGCCTCGAAAGAGCTGTGGGGCATGTTGACTGGCAAGGTGGATACCCGCGAGAAGTTCGAGTCGCACCGGCGCGAAATGGCCGAGCGGGAGTGGCAACGCATGAAGGATACAGACTCGAGGGAGTGCCGCAATTGCCATAACTTCGAGTACATGGACTTCTCTTTGCAAGGCAAGCGGGGTGCTCAGATGCATTCCACCAGTCTGGCCAGTGGCGAGAACACCTGCATCGACTGTCACAAGGGCATAGCTCACCAATTGCCTGACATGACGGGGGTAAAGGGCTTTTAAGCCATCTTGAACAGACCGGGGTTGGCCGGTCTGTTCATATTCCCGCCAGCCAGCTTGAAATGGTATTTGTGCCTCCTTTAAATCCCCCCTCTTGCGCGAGTTTTGGTAGAATCGGGCCGCCGTGAGTCGCAGGGAGTGAGCGGGTGGTCAAGGTTGTGCCCGAGCAGGCACTGGTCATCCCGAGAGCAGGTACCGCAAGCCGGGATCCTGACCACTCTCTTCTTCTCTTTTCTCACGGTCTTTTGCTATCAGGAGCTGCCCATGGGACAGAAAAACAGCGCATTCATTCCTCTCAAGATCGCCGTGTTGACGGTCTCCGACAGTCGTACCATTGCCAATGACAGTTCGGGCGATTACTTGGTGTCGGCCGTGACAGAAGCAGGTCACCAGCTGGCCGATCGTGCCCTGCTCGCCGACAACCTTTATCAGGTTCGTTCCCGGGTCAGCCAGTGGATTGCCGATGAAACCATACAGGTAGTGCTGATCAATGGCGGCACGGGTTTTACTGATCAGAACTGGGTGCCGGAGGCGGTCGGCGTACTGTTCGATCGCACCGTCAAGGGCTTTGGCGAGTTGTTCCGCCAGCTCTCGTTTGCCGAAATCGAAGGGTCGGCCATGCAGAGCCGTGCCCTGGCCGGGCTCGCCAACCGTACTTTGGTCTGCTGCCTGCCCGGTTCTCCCGGTGCTTGCCAGCTCGGCTGGGAGCAGCTTATCCGGGATCAGCTCGATGCCCGTACCCAGCCCTGCAACTTCGTGGCCCATCTCTGAGTCGCGAGTCATTGATCCCAACACTATGTCAGCCTTAAAGGGGAGCGTGATGAACCTGACCCATCTCAACCAAAGCGGCGAAGCCCACATGGTGGACGTGACCGACAAGCAGGTCACCGAACGTGAGGCCCGCGCCGAGGCCTTCGTCGCCATGGCATCTGACACCCTGGCCCTGATCCTGAGCGGTCAGCACCACAAGGGTGACGTGTTCGCTACCGCCCGCATCGCCGGCATCATGGCGGCCAAGAAGACCTCGGATCTTATCCCGCTCTGCCATCCGCTGGCATTGACCAGGGTCGAGGTGGAGATAGTGCCGTTACCTGAGCAAAACAGGGTTCATATCCGCGCCCTCTGCAAACTCTCCGGCAAGACAGGGGTGGAGATGGAGGCACTGACGGCCGCATCGGTTGCAGCGCTGACCATCTATGACATGTGCAAGGCGGTGCAAAAGGACATGGTGATCGAACAGGTTCGACTGGTGGAGAAAAAGGGCGGCAAGTCCGGCCACTTTCAGTTGGGATCGAATGCAGGAGATAACGCATGATCAAGGTACTGTTTTTTGCGCAAGTAAGAGAGCTGGTGGCCTGTGATGAGCTGAGCCTGCCCTGTGACTACGCCACCGCTGAAGCGCTGCGCAGCGGCTTAAGCGAGCGCGGCGACAAGTGGGCGTTGGCGCTGGAAGCTGGCAAGCTGCTGGTGGCGGTCAACCAGACCCTGGTGCCCCTCGATACGCCCATCAAGGATGGCGATGAAGTGGCCTTCTTCCCCCCAGTGACCGGAGGTTAAGGATGAGCGAGATAATGACCGTGGATCGCACCACTGAGCTGTGCGGTGGCGACGAAGTGGCCTTCTTCCCTCTCCCTTCAGTAACGACCGGAGGCTGAGCCATGTCTCAAGCAACCACGACATCCATAGATCGCATTCTGGTGCAGCGAGAGGACTTCTCGCTGGCAGACGAATATGCCAGCCTCGCCACCCGCGCCGACAGTGGCGCTATTGTCACCTTCGTTGGCAAGGTGCGTGACTTCAATCAGGGGGAGGAGGTGAAGGGGCTGGCCCTCGAGCACTACCCCGGCATGACAGAGAAGGCGCTGGCCGATATCGTGCAGGAGGCCCGTCGCCGCTGGCCGTTGCAGGAGTGCACCCTGATCCACCGCATCGGCGAGCTGTGGCTTGGCGATCAGATAGTGCTGGTGGCGGTGAGCAGCGCCCACCGTGACGCCGCCTTTGATGCCTGTCACTTCATCATGGATTTCTTGAAAACCCGGGCGCCGTTCTGGAAAAAAGAGCTGACCGCCGAGGGTGTGCAACGCTGGGTCGAGGCGCTTGATCGCGACAACGCCGCCGCTGCCCGCTGGAAAGCCTGACCTGTTCATCACGAGGGGCGCAGGTTCAACGGGAACCACGGCCCCGCTTAGGGGCGCGGATATTCGGGCCCCCATCAGGAGAAAGGGAATGAAACCGCTGTTATCTGTTGTCATCGCAGGGGTCTGCGCCGCCACCTTGCATACCGGTGCCGTGCAGGCCGATGAAGTGAAGGTGGCCGTGGCTGCCAACTTCAAGGGCACCATGGAGCGTATCGGCAAGGCGTTCACGGCCAAGACCGGCCACACTCTGGCCATCTCGTCTGCCGCGACCGGGGTGCTCTACACCCAGATCAGTCACGGCGCGCCGTTCGATCTCTTCCTCTCCGCCGATGTGGCGACTCCCGAGAAGCTGGAAAAAGAGGGCAAGGGGAGCGATCGCTTCACCTACGCCATCGGTCAGCTGGGACTGTGGAAGAAGGGTGGCCCGGCTCCTGACGAGGCGACCCTGCGCAGCTGGAAAGGCAACCTTGCCATCGCCAATGCCCGCACCGCACCCTATGGTGCTGCTGCCATGGCGACCCTCGCCCATCTCAAGATCGACCCCAAGCAGTACCGGCTGCTGACCGGCGCCAGCATCGGCCAGACCTGGCAATTTGTCGACACCGGCAATGCCGAGCTGGGCTTCGTCGCCTGGGCCAATCTGGTGGAAGCTGGCAAGACCGGCGAAGCCTGGGCTGTGCCTGCCAACTTCTATCCCGCCATCGAGCAGCAGGGGCTGGTGTTGAAGAAAGGGGCCGCGGTGGAGGCGCTGGTCGCCTGGCTCAAGGGGCCGGGTCAGGCGCAGATCAAGGCTGCGGGCTATGCCCTGCCCCAATAAGGGGATGGGCCTAATGCGATACCCTGAGTGGTCGGCCTTCGGGTCGGCCACTTTTTGCAATGAGGATGGACACCATGCCGTTGGCTGCATTCAACCGGGAGCGGGACGATGAGTAGAGATCTGTTGGCGATGGCTTGCCTGACTCAGGATCAGGTCTACCGGGAGATCAGCTCATTTGCAGTGTCTGGTGCTGAACTTGGCGTTGGGAGTGAGTCCGATGAGTGAAGGGGATCTGCTGGCGATCTGGCTCACCCTCAAGCTGGCAGCCTGTACCACCGGCATATTATTGCTGCTGTCGCCGCCGCTGGCCTGGTGGTTGTCCCGCAGCCAGCACAGATTGCGGCCGCTGGTGGAGGCCTTGGTGGCCTTGCCGCTGGTGCTGCCCCCCACAGTGCTGGGTTTTTATCTGTTGCTCGCCTTCTCCCCTGAATATGGCTTTGGTGCCTGGTGGCGTGACACCTTCGGCGCCCCGCTTGTCTTCAGTTTTCTTGGCCTGCTGTTCGCCTCCATCCTCTATTCGTTGCCGTTCGTAGTGCAGCCGCTCACCTCCGCCTTCGTCAACATGGGCAACAAGGAGCTGGAAGCCGCCGCCACCCTGGGGCTTGGCCCGGTCGAGCGCTTCTTCCACATCATCTTGCCGATGACCTTGCCCAGCTTCGTGATGGCGGCGGCCCTCGGCTTTGCTCACACCCTGGGGGAGTTTGGCGTGGTGCTGATGATTGGCGGCAATATCCCCGGCGAGACCCAGGTGCTTTCGATTGCCCTGTTTGATCACGTTGAGGCGATGGATTACCAAAATGCCCATATTCTGGCGGGCGGCCTGATGGGCTTCTCGCTGGTGATGCTGGTGCTGGTCTATGGCGTATTGCAGCGCCGGCAGCGGAGATTGTTCGGATGAACCAGCCAGCCAATATGTCGCAGGGCAACGCCCTGCACCGCCATCCCTTGCAACTTGAGGCTCGGCGCGAGTTTGGCCTATTTACCCTCGATTGCACACTGACCCTAGAGCTGGAGGGCATTCTCGGTCTGTTCGGCCCCTCCGGCTGCGGCAAGAGCACCCTGCTGCGTATCATCGCCGGGCTCGATCGCCAAAGCGAAGATCGCTTGCTGTGGCGCGGGAGGGAGTGCGCCGCGCAGCTGCCCGAAGCACGCCGTATCGGACTGGTGTTTCAGGACTCGCGGCTCTTCCCCCATCTGACGGTGCTCGGCAATCTGCAACTGGCGGCCCGCAAGGGGCGAGGGCGCAGGCAGCCTGAGTCGCTGGCGGCGCGGCTCGGCTTTGCCGATCTGCTGGCGCAGCCGGCCCATGCGCTTTCTGGTGGTCAACGCCAGCGGGTAGCATTGGGGCGGGCGCTGCTGGCCGAGCCCGATCTGCTGCTGCTCGATGAGCCCTTCTCGGCGCTGGACAGCCGCAGCAGCATCCATCAGGCCCACGTGCTCAAGGGGTTGCAGCGCGAAAGCGGCATCCCCATGATCTTCGTCAGCCACGCCATGGAGGAGGTGAGCCTGCTCTGCGATCAGCTGGTGCTGCTGGAAGGTGGCAGGGTGGAAGCGCAAGGCCGGCCGAGCGAGATCTTTGCCCGCACGGATCTGTCGCTCGCCAGTCGCGACGATGCCGGTGTGATGCTGGATGCCACCCTGGCCCACTACGATGACGACGAGCAGATGGCGACCCTGCAGCTCGGCGAGCAGACATTGCGGGTCACCATGAACCGGATGCCGGACGAGAGTGGCCCCTTGCAAATCAAGGTGGCGGGGCGGGATGTGGTGATCGCCACGGCGCCTATCGAGCACTCCAGTCTCTCCAACTGTCTCACCACCCGTTTGATGGCGGTGCGCGAGGTGCGTCCCGGCCAGACCCTGTTGCAGTTGGCGCTGGGTGAGCAGATACTGCTGGCCCGGATCACCAGTCGCTCCGCCACCCGTCTGGCGCTGGCGCCGGAGCAGCAGATATACGCCTATATCAAGGCGGTCAGTCTGGTCAGTGAAGGTTGAATGGGTGGTGATCTGATACATTGTGGAGCGGCATACCCGGCTAGCGCAGAGGATATGCCCACAAGCTGGCTGGTGACTATCGGGATAAACAGGGCATGGTTCAGGCAATGAGTCGAGAGGCGATGAACTGATGCGTCGCAATCAGGTAATGAAATCCAACGGTCTTGCC
Source organism: Aeromonas salmonicida subsp. salmonicida (assembly GCF_001643305.1). Classification (GTDB taxonomy): domain Bacteria; phylum Pseudomonadota; class Gammaproteobacteria; order Enterobacterales; family Aeromonadaceae; genus Aeromonas; species Aeromonas salmonicida. The sequence continues at coordinate 77,311 of NZ_LSGW01000070.1, forward strand.
CTGCGCAGTGCGGGGGAGGGCCCCTTGCTGTTGTTGTTGCATGGGCTTGGCTCTTCCAGCCTCGACTGGCAGGCGCAGATAGAGCGTTTTTCCGAACACTACCGGGTGGTGGCGCTGGACTTGCGCGGCCACGGCCAGAGCATGCAGGAGGGGCCGTTCGACGTGGCGACCCTGGCGGCCGACGTGGTGAACTGGCTTGATGAACAGCCTGAGCCCGCCTGGGTGGTGGGATTGTCGCTGGGGGCCATGGTGGCGCTGGAGCTGGCCTTGCAACTGCCGCACAAGGTGCGGGGTCTGGTGCTAGTCAACGGCTTTAGCGAGTTTTTGCTGGAGACCCCCAAGGAGCAGGAACGCTACGCCCAGCGCCTCAAGTGGCTGCGCTGGTTTGGCATGCGCCCGCTTGCCTGGTGGCTGGGGCGCGAGCTCTTCCCGGGGCCCGATCTCGCCCAGGTGCGCCACACTTTTCGGCTGCGCTTCGTGCGCAGCAACAAAAAGAAGACCTATCGGGCGCTGCTCGATGCGCTGCCCGGCTGCTCGATGCGCTGCCCGGCTGGTCGGTACGCGCACGGCTTGGCAGCATCTGGCAGCCGGTGGCCATCATCTCCACCAGTCACGACTACCTGCCGCTCGCCAAACGGGTGGAGCAGTTCGCCGCCCTGCCCAACGCCAGTATTCATACCCCCAATGGCCACCATGCCTGGCCGGCAGAAGATCCCTCAGGATTTAATCATTTGCTTCACCGGATTTTAGAAACCCATTAGACTTGTCGTCCTTTTAACCCGTGTGTGTATTGGTCCGATCGCCTTGCCAACGGCAGAAGGCAAGGCAATCGGACCCATTTTGCTCTATCAACAGGTGTTTTCTCATGTCTGAAGTAATGAAAATAGCCATCGATGATGGCTCGACCAACGTCAAGGTGAGCTGGATTGAGAACAAGGTGCTCAAGACCATCATTTCTCCTAACTCCTTTCGCAAGGATTGGAAGAGTGCCGCCTTGCGCAAAGACAAGAAGATCTACAACTACGAGATAGGCAACACCAAGTACACCTACGATGCCACCTCAGACAAGTCATTGGCGACCACCCATGTGGAGTACCAGTACGACGATCTCAACCTGCTCTCCGTTCATCATGCCCTGCTGCAGACCGGTGTGACTCCGTGCGATGTCGCCATTACCGTGACCCTGCCCATCACTGAGTTCTATAACCCGGACGATTGCCAGCGCAACGAAGAGAAAATAGAGAAGAAGCGCCGCAACCTGATGCGCGCAATTTCCCTCAACAAGGGTGAGCTGTTCAATATCGTCAGCGTCGAAGTGATGCCGGAGAGCCTGCCTGCTGCGCTTTCCCGCCTGATCGGCTCGGGCTGCAACGAATTCACTAAAACGCTGGTGATCGACTGCGGTGGCACCACGTTGGATATGGGGATCATCGTCGGCCAGTTCGATGATGTCTCCGATGTCTATGGCAACAACGAGATCGGTGTCTCCATGGTCACCGACGCCACCCGCAAAGCGCTGGCCGCAGCAGACAGCGACTCCAGCTATCTGGTGGCCAACGAGTTTATCAAACGTCGCCACGACATGAGCTTTGTGCGCGATGTGGTCAACGACGAGAGCCAGATCCCCAAGATCCTCGAGAAGATGCAGAACAAGATCGACGAACTGGGGACTCAGGTTGCACATGAAGCGAAAAAGTTTGCCAAGAACCCGAACCGTGTCTATCTGGTCGGTGGCGGTGCTTCCCTGATTTATGATGCGATCAGGGTGGCCTATCCGACCCTGGGTGACCGTGTCGAGCTGCTGGACGATGCCCAGTCAGCACTGGCTCGCGAGATCTGCCTCTATACCACTGAAGAGGATGAAGTCTATCGTGAAGCGCCTGTGATGGCTGAGGTTGATGATGAGTAGTCAACTCAAGCGCATGACCTTCTCCATCTATATGGATCCGGGTGCGCTGGAGTCTGATCGCTATGCGTATTGCAGAACTGGTATCAACGGGCGCGCAAGATCCAGGATGGCACCGAGGAGTTTGACTTCTCCAAGAGCCGTTTTCACAAGGATATCTACCTTTCCGGCATGTTCATGTATGTACTGGCGCCCAATCTGTGCAAGGCGATTGCCAATGCACTGGGGCCGGAACAGGTGAGTCTGACCACATTGCGTCACGCCTTTGCCAGTTGTGGTTTCAACCTGGGAGAGGGGAGCTCGGCTGCACCACCCGCCGCCGACGTCATGATCGATCAGATAGTGGCACGGTTGCTTCCCCAGTTGGGACAGGGAGATAACGCCTCGTTGGTGGATGAGATCGTCCATCGCCTTGGTCAGCAATCTTCCACTTCCGCTCAGCACAATCTGGTGGATGAGATTGTGAGCCGCTTGGGCGAGCAGCAGCCCACCGAGTTGTGGGATGAGTTGAGGCAGGGGTTACCGGCCCCTCTCGACCATGATCAGCTGGCCGAGGCGATCGCAGGCAAATTGCCATCAGCGGCTGTTGAGCAGGATTTGGTGCCGCTCCAGAGCAGTATCCAGCAGCTCTCCCGTCAGCTTGAAGAGCAATCCAGGCTGATCCGCGAGCAGCATCGACTGATCCAGCGCCTGGCCAGCGCACCCGGCCGTCAGGTTACTACGGTGGGTGAGGCAGAACCCCTGATCGAGGATCTCTCGAGCCAGGTTGCCAACATGAAGAAGGTCAAGGCCAAGGGCATTTTCTAAGTACTCCGCCTCGATCAAGATGCCGTTATCGTCAGGATCAAACAGATGAAACAAGTAGTATTGATGGCATGGTGCGCCTTGCTGCTATCGGGCTGCGCCCAGCAGGCCTTCTTCGTGCATGCGGGCAACCCGGGTCAGCCAAACAGAGAAGTTGGCCATGATTTTGTACTGGCAGGCATTGGTCAGAGTGAATCGGTCAACGCCTCTTTGGCCTGCCATGGCGACCCGGAAAAGGTCGTTCGTGTGGAAGTGCAGCAAACGCCACTGGATGGTTTGATGGCGGTATTGACGCTGGGAATTTATACCCCGAGAACGGCGCGGGTTTATTGCAATCTTTGATTTTCTGCCACGCGATATAAAGTCTCATACAAAGCCTTGTTGCCATCTCAAGATTTTGGTAATGTGCGCATGCATTGGAATGTTGTTTATTTATCTTATTGATATTAAAGGATAATGTTTCTTTGTGTGGCACCGGCATAGCCGGAAATAATAAAGTTGTCAGGGATAATAAAATGAAAAAAATGGTATTGACTGCGGCCGTTGCAATGATGATGGCTGGTTGTGCGCAGCAGGGGTTCACAGTACATTCCGGTAATGTAGTGAAACCCACCAAGGAAGTGACCCACCATTTCTTCATTTCCGGTTTGGGTCAGAGCAAGACCATAAATGCGGCCGCCGTTTGTAATGGTGCAGATAAAGTGGTACGTGTCGAAGCACAACACACCTTCCTTAATGGCTTGTTGGGTGCGGTTACCTTCGGTGTTTATACCCCGCGTGAGGCTCGTGTCTACTGCGCAGGCTGACTACCCATCGTATCCATGATGTAAAAAGCCGACCCCACGGGGTCGGCTTTTTTATTGGCTGCGAGTTATTGGTGATAGGGATCACTTAAGGGTGCGAGCAAACCGGGCAGTCGGGGCGTTTGGGCAGCTTCATCTCGCGGAAGGTGCCGGTGAGGCCATCGATCATCAAGAGGCGGCCGCTGTAGCTGCGCCCCGTGCCCGCCAGCAATTTTATCGCCTCCAGTGCCTGCAGGCTGCCCACTAGCCCGACCATGGGGGCGAGCACACCCGCCTCGACGCAGGTAAGGGCCTGCTCGCCAAACAGGGCGCTGAGGCAGGCGTAGCAGGGCTCATCCTCCTGCCAGGTGAAGCTGCAGAGCTGCCCCTCCAGCCGGATGGCAGCGCCACTGACCAGCGGCACCCTGTGTTTGCGCGCGTATTGGTTGAGCAGATTGCGGATAGTCAGGTTGTCGGTGCAGTCGAGCACCAGCTGGTGGCTGGGTAGCAGGGCATCGAGCAGTGCCTCGTCGGCAACAGAGGCGTGAGTCTCCACCTTGAGCCAGGGGTTGAGCGCGCGCAGCGCCTCGGCCGCAGAATCCACCTTGTGCTGACCGATGCGGGCATCCGTGTGCAGCACCTGGCGTTGCAGATTGGAGAGCTCCACCTTGTCAAAATCCACCAGGGTGAGCTGGCCGACCCCGGCCACCGCCAGATACTGGCTGGCGGCGCAGCCCAGGCCGCCCGCACCGATCACCAGCACGCGGGCCTGCTTGAGTGCCTCCTGCCCCTCGAAGTCGAAGGATTTGAGCACTATCTGGCGGTTGTAGCGCAAGAGCTCTGCGTCCGAGAGAATGTCGCTCACAGCAGCAAGCCCCCGAATGGTTCGACGGTGACTGTCTCTCCTGCCGCCACCTTGCCCCGCTCACGCTCAAGCACTATGTAGCAGTTGGCCCGCGACAGTGAGCTGAACACAGCGGAATCCTGGGAGCCTGTGCTGCGCACTTCGAGGCCGTCTGGCCCCTGGCTCAGAATGCCGCGCTGGAAGTCGAGTCGACCCGGCGCTTTTTTCAGAGTCTCGCCGGCGACGGCCTGCAGTTGCAGCGGACGCTCGAACTGCTGCCCGGCCAGCTTGGCCAGCGCAGGCTGCACCAGCTGATCGAAGGTGACCATGGCGGAGACAGGGTTGCCCGGCAGACCGAAGAACCAGGCGTTGGGCAGGCGACCGAAGGCGAATGGCTTGCCCGGTTTGATAGCCAGCTTCCAGAAGCCGATCTCGCCGAGTTCCTCGAGCAGCTGTTTGGTGAAGTCTGCCTCACCGACCGAGACGCCTCCCGTGGTGATGAGGGCATCGGCCTCGCGGTCGGCCTGCAGGAAGGCGGCGCGCAGCTGCGCGGGGTGGTCCGGTATGATGCCAAGGTCGAGGCAGTCGCAGCCAAGGCGCGCCAGCATGGCCTTGACCCCGTAACGGTTGGAGTCATAGATGTCGCCATGGGCGAGCGGGGTGCCGACCGGCTTGAGCTCGTCGCCGGTGCTGAAGATGGCCACTCTCAGCGGGCGGCGCACGCTGACGGTGGCGATACCCAAGGAGGCCAGCAGTGGCAGCTCGCGTGGAGTGAGCCGGGTACCGGCGCAGAGCACGCTGGCGCCCTCGCGGATATCTTCGCCGCGACGGCGGATATTCTGGCCCAGGGTGGGCGGCACCAGAAAGGTGATCTGGTTGCCGTCGACCTGCGTTTCTTCCTGCATCACCACAGCGTCTGTGCCTGCGGGTATCGGAGCACCGGTCATGATCCGCACGCAGTGACCCGCGGGCCACTCCCCCTGATAGGGCTGACCGGCGAAGGCTTTGCCCACCATGATGAGCGGGATGCCGGCAGCGAGATCGGCCAGCCGCACGGCGTAACCGTCCATGGCGGCGTTGTCGAACGGAGGCACTGACAAGGGGGAGGCGATATCTGCCGCGAGTACCCGGCCGAGGGCCTGGGGCAGGGGCACTTGTTCTGTGTCGCAGCAGCAGGCGAGTTGGTCCAGCATCCCTTGCAGGGCATCGCTCAGGGGGAGTAGTCCGCTGGTATCAAATCCCATCGTCATTACCTCTTTGGTGTGGTTGAGGGCGGATTATCCCAAAAATCAGGGTGGATGGGCAGGCTTATCAGGGGCTGACACCAGGCTGCCTGGTACAGGGGGTGGTGGACGATGGATTGTTTGCCGCAATCCTCCCCGTATGGGGTGGGTCATCAAGGGGTAAAACCCGACGGATTGGCATAAAGTCAGGATACGGACTTGAGTTAGCTTGAATTATGGCAATAATCGCCGTTTACTATTGCGCCACAACAAAGTGCCGCCACAGACAAGGTGGCCATTACAGTCCCTGAGCGTGGGAGAGGAACAAGATGACGAGCTTAAGCCAGGAAGCCCTGTTGGTCAGGGCAGCCCTCGAGGCCGAGGGCCTCGAGACACCTCTGGTGGCCAATGCGTTGAATGGTCAGCAGAAGAAGGAGAAGATCGAAGGCCACATGCGCGCCATCATGGAGACGCTGGGGCTGGATCTGACCGATGACAGCCTGGCGGAGACGCCGCACCGCATCGCCAAGATGTACGTGAACGAGATCTTCTCCGGCCTCGATTACAGCACCTTCCCCAAGGTGACCGTGATCGAGAACAAGATGAAGGTGGACGAGATGATCATGGTGCGGGACATCAGCCTTACCAGCACCTGTGAGCACCACTTCGTCACTATCGACGGGCTGGCCCACGTGGCCTACATTCCCCGTGGCAAGGTGATCGGGCTGTCGAAAATCAACCGCATAGTGCAGTTTTTCGCCCGCCGTCCCCAGGTGCAGGAGCGCCTCACCCAGCAGATCCTACTGGCGTTGCAGACCCTGCTTGGCACCAAGGATGTGGCCATCAGCATCAAGGCGACCCACTTCTGCGTGAAGGCTCGGGGCGTGATGGATTCCACCTCCTACACCACCACCACCTCCCTCGGTGGTGTGTTCAAGACCCAACCCGATACCCGCGCCGAGTTTCTGGGCGGTTTGAAGGGCTGATCTGTCAGGAGGCATGGCGCCATGGTGGCATGCCTCCTTTTTCCCTCTTCAGTTCATGGGGCCCGTCGGCCATCCCTCCTGTTTCATCCACAAATTTCCTTAAGGGATTGACCGGTGCGGTCGATATACCTCGGTATGGTTCACTTTGGCTCTCTTTTGGGCCCATGCTGAGCCGCAAGGGGCGGGCATCCGTGGTTATTTTGGCCGCTGCCATGCCTCCCTGCGGGCCAGAACGGGCTTGTCAGGCAGGCACCCCGCCCCCTTGAAAGGTTCTCGCCTCGTTCATGTAAGGATACATATTCATCAGGGCTGGATGAGCCGCCATGGAGGGCAGTCACAGATCCGTGCCGACAGGTGCGGATCAAACGGGCGCTATCTGTTCACTCATATCCAGGACATGCCATGAATACCAGTACCATGACCATAGGCAAGAAGCTCACCGCCGGCTTTGCCGTGCTCGGCCTGATGGTGGCCTTTATCGGCGGCTTCTCGCTGCTCGAGTTCAGCAACATGAACCGGGCCGCCATCGGTTTCACCGACAGCATTTTGCCCGCCGTCAACCGCACCAGTGCCATCGGCGAGAGCATCAGCGAGCTGCGCCGCTATGAGCTGGGATTCTTCCTGGTGGCTTCGGATCCGCAGAAAAAAGCGGAGTATCGCAGCGAAACCAGCCGCAGGTTTGAACAGGTCGCCCAGCAACTGGTCGAGCATGACGCCACTATCTGGGCGGAAGATGTGGAAGAGCGCCGCACTTTCGATACCGTCAAGGCTGACTGGGCCCGCTACGCGGCGCTGCACCAGCGGGTGAAGCAGTTGCAGGATAGCGATCAGCTGGCCTCTGCCCAGCAGGTCTTCATGAGCGAGGGGATCCCGCTCTACCTCAACCTGACCAAGTCGGTCAGTGACCTCATTCGCATCAACCATGGCTATGCCAAGGCGTCGCGCAAGGTGGTGGTGGCCGCTTATGACTCCGCCAAGTTGAGCGTCACCGTGTCGCTGCTGGTCGGTCTGGTGTTGGTGGTCGGCCTCTCGGTGGTGCTGACCCGTCAGATCCGGGACCCGCTCATCATGCTGGCCCGCCAGGCTCAGCGCATTGCCAACGGCGATCTGGGCAAGGGAGAGTTGCAGGAGTGGATCCAGGACAACCGCTTCAACCGCGACGAGCTGGGTCAACTGGGCTCGGCCCTCAACCGGATGCAAAACGCGCTGGCCAATCTGGTGAGCGAAATCGCCGGCTCCGTGAGCCAGCTCAGCAGTGCTGTGGAGGAAGTGAGTGCCATCTCCGAGCAGTCCGCTACCGGCATGGCTCGCCAGCAGAGCGAGGTTTCCCAAGTGGCTACCGCCATGAACGAGATGCAGTCCACCGTCAACGAAGTGGCCCGCAATACCACGGATGCCATGAGTGCGGCCAAGGATGCTTCCCATACCTCGGCCCAGGGCAACCAGGTGGTGCGCAGCGCCATCAGCAGCATCGAGGATGTGTCGGTCAAGATTGAACAGGCGGGCGCCGTAGTGCAGCAGTTGGAGACAGACAGCGCCAACATAAGCATGGTGCTGGACGTTATTCGCGACATCGCTGGCCAGACCAACCTGCTGGCGCTCAACGCCGCCATCGAGGCCGCTCGCGCCGGTGAGCAGGGACGCGGTTTTGCGGTGGTGGCGGACGAAGTGCGCTCCCTGGCGCAGCGTACCCAGGACTCCACTGCCGAGATCAGCAAGATGATAGAGCTGCTGCAGAGCCGCGCCGCCGAGGCGGGCAGCGCCATGCAGCTGAGCCGTCAGCAGATGCAGGCGAGCGTCGGGTTGGCGCGGGATGCGGGCAGCAGCATAGATACCATCAATGGGGCCGTCACCCAGATCACCGACATGAACACCCTGATCGCTACTGCCACCGAGGAGCAGAATGCGGTGACCGAGGAGCTCAACCGCAGCATAGTCAACATCCACAATGCCGCCGACGAGAACGCCCAGGGGGCGCAGCAGACTGCCCAGGCCTGTGTCGAACTGAGCAAGTTGGCCACCTCGCTGCATCATATGACCCAGCGCTTCACCCTCTAGGGGCAACCCCGTCACTTAACGGGTGAACGCTGTTATAAAACAAGGCCCCGCCAATTGGCGGGGCCTTGTTGTTTCTGGCGATCTTGAGCATGAAGAACATCAGCTCAGTCCGACTATCTCGCCGTCCTCGCCGATATCTATATGGCGATAGGCCGGCAGACTGCCGAGCCCCGGCATTGTCATGATGGGGCCCGCCAGCGCATAGACGAAACCGGCACCGGCGCACAGCTTCACCTCGTCGATGGGCACCTCGAAATCGGTCGGTACCCCCTTCCTGGCGGGATCGTGGCTGATGGAGAGCGGCGTCTTGGCCACGCAGATGGGCAGGTGATCCCAGCCTGCAGCCGAGAGCGCTGCCAGCTGTCGGTGCGCCTTGTCAGAGAGGATGACACCACGGCCGCCATAGCCGCACTCCACCAGGGTGGCGAGTTTGGCACACAAGCTCATCTCATCGGGATAGAGCAGCTGGATCTGGCTTGGCATCTCGCAGGCGGCGACCACGGCCCTTGCCAGTTCACTGGCGCCCGCACCGCCCTCTACAAAGGCGGTCGAGATGGCTGCACCACAGGCACCGGCTTGGCGCGCCTCGCGCATCAGCAGATCCAGCTCGGCCTTGCTGTCGGTGGGGAAGCTATTGACCGCGACGACAACGGGCAGTCCATAACGGCGGGCGTTGTGGATGTGCCAGGCAAGGTTGGCACACCCCTTCTCAAGGGTGGGCAAGTCTTCCCCCAGCAGGCTCGCAGGCAGCGGCTGGCCCGGGCGGATGTCGAGCAGGCCGCTGTTGGCCTTGAGGCCGCGTACCGTTGCCACCAGTACCACGCAGGCCGGCGTGATGCCGGACTGGCGGTGCTTGATGTTGAAGAACTTCTCCAGCCCCATGTCGGAGCCAAAACCCGCCTCTGTCACCACATAGTCGGTCAGTTGCAGCGCCATGCGGTCGGCGATCACAGAAGAGTTGCCGTGGGCTATGTTGGCAAAGGGGCCGGCGTGCACCAGCACAGGGGTCTGCTCCGTGGTCTGCATCAGGGTCGGTTGCAGCGCGTCTTTGAGCAGCACCGTCATGGCGCCGGCGACTTCCAGTTGCTCGGCCGTGATGGGTTGGCCCTGGCTGTCGAGGGCCAGCTGGATGCGGCCGATGCGAGCGCGCAAGTCTTTCAGATCGCTTGCCAGCGCCAGAATGGCCATCAGCTCGGAGGCGGCGGTGATGACGAAGCGATCCTGGCGTTCAACGCCATCGGCGGCGGCCCCCTGCCCAATCGTGAGGTGGCGCAGGGCGCGTTCGTTCATGTCGAGGGTACGTGGCCAGAGGATGTTGGCGGGATCGATATCGAGCCGTGCCAGCCCCGTCCTGGCGGTGAACTCGGTGCCGAGTTTGGTCTCATGGAACAGGCGGGCATCCAGCGCGGCGGCCGCCAGGTTGTGGGCGGCGGTGAGGGCGTGGAAGTCACCGGTCAGGTGCAGGTTCATCTCCTCCATCGGCACCACCTGGGCGTGACCACCCCCGGCGGCGCCCCCCTTGACCCCGAATACGGGACCGAGACTCGGCTGGCGTATGGTGGCCATGCTGGGCTGGCCAATATGGTTGAGCCCCATGGAGAGACCTAGGGTGGTGACCGTCTTGCCCTCGCCAAGGGGCGTCGGCGTGATGGCGCTCACCAGCACCAGCTTGCCCGCTTTTTTGCCGGGCTTGCTGGCGGCTTGCTTGAGCAATTCGAGACTGAGCTTGCCCTTGTAGTGGCCGTGAGGGCTGAGCAGATGGGCCGGGATGCCCAGGCGCGAAGCCAGGGCCTGGATGGAGAGACGGGGGGACTGGCGGGAGATCTCGATATCGCTTAGCATCAGCACCTCGTTGGCATGTCAGGTCAAATATGCGGCGCAGTCTAGTGGAATCAACAGGGTTATCCAATGAGTAATAACATTTTATCCGGCAGTCGTGAGCTGCATCTAACACCCATACTGCTGGATCTCAATGCCCTCTACCATCCACCCAAGCGGCCGCTCACCGCCCTTGGCGTGATCAGCGCCTTCATGCCGCTGTTTGGCTATGGCTGGCAGGCGATGACCCAAGATCCCGAGACCCACTTTCGCCATGAGCTTGGCAAACGCATCAACAAGCACAAGACGGATGAGGCCAACCTCATTCTGATGTTGCAGCTGGCCGGCATGCTCGATTGCCACTGCCTGCGCATCACGTTGCCCTATGCCCTCGGCGAGGAGCAGCTCGCCACCTTGCAGAGCCGCCTGCCTCGCTGGCAAATAACGCAGACCGATCAACTGCTGGTGGCCGAGCTGCCGTTGCCCGCCGCACCTGCATCCCCACAGTCCGACACCTCTGCATCATAAATTCCGGCACTGGCTCACGCTTTGCGATCCCAGTAGTGAGGGGCCAGGTAGCGCTCCTGCACGAACTCGATAAAGCAGCGCACCTTGCCGGAGACGAATCGGCGATGAGGGTAGAGGGCATAGAGCCCCACCTGCCCCTTCTCCCACTCCGGCAGCAAGGGGACCAGCTCCCCCGAACGCAGCGCATCCCCGACGATGAAGGTGGGCTGCAAGATAATGCCCTGATGATCGCAGGCGGCCCGGGTCAGGGCCACGCCATTGTTGGCCCGAAGTGGTCCCTGCGGGCGCACGCTCAGCTGTTCTCCTCCCTGCTTGAAGACCCAGTCAGGTTGGGTCAGGGTATAGATGAGGCAGTCGTGCTGCTTGAGATCCTCGGGGCTGTTCGGGGTGCCCCTGCGGGCCAGATAGGTGGGGCTGGCACACACCTCCAGCTTCATCATGGCCAGCGGCTTGGCGACCAGAGAAGAGTCCGGCAGGTTGCCGATGCGCAGCGCCAGATCGAACCCCTCTTCCACCAGGGCCACCCGCCGGTCGCTGTACTCTATTTCCAGTTTCAGATCCGGGAAGCGTTCACGAAACAGCGGCAGGGCAGGGGAGAGATGCAGGTAGCCAAAGTCCATCGGCACTGACAGCTTGAGGGTGCCCTGGGGCTGCTGGTTGTTGCGGGTGAGCTGGCTGTGGGTCTCTTCCAGCTCTGCCAGCAGGGCCTGGGAGCGCTGGTAGTAGAACTGTCCCGCCTCAGTGGGGTTGACCTGACGGGTGGTGCGCGACAGCAAGCGGGTGGAGAGGGACTCCTCCAGTTGCTGCATCAGCTTGGAGGTCATGGCGACCGAGATGCCGAGCTGGTTGGCGGCCTTGGTAAAACTCTGACATTCCACCACCTTGATGAAGGTGCGCATGGCGGCTATCTGGTCCATCTTTCACTCTCAGTTGATAATTATTTTAATAAATCGCTGATTATCTATTCCGATATGGAGGTTAGCATCTTGGTTGTTGTTGTGAACCCCCAATATGAAGGAACGAACGGATGAAAATGACTCAGGCCCTGCTGGCCTCCTGCCTGTTTATGGCGGCTCCCCTGATGGCGGCCGATTACGACGTCGATGCGGCTCACACCACAGTCCAGTTCAAGGTGGGGCACCTCGGCTTCTCCGAACTGGTAGGCCGTTTCAACACCTTCAGCGGCACCTTCAGCATGGATGATGCCAACCCGGCAGTGGCCAAGGCGAGCTTCGAGATCGATGCCGCCAGCGTGGACTCCAACCATGAAGCCCGCGACAAACACCTGCGCAGCCCCGATTTTCTGGACGTGAAGCAGTACCCCAAGATGACCTTCGTCAGCACAGCGTATGAAGGAACCAAGGAGAAGGGCGTATTGAAAGGCACCCTGACCCTGCACGGCGTTGCCAAGGAAGTGGCGTTTGACCTGGTCAAGATTGGTGAAGGCAAGGATCCCTGGGGCGGCTATCGCAGCGGTTTCAACGCCTCCACCACCATCAAGCGCAGCGACTTTGGCGTGAACTATATGTTGCCGGGTATCCCGGACGAGATGAGCATCAATCTGTTCGTCGAAGGTGTGCGCAAGTAATGGGCGCAGCACTCTTGCTACAAACCCTGGCGGCCCCTTTGGGGGCCGCTTTGCTGTCATGGCGCTGGCCACGACTCGGGTATCTGTGGGGCGCCCTGGCGCTCTGGCTGGTGGGCTGCCTGCTGGGTGGCGTCTATGGCGTGCCGGTCAAGGCGTGGCAGTGGCTGCCACTGGCCTTGCTGGTGCCGGCGATTGCTACGCAACTGGCAGACAAGCGGGCCGCGTTGTTGCTGTTCGCGGGGCTCGGTGCCCTGGTGTGGTGGCAGGGGCTCGCCTCTGTGCTGACCAGTGAACCGCGGATCTGGCTGGCGTTGCTGCCTGCCATCGTCTGGGTTGGCTGGACTGATCTGCGTGGTGACAGTCGGGAAGGGCTGGGTTTTGCCCTTGGCTTTATCTGGTTGGCGCTGGTGATCGGTATTGATGGCAGCCTGCTGATTGCCCAGCTGGCCGGGGCGATCGCTGCCTTTGCCGGTTTCCGTGCCCTGCTCGCTGTGTTTGCGGGTGTGACCGCCACCCCTGCGGCCCTGGCGCTCGCTTTTATGCAGATGCTTGCCTGGCAGTATGTGGAAGTACCACTCACTGTCTTGCTGCCGGTCTGGCTGCTGCCCCTGCTGGAGTGGGCCCTGCGCAACAAACCTTGGCTACAGCGCTGGCTTGTGCTGATCCTGCTGGCGGGTGCGGGCACGGGGTTGAGTCTGTGGAAGGTGTGGCCCGAGGCCTCTCTTTACTAATTTTTAGCATAAAAAACAGGCTATTAACGCTAAAGTTGCCGACCTCGTCATAGTCTGTACAGATAAAGATTGAGCCACTTGGTGGTTTCAGATAAAAAGGATTTTCAATTATCTGGACACACACAGAACCCGGTCATGCCGGGTTTTGTTTGCCTGCATGTTTGCGGCGCGCTAAGGAGGCCACAGTTGCGCAGTCAAGGATCTGAGCATCTGTTTTTTCGCCATTTCACCGAGCAGGGACGTCTCGACGGTCTCTGCATACTGCTGGTTACCCATCTGCTTCCCGATCGCCCCCAGTTTATCCAGGCCCTCGCGCAAATCGGGCGGATCGGCGCCATCCTGCCCAAACCCAAGTCAGTACACGGACCGACCCTGACCTGGGCCCAGCAGCACTATCCCGTGCTGCCACTGAACCGGCAGTGGACCAATGCACCGCAGGGGGTGGTCGATCATATCGCCCCCTTGGTCGCCCCCCACGAGCGGCTCATCATACTGGATATAGGCGGCTACTTTGCCAAGACCCAGGCGACCCTGAGTGAGTATTTCGGTCCCCGTTTTCTCGGTGTGGTGGAGATGACCGAAAATGGTCATCAGCGCTACGAGCAGGAGGTGCTGGCCACCCCTGTCATTTCGGTGGCGCGCAGCCCCCTCAAGCAGGCCGAGGATATCCAGATTGGCCTGAGCGTTGTCTATTCCGCCGAGTCGCTGGTCCGTACCCTCAACCGTACCTTCAACGTCTGCCAGGCTGCCCTGTTTGGCTATGGCAAGGTGGGGCGCAGCATTGCCCGCGAGCTCAGGTGCCGCAATTTGCACCTGGAGCTGGTGGAGACAGATGTGCTGCGCCAGGTGGAGGCGCTCTCCCACGGCTTCAAGCTGGTGGGAAAAGAAGAGGCCCTCAGCCGGGCCGAGCTGGTGATCTGCTCCACCGGCAACGGCTCGCTGGACCTGGCCGATCTGCAGCGATTGCGCCCCGGCACCATGCTGGCGTCGGTCACCTCGGCCGACGACGAGTTTGCATTTTGTCTCTCCCAGTTGCCCTGGCCAAGCCAGGAGGTGTGCCCCCATGTACTGGCGCTGACGCGCCCGGATGGCAGCCAGATTTTTTTGCTCAATCGGGGGGAGGCGGTCAACTTCGTCCACGGCGCCGTCATCGGCGAATATGTCTATCTGGTGCTGGCGGAGATCATCGAAGGGGTGCGCCAACTGGCGCAGCAATCCATGGCCCCCGGCCTGTTCGATCTGCCGCAATCGACCATGCGCACCATAGCCCTCCACTGGTTGGCCGATTTTCACGGGGTCAGCCAATAAGCGAGGCAGGTCGCGCATCTGCTTTTTGAGCAAGGCATGGCCGGTTGTTATTGGTTTATCATCCGCTGGCCGATTTTTATGGAGTGATTCAATGACCGACGTACAGAGCCCCATCAGCAAGCCCCGTATCGAAATTCGTTACTGCACCCTCTGTCGCTGGATGCTGCGCGCTGCCTGGCTGGCCCAGGAGCTGCTATCTACATTTGACAGCGATCTTGGCGAGGTGGCGCTGGTGCCTGCCAGCAAGGGGGAATTTCGCATCCTGGTGAATGGCGTGCTGGTGTGGGACAGGGTGGCCGACGAGGGTTTTCCCGAGGCGAAAGAGATCAAGCAGCGGGTGCGCGACATTATCGCCCCACAGCGGGATCTGGGTCACTCGGATCGCAAACCTGCCGGTGAGTGATGGTCGGGGATCGAATATAAAAATGTGGATATGAGCGATTCGGATACAAACAGGGAGGCGGCGGCCTCCCTATTTGTTGTCTGCCCGTCACTGTCTGTGGCGTATGCTCAGGCGCGCGCCCTGCCTTGTTCATCCAGATGGAGGCCGTCGGGCTGGTCGCCAATCTGCTGGCTGCCGATATAGCGGGCCCGCTTGTGGGGTTTGATGCGGCTCACGTCCACCCACACCAGGCCATCGATGCAGTGGTTGAAATCGGGGTCGATGCCAAAGTCCATAAACTGCACGCCTCCCGGTTCGCACAGCTCGGAATACTGCTTGTAGAGGGTGGGGATGGCACAACCCAGGTTATCGAGCCTGGCCTTGAGCGCCTTGAGATCCGTCCCGTAATCCTGCCCCTCAAATAGCGGCAGCGTCTCGGGATAGGGGCGACGGGAGTGCGCCAGCGCCAGCTCGGGGGTAAAGTGCTGGCGATAGAAGCTCACCAGCAGATCCTTGGCCGCTGGCGGCAGGCTGCCGGAGAGTGAGACGGGTCCGAACAGGTAGCGGTAGCGGGGATAGCGGGCCAGGTAGGCGCCGATGCCGAACCAGAGGTAATCCAGTCCCCGTTTGCCCCAGTAGGCGGGCTGAATAAAGCTGCGGCCCAGCTCTATGGCCAGCTCAAGTCTTGGCAGCAGCCTGGCTTCAAAGCCGAACAGGGTGTGGCTGTAGAGGCCATCCAGCCCCTTGCTTGCCATCAGCTCGGCCACAGGGGCGAAGCGATAGGCGCCTATGATCTCGAGCCTGGCAGGATCCCACAGGATCAGGTGGTGATAGTCATCGTCGAAGCCATCGAGATCCCGCCGTTTGCCCGAGCCTTCCCCCACGGCGCGAAAGGCGATCTCCCGCAGACGGCCGAGCTCGCGCAGTATCACCGAATGGCTCAGTTCATGGCGCCGGTAGAGGTAGATCCCCTGACCATCGGGGGTGTGGCCGAGAGCTTCACACGCCTCTATGGCCTGCTTGAGCTGACGGCGTTCCTCCGGCTGGGCAATGGGGGCCTCGGTCGCCAGCTTGCCCTTTTTACCTCTCCCGATGCGATAGAGGTGACTGCGGACCAGTTGCGCCGCCGTCTTGGCGGGCAGGTCGCGAAAGCTGTCGACGGGAATACGCGCCCCTATGGTGACGGGGATACGCCCCCCTTGCTGGCGAAACAGTTGCTTGACCAGCAAGAGCCCCGCCCAGGCGTTGTTGAGCCAGGCGCTGAAATAAAACCCCAGGCCATTGCGCCCGCCGACGTGAATGGGCACCAGCGGGGTGCGTGTGCGTTGGGCCAGCTTGATAAAGCCCCCTTGCCAGGGGCCATCCTTCACCCCCTTGATGCCGAGTCGCGACACTTCGCCGGCGGGGAAGATCACCAGGGCCCCCTCGCTGGCCAGATGCTCGCCCATGGCCAGAATGGCGCGCCTGTCCGTCTTGCCATGCATGTTGTCGACCGGCAGCAGCAGCGGGCGCAGCGCCGTGAGTTGTGCCAGCAGCTGGTTGGCGACTATCTTCACATCCGGCCGGATGCGGCCGAGCAGGCGAAGCAGTGCCAGCCCGTCCAGCGACCCTATGGGATGGTTGGCCACTATGATGACCCGGCCGCTGCTGGGTATGTGCTCCAGCTCCGCCTCGCTCACCTTGTAGTCAAAGTCGATCTGTTGCAGCGCCTGCTCGACAAAGTCGAGGCCGCGCAGATGGGGGTAGCTGCTGGCAAAGTGCTGGAAGGCCTTCTCGTGCAGCAACCAGCGCAGGCCCTGGCCAAGCAGGGGGCGCAGCACTGGGTTGTTCGAGAGATGGGGAAGGTGCTGTCGTAGCAGGGTATCGACGCTGAACATGGGGCTGGGCTCCGGTGATCCTTTGCCCCAGCATGTGCCGCCTCTGTTCCCGCTGTGTGTCTGCAGTATGACAATTTTGTGGCAGGGCTGCTTGTTACCCTCGTTCCCTTTCTGTTGCTGACCGCGAAATGGCCGTGTGATGGCGGGGCGCGCCTATTGTCTCGCCCCGCACGAACCTGGGTTATCCCCGCCAGGCGGAGGTCAGCCGCACCAGCGCCACCAGGGTGGCGACCGCTTTCTCCATGGATTGCAGCGGGATGAACTCGTGCTTGCCGTGGAAGTTGTGACCGCCGGTGAAGAGGTTGGGGCAGGGCAGCCCCATAAAGGAGAGGCGGGCCCCATCGGTACCGCCACGGATGGGTTTGATCTTGGGCACCACGTCTGCCGCCAGCATGGCGGCCCTGGCCAGCTCGACTATGTGCATGTGCGGCTCTATCTGGCTGCGCATGTTGCGATAGCTGTCGGTCAGGGTGAGCTCGATGCGGGCCTTGGGGGCATCCAGCTGCAGGGAGGCGACCCGCTCCTTGAGCTGGGCCTTGCGGGCGGCGAAGGCGTCATCATCAAAGTCGCGGATGATGTAGTGCAGGGTGCTCTCCTCCACAGTGCCGCTCATCTGGGCCAGGTGAAAGAAGCCCTCGTAACCGTCAGTACACTCCGGGGTCTGCTCGGGGGGCATGGCGGCATGAAAGCGGGCGGCCAGGGTCTGGCTGTTGATCATGCTGCCCTTGGCGGTGCCGGGGTGAACATTGTTGCCCGTGATGCGCACAGTGGCGCTGGCGGCGTTGAAGTTCTCGTATTCGAGCTCCCCCAGCTCGCCACCATCGACGGTATAAGCCCATTTGGCCGGGAATCTGTCCAGGGGGAACAGATCGGCACCACGGCCTATCTCTTCATCCGGGGTGAGACCGACCCAGAGATCGCCGCGGGGGATGTCGGGGTGGGCCAGCAGATAGTCGATGGCGGTCAGGATCTCGGCGATACCGGCCTTATCATCGGCCCCCAGCAGGGTAGAACCGTCGGTGGTGATAAGATCCTGCCCCAGGTAGTTTTTCAGGCAGCGGTATTGGCGAATGGCCAGTACCTCGTCCCCCTTGCCCAGGCAAATATCGCCTCCCTGATAGCTTTCGATGATCTGGGGCACCACCTGCTCGGCGGCGTAATCGGCTGTGTCCATGTGGGCGATGAGGCCGATGGCAGGGGCATCCGGCTGGTTGCCCGGCAGGCAGGCAGTCAGGTAGCCGTGCTCATCCAGGGTGACCAGGGTCAGTCCCATCTGCTCCATTTCATCTCGCAGGGCCCGGGCAAAGATCAGCTGCCCCTCGCTGCTGGGACAGGCGGGATTGGTCGCATCGGAGCGGGTATGAAAAGTCACGTAACGCAGAAAACGCTCAAGCAGGGTATCCATTGGCAAGCCTCACACTTCAAACCGGTAATGAAGGGCCATTTTGGCCAATCAGGTTGCCTGTCTTATTGCGTCAGCGCAGGTTTTCCCCATTTTCTGACGCAGCGGCCTGGGAGGGATTGAGTCGGAGGGGGCAGTTTGTAGCCATTTTTCATGCATAAAAATAGCGTTTTTATTGATACGCAATCATCGCCATAACGACAGGAAATCCCCTGAACTGCCCCCTGACAAGGCATGCAGCCTGCCATGCCCCGAGAGCAGGCTTTTCATGGGGAACAACTGCAGGGGAATATTCTGCGCCATCCCAGAGCCAGCCTGCCTGGCAGCAAGATTTGCTCACCTTATTAAAAGCAGTTTTTGAACACTATTTTTTATTGTCACCGCTGGCGGTAAGTGTGTACACTCCGCGCCGATCCAAGGGTAACTCTGAAGCAGGCAGACGCCACCAGAAACCTGAAAGATCATACGCCTATAGGGCGAGGCACGCAGAAACGACAGACACTGCTGGGGTATGGTTTCTTTAATACCGGTTAGGCTCCGGTATCAGGGAGAACAACGGACACTCATTAACCATCTGACCGAGTGAGCCAGCGGCTCATCATCTTCCCTTGTCATGGGCGGTCACTGGTGTTGGGTAGGCTGTGGTTGTTGTCGTCTATCAACACGCTTGCGTGCTGACGCCTTCGCTTCTCTTCCTTGAAACCTCCCTTGTCGTTGTGATGGTGCCGAATGATGAACTGACGGCGTGGCTGATGCTGTCTGTCATCAAAGTACCGCGGCGCCCCGTTAAGGTGGCACCGCATACCGTTGAGCTTGATGTAAAGCCACCAGCCCCACATCAAGACTCGTTACTTCCCAAGATCCACCAGGCAGCCTTTGGCTTGCCGCGATGTGCAATAGCTGGATGTGATGGAAGGTAACAAGTGGTGAAACGAAGGCGGTCATCCGTCGCGCTTTCATGACTCGTTGCTGTTCAGATCCCACCAGGCAGCCTTGGCTTGCCGCAACTTGCAATCGATGGTCTGGATGTGATTGAGGGTAACGAAGGCGGCCACTGGTCGCTCATTTGCGAGGCATAGCCCATGACTAACTGGTCCAGCAAGGACTCCTTGAAGGTCTACAACGTTCCCTACTGGGGTGCGGGTTTTTTCAACATCAATGACGCCGGTCATGTGACCGTCGCTCCCGACAAATCGCGCCCTGATGCACACATTGTCATCTCTGATGCCATCGAACAGTTGCGCCAGTCCGGTTTGACCACTCCCGTGTTGCTGCGTTTCCCCGACATCCTCAAGAGTCGGGTCGATGCACTGTTCAACGCTTTTGGTCAGGCCATCGAGAAGTCAGGCTATGAAGGGGATTACCTCTGTGTTTACCCGATCAAGGTAAACCAGCAGAGTCGAGTCATCGAGACCATCAGCCAGTCTTACAGCGACAAGCCACGGCTTGGCCTGGAAGCGGGTTCCAAACCGGAGCTGCTGGCCGTGCTCTCCCATCACCATGAGCAAGGCTCGGTGATCGTCTGCAACGGTTACAAAGACCGCGAATATATCCGCCACGCCCTGCTCGGCAACCTGATGGGCCACAAGGTCTACATAGTGGTGGAAAAACCCTCCGAACTGGAAATGGTGCTGGACGAGTCAGCTCGCCTCAACATCAAGCCCAATATCGGGGTGCGTGCCAAGCTCGCGTCCACCGGCTCCGGCATGTGGGAATCGAGCGGCGGCTCCATGTCCAAATTTGGTCTCTCCGCCTCCCAGATCCTGGCGCTGGTCGAGCGTCTGCGCAGCCTGGACAAGCTGGATTGCCTGCAACTGCTGCACTTCCATCTGGGCTCCCAGATCGCCAACATCCGTGACATTCAGGGCGGTATCCGCGAGTGCGGTCGCTTCTATTCCGAGTTGCGTCGTCTGGGTGTGCCCATCGATGTGGTCGACGTCGGCGGTGGCCTGGGTGTGGATTATGAGGGCACTCGCTCCCAGAGCCACTGCTCCGCCAACTACAGCCTGTCCGAGTACGCCAACAACGTGGTGTGGGGCATAGGCGATGTGTGCCGCGAGTTTGATCTGCCGTACCCGACCATCATCAGCGAGTCTGGCCGTGCCCTGACCGCTCACCACGCCGTGCTGGTCACCAATCTGATTGGTGCCGAAGGGGTGGAGATGAGCGACATCAGCGCGCCGGATGAGGATGCGCCGACCCTCTTGCAGAACATGTGGCAAGGGTGGCTGGACCTGCGTGGTGAAGATCCCTCTTTGCTGGAGATCTTCCACGACTCAGTGGCGGATCTGGGCGATGTAAACACCCAGTACACCATGGGCTTGCTCAATCTGGAGCAACGCGCCTGGGCCGAGATGCTGCACCAGAACACCTGTCTGGCACTGAAAGAGATGCTCAACCCGGTCAACCGCAACCACCGCGCCCTGGCCGACGAGCTCTCCGAGAAACTGGCTGACAAGTGCTTTGCCAACTTCTCCCTGTTCCAGTCACTGCCGGATGCCTGGGGTATCGGTCAGGTGTTCCCCGTGATGCCGCTGACCGGGCTCGATCGTCCGCTCAGTCGTCGTGGCATCCTGATGGATATCACCTGTGACTCCGATGGTCAGGTTGAACACTACGTCGACGGTCTGGGGGTAGAGAGCACGCTGCCGATGCCGCAGTATGAAGAGAACGAAGTGTGCTACGTCGGTTTCTTCCTGGTCGGTGCCTATCAGGAGATCCTGGGGGATCTGCACAACCTGTTCGGCGACACCCACTGCGCGGAAGTGTGTCTCGATGAAGAGGGCAAGATGGACATTCGCAATGTGGTGCGCGGCGATACCGTCGACCAGCTGCTGCGTTACGTCAACATCGACCCCTCCGTCATTCGCGAGAACTACCAGCGTATCGTCTCCCACCCGGCGCTGGATGACGCGACCCGCAAAGCCCTGCTCGACGAGCTGGAGCTGGGTCTGCAAGGCTATGCCTATCTGGAAGACGAATAAGCCTCTGGCTTGTTCGCCCCGTCGGTGGAAACAAAAAGACGGGAATGAAAAAACGGCGCCTTCGGGCGCCGTTTTTGTTGATGGCATTTTATGCCCTTTCCGAGAACAGGGAGGCGGACAGCCATCTTCATATGAGTGGTGGATGGCGGTAGTGCGCGGCTCAGGGCCCGGATCCGGCAGATATTCTTCCCTTGATCTGCATCAAACCTGTGGTGGGCGGGTTATTTTACGGTCAGGAGTGATGTGGGTGGTATGTAACAAAAGGATGTGATTATGGAACTGGAAAGGGACCCGAGATGCTATACCGACCTTTGTATCGACGGTAAGTGGTATCACTATGACCACTGCAGCACACATGTCTACATGCTGATGGGAGGTGCGGCCCCGAGTCTGGAGCTGACCCACGAGCCCCGCAGCGAAGAGGAGCTGATCGAGATGCTCCAGCAACTGGCCCGCTTCTGACGCAGGTTGTCTGCTGCTCGTCACATGGCCATCGGACACCTTGCCGCGATGGCCACTTATCGTCTCTTGTTGGTTTTCTGCTAACGATGCCTGCTGGCGACTTCTGTCAACGAGTCTTGTCAGCGCGTTTTGCCGCCCAACAACCCCTTGCCGACGTCCATCAAGGCGATCGCCGCAGCGTAGCCACTGTCTGATTTGCCCATCTCGTCCGCCACATAGAGGAAGTTGGACTTGTATTTCTCGACGGCCTCACTGCGACTCGCGGCATCGATAAAATCTTCCTGCACCTCGAATCCCTGCGCCAGCAGCGCCTCTTTCTCGGTCAGAAAGGTGGGGGAGGCCATGTCGATAAAGGTGTACTGCTGCCGGTTGGATGCCGGAATGGAGAAAAACTGGTATCTAGCCATGTGCGATTCCTCGCCTGAACGGGTGATAAATGATATGACCTTCTTCTCGTCGAACTGTCCCCTTGGGCGCCATGGCAGAATGGCTAAAAAAAGTAACGTTCGAGTCTTGTATTTTGCTCGAGATTACCCTGACCCAAAGCACAGCACAACGAAAATATGCGACTTTTTTCGCCAAGAAAAAAATGAAGTGATCTCATCCTTCTGACAGTGAAAATCAGGCCCACTCTGGTCAGGTTTTCATGGCCGCCCTGTTTCAGCGCGCATAGCTTGGGGGATTGCCCCGTTTGTATCTGTGTCCGTACGGTACATCTGTTATTATCATGGCCTTTCATGCCACTTATCTAATTGAACTTGCTGGAGAAACCATGTCTCGAACCCTCTATCTGCTTCGTCACGGCCAGACCCGCTATAACGCCGAGCAGCGGTTACAGGGGCGCTGCAATTCCGACCTGACTGACAAGGGGGAGGCGCAGGCCACCGCCATGGGCGCTCGTCTGCGCGATGTGCTGGACGAACCCGCACGCTGGACTCTCTACGCCAGCCCCCTTGGCCGAGCTCGGCAGACGGCGCTGTTGGTGTGCCAGCAGCTGGGGCTCGATAGTGAGCGCATCGTCTGGGATGAGCGACTGGTGGAGTTGAACATGGGGGAGTGGGAGGGCTGCCGGGTATCGGATCTGGTGGCAGCTCACCCCAAGCTTGATATCAGCCAGCCGGACTGGTATCTGCAGGCGCCCGGTGGTGAAGATTTTCAATGTATTCAGCGCCGGGCCCAACAGTGGCTGCAGGATGATCGCATTGCCGAGCCCTTTTCTTTAACAGGAGTTAGCCAATCGCCAACTTTGCTGCTTCTTTCCACATGAAGGGGGGCATCGGAGTAGTCAACCGCCATTTGATGTTCATCGGCTGGCTGCCGCTATGGGAGATGTACTCCACTTCGCCAAAGTTCACAAAGCCAAGGGTGCGGCCAAATTCATCTTTGCTCTGCTCACGGACGAACAAAAACAAGCGCTTACCCTCTGCTCTGTGTTGAATGTAACTCAGGCCCTTACCCCGCTCGGGGCGAGCGCTGTTTTGGCTCTGCCAATGGAACAGTGACTCATTGATGGCGTAGTCGTGATAACGGGTGGTGGGGGAGAAGTGCTGCTCCGTTTTGTTCAGGGTCACGAACAGCAACTCGATATTTTGCTCTGCGATGACATACACCCCTTCTCTGGCTGGTGGTTGCTGCTCGAAACTGGTAGCACCAAAGCCAACCAGCACCTGCTCTCTGGCATATCGGGCATGCAGTTGCAGCGGATTACCGGGAAGGTCAGGCATGGCTAGTTGTTCGTGCTGCACCCGATTGATCAGCATGGGTAGCAGGTCTGCCAACTCGGCCCTTAACGCTGGTTGATTGAGTTGTTTCAGGCTGTGTGCCAAGGAGCTAAAGCCTGCGTTGGGGCCGCTCTGTTGCCAGAAGTCGTAGTGGCACATCAAGGCCATACGTTCATCGTGTTCGGCCGTTAAGGTAAAGGCGTCTGCCACCAAGGTTTGTAAGAATTTCAAGTAATGGAGCGCATCGCAGCCTAATAGCCGGGTTTTGATGGCCCGGGTGTAGAGGGTAGATAGCTTCTCATCGCTCATTTCAGAAACGGTATGGTTGCGGGCCTGTTTGACTAAGGTGCTCCAATTACCGCGCTTGTAGATCTCCTCAAGGCTGATATGAGGGTAAAACTTCAAAAAGTTCGCCAACGTCAGCGGTAAATCGCAATCCTGCGAGAAACGGCGGATCAGGCCCATGAGTCGCGAGGTATTGAGGGTCGCCTTCTTGATATTGCTCAGAATTAACTCTTGGGTCTGTTTTGAGAGTTCGATGCGGCAGCCCAAGGGGGCATGAGGGAAGCCCTGTTTGATTTCGTGGCTGATCGCCTTATTGGTTTTACCCACCAGCGCCCGGAATTTCTGGGCAAAGTCATACTCCGCACGAGCATTGCCAACAAAATCCAACACGGTGCAACACTCTTTATTGCTCGCCAGCCGTAGGCCGCGCCCTAATTGCTGCAAAAAGATCGTGAGGCTTTCCGTTGGCCGTAAAAACAGCAAGGTATCGACTTCCGGGATATCGACCCCTTCGTTGAAGATGTCCACTACGCATAGAATATTGATAACCCCGGTACGCAAATCTTGTTGTTTGCTATGCCGTTCGTCTCGGTTATCGCTGGTGAGGATGTCAGCCTTGATGCCCTTCAATAAAAATGCCTTGCACATAAAATCAGCATGTTCACGGCTCACACAAAATGCCAGCGCTTTGATCTTGGTAATATCGGTGACGATCTCATCGAGGCTCTGTACTATTTTCTGCACCCGCTGCTGATTGTGGGTGTAGATATTGGTGAGCTCACTAATGTCATAACGGCCATTTTTCCAAGCGACTTGGCGCAAGTCGGTATCATCATCGATGCCAAAATATTGGAATGGACAGAGATGGCGACGATTGATGGCCTCTGGTAAGCGGATTTCTGCTGCGATCACACCACAAAAGTCAGCGAGAATATCACCGCCATCATGGCGCTCTGGCGTTGCGGTCAATCCCAGCAGAATGTGAGGATCAAAGGCTGCGAGCAAACCACGATAACTGGCCGCCGCAATATGGTGAACCTCATCGATGACGATGTAATCGAAATAGTCTGGGCTAAGGCGCAACGTAGACAGCTGGTTATTCAAGGATTGTACTGAGGCAAACAGTTGATGGTAGTGGGTTGGCACGGCGCCGCCGACCAAGAGTTCGCCAAAATTGGATTGCTTGAGCACACCGCGGTACGAGGCCAATGCTTGGCGCAAAATCTCCTCTTTGTGGGCGACAAACAGAAACTTGGCGTCGGGTTTGGTTTTCAGAAAACGTGCAAAATCAAAGGCGGAGATCAGGGTTTTCCCTGTACCGGTGGCCGCAACCACCAAGTTACGAAAGCGCTGATGTAAAGAGCGCTCCATCGCCAATTGCTCAAGGATTTCCTGTTGATGGGGAAACGGCGTGATATCAAAGAAATAGGCAGGACTATTTTTGTCACCATCCCCACGGGCCTCTTGCAGCGCATGCTTTAATTTCGTGCGGCTTTCGAGCTTGCCATCGAACAGCTCAAAATCATCGGACTCCCAATAGGTTTCAAAGGTACTCAGGGATTTCTCGATAATATGAGGGATCTCTTGCGAGGAGATTTTTAGGTTCCACTCCAAGCCACTGGTGAGGGCAGAATGAGAGAGGTTGGATGAACCTATATAGCCGGTATGAAAGCCAGTATTTCGGCAAAAGAGATAGCTTTTGGCATGCAACCGCTCGCGCTGGGTGTTATAGCTGAGTTTGACTTCAGTGTTGGGCAGGCTGGCTAAAAATTCGACCGCCTTGGCGTCGGTTGCCCCCATATAAGAAGTGGTAATGACTTTTAATTGGCGGCCGCTGCGAGTGAACTCTTCCAGCTCATGACGGAAAATACGGATACCTGCCCATTTGATAAATGAGACCAGCCAGCAGATGCTATCTGCCGATAATATCTCCCGTTTAATCTCCGACTCCATCGACAAACCCGCATTGCTGCCGCAGAACAGCTCACTTTGCGTCAGACCGGTCAGAGGGAAAATATCCTCGGCATATTGCTTTAAATTGGCTGAGATGGGGTTATCCAACTGGTAGAGCGCTGTCAGAATTTTTCCCTGACTATCGATGAGGTTCTCGCCAATAAAGTCTGGGTCTTGCGTGCGATCCTTTAGCCAAAGCAATAACTGGTTAGCCAGCTCAATCTGCCGTTGCAGCTGATCACTCTCCAGTGACCGAGCCCACCGCATATTCCAAAACCCGGCTCAGAAATCGCGATAACCAGACTGCCGCTTCGGCAGGTTCAAGCTGGCGTTCCCCTACGTAAAAGCGCTCGCGGTCGAGTCGAGATGTCAGCAGTTGAGTAATGAGTTGTTCATAAATACCGCATTGTTGCATCGCACACTGGCCTTGAACGTTGTACATGAGGGTGGCGAGAAGAGTATCATTTTTTCCAACCAAATCAGTAAGCTGTTGTCGCCTGTTACTCGTTTGAAAATCGCCACGGTTTTCGGTAATACAGCCCGGCAGTGACAACCACAGGGAGGTGGTGATGGATCCGGTTTCTTATCTTTTTTCGGCCTATCTCAATCTGGTACAGCAGCAGGTGTCGGATCACTACGGTACAGAGCCCAAGACGCTGGTGGTGGAATATGAGGGGGAGCAGGTGCCCTTTGTCTTCCAGTTCTGGCAGATCCAACCCAAAAGCGTCTGCCGTTCCTACGAGCAAGATGTGCGGCGTTTCAGTCAGTGCACGGTCAAGGCGGCTGCTCTGTTTCAGACGCTCTGCGATGATCTGACCCGACAGGATGACAGCAGCTGGCAACTGCCCAAATTTCGCACCATGTACTGCTCGGCGGCCATCAGCTATCGGCCGATGATTGCTGAAATTGGGGATGCCAAGCAGAGTCCTGCCAAGCTGGCGGAGCGCGCCTGCAATCAGGCGATTCTGGCTGCGATGGACAGTGACGATGAGACCTTACTTGCCCAGCGCGACAAAGCGTGCGCCGCGGTGCAGTGAGGCGGATTTATCTGACAATATACTCACTTGGCCTGTCTGTGCGTGCCACGACACACATCTGCTCCTCCTTGCCGGGTATGATGAGGTTGCCCACGGTTGTGGAAAGCGTCGGGCATTCATGGGCATATGCCTGCTACATCAGCCAGATCACCACCAGGAGGAACCATGATCAGCCACATCGACCATCTGGTATTGACGGTCAGTGATATTGAACGGGCCGTGGCGTTTTACAGCTCTGTGCTCAATATGGAGGCCATCACCTTTGGTGCAGGGCGCCGGGCGCTGCGTTTTGGCAACCAGAAGATCAATCTGCAATTGCCGGGGCAAGAGCCGCGCAACCGGGCTCAGGTGGGCTCGGGGGATCTTTGCCTCATCACCCGTTGGCCGCTGGCACAGGTCATCGCCCAGCTTGCCAGCCACGGGGTGGCGATAGTCGAAGGGCCCGTCACCAAGAGCGGCGCCTGCGGGCCCATCGAATCAATCTATTGCCTCGACCCGGATCAGAATCTTGTCGAGATCAGCCGCTACCCTTGAGCCCGACGGCCAGCTGATTGCCAACTCCTGCTTCTTGTCGCTTGCCTAAAAAGGTAAATCCGGCGTGTCTGTTTCCTGTAAAAACGTCTCTATCTCTGCCTCATAGGCGGCATCGGTGCGCTTGTCGCTGGCCGGTTTCGCCTGGGGTGAGGCGAGTGGCGATGGGGGCTGAAGGGGCGCCGCCAGTGTCTCAATGACCCTCTCTTGCAGATAGGGATAGAAGGGGTTGGAGGAGGTGCGGGTGAGGGCACCTGGATTGACGATCAACATACCGCGCTCCCCGCGCAGGGCCAGGCCGCCCAGGTTGATGCCGTATTGGTTCATCTGCTCGGGGCGTGGCGCCATGCCATAGAGGGGATCGTCCATGGGGAAGGGCAGCGCCACGTGGGAGAGGGAGTAGATCTCCTTGGGGTAGTCGATGCCAAGGGGGCGAACTTGCTCGAGCGTGCTGCCTGCGACCATCGTTTTTGCCTGGGTCTGGGGGCTGGACGCCGCCTCGTTGCCCACCACTGTCAGCCGATATGGCTGGGGCTGGCTCGGCAGCAGGTGGCTTAGGGCCAGCTCGGAGGCACTGTTGAGCAAGGGGCCGAAAACAGAGCCGCGATTGATGTCGAACAGCACCAGCTCGCTGCCGTTGTTCGGCAGGAAGTGGTAGAGATCGGCGATGATGGAGCGGGTGCTGACTGTGTAATCCATCACCGACTGGAAGGTGAGTGCCGGCGGGAAGGCCGCCAGTTCACCGCTGGTCGCCAGTTGGCGCACCTGCTGTTGAATGGTGTGGGTCAGCCGGTAGGATTGACGTGCCCCGTTGACCGGGAAGGAGTTGTATTTGAACGGGTTGAATTCGGGCATGATGCCGAGCCAGGCCGCGTTGGCAAAGGCGGGCAGCAGGGCGGGCACCGCCTTCAATCCGGCGAAACGGGCAAAGCGGGTCACCCCTATCATGGGGGAGATGAGCACCAGCCGATCCGGCCTTGCCAATGTCCCCGTTTTGTCTTCCAGCGCATCCAGCGCATATTTCACCGCCAGCGCGCCGCCGTTGGAAAAACCCACCAGATGCAGTGGCAGCGGGCTCGGGGCTTGTGCTCTGGCCTCGCGCACCGCCAGTCGTGTGGCCGCCAGCCAGGTCTCCCACTCCATATTGACCAGCCCGGCCGGCACTGTGCCGTGACCGGGTATGCGCAAACCAAGGGCGATAAAGCCCTGCTCGCGATAGCGCTGGGCCAGATGGCGCAGGCTGTAAGGGGAATCGGTCAGGCCATGCAGGAACACGGCTACCCCTTTCACCTCGCCCTCGGGGCGCAGCAGGTAGGAGCGATTCCAGTCGTCTTGAAAGTGGGCTGGATTGATGGGCGAGCCCTGATAGTAGCGGTTGCCCGCCAGCTGTTGCTCCGGCGGCGTCTTGGCGACCACCTCCTGCTCCACCAGATCGAACAGCTGTTGCTCGCGAGCCAGATAGGCTGGCCAGTCGCTGCTATCCAGTTCGTCGGCGCTGAGCTCGGGGGGAATAAAGGTATGCCACAGCTGCAACGGCGCGGCTTGCCAGGCGAAGTAGGCGATCACCCCCCAAGCGGCCAGCAGCGCAAGCAAGAGGGTCAGAAGAGAGCGGCGAAGGAGGCGACGGGTACGAGCCAGCATGGTGTGATCCCTGGGCGATGGCGGTCGGGGCGAACCGCAGTCAAGCTGGCTCGCCGTGTCTGTCTGAACAGTTCAAACCTTGACGCAAGGCTTAAAGCCTAATGTAAACAAGGTGATAAGTACAGGTGGTGGGCGCTCGTCAAGACCATGAAAAGACGGCAGCCCATGGGCTGCCGTCTGGTGTTGCACGTCGTGGTCAATGCTTGCTGATGGCACATCCTTGCCGGGACTAGCAGACTCCCTGTGCCAGAATGGCATCGGCCACCTTGACGAAACCGGCGATATTGGCGCCGCTCTCATAGTTCACGTGGCCCTGCTCCTCTTCACCGTAACGCACACAGGTGGCGTGTATGCTGGTCATGATCCCCTTGAGGCGGGCATCCACCTCCTCCCGTGTCCAGGAGAGGCGCTGGGCATTCTGGCTCATCTCAAGCCCAGAGGTGGCGACGCCCCCTGCATTGGCCGCCTTGCCTGGGGCAAACAGCACCTTGGCCTCATGAAAGACTTTGATGGCGGCGGCGCAGCTCGGCATGTTGGCGCCCTCGGCCACCAGTTGTACGCCGTTGGCCACCAGTTGTCTGGCGTCCTCTTCCCCCAATTCGTTCTGGGTGGCGCAGGGCAGCGCTATCTGGGTTGGCAGGTGCCAGGGCGTGCGGCCACTGAAATACTCCAGCCCCTGATCATGGGCATAATCGGCGATACGCTGGCGTTGCTCGTTCTTGAGTTCCATCAATCTGGCGAGCTTGTCGGGGGTGAAACCGTCAGGATCATGGACTGTGCCACCCGAGTCGGAGGCAGTGATCACCTTGGCACCCAGCGCCATCGCTTTCTCGATGGCATATTGCGCCACGTTGCCGGATCCCGACACAGAGACAGTCATGCCCGCCAGCGACTGGTCACGGTTGGCCAGCATGGCCTCGACAAAATAGAGCAGGCCGTAGCCGGTGGCCTCGGGACGAATGAGGCTGCCCCCAAATGAGAGCCCCTTGCCGGTGAAGATACATTCGGCGCTGTTGGTGAGCTTCTTCATCATGCCTGCCATGTAACTCACCTCGCGCCCGCCCACCCCGATATCGCCGGCAGGCACATCGGTATTGGCCCCCAGATGACGGTAGAGCTCCAGCATCAGCGCCTGACAGAAGCGCATCACTTCCCCCTCGCTCTTGCCCTTGGGGTCAAAATCGCTGCCGCCCTTGCCGCCACCCATGGGCAGGGTAGTGAGGGCGTTCTTGAAGGTCTGCTCGAAGGCGAGGAACTTGAGCACAGAGAGATCCACTGAGGGATGAAAACGCATGCCCCCCTTGAAGGGGCCGATAGCCGAGCTGTGCTGGATGCGATAGCCGCGATTGACTTGCACCTTACCCTTGTCATCGACCCAGCTTATCCGAAACTGGATCAGTCGCTCCGGCTCCACCAGCCGCTCCAGCAGGCCCTGTTGCAGGTAGCGGGGGTGACGTTCCACGTAAGGCCAGATGGAGGCGATCACCTCGCTCACTGCCTGAATAAATTCCGGTTGATGGGGATTGCGGCTGGCCACCTGGGCCAGAAAATCCGCCTGGGATAGGGAATGACTCATCTGTAACTCCTGTAGTGAATGATGAAATTGGCCTCTTGCCAGAGAAAAGCGCATGCCGTGCATCCAAATTTATGATTTGTGTTGGGGATGAATGCGGACAAAAATTCTATCTTGTACCGAGTTTGCCAACGATTGTTGGATTAGCCGCCGAAAACGACAGAATGCAGACAGGGTCATGGCAAGATAATTCGCGCAGATTCGAATCTTTTTATGCGTTTTTTTTAATAAATAGCAAGGTGCTTCTTTATCGGATGTGGCGTGATGGCAAACTGGCTGCATATTGTGTGAATGTTACATGCCCGCGCAGAGCGCCGTTTTTCTGTCCGGCCTGCGACCGTATTTTGTGTTTTTTTCTCAGCCCTTTGGATCCTGACCCCGTCGTCTGGTCCGCGTTATCAGGAAATGGGCTTGCGGTATGAGGTGATGAGAGTGGGATCCAGGCACACAGGACCGGAGTGGGTGACAAGTATCCGGCGTGCTGGACGGGGCAATATGCTACTGTATCGGCGTTTTTTGATGGTTAAGCTGGCCTTGGCCTTTTTGAAGATGGAATGGTATGCAGAACTTTGATGTAGTGAACCGGCTGATGCAGCAAACAGCCTCCCCGACGATGCCAGCATCGGCAACCGTGCAACTGGATGGGGCTATCAGCCTGTGGCAGGTGACTCATGCTGGCTAATGAATCCATGCGCCTGAACAAGTACATCAGCGAGAGCGGCATCTGCTCGCGCCGCGAGGCCGACCGCTTTATCGAGCAGGGCCAGGTCTTTATCAACGGCAAGCGGGCCGGGATCGGCGATCAGGTGTTTGCCGGGGATCTGGTCAAGGTCAATGGTCAGGTGATCGAGGCGCGGGAAGCCGACAGTCTGGTCTTCATCGTGCTCAACAAGCCGGTGGGCATAGTCTCCACCACTGAGGCGGGCGAGAAGGACAACATAGTCGACTTCGTCAACCACAGTACCCGTGTCTTCCCCATAGGGCGGCTCGACAAGGACTCCCAGGGGCTCATCTTCCTGACCAACCACGGCGATCTGGTCAACAAGATACTGAGGGCGGGCAACGATCACGAGAAAGAGTACCTGGTGACCGTCGACAAGCCGGTGACCGATGACTTTATCAAAGGGATGGGGGCTGGTGTGCCTATCCTCGGCGCCGTCACCAAGAAGTGCAAGGTGAAGAAAGAGGCACCCTTCGTGTTTCGCATCACCTTGGTGCAGGGGCTGAATCGCCAGATCCGCCGCATGTGCGAGCACTTCGGTTTTGAAGTGACCAAGCTGGAACGCATTCGCATCATGAACGTCAGCCTCAAGGGGTTGCCGGTAGGCGAGTGGCGCGATCTGACCGACGACGAGCTGATCGAGCTGTTCAAGCTGATTGAGGACTCCTCCTCCGAAGTGAAACCGGCCAAAGGCGACAAGCCCAAAGTGGCCAAAGCCGCTGTTGCTCAAACCGGCAAAGCGGCGCAAGGCAAAAAGCCGCGCCGGGATGATGACCACGAGATTGGCGGCCGCCCCAATGTGTCGGGCCCGGAAGCCTTCGAGAAGAAGATCCCCGTGGGCAAGGGGGCTGTTGGCAAAGGCGGCGCAGGGAAAGCCGCCGCGGGCAAAGGCAGTGCAGGTAAAGGGGCGTCCAACAAGGGCAGAAAACCGGCCGCAGCCAAACCGCGCGCCGGTCAGTCCGGCCGCCAGAAGAAGGGGCGCTGAGGCGCAATCCTGAGCGGCGTCAGCCTCCCCTTGTTATCCCCAAAAACACCGGCCTCAGGCCGGTGTTTTGCTTTGTGCCGTACCGCTGGCCGCAGGCGCTGGGGTTGGCAACCTCATCACCTTGGCATAGCCGCGCGGGTCCAGGCGCAGCACCAGCAGGCTCATCAGCGCCAATCCCCCCAGTTGCCACTGCCAGGCGGCCGCGAAGTCGCCACTCAGATGATGGAGGCGGGCCGCAACCCAGGGGCCGGTTGCCGCCAGCATAAAGCCGAACCCCTGCATCAGGGCGCTGAGGGTGCCGGCACGGCGTGGGTCAGGTAGGTGATCCAGCGCTATCACCATGATGAGGGAGAAGCTGCCGCCAAGCCCGGCGCCGCACAGCATGCACCAGAGGATGGGGGCGGCTTGTGGCGCGAGCCAGAGGCCGCCAAATCCTGCTACCTGCATGATGATGGCAAGGCCCATCCAGGGGCGCCGGTCTGTGTTGCGTGCCGCCAGCAGGGGCAGGCCGAGACCGCTGGCTGTCTGCGCCAGCGCCAGCCAGGCCACCAGCTCGCCCCCCTGCTGGGCGCTCCACCCTTGCGCCATATAGGCGGGCGCCAGCCAGGCGACGACAATGCCGTAGCCGCTGTTGATGATGCCAAAGCAGCCGATCAGCAACCAGCTGCGGGGCAGGGTGATCAGCCGTTGCTCGCCGTGGGGAATAGCCACCACGGCGGCGCTTGGCAGGCGGACTTTCCACCCTAGCCAGACCATGGCCAACAGTACCGGCAGACTCCACAGAGCGAGCGCCCGCGACCAGTCGAGGCTTGCCACCAGTTGCGGGGTGAGGCTGGCTCCCAGCGCTCCGCCCCCCATCATGCAGGCCGAGAAGATCCCCATCACCAGTGGCACCTTGTGGGCGAAGCTCTGCTTGATAAGGCCGGGTAGCACCCCTTGCACCAGCGCCGAGCCGAGGCCACAAAGCGCCGCGCTGGCGATCAGCAGGGCGCCGCTCTGGGCATCAAAGCGCATGGCGTTTCCCATCCCCAGCAGCAAGAGAGCGGCCCCCAGCAGTTGACTTGGACCCGTGAGGCGGCGCAGGCCAGGGGTTATCAGCACGCCGACGCCGATGAGCCAGAGGGGCAGCAGGGTGAGCCAGGCCAGGGTATCCATGCCGAGGCCAAGGCGGTTGTCTATCGCTTGGGCCAGCGGCCCTATGGCGGTGAGAAAGGGACGCAGATTGAGGCCAATCAGGATCACCAGCACCAGCAGGGCCAGATCCTGCTTGCTGTGGTGCAGAGTGCTGGCGGGCAGGTCCTTACTCATGGGCTAGTTCCGCCTCTGAGTTGTCTCCATAGAGCGCGGTGGCGCCGAGGGAGACTGGTAGTTTGATGAGGGGCAGAGGTGGCGGGTTAAGGGGCAGTCGCAGCTTGTCATAGCTCGATGTGCTGTCAAAGCCGAAGGGGGCTGCATCATGGTTATCAAAGGCGTAATAGACGGCGCGGATGCCGTTCATCACCAGCGCACTCAGGCACATGGGGCAGGGGTGGCCGCTGGCATAGATGATGGCCCCCGCCAGCGGCCCGGATTGGCTGGCCTGGCGCAGGGCTTCCAGCTCCGCATGGCGGGTGGGGTCACCCTCCAGATGCATGGCATTGACGGCGCCTGCTACCAGTCGGTCATTTTGCACCAGCAGGGCTGCGAAGGGGCGACCTCCTCGCTGCCGATTCTGCAGGGCCAGTTGCAGCGCCTGCTCCAGCCACTCCTGATGGCTGGGGTTAGCGGTCAGCGACTGGATCAGGCGAGAGCCAGCGGGGTCGACAGGTGGATGAGACATGAGAGAGACCTTAAGCCAATGAGGGGAGCAGATCAGCCTAGTGGCGCCATCAATCATTTGGAAATTAAATGATAGAATGACATCCAGTAATTTTGTAAATGGAGAATGCCATGCTGGATCCCCTGTTGCTGCGCAGCTTCGTTGCCATCATAGACACGGGCAGCTTCACCCGTGCCGGTGAGCGGGTGCACCTGACCCAGTCCACCATCAGCCAGCAGATACGGCGCCTCGAGCAGCAGCTCGGCTGCCCGTTGCTGGACAGAAGTGGTCGTCAGGTGGTGACCACGGCGGAGGGGGAAAAACTGTTGGGGCTGGCCCGCCGCATTCTGGCGCTGCTGGCAGAAGCCGAGGCACAGGTGACAGAAGCGAGCCTGCAATTGAGCCTGGGGGTGCCGGAGGATTTCGCCGCCGGCGCCATTGCCCCCGTGCTGGCCGCATTTGCCCGCCAATATCCACAGGTGCGGCTGGAGGTACAAAGTGGCCTCAGCCACGGTATTTGGCAGCGCTTCGAGGCCGGTGAGCTGGATCTGGCGCTGGTCAAACAGGGGCGGGGGCGAGGAGCACCACTCGCCAGCTGGCGTGAACCTTTGGCCTGGGTCGACAGCCGCGACTGGCCTGCCTGTGATCGCGATCCCCTGCCGCTGGTGGTGTTCCCAAGTGAAGGGCTCTATCGACGCCAGATCACGGATGCGCTCGATGGGCAGGGGCGGCGCTGGCGCATCGCCTATGTCAGTGCCAGCCTCGCCAGCTTGCAGGGTGCGGTGAGCGCCGGGATCGGGGTCAGTCTGCTGCCAACACGCCTGCTGCAACCGGATCAAGTGGCCCTTTCGCACTGGCCCAGGATCAATCCGGTCGAGTTGGCCCTGCATCTGGGGGCGGAGCGGGGCGAACCCCTGGCCCGCCTCAGCGAGGCCCTGATCGCCCTGTGTGACCAGGTGATGGGGCCTGCCTGAATGGGTCTGGCGCGCTGTTGAGAGGGCCGCCTCAGGCCATGGCCTGGCGCGGCACAACGGCGAGCCAGAGTTCCACTTCGCCGCTGCCGGTGTGGGGGGCATATTCGGCGCCATAGCGCTCGAAATCGGGCTGGTAGGCAGACTGGTAATCCGATTGCGCCAGCCAGTCCAGCGCCTGCTGCCAGGTGTGTGGCATGGTCGAGACATGACCCTGATGCAGGAAGACGGCATAGGTCTGGGGCTGGATGCGCATCCGCCCCAGCGTCTTGGGCAGTACCTCCAGCGCGGCGACTTCCACCGCGCACATATATTCGCATTCTGTGGCAGTCACGCCGCAGATGACGCCATAGGCATGCTCCCCCAGCTGGCCCGGTAGTGGGCCCAGAGCGCTGAAGTCACGCCATTGGCCACCGAAGTCGGCGTGCGCGAAGGCATGGTGGCGGCGCAGGCCGCCAAACAGCATGGGGCGGCCGGTTTCGAAACGGATGGGATCTGTCATCTTGCCTCCTGTGCGGGGTGAGGCGGCAGCGCTGCCGCCCTCAGTGATCCTTGCCTTCCTTGAGCTTGCGTTGATAGTCCTCGGACACGATGGCCAGCGCCGCCAGGGCCAGCGCGGGATCGATCCGGTTGGTTTCCAGCAGCTCGATAAGATCCACCGCCAGCTTGACCTCGGGCGGGGCATTTTCCAGTGACATGACAGACTCCGTAATGGGAAAAGCGCCATTATACACAGCCGCACCCGGATAGGGACCGGCCCTGTATCACGGGCGATGAAGGGCTCAGAGGTGCTGACGCATCTCCTTGTCTATCTCCTCGCGCAGGGCCATCAGTTTTTTGGCGTATTGCTGCAAGCTCAGATCGGCGGCCGAGACAGGTTGCCACTGGGGCACCCTGGTCGGTGTGCCCGTCTCGTCCATGGCGACGAAGATGATGATGCAGTGGGTAGTTTTGTGGCGCTGCCGGTCCGCTGGATGGCGGCTGTAGATATCCACCGCCAGGTGCATGCTGGTGGTGCCTGTGTGGATCACCTCGGCGTGTACTTCCACAAGCTGGCCTATCTGGATGGGCCGCAGGAAGCGGATCCCCCCCACGTAGACGGTGACCGCATAGCCGCTGCACCAGCCGGCGGCGCAGGCGTAACCGGCCTGATCGATCCACTTCATCACCATGCCGCCGTGCACCTTGCCGCCAAAGTTCACGTCGGCGGGTTCTGCCAGAAACTGCAGGGTCAGCTCGCGGGGTGGGGTCATGCTCTCTCCTTGTCTTGACATAGTCGCGGTACCGGTTGGTTCATTGGCGCCATGGCGGGCCTGAGAAGCTGGCCAGCATTTATGTCAGGTATACCGCGAATGGCGACAAGATGCACAGCGCCCGGCGTGATATTGGGCGCGTATTCACTCTTGGTTCATAAACTCGGCGCAAGCATGGGGGGTCAATTGCGAGGAGTCATGATGAAACAAATGCTGGATCAGTTGTTGGGCGCTGGCAAAGGTTGGCTCAACGAAGGCGGCGACAGCCGCAAGGCGCAGATGAAGGGTGTGGCGCAGGGCGGCCTGGCTGCCGGTGCCATGGCCTTGCTGCTTGGCAACAAGAAGATCCGCAAGTATGGCGGCAAGGTGGCGGCGGTGGGCGGTGCAGCGGCCCTCGGCGGGCTGGCCTACAAGCTTTATCAGGATTGGCAGGCCCAGCAGTCGAGCCCGGCGCAACCGACCCAGCCCCTCGATACTCTGCAGGGCAATGCGCTGGATGCCCGTGCAGCCTTGCTGGTCCGCGCCATGGTGGCGGCCGCCCGGGCCGACGGCCATATCGACAGTGCCGAGCGCGAGAAGATCCAGCAGTACCTGACCGAGCAGGGTCAAAGTGATACGGCGCGCTGGATTGACACCGAGCTTGCCCGCCCCCTCGACCCCCATGCCCTGGCGCGTGAGGTGACCGACATGGAGCTGGCCACCGAGGTGTACCTTGCCTCCCTGCTCGCCATCGAGACTGATCACTTTATGGAGCGCGGTTATCTCGACGAGCTGGCCCGTGCGCTCAAGCTCGATGACAACCTCAAGAGCAGCATAGAGCGGCAGGTAGCCCAGCTGAGCGCTCCCGCCTGACAGGGATCAATACCATCGATAGCCGATAACGCCCCTGTCATGGGGCGTTGTTGTTTCCGGCATCCAGATGGGGAGCGAGCTGCTGGTGAATAAGTTCAGCCAGCTGGGCGAGGGCGCTCTCCAACTGCTCACTCCAGGGATGGGAGCTGTTGAGGCGCAGGCAGTGGTTGTACTGCCCCTGACTGGAGAAGAGCGCACCGGGCGCCAGCGAGAAGCCGCAGGTGAGCGCCCGGGCATGCAGTGCCCGGCTGTCGAGACGGGGGTCAAACTCCAGCCAGAGGAAGTAGCCGCCATCGGGGGCGCTGATGCGCACTTCATCCGGAAAGAGGCGCAGCAGGGCGGCCCGCATCTGTTGCTGGCGCTGGGCCAGGGTGTGGCGCAGACGGCGAAAATGGGCATCTACCCCGCCCTGGCGCAACATCTCGGCCAGTGCCAGCTGGCTTGGCACATTGGTCGACAGGGTCGACATCAGTTGCAGCCGCTGAATGCGCTCGGCATGGGGCCCTGCCACCACCCAGCCGACCCGAAAGCCAGGGGCCAGGCATTTGGAAAACGAGCTGCACAGCAGGCTGTCGCCCCGCACATCCCAGCATTTGAGCGGCTTGGGCCGTTCACGGCCAAAGTAGAGATCGGCGTAGACGTCGTCCTCCACCAGTGGCACCTCATGCTGGCTCAGCAACTGCATCAGCGCCTGCTTGTGGCCGTCTGGCATTGTGTGGCCCAAGGGGTGCTGCACATTGCCCATCAGCCAGCACGCCTTGATGGGGCGCTGGGCCAGCGCCTCGGCCAGCAGGGCGAGATCGATGCCTACCCCCGGGATCACCGGGATCTCCACCGCATTGAGTTTCAGCCTCTCTATGGCCTGCAGGGCGCCATAGAAAGTGGGGGATTCCACCACCACCCAGTCCCCCGGCTCTGTCAGTACCTGCAAGCTCAAGGAGAGTGCCTCCATGGCCCCGGTTGTGATGATGATCTCCTGCGGGCTCACCGCCAGGCCATCACTGGCGTAGCGCTGGGCGATGGCGCGGCGCAGCGCCTCGTTGCCGGGAGGCAAATCAGCTACCGTGCTGAAGGGATCGAGTTTGCGCATGCAGCTCGCCAGTGCGCGCCCGAGCTGGGGATGGGGGAACAGGGTCTGGTCGGCCACCGACATGCCAAGGGGCACCAGTTCTCGCGACTTGCTCGCCTGCAGCACCTCGAACACCAGATCGTTGATGTCCACCGAGCCTGTGTAGTGCGCTTGCTGCTGTGCGCTGGCTCGCAGCGGGGAGGGGGCGGCCTTGACGTAGTAGCCGGACTGGGGCCGCGCCAGTATGAGACCGCGGCTTTCCAGCAGCTGATAGGCCTGCAGCACCGTCATGGGGCTCAGATGGTGGATCTTGCAGCTCTGGCGGATGGAGGGAATGCGCTCCCCCGCTTGCCAGACGCCGCTCGCTATCTGTTGTTGCAACTGATCTGCCAGCTGGCCGTAGAGGGACATGGGGCACTCAAACTGTTATAGGTGTAATTCACTATAACTGCATCTGTTATAGGTGTCATGACCCATGGTGTACTTAACGGACGAGAACCTGTCTGTTAAATGCAACATAGAGAGTCATGCATGATAAGCCTGGATGATGTGGTCAGCCTGTCCCGAATACAGTTCGGTGCGACGGCGATGTTCCATTTTCTGTTTGTGCCCCTCACCCTGGGGCTGTCCTGGATCCTGGTGATCGCCGAGTCGGCCTACGTGATGACCGGCAAGGTGATCTACCAGGACATTACCCGCTTCTGGGGCAAGCTGTTTGGTATCAACTTCGTGATGGGAGTGACCACGGGGATCACCCTGGAGTTCCAGTTCGGCACCAACTGGGCTTACTACTCCCAGTATGTGGGGGACATCTTCGGTACCCCGCTGGCGGTGGAGGGGCTGATGGCCTTCTTCCTGGAATCCACTTTGGTCGGCCTCTTCTTTTTCGGCTGGGACAAGCTCTCCCGCGGTCAACACCTGCTGGTGACCATGCTGGTGGCGCTCGGCTCCAATCTCTCCGCGCTCTGGATCCTCATTGCCAACGGCTGGATGCAGAACCCGGTTGGCGCCGAGTTCAACCCCGTCACAATGCGCATGGAGCTGGTGGATATCGCCGCCGTGCTGTTCAACCCTGTGGCTCAGGTCAAGTTCGTGCATACGGTGGCGGCGGGTTATGTGGCGGCGTCCCTGTTTGTGATGGGGATCAGCAGCTGGTATCTGTTGCGCCGGATGGAAGTACGCTTCGCCCTGCGATCCTTCGCCATCGCTTCGGGCTTTGGTCTGGCCGCCATCCTCTCAGTCATCATACTGGGTGACGAGTCGGGCTATACCTCGGGGGAGGCGCAGAAGGTCAAGCTCGCCGCCATCGAGGCGGAGTGGGAGACAGAGCCAGCCCCGGCCGCCTTCACCCTGTTCGGCTGGCCCGATCAGGATGCCGAGACCACCCATGCCGCCGTCAAAATCCCCTACCTGATGGGCATCATAGCCACCCGTTCCCTCGATGAGGTGGTGACCGGCATCAAGGATCTTAAAGTGCAGCACGAGGCGCGGATCCGCAGCGGCATGCTGGCTCATGATGCGCTGGAAGCGCTGAGGGCAGACGGCAGCAACACAGCCGCGCAGGCCACCTTCGATCGTCACCGTCATGATCTCGGTTACGGCCTGCTGCTCACCCCCTATGCCAGGGAGATCGGCAAAGCAGATGAAGGGGCCATTGCCAGGGCCGTGGCGGACTCAATCCCGCAAGTGGCGCCACTGTTCTGGAGCTTCAGGCTGATGGTGGGGATTGGCATAGTGCTGCTGGTGCTGTTTGCCGCCTCTTTCCTGCAACTGTGTCGTGGCAGACTGGTGCAGTCGCCGCGCCTGCTCAAAGTACTGTTCTGGAGCATACCCCTGCCCTGGATTGCCATAGAGGCGGGCTGGTTCGTGGCCGAGTTCGGCCGCCAGCCCTGGACCATCAGCGACGTGCTGCCGGTGTCTGCCTCCGTCTCCTTGCTTCAACCGGGCCAGCTCTGGTTCAGTCTCATCGCCATTTGTCTCATCTACACCAGCCTGCTGGTGGTAGAGCTGTTCTTGTTGCGTCATGTGATCCGCAAAGGGCCTGCCAGCCTGCAGACGGGTCGTTATCAAGGTGAAGTGTTGCAAAACGGGAGTCCTGCCTGATGGATTACGAAACCCTGAAATTGATCTGGTGGGGGCTGGTGCTCTTCATGCTCATCGGCTTCGTGGTGATGGATGGCTTTGACCTCGGGGTTGGCCTGCTGTTGCCTCTGGTCGGCAAAACAGACGATGAGCGGCGGGTGCTGCTCAACAGTGTGGGCCCTGTATGGGAGGGCAATCAGGTGTGGCTGATTGCCGGTGCAGGCGCCCTGTTTGCCGCCTGGCCCCTGGTCTATGCCGCCGCCTTCTCGGCGCTCTACGTGCCTTTCATGTTCCTGCTGTTTGGGCTTTTTCTGCGCCCGGTCGGCTTTGACTATCGCAGCAAGCTGGCCTCACCCCGCTGGCGACGCTGGTGGGACAGAGCCCTGGTGACGGGGGCCCTGCTGCCGACCCTGGTGTTTGGTGCGACGCTCGGTTTTCTGCTGCAAGGCTTGCCGTTTCGCTTCGACGCTGCCCTGCGCATCCACTACGGTGCCTTTGAGTTTCACTGGCCCTTGCTGTTGACCTGCATGGGCACGGCACTGGCCCTGCTGATGCTGCACGGTGCCAGCTTCTTGCAGTGCAAGACGCAAGGGGTTATCGCCGAGCGCTGCGCCCGTCAGAGCCTCTGGCTCGGCCCCCTTGCCAGTGGCCTGTTTGCCCTCGGCGGCGTCTGGCTCAGCCAGATGGCGGGTTACCAGATAAATGAGATAGGTGATCTTAATGGTGCCCTCACGCCGCTGATGAAGCAGGTGGGGCTGGCGCCGGCGGGTTGGTTCACCAACTTCTGGCTCTGGAGTGTGCCGGTCCTCGGCCTCTTGCTGCCAATGGTGAGCACGCTGGCAAGCAGTTTTGGCCGGGCGCGGCTGGCCATCCTTGCCAGCGGCGGTGCCTGCGCCACCATGATGCTGACCATCGCCATCGCCTTGTTCCCCTTCGTACTGCCCTCGTCGCTGGATCCGTCGAGCAGTCTGACCCTGTGGGATGGCACCTCCAGCGAGCGCACCCTTTTCATCATGCTGGGGATAGTCGCCGTGCTGATGC
Source organism: Aeromonas salmonicida subsp. salmonicida (assembly GCF_001643305.1). Classification (GTDB taxonomy): domain Bacteria; phylum Pseudomonadota; class Gammaproteobacteria; order Enterobacterales; family Aeromonadaceae; genus Aeromonas; species Aeromonas salmonicida. The sequence goes on from NZ_LSGW01000070.1 coordinate 118,507, forward strand.
CCATCAATATCGGCTACACCCTCTGGGTCTACCGGGTGGTGCGGGGCAAGGTGAGCACCCAGCAGGTGCGCCAGCACGGCCATAGCCTCTACTAACTCAACTAAAGGGACATCTCGACTATGTGGTATTTCACCTGGATATTGGGGCTGGGGTTTGCCCTGCTGTGCGGCTTGGTCAACCTGCTCTGGCTGGAGGCCCGCTGGGCCGCTGACGAGGATCTCAAGGAGTCTTGAGTCCGCTATAGCTTTTTTGGATATGGAAAAGGCCGACACCCAGTGTCGGCCTTTTGTCTGCACAAGGGTTTAGAGTGCCAGCGCCAGTCTGGCTTCGCGGCGCTCGCTGACATGGGTCAGCCCATAGGCCAGCAGCACGATGAGGGCGCCAATCCAGGGGGTGTGCATCAGGCCCAGGTGTTCCACCACTAAGCCACCCACCACGGATCCCAGTGCTATGCCGACGTTGAAGGCGGCGATGTTGAGGCCGGAGGCGACATCCACCGCATTGGGGGTATGGCGCTCGGCCTGTTGCACCACCAGCACCTGCAAACCTGGCACGTTGCCAAAGGCAAAGGCGCCCCACACCAGCACGGTCAGCACCGCCAGCACAGGGTGTGGCGCAGTGAAGGTCAGCACCAGCAACACCAGCGCCAGACCACCGAACAGCAGTTTCAGGGCGGGCAGGGGGCCGAGTCGGTCTGCCAGCTTGCCACCCCAGATATTGCCAAAGGCCACAGAGACACCGTACACCAGCAGGATCAGGCTCACGGCACCGGCACCAAAGCCGCTCACCTGCTGCAAGATGGGGGCGAGGAAAGTAAAGGCGGTGAAGGCGCCGCCGTAACCCAGGGCTGTCTTGGCATACACCAGCAGCAGCGGTTTCTTGGTCAGCACAGCGAGCTGTTCGCGGATGGTTGAGGCCGTCCCCTTGGGCAGGTTACTCGGGATCAGCAGCAGGCTGCCCACCATGGCGATGACCCCGAGCAGGCTCACTACCAGAAAGGTTTCACGCCAGCCAAATACCTGACCAATCCAGGTGCCGAGTGGCACGCCGGTTACCAGCGCCACTGTCAGGCCGCTGAACATGATGGCGATGGCGCTCGCCGCCTTCTCTTTGGCCACTAGGCCGGTGGCTATGGTGCTCCCCACCGAGAAGAAGACCCCGTGGGCCAGACCGGTCAGCACGCGGGCAACGATCAGGCTCTCGTAGCCTGGAGCCTGCCAGGCCAGCAGGTTACCGGCGGTAAAGAGCGCCATCAGCCCCACCAGCAGCCACTTGCGTGGCAGCTTGCCGGTGAGCGCCGTCAGCACGGGGGCACCGATGGCGACCCCCATTGCATAGAGGCTGACCAGCAGGCCCGCCGAGGGGAGCGAGACATTGAGTTGTTCGGCGATGGTGGGAATGAGCCCCACGATCACGAACTCGGTGGTGCCGATCGCAAAGGCACTCAGGGTGAGGGCAAATAATGCCAGTGGCATACAAACTCCTTGGATAGTGACTCCCGACGGGAGAAGGTGGCCAGTATGCCGAGTCACTTTGTTGGCAAAAATGACGGTGACATCAAATTACTTTTGCCAAATAAGCATCAATAAGCGGCTCTGCTGTGCTCCAATCGATCAGAGATGACGGCAGGCTGGGAGCGCGAAGGCGAGATAAAGAGGGTTTGAGAAAAGAAGTCTTGAGAAAAGAGGGGAAAGGCGGAGAGGAACGCTGGGGTTGGGCATGGCTGGCGGATAGCCGGGGTCAGGATTGGAAGAGGGGTAACAAAAAACGGGAGGCATTGTGCCCCCCGTTTTGGTGCTTTCTGGCGCTGTCGTCATGGGTGAGTCCCTATGACCCTCGCGCCTCACAAGGGGGCCTTTACTCTCCCTTGAGCAGGGAAAGATCGTGAGGGCCGAGTTTAATCCCAAGCCGGTGCAAAGTCCGGGTCGGCGCAGCGTTCACCCCGCTCCAAGGTGGCGATCTGGGCCATCTCTTCACTGCTCAGGGATACCTCGAGGGCAGCCAGATTGGCGGCTTGATGCTCCCGCTTGGTGGAGCTCGGGATCACCGTCATGCCCTGGGCCAGTAGCCAGGCCAGCGACACCTGGGCTGCCGACACCTTGTGGTACTTGCCTATCTCCATCAAGAGCGGCTCACTCAGCACCTTGCCGTAAGCCAGCGGCATATAGGCGGTGATGGCGATGCCCTGCTCCTGGCAGAATTCCACCACCTTGCGGTTTTGCAGCAAGGGGTGGATCTCTACCTGCTGGTGAGCGATGGCGCCGGGACCCAGAATGTCGATGGCTTCTTTAAGCTGGGCAACCGTGAAGTTGGAGACCCCAATTTCCCGGGTCAGGCCCAGGGATTTGGCTTCGACCAGCTGCTCCAGATAGACCGCCATCGGCACCTCGTCGTTGGGGGAGGGCCAGTGGATCAGCGCCAGATCCAGATAGTCGGTGCGCAGTTTCTCAAGGCTGGTTTTCAGGCTAGGGATCAGCTTGCCTTCGGCAAACTCGCTGGTCCACACCTTGGTGGTGAGGTAGATATCCGAGCGGGGCACCGAGGTCGTCGCCAGCACCTCGCCCACTTCGCTTTCGTTGTCGTAAATCTGGGCGGTATCGATATGGCGATAACCGAGCGTCAGACCGGTGTTCAGGGTCGTAAGCAGTGGCTCACCTTTCAGGCGAAAGGTTCCCAGACCCATGGCAGGCATTTTCATCATCAATTTCCTCAAATGGGGTGTTTGGCCCTTGCCCAGAGCAAAGGCGTTGGCTTGGTGCAAAGGCCGTGGCGGCGGTGCAAGTTGGCAGCGCCATCGTCAACGAGTCTCGGAATACTCAGGCCGGCAGTCGGCGGTAATTGCGAATATTGCTGCTGGCAAACCAGGGCTCGGCCCTGGCGATAAAGTCGAGGAAGTGAGCTTGCTGCTGGTGGGCCTTGAGCGCGGCTTCGCTCTCCCACTCTTCGTGCAGCATCCAGCCATGGGGGTTGTCCAGGCTCTGGTGCAGCTGGTAACGCAGGCAGCCGGCCTCTTGCAGGGTGGCCGCTATCAGTGGCTCAAGGGCGGCCCGGAACTGGGCGGAAAATTCGGGTTTGGCTTCAAGTTGGGCAATCACAATCACGGGTGATGACATCTGAACCTCCTTGCTAAAACGAAGGTCAGTATGCCTGCCGCAAGGGGAGGGGAATAGGGCAACAGTCGCAAAACACTATTGAGAAAAGAGCAGCAATGAAAGAGCAGACGCTGCGCCAGAGGCCGATATGGGTGAAGGGTTAATAAGGGGGAAATAGAGAAGGGGACGGTTGGCGCGCCCCCTTGCCATCAGGCATTGGCTGGCTCGGACCAGACCGCAAATTCATTGCCACTGGGTTCAACAAAGTGAAAACGGCGGCCACCGGGGAAATCAAACAGGGGGCGGTTGATGGTGCCGCCATGCTGGCTCACCTTGGTCTGGGTTGCCTCTATATCGGCGCTGTAGAACACCAGCAGGGCACCCCCCTGAGCCGTGTGGCTGCACAGATCCGCTTTATAGAAACCACCATCCAGCCCCTCATCGGCAAAGGCGCAGTAGTCGGGACCGTAATCGACAAAATGCCAGCCAAATACGGCTTGAAAGAAGGCTTTGGTGGCCGCGAGATCACTGGCCGCAAACTCCACATAGTTCAGTTTTTCATGGGTTTTCATATGGGTTATCTCCGTTGGCGTCGCTGCACAATATTATGAGTTAGCTGCGACAGGCTGCAGCAATTGATGACTGGATCAGTTCTTCATAGATATCCGCTTGTCCAGCTGGCAGGAGTTGCCGGTGAATCTCGCGACGTTTGGCGGTATTGCAGAGTCTTTCGGCTAACCAGCCGGTCAGATAGATCGATGATAGACAACCTCCTGCGGTGGCGATATTGCCCTCGACCACCAGTGGTTTATCTTGCACATCTACTCCCAAGGTGAGCAGGGCGGGCTTGGCATCCGGATGAGTCGTGGCTTGCTTGCCATCGAGCAGACCCAGTTTCGCCAAAATAAAGGAGCCTGCGCAGATCGAACCAATCAACTGTTTTGCAGGATCCAGTTTGAAAGAGGACATAAATTGCGGGTCGGCCAGCACGGCCGGAATACCTTGTTGTCCGCTACAGAAAATGACGGCGTCGGCATCATTAGCTGCCATAAGATGGTCATCGGTGGTGACAGTGTTACCCAGTACGGAATGGTGGCTTGGCTTGGTGCCCAGTACTTTCACCACCCAGTCGTGCCTGGTTCTGCCAAGAATGTCTTTTATCAAGAAAAAATCGATGTCGGTAAAATCGTCAAAAAGAACAATGGCGATGGTATGCATCCGAGCTTCCTGCTGTTTTGTCTGGGGGAATGAGCGATAGTGGGAGTTGGCTATTTGAATTCTTCACCATGGCTTTCCAGTCGTTCCCAAGGGATCAATTTCAGCTGCTTGCGCCTAAGCCAGAGCCAACTTGCCATAAAAATACCGAATAATCCGGCAAACAGGGCTGTTTGGCGCAGGGAAAATAGCGGATCCATCCCCATGGGTTGCCAGCTGAAAAACCACATAAACAAGCCCCAGATCAGCCCGGCGCTCACGCCAAACCAGAGCGTATTGCTTAGCCAGCCCTGATAGTGAGGTGATTTGACTGGGCAACCCAGCCTGCGCAGCAATCTGCACAGTGGCGGATTGTAGTTGGCATGCCATACCCCTTTGCTGGCCAGCTCCTGATGGGCTGCGCTCAGCCGCTCTTCAAATGTCATGGTGTTCATCCTTGTCACAACTTGGTGTCATACGATGCCGTTTTGGCTGCATTCTACTGGCAAACCATCAACGCGATGTGAGCTCTCTGTCACGTTATTTGTCTGCGCACTGTAAGCTCTGGCGTCACGGCACACTTGCCAAGCCAGATCTGCTGCAACGATTAAGATCCTTGCTCCTGTCGGGATTGCAGCAATGAATCCCTATTCTGATCAGTGATTGACATAGCCCGACCCGTTGCCAATCACTACAGGGCGGCAATGATGACTGGATGCAGCCTTCTTGCGATCACCATACCAAGGAAAATGGAGACGAAGAGAGGGAGATGATCCCGGCTGCGTCGATAGCTGCGCCAGTTGCCATTGTGGTGGCGGAAAAGCCGGTAGGTGAGAACCACAAGACAAATTGCGGTTTGAATGAAGCAGTTAACTGAAAAACTGATCATGAATTTGACGAAATCGGGCAAGGTTGAGAGTCCGTGTCTGTGAAATTTGCTTTTCAGCGCGTGGGCTGCACTTGGCTCAAATCCGAAGAGGGGCTTCAGCCTTCTCCTGCCGCGCCTTCACTAATTGGTTGGCATTCCAGCTGCTCCCAGGTGGTCAAACCAAGCTGTCTGCGTGCCAGCCAGAGCCTGATTAAGGTCAAGAGGCCAAATATGACGGCGGATAGCGCTGTGCTGTACAAGGCAGATACGGGATCTCTTCCCTCCGGGTACCAGACGAAAATCCACATCGTCAGACCATAGATCGGCGCCAGATTCAGGCCGGCACAGAGGAAATTGACCAGCCAGCCCGCGTAATAAGGGGGCTTGAGGGTACAGCCAATTTTACGCAGCAGTTTGAAAATCCACGGGTTGTAGTTGCATTCCTTGATGCCTTTGTCAGCCAAAGTCTGATGGGCGATGGTCAGCCGCTCTTCAAATGTCATTGATTTGTCTCATACTGGAGTGGCTCCATACGGTGCTTTTTTGGCGGCATTCTACTGATTAAGTCGGCGGAGGGATAGTGCTTATCTCTGGTTGTTTCTCTTTAAAAAACAAGATCCGCTGTCAGAGTGCCCTTGCCAACCCTGAGCGATTACACCTATAAAGGCCCAATACTCTTGCCTGGATAACAGCAATGAAGACCCATTCTGATGAACTGACCCTGTTTGTGGCCGTGGTGGAGGCGGGCAGTTTTCGCCAGGCGGCGGAGAACCTGGGCATGGATAACTCTGTGGTGAGCCGCGGCATCAAGCGCCTGGAGGAAAAACTAGCCACCCTGCTGCTCAATCGCACCACCCGTCGGGTCAGTTTGACCGAGGAGGGGAGCTGGTTTTATCAGCGGGCGGTAAATATCCTGACCGAGATGAGCGAGGCGGAGGGGCATCTGTTGATGCGCAAGGAGCAGCCGGAGGGAATATTGCGGGTCGATGCGGCCACCCCCTTTATCCTGCACCGGCTGGTGCCCATCATAGGCGAGTTTCGCCGCCGCTATCCCGCCATCGAGCTGCAACTGCACAGCTCGGAAGGTTTCATCAATCTGATGGAGCGGCGGGTAGACATGGCCATTCGTATCGGCGAGCTGACGGATTCTTCCCTGCGCGCCTTGCCGCTGGGGCGTTCGCGGCTGCGGCTGCTGGCATCCCCTGCGTATTTGAACGAACGCGGCACACCGCGCCAACCGGCGGATCTGCTGGCGGGCCACGAACTGCTGGGTTTTTTGCATCCCGATCACCTCAACCACTGGCCGCTGCTCAGTGCCGAGCAGGGGGATCGCTTCGCCATTACTCCGACCCTGCGGGCCAGCAGCGGCGAGACCCTGCGCCAGCTGGCGTTGGCGGGGCAGGGGATCGTCTGCCTGTCAGACTTCATGACAGGGCCGGATCGCGCAAGCGGCGCCCTGGTGGAGGTGCTGGCTCGCAGCAACAGCGGTGCCTCGCGTCCCGTCAATGCGGTCTTCTACTCCGATGCCCAGCGGGATATCCGGTTGCGGGTCTGGCTCGACTTTATCAAGGAGCAGATCGGCAGCCATACCCTGTGAGGGGGGAGTGGGAAGGGCCGCCCCCTCCCGGCTTCCCCTTTGCAGGGGGGAAGACGTCGCTGGCACCCAGCCGTGACAAGGGGAAGGGAGCTGACTGGCCGGCAGATATACGTTGCCAATGGCCGGAGTGGATAAAGAGCTCAAAGAAGAGGCCGACATCGCTGTCGGCCTCTTTGTTTGTTCATCTCGGAAAGATGTCGGTTGCCCGATTAATCCTCTTCGGCCCAGCGGCGTGAACGCTCAACCGCTTTCTGCCAGCCGTGGTAGAGCTTGTTGCGCTCTTCGTGGCTCATCTGCGGGATGAATTCACGATCCACGCTGAACTTGTCTTCCAGCTCGTCAGAGCTCTTCCAGAAGCCGACGGCCAGACCGGCCAGGAAGGCGGCGCCCATGGCGGTGGTCTCGATACGGGTCGGACGCACCACAGGGGTGTGCATCATGTCGGACTGGAACTGCATCAGGAAGTCGTTGGCAACCGCGCCGCCGTCTACCTTGAGGGCGGCCAGCTTGATGCCGGAGTCCTGCTGCATGGCATCCAGCACATCACGGCTCTGGTAGGCGATGGATTCCAGCGCGGCACGAATGATGTGGTTGCGGTTGGCGCCACGGGTCAGGCCGACCATGGTGCCGCGAGCATAGGGATCCCAGTAGGGTGCGCCCAGGCCGACGAAGGCCGGCACCAGATAGACGCCGTTGGTGTCACCCACCTTGGAGGCGAAGTAGTCGGTATCGCGGGCATCGTGGATGAGTTTCAGCTCGTCACGCAGCCACTGCACGGTAGCGCCGCCCATAAAGACAGCCCCTTCCAGCGCGTAGTTCACTTCCCCTTTCGGGCCGATGGCGACCGTGGTCAGCAGGCCGTTGCTGGAGCGAACCGGCTCTGTGCCCGTGTTCATCAGCAAGAAGCAGCCGGTACCGTAGGTGTTCTTGGCCATCCCTTTTTCGAAGCAGAGCTGGCCGAAAAGGGCAGACTGCTGGTCACCGGCAATGCCGGCGATGGGGATGCGGGAGCCGCCGCCACGGGTGGTGTAGCCATACACTTCGGAAGAGGGTTTGACCTCTGGCAGCATGGACAAGGGAATGCCCAGCTCGTCCAGCATCTTCTCGTCCCACTTCAGGTCGCGGATGTTGTAGAGCATGGTACGGGAAGCGTTGGTCGGGTCAGTGACGTGCACTTCGCCATTGGTCATCTTCCACACCAGCCAGGTGTCTATGGTGCCGAACAGCAGTTCGCCGTTCATCGCCTTCTCGCGGGCCCCTTCGACGTTGTCGAGGATCCACTTCACCTTGGTGCCGGAGAAGTAGGCATCCAGCACCAGACCGGTGTTCTCGCGCACATACTCTTCCAGGCCACGGGCCTTGAGCTCTTCGCAGATGGCTGCGGTGCGGCGGCACTGCCAGACAATGGCGTTGTAGATGGGTTTGCCGGTGGCCTTTTCCCATACCACTGTGGTTTCACGCTGGTTGGTGATGCCGATGGCGGCAATCTCTTCGCTGCGCAGGCCAGTCTTGGCCAGTACTTCGGTGAAGACGGAGGACTGGGTCGCCCAGATCTCCATGGGGTCGTGCTCTACCCAGCCCGCTTTCGGGTAGTGCTGGGTGAATTCGCGCTGGGAGGTGCCGACGATATTGGCATCCTGGTCAAACACGATGGCGCGGGAAGAGGTAGTACCCTGGTCCAGAGCGACGACATATTTTTTTTCAGCAGACATGATGTTCTCCACGTTTTTATTTTCCACGTTGTTACACGTTGGGGAGGGCCGCTCTTATGCTGCGGCCTCTTCTTTGGCGGTTTGGGCAGCTTGCTCGGTGGCGGCAACACGGTTGCCAGGCACACAGGGAGCCAACACTTTCACATACAGGGCGGTACCAAGCTGGGCACCGACGATGGGGCCAAGGATGGGCACCCAGAAGTAGGGGTTGTCACGACCACCAGTCATGGCCACGTCACCCCAGCCTGCCAGGAAGGCAAACAGTTTGGGGCCGAAATCACGGGCAGGGTTCATGGCAAAGCCGGTTAACGGGCCGAGGGAGGCACCGATCACGGCGATCAGGATACCGATCAGCAGGGCGGCGGCGAAGCCTTTGGGGGCGCCGTTGTTGTTGTCACCCAGCGCCATGATGCCCAGCATCAGGACGGCAGTGATCACCAGCTCGACCGCGAAGGCTTGCATGTTGGAGAGCAGGGCGTTCGGGTAGGTGGAGAAGATGCCGGCGGAGCCGAGGCTCTCGACGCTGCCACGTACCACGTTGTGGGTCACTTCCCACTGGGTGAACAGGCCGCCGTAGAGGAAGTAGACAAGGGCGGCGAAGCAGAAGGCGCCAGCGACCTGGGCGATGATGTAGGGCACCACTTTGCGCTTGTCGAACCCGCAGAAGGTCATCAGCGCCAGGGTCACGGCCGGGTTCAGGTGGGCACCAGAAATACCGCCGGTCACGTAGATGGCGATGGCGACACCCAGACCCCAGGTAATGGAGATTTCCCATTGTCCGAAGTTGGCACCGGCCAGCACCAGGGCGGCCACACAACCGACGCCGAAAAATATCAGCAGGCCGGTTCCGATAAACTCGGCGATGCACTCGCCAAGCAGGGTATTGGGTCTTTGTATGCTCATACTTTTATTCCTTATATCCACCCAGAGTTGGTTTGATGTTCCGTTTTGTTGTTTTTTCAGTCCCATTACTGCATCCGAAAACGTTTTTTCTTGTTTTTTGAGCTGACGCAAACGTTATGCTCGTTTGCGCTCGTTCTCGGACGAGAGAGAAAATAAACCTAAATCGAACATTCACCACTCCCTCCCCGCAGGAAATGTGGACAAGATCCCACTCATTGCTAAGAAAATGTGACGGAAAGCAAGTTGCAACAGTGATTATACCACTTAGTGGGTGGCTGTAAGCCTTGCTATACAAGGGATTGCGGCTGATGAGTGACTACTCACTTGGCACTTTCTTTTGTAATAAAACTGCAATATTTGAGCCTCCATCACAGATTAAATGTTCACATGTGAGCACAATAGGCTCGCTTTCGAATCAGGACTCCTCTGGTTGGTCAGCATGGACAGGGCACCCTCAACCGCCCACAACAACAATAAGGAAGCAGAACATGCTTAGTCTCTTCAGGCCTGCACCACACATAGACAGGCTCCCGGCCGACAAGGTCGATCCCTTCTACAAGCGCATGCGTTGGCAGGTGTTTTTCGGGATCTTCTTCGGTTATGCCGGTTACTACCTGGTACGGAAAAACTTCAGTCTGGCGATGCCTTACCTGATCGAACAGGGATTCTCCCGCGGTGACCTGGGCTTGGCCCTGTCCGGGGTTTCCATTGCGTATGGTCTGTCCAAGTTCCTGATGGGGAACGTGTCTGACCGATCCAACGCCCGCTACTTCCTCTCTGCCGGTCTGCTGTTGTCGGCCGGTATCATGTTCATGATGGGGACTGTGCACTGGGCTACTTCCAGCATCGCCATCATGTTCGTGTTCTTGTTCCTGAACGGTTGGGTACAAGGCATGGGCTGGCCACCCTGCGGTCGCACCATGGTGCACTGGTGGTCACAGAAAGAGCGTGGCGAAGTGGTCGCGGTCTGGAACGTGGCGCACAACGTCGGCGGCGGCATGATAGGTCCGCTGTTCATCCTGGGGATGGGCTGGTTCAATGACTGGCGCAGTGCCTTCTATGTACCGGCTGCTGCTGCTGCCGCCATTGCGGTGATCGCCTTCTTCGTGATGCGTGATACCCCGCAATCGGTCGGTCTGCCGCCCATTGAGGAGTACAAGGACGACTATCCGAAGGACTATGACGCCAGCCACGAGAAGGAGTTTTCCGCCAAGGAGATCTTCGTCAAGTACGTGCTGCACAACAAGCTGCTGTGGTACATCGCCATTGCCAACGCCTTCGTTTACCTCATTCGTTACGGTGTGCTGGACTGGGCTCCGACCTACCTGAAAGAGGCCAAGGATTTCACTGTCGACAACTCCTCCTGGGCCTATTTCCTGTACGAGTGGGCCGGTATTCCGGGCACCCTGCTGTGCGGCTGGATCTCTGACAAGATGTTCCAGGGCCGCCGCGCCCCGGCCGGCATCCTGTTCATGGTACTGGTGACAGTGGCTGTGCTGGTCTACTGGCTCAACCCGGCGGGCAACCCCACCGTCGACATGCTGGCGCTGGTCGCCATCGGCTTCCTGATCTATGGCCCTGTCATGCTGATCGGTCTGTATGCGCTGGAGCTGGCACCCAAGAAGGCCGCCGGTACCGCGGCAGGCTTCACCGGGCTGTTCGGTTATCTGGGTGGTGCCGTGGCGGCCAACGCCATGCTGGGCTATACCGTTGACCACTTCGGCTGGGATGGCGGTTTCATGGTGCTGACCGCGTCTTGCGTGATCTCCATCATACTGCTGGCCATGACCCTCAAGCATGAGAACATCGCCGTCGCGGCCAAGAAGGCGGCTGCCGATAAGGCATAAAACGTGATCCTGCCCTTATCGATCCGAAAAGGGATCAGGTAAACTGCCAAAGGCCCCGCATCTGCCGGGGCCTTTTTTCGTCTCATCATCGGAGTTCAAGCGTGAAGCAAACCCAACGACATCTGGAGATACTGGACGTCCTGACGCGGCAGGGCTTTGTCTCGACGGAGGATCTGGTGACCCACTTTGACGTCAGTCCCCAGACCATTCGCCGTGATCTGAACGATCTCGCCGAACAGAACAAGATCCGGCGCCATCATGGCGGTGCCTCCCTGCATTCGAGTACCGTCAATACCGCCTACAGTGCCCGCAAAGTGATGCAGCTCAAGGAGAAAGAGCGTATCGCCCGCGAAGTGGCCGCCAACATTCCCGATGGCTCTTCCCTCTTCATCGACATAGGGACCACCACGGAGGCCATCGCCCGCGCCCTGCTCGATCACCGCGAGCTGCGCGTGGTGACCAACAACCTCAACGTCGCCAGCATTCTCACCGCCAAGGATGACTTCACCGTCATCATCGCCGGTGGCGAGATCCGCAACCGGGATGGCGGCATAGTGGGGGAGGCGACCCGCGATTTCATCGGTCAGTTCCGCATGGATTACGGTGTCATCGGTATCTCGGGCATCGACAATGACGGCTCTCTGCTCGATTTCGACTACCACGAGGTGAAGATTGCCCAGGCCATCATAGCCCACTCCCGCCAGGTGTTTCTGGCCGCCGACCACACCAAGTTCGGCCGCAATGCCATGGTCAATCTGGGCAACCTCAACCAGATCCACGCCCTGTTCACCGATCAGGAGCCGCCCGAGAAGCTGATGCGGCTCATGTCCCAGCACCAGATTGAATGCCACATCTGCTGAGTCGCCGTTAGCCCCTATCTGGCATCAGGCCGCCGCACAGGCGGCCGCTTCTTTTCCGCTTTATCCCCTCTGCTTGCACACCCTTCGCTTGTTCCTGAATGCCACTAGGCATGAGCGCGATCTCGCGCACGCTTTTTTGCCCGCCCGCCCCCTTGCTGAAGTCCTGATCACCGACTGGCAGCATTTTTAGCATTGCCAAAACAATCGCGATCACATTTTCTCCATAAAATGTTCGTTTATCATTTTTTCATGCTCTAATATGAGCGAAATCAAACATTGCTGTCATGGCAACACAAAATAAGAAAGAGTAGGTGAACATGAGCGAACATTATGATCTGGTCGTCGTTGGCGGCGGCATCAATGGGGTGGGCATTGCGGCTGATGCAGCGGGTCGGGGTCTGAAGGTTGCCCTGTTCGAGGCACAGGATCTCGCCTCTGCCACCTCTTCCAACTCCAGCAAGCTGATCCACGGTGGCTTGCGTTACCTCGAACATTACGAATTCCGGCTGGTGAAAGAGGCCTTGGCTGAGCGGGAAGTGCTGCTCGGCATGGCTCCCCACATCGCCCGTCCCATGCGCTTTCGGCTGCCCCATCGCCCGCACCTGCGCCCGGCCTGGATGATCCGCGCCGGTCTCTTCCTCTATGACAACCTGGCCAAGCGCGACAAGCTCAAGGGCAGCTGCGGCGTGCGCTTCCTGCCCCAGGACGGCTTGACCGCCGGTATCAACAAAGGCTTCGAGTACTCGGATGCCTGGGTCGATGACGCCCGCCTGGTGGTACTCAACGCCATGATGGCTCGCGATAAAGGGGCCGAGGTACAGACCCGCACCCGCTGCATCAAGGCGGTGCGCGGCTCCAAGCACTGGACGTTGACTCTGGAGCGGGAAGGGGGCGAGCAGTTCACCGTCACCTGCCGTGGTCTGGTCAATGCGGCCGGTCCCTGGGTCAAGACCTTCTATGACGAGAGCCTGCACGAGAAATCTCCCCGTGGCATCCGCCTCATCAAGGGCAGCCACATCATAGTGCCGCGTATCCATGAGCGCGAAGAGGCCTATATCCTGCAAAACGAAGACAACCGCATCGTCTTTGTCATCCCTTATCAGCAGGATTACTCCCTCATCGGCACCACGGACGTGGAGCACAAGGGCAGCCCACGCGAGGCGAAAATAAGCGACGCCGAAATCAACTACCTGTGCAAGGTGGTCAACGCTCACTTTACCCGCCAGATAGCGCCCAAAGATGTCATCTGGACCTATGCCGGCGTGCGACCGCTCTGCGATGACGAGTCCGATTCCCCCCAGGCCGTGACCCGTGACTATACCCTCGAGCTCTCCGGTGAATCCGACGGCGCGCCACTCTTGTCCGTGTTTGGCGGCAAGCTCACCACTTATCGCAAGCTGGCCCAGGCTGCCTGCAACAAGATCAAGCCCTGGTTCAGCCAGATGGGGGATGATTGGACCGCCACCAGCCGTCTGCCCGGTGGCGAATTTGATTGCTCCACCACCGAGTTGGCACGCGCCTATATGCTCGAATTCGACTGGCTGGATGAGCGCAACGCCCGTCGCATCGCCGAGGCCTATGGCAGCCACGCCCGCCTCTGGTTGCACGAGGAGCGCGGCCAGCACTTTGGCGCCGGTCTGTACGAATCGGAAGTGCGTTATCTGATGAGCCGCGAGTGGGCCCATTCGATGGAAGACATACTGTGGCGCCGCAGCAAGCTGGGGCTGCGCCTGTCTCAGCCTGAGCAGCTGCAACTGCACGCCTGGCTGGAGCAACACCAGCACGCCCTGCCCAAGGCCAGCTGATGAAGAAGCGGGCGGCCAAGGGGCCGCCCGTCGTCAAAATGCAATAAACCTCTGCTATAACAAATACCTACACCAAATAAACAATAACAAAGAGCACTTCGCATGAACAAAATCTCTCTCTCCCTGATTGCCCTTGGCTTAGGGGCCGCCCTTGCATTGCCCGCTCTTGCTGCCGACGAAGGCAAGATAGTGATCGCCCACCGTGGCGCCTCAGGTTATCTGCCCGAGCACACCCTGGAATCCAAGGCACTGGCCTATGGCATGGGAGCCGATTATCTGGAGCAGGATCTGGTGATGACCAAGGATGACCAGCTGGTGGTGATGCACGATCACTTCCTCGATGGCATCACGGACGTGGCCGAGCGCTTCCCCGGTCGGGCCCGCCCGGACGGTCGCTACTATGTGGTGGACTTCACCCTGGCCGAGGTGCGCTCCCTGAGCATGACGGAGCCGTTCCAGCTGGTGGATGGCAAGCAGGTGCCCGTTTATCCGGCCCGCTTCCCGCTGTGGAAGTCCAGCTTCAAGATCCACACCTTCCAGGAAGAGATAGAGATGATCCAGGGGCTCAACAAGAGCACCGGCAAGAACATCGGCATCTACCCGGAGATCAAGGCCCCCGGGCTGTTTCGCCACGAAGGCAAGGACATATCCAAGGCCGTCTTGAACGTGCTCAAGGAGTACGGTTACACAGGGAAGGATGACAAGGTCTACCTGCAGTGCTTCGATGCCAACGAGCTCAAGCGCATCAACAGCGAGCTGATGCCCGCCTTAGGGATGGACTTGAAACTGGTGCAGCTGATGGCCGAGACCGACTGGAACGAGACTATGGTCTATGACGCCAAGGGCCAGGCAACTCCTTACAGTTATGACTGGATGTTCAAGCCGGGCGCCATGAAGACCATCGCCGGCTACGCGGAAGGCATAGGCCCCTGGAAGCCGATGATAGTCACGGAGCCGGGTACCTTGGGCAAACCAGTGTTTACCAATATGGTGAAAGAGGCCCATGCCGCTGGCCTTAAAGTACACCCTTATACCTTCCGTCAGGATGAGGGGCAGATCCCGGCCTACGCCAAGGATTTCAGTGATTTGCTCAACATCTTCCTCTATCAGGCCGATGTGGACGGGGTGTTCAGCGACTTCCCGGACAAGGCGGTTGACGCCATCAAGGCACACGGCAAAGCATAAAAGAAGAGCAAGACGGGAACGCAAGCGGGGCCAGGTGCCCCGCTTTTTTTATAAAATGGAGGCAAGGGCAGGGGTCGGATAGTGGTCGAGCAGTACTGACGGTAGTATCAGCATGTAACTATATATTTACGATTTTATCGGATCAGGGGCTTTTTACTCGCTACTTTCTGGTTGTTTTGGTCGCCTTGCTGGTCGTTTATCCACCTACTAGACAGTTAATCCGCTAGTTTCACTTGATTGTTTGTTTTTCCTTGGTAAGGTGAGGACGGTTGCGTAACAAAGCACTGACTTGTGTAAATAAATGAATACACCCAGTGCAATTGGCTTAAATACTGTAGAGAGAATGAGATCATGCAAAGAGACCCCCTGAACAACATCCATATCCAATCCGAACAAGTGATGATCACGCCTGCCCAGCTCAAGGAGAAGCTACCCATCTCCGACCAGGCGCTGGCTTTCGTGCAAGGGGCCCGCACTACCATCGCCGACATCATCCACCGTCGTGATCACCGCCTGCTGGTGATCTGTGGACCCTGTTCCATCCACGACATGGACGCCGCCAAAGAGTACGCAACCAGACTCAAAGCGCTGCATGATGCCTATCAGGATTCTCTCTACATTGTCATGCGGGTCTACTTTGAGAAGCCGCGCACCACGGTCGGCTGGAAAGGCTTTATCAACGACCCGAACCTGGATGGCACCTTCGATGTGGAGCTGGGGCTGCATCGCGCCCGTGAGCTGCTCTGCTGGCTGGCGGAGCTGGAATTGCCGTTGGCGACTGAAGCGCTCGACCCCATCAGCCCGCAATACCTGGCCGAGCTCTTCTCCTGGTCGGCCATCGGCGCCCGTACCACAGAATCCCAGACCCACAGGGAGATGGCGTCCGGCCTCTCCATGCCGGTCGGCTTCAAGAACGGCACAGACGGTAACCTGGGTACCGCCATCAATGCACTGCAGGCGGCCTCCAGCCCTCATGCCTTCATGGGGATCAACCAGCAGGGCCAGGTTGCCTTGCTGCAGACCCAGGGCAACCCGGATGGCCACGTCATCCTGCGCGGCGGCAAGCACCCGAACTACGACTCGGTCAATGTGTCGCTGGCGGAGGAGGCGCTGGAGAAGGCGGGCCTGCTGCCCGGTCTGGTGGTGGATTGCAGTCACGGCAACTCCAGCAAGGATCACCGCTTGCAGCCCAAGGTGGCCGACAACGTCATCCACCAGATCCAGGAGGGCAACCGCTCCATCATAGGGGTGATGCTCGAATCCAACCTGTTCGAAGGCAACCAGTCCAGCGAGCAGCCTAAGGAGCAGATGCGTTACGGCGTCTCCATCACCGATGCCTGCATCGACTGGGATAGCACAGTCGCTCTGCTGGAGCGATGCCATCGCGAGCTGGCGGCGCCGCTCAAGGGCAGAACTGCACGGTAAGCCGTGGTATCTTGTCGTAACTGATTGAACCATAGAGGTATCACTGCCCACGCAGTGATACCTTGTTGCCTCTTGAATCACAGGGCGCCGCCGCCAGCGGGGACTGGATATGGCTGAAGAGTTGAATGCCCTCAGGGACAAGATTGATGCGGTGGACAGACAGCTGATCGATCTGCTGGCCGCACGACTGGCCCTGGTGGGGGAAGTGGGTGAGGTGAAGAGCCGCCACGGCCTGCCCATCTATGCACCGGACAGGGAGGCGAGCATGCTGGCCCGCCGTCGCACCGAGGCCGAACTGTTGGGGGTGCCGGGCGATCTCATCGAGGATGTGCTGCGCCGTGTCATGCGTGAATCTTATGCCAGCGAAAAAGACACCGGCTTCAAGTGCATGAAGCCGGATCTTGGCAAAGTGGTCATCATAGGCGGACAGGGTCAACTTGGCCGCTTGTTCGGCCACATGTTCAGCCTCTCCGGCTACCGGGTCGAGACCCTCGAACAAGCAGACTGGCCAAGAGCTGACGCCATCCTGGCTGACGCGGGTCTGGTGATGGTGGCCGTGCCCATCGACATCACCTGCCAGATCATCGACCGGCTCGGTTCATTGCCTGCCGATTGTCTGCTGGTGGATGTCACCAGCGTCAAGAGCGAGCCGCTTGCCCATATGTTGGCCGTGCACAAAGGTCCTGTTCTGGGGCTGCACCCCATGTTCGGACCCGATGTGGCGAGCCTTGCCAAGCAGGTGATCGTCTGCTGTCAGGGCCGTGATGCGGCCGCCAGTCAGTGGTTGCTGGATCAGATGACCATCTGGGGCGCGCGCTTGCAGCAAGTTGAGGCCAAAGCCCACGACGAGGCCATGACCCTCATTCAGGCGCTGCGCCACTTCGCCACTTTTGCCTATGGCTGGCACCTCTCCCGGGAGCAGGCCAACATCGACCGCCTGCTTAACTTAAGCTCCCCCATCTACCGGTTGGAGCTGGCCATGGTGGGGCGGTTGTTTGCCCAGGATCCTGAGCTCTATGCCGACATCATATTGTCGTCACCGCAGAATCTGGCGATGATCCGCCGCTACTACCAGAACTTCGGCGAGGTGTTGGGGCTCTTGGAGCAGGGGGACAGAGCCGGTTTTATCGATGCCTTTTCGCAGGTATCCGGCTTCTTTGGCGAGCATGCCGACGAGTTTCTGCGCGAGAGCCGCATGTTGCTGGCCCAGGCCAACGATCGCCGCCAGCACGGCTGATGCGATTGCACGCAAGCACCATAAAAAAGGGGCCTTTTCGGCCCCTTTTCTGTCTGTGCTATCGCCCGAGGTTATTCAGGCTGCGGCAGGCGCAGATCGGCTCCATCCCAACCGAGCGGCAGGGTCAGCAGCCGATCGATCAGCTCCCGGCGATCGGATTTCTCCAGATAGGCGAGGTAGAGCGGACGACTGAGCGGCTGGCCTCCCTCCACCAGATGCAGCTGCCCCTTTTCCAGGAAGGGACTCACCATCCGCCGTGGCAGGTAGGCGGCACCCCCATTGGCCAGCACGAACTGCAGCGCCATGTTGGCGGAGCTCGAGTGCAGCACGGGGGTTTTTTGCAGGCTCTGCAATCGGCTGGGTTGCGGCTCCAGACTGGTGCCCCAGTCGAGGTGAATGTGGGGCATTTGCATCAGGCTGTCGGCGTTGGCTGTGCTATCCCGGCTCACCAGTTCAAACACCAGTTCGCCGATGGGATACAGGGCAATCTCATCGATCTTGGTTGGCTCGGATAGCAGGGCCAAGTCGAGGGAGCGCTCCAGCAGCTGGCGGCACAGGTGCTCGCGGGATGCGGTTTCGAGCCGCACGGCGAGGCCGGGAGCCAGCGCATAGACATGATTGAGCCAGTCGTTGAAATCGAGCTCCCAGAACACGGCGGGCGCGCCTATGGCGAGCTGCTGGCTGAAACCGGGGGAGAGCGCAACGTCCTGCTTGGCCCGACCCAGGGTATGCAAGATGGCGTCTGCATAGGGCAGCAGACGCTCACCGGACGCGGTAAGGCGGATGTTGTTGCGATGACGGGCAAACAGACTGACCCCGAGTTGCTGCTCAAGCTGGCGGATCCGAAAGCTCACCGCCGACTGGGTCAGGTAGAGATTCTCAGCAGCCCGGCCAAAGTGCCGGGTCTTGCTGACCTCGATAAAGGTCCGAAGCAGTTCGGTATCCATTAATCGATGGACTCGTCGCTACCGCCGCCGTTGCCGCCGTCAAAACCACCGCCGCCGGTTTCCTCGTTGGCGCCGCCTGCGACTGTGCACAGACGATGCACGCGCTTGGGACCTATCACCTTCAGATACTTGAACCACACCTTGGCGTGGGGATTGCTGCCGGCAGCGCCGGATTTGACCTGTTCGATAAAGGCGCTTTCTACGTCATCGCGAGGCGCCAGGTTGCCCTGATAGAGCGCCAGCATGGCGGTGCCGTATTTTTCCAGACTGTCCGCTTCGGCAACAGTGAATTCACCACTGCGACGCAGGCCACGGGGAAAATGTTTGAAGTCGTTGAAACGCTTGTCGGATTCGAAGCTCATAGTGCTCTTTTTCTGGTTAGTTTGACCTTTGCGGGCAAGTATCATCAGGCCGTCGCAGAGTGCAAAATCAATTTTTTCACTATATGGATAAATAATTTTCATTGAAAGTGATTTAGCCATGATCCAGTGGATATTCGGGGAGGGCAGGAGCAAAAAAGCGGAGTTATGTCAGGTTATGTCAAGGTTCGGCCGTCTGGGGCGACGAAGTTTGGTTAAAAATAAAGCGCCATTTGGCGCTCTATCTTGTGTCATTCATGAACCAAAGCGGGAGGTTTGGTCTCGATGGAGACTTACTCTATCATGGCTGGCTGGGCCAGGTTGTCCGCACGCCACAGACGGTAGCGCACTTCATACTCCTGCGGGACGTAAAGCACGAACGGCAGCTTGGAGTTGTAGTTCACGAAGAAGCCCTGACCGTAGATCTGGACGAAGGTCTCTTTCTTCTGGACATCCGGGCAGGCCATCAGGGTGCTGATGGGATCGGATACCTTGCCGAGCATCAGGTAGTTGTAGCCCCAGCCCTTGACGCTGTGCTGCTCCAGATTGCCCGCGAAGCGCGGCACATTGCAATCGACCATCATTTTCTTGCCGACCTGCAGCTCGACCATCATGTCGGCTTCGTTCTCGACTTCCGGCAGGCGGATCACGACACGTTCCTGGTTTACTTCGGCGGCCGGAAACATGCTGATATCAAATTTTTTCGGTTCGGCGGCGAAGGCATGGCCGCCCAGCAACAAGGCGCCCAGCAGGCTAAAACGCAATACGGTTTTCATCTGTACCTCATGGGGATTGGTTCAACGCCGCTAGACTAACCGCTCTGCCCGTTTCATGCCAGCGATCCGGGGTGCAAATCCTGCCAGATCCGGCACAGGATGACGTCTTCTGGCTATTTTCTGACAAGGCGCACATTCGGTGTACAGCGCTTTTGCACAGCTCGGAGGTGGCCGGACAAGGATCCGTTTTTCAGCGGGCTCCTGTGGCCACCCCCGCGCAATCAACGCACCAGGAGCAGCTGTTTGGCCCAGGCACCGGGCGCCCGCATGCCGACGGCGCCGCTGGTGATATCCAGATAGGCGACGCTCTTGCTGGCCGGCACCGGGGTCGAGGACCAGAGATAGACGTAACCGTCGTTCACCTCTTTTCCTTCACCGGCCATGGCGCGGGGGAAGATGGTTTCGTTGAGCGCCGGCTTGTAGCAGGCGGACTCCAGCACGCTGGTCAGCTCCTTGATGGTGGGCAGGCGCCAATCCCGGTAGCCGCCAAAGTTGTGCAGGGCATGGCTCGGCTCGGAGCGGATCCGCTCGGCGGTCAGCAGGGCCTGCTGCCAGTAAAGCCGGGTCGGTTCGCCGCTGCAGCTCTGGTTGCGCCAGCTCTGGCCAAGCTGGCAGCGCATCCAGGTCAGGCCCGTGCTTCTGTCCGTGACTGTGCCGTTGCCGCGATCGATGAAGCGGGCGGTGGGGCTGGTTCTGGGCATGGTGTCGTCGCAGATGGCGGTGGCCAGGGCGAGAGGGCTGCCGAGGGTCAGCAGCAGGGTCAGAATCAAGCGGTTCATCGGGTTACCTCCGCCACCAGTCGCAGTTGCAGACCGTTGGCATCATTGCTGTTTTGAACTGTGGTGGCGTAGTCGGTACCGGCGTCATCGCCGAGGAAGATATGGGCGATGGCGCTCAGGGGGGCGCTCTCCAGCCGACGGGACGGGGTCAGGGTCTGGCTCCAGTAGTAGCCGCTGAAATCCTTGGTGGTGGTGCCGACATCGGGGAAGTAGCGCACATCCATGGTGACCAGCTGGCCATACTGGCGGGCGAGCGAGCCGTAGTGTTGCAGGCTCATCAGCTCGCGCGAGTGGGGCATGCGCCAGCTGGTGATGCCGCACAGCTGCTGGGTGTTGAGCCACTGGCGATATTGCTCTGTGGTGCAGATGGCCTCGCCTTGCGGGCAGGCGTAGTCAAGCTCCTGCTGGGTGGGGTGATAGTCGCCAAGCTCCCAGGCGAAGGTGCGATGCAGATCGCGTGGGCTCTTTGCATCATTCAGCTTCCTCTCCCAGACGAGGCGGGTAGTGAGGTCTTCCACACACTCCCAGACTGGGGCGTCATCCGGCAGGGGCTGGCCCTTGCCATCCAACTTGCGATAGCGCAAGGGGGCCTTGTTCAGGCTGGCTTCCTGGCCCGGGTGGTCGGCGGGCTCTTCGGTGAGCAGGTAGTCGACACCATCCGTGTAGGTAGTGACGCCGCTGCCGGTGACCAAGGGATGGGAGTATTGCTGTTGCAGCATGCGGGTGACGCTCTCTTGCAGGCTGGTCAGCTCGCCGTGCTGGGCAAAGTGGCTGGCCAGCTCGGGCAGCAGGCTGCCGAGGGCCGGCCACACCACGGCTTGCAGGAGGACGGGCGAAAGGTCCGATATCTCCGGCTCTGCATCGATCACCGCCAGCAGCAGTTGCCCCAGCGCCAGGTTGAAGTCGGCCAGTTGCGACAGGGCGGCCAGCCCTTGACCTGGTTGCAGCGGCGCCAGCGCGGCCAACATCTCGTCGAGTGCCTGTTTGGGCGGATGTCCCTCGGCGATGCTGCTTTGCAGCAGGGTGCTGAGCAGGCTGGGGGTCAGGGTCTGGCCATCCAGTCGGGCGGCCGGGTGCAGCAGCGCCGGCGCTGCCGGGTTGGTTGGCAGGAACAGCAGCGGACTGGTCAGCAGGGCGGGGGAGGTGCCGCTCAGCTGACGGGTACCGGCTACGCCGCTGACGCTGGGCTCCCCCTCGTCACAGCGGGTGTTCTGGTTGAGATTGACGCACAGGGTGCCACTCTCGGGCAGATTGACGTTCAGGGTATAGGCAGGTGCCGCCAGCGGCGCCTCATCCGAGCCGCCGCCACCGCAGGCGGTGAGCAGGGGGGCCAGCAGGCAGGCCAGGCGGGAATAGGTTGGATTCATCTCTTGTCCTTGGGAAGGGGCCAGGGCCCCTTCTTCTTATATATGGGTGGGTTACTCAGCCGCGCTGGCGAAGGCGGCGCCAGATCGCCAGCGGCAGCAGCCAGAGCAGGTTGGCCGCACCGCCGCCACTGCTGTCGTCCACCTGGAAGTGGATGATGCCGTCATCCGGCGGGGCTATGGGTTCACCACACTGGGCGCCGGTGCGCTGGCTGATGCTCCAGCCATTGATGCGGCCCTGATGCCCGGGTTTGCTGTCCACCACTTCCAGCGTCCATCTGCCGGCCAGCGGCTCTCCCAGCAATGGGGTGAAGGGTTGCAGGGGCAGCAGCTCGGTAGGGAAGACCCCTTTCAGCCGTGGCAGTGGGCTGTAGCCCTTGTCCCAGATCTGGAGGCGGGTGCCGGAGGGGGAGTTGAGCCAGATCTCCAGCTCATCCAGGGCGTCGTGTTGCAGATCCAGGGTCAGTTGAAACTGCTCGCTCACTTTGGCGTTGGTCTTCTCCAGCAGCAGGCTGGCTTGGCTCAAGCCACGTACTTCCTCGCTCTGGGCATCGCTGAGGAGCAGCGGCTGGCCTGTGGCGCGGCTGATGATGGGCGTGCCTATGGGCAGGCTCAGTGGCTGCTGCCACTGGCGCTCGGTCGGGCTGGTCCCCGTCATGACGAGGCTTACCGGCAGGCTCACCTCATCGCCGCAGGCCAGCGGGCTCTGGGCCAGCAGTCGCAGCGTGGTGGTGGTGGTGGCTCCCGCCGCCAGTGTGGTGGCTTGCCATTGGTAGGGATCGGCCTGCAGCCCGGCGGGCAGGGTCAGGGTCAGCGCATTGAGGGTCACTGGCGCCGAGCCCTGATTGGTGAGTGTCACCTGTACGGATTGACGCTGTCCCAGCTCGATGGCGCTGCCCTCGACCAGCGCGATATTGATCGGCGCCAGCAAGAGGCCGTGCTGACGGAAGGCTTGCTCCAGATGGCTGGCGTAGTGACGGGCAGGGTAGAGCCGCGCCGCCGTGTCCACAGTGATGCGGGCCAGCTGTGGCATGCGAATGGCCGGGCCCAGCCCGAAGTGGGATTCGATGATGACGCGGTCAAACTCGTCCCGGGCCCCTTCGCCATGCTCGGTCACCGACGCCAGCAGGGCCTGGAATAGCGGTGTGCCCCACAACTGATCGCCGTTGCTGCCGTTGATGGTGCGGTGGGCAGGATAGCTGTAGTCCGGGTGGTAGCGGGCACGCAGATCATCCAGCTGGCGCGGGGTGCGGTCGGTAAAACGGGCATCCCAGTTGAACACCATGGCCGGTTCGAACTGGCGACCCGCCTCGCTGCGCTGGCGGTGGCTGGCGGCCAGGTAGTCGCTGAAGCCCTCGCCGATGGCGCCCCAGTCTGCCTCATCCCCGAGGTCCGGCACTATGTGGTGCTGTACCGCATGGCCGAACTCGTGCCAGATCACCATGGGATCCTCGGCATCGGGCACGCCGCTGCGGCCCAGCTCCAGCCTGCGCTCGAAAGGGTCATAGAGGGAGTTGTCCTGATAGCCGGCCTCGGTGTCTATGTCGAGGGCCCCGGGGATGAGGCCGCTAAAGCCCAGCTTCTTGATGTGGCGCTGGGCCAAGTCAAGGTGGTAATAGGCGTTGATGTCGGCAAAGCCCCGATCGTCCCGGGTCAACCGGAATGCCTGCGGGTCATCACTGCTGAAAGGTGCGGTATCGGGCTCCATGGCATCCACCACCCGGGCGTGAGGGCCGCTCAGCAGATAGCGTCCCCCTTGCAGTGTGACCGGCAGGGGAACTCTGTCCTGATAGGCGGCGTCCGCCAGTACCAGTTCGTCGTGCCAGACCAGGCTGGCGTCTTGCAGCTGGGTGCGGGGATCCGGGTCGAATACTCGTGCTTCCACTTGGGTGTCGCCGGCGTCGGCTGTGCGGCTGGCCTGGGTGCTGGCCGCATCCATCCAGCGGCCCAGCTCCCGGCTGCCGTCGCAACTGGCGAACAGCTGTACATAGGTAGCCTTGGCGTTGCCTGCCTTGTGTTCGCGCACCCGCTGGCGCAGGGCGGGTACCAGGGTATCGCCGTCGCGCCAGTACCAGGCTTCGACCGCTCCCTGCGGGTCGATCTCGCTGCCCCCTGCCCGCAACTCTTCGATCAGAGGCGCCAGGTTGCCACCGGCATCACAGCCTGGCTCGCTGCTCTGCAGCGGCCGACTGTTGTGATAGAGGCGCCAGGGCTTGCCGGTCTTGTCGACACTGACGGCAGCCTGGATGGTGGCCACCGGCAGGCCCTTGACCAGTTGGCGGAAGCTGTAGTGATGACCGAGCAGGCTGGCCCTGTCGTAGTCGGGGGCGAGCGTCACGCCAAGGCGCTGTTCGAGCCACTGCTGCGGTGTGGTGGTAATGGGTTTTTCATCGACAAACTGCAACTCGGCCGCCAGCAGGGGCTGTGAGAGCAAGGTTGCCGCCAGCCAGAGGGCCAGGGAAGAGGGTTTCATGGTTTACTCCAACACAAAAATGAGAAAAGGATGCGCCATCAGCGGGTAACGCCAGCCAGGGTGAGCAGGAAGGCATACTCGCGCGCTGCCTGCTGGTGGGCCTTGCCGGTGCTGGCCTGGTGGCCGCTGTCGAGAGCCGTACTCAGCAGATAGGGGCCCGTGCCCGTGCTGTGCTCCCGCAGCCGGGCGACCCATTTGAGCGGCTCCCAGTAAGGCACCTGGCTGTCGTGCAGCCCGGCCGTCACATAAACCGGGGGATAGGGCTGCCGTTGCAGGTTGTCATAGGGGCTCAGGCGACGCATGGCAGCATAGTCGGCGGGAATGGCCGGATTGCCCCACTCGGCGTACTCCTGGCGGGTGAGCGGCAGTTCGGGATCGCTCATGGTGCCGAGCAGATCGACGAAGGGCACCTGCAACACGGCGCCGGCAAAGCGGGTTGGCGCCTGATTGAGCGCCGCCGCCACCAGCAGACCGCCGGCACTGCCGCCCATGGCGAACAGCCGGGCAGGATCAATGGCCGGATCTCGGGCCAGCGCCTCTGCCACGGTCAGGAAGTCGTCCACGCTGTGCTGTTTTTGCCGGCCGCGCCCTGCCAGATACCAGTCATCTCCCAGCATGCCGCCGCCGCGCACGTGAGCGATGGCGTAGACAAAACCGCGATCCAGCAGGCTCAGCACCTGGGGCTGGTAGTAGGGGCGCATAGGGGTGCCATAGGCGCCGTAGCCGTAGAGCAGCAGCGCCTTGGGCTTGGTGATGTCGGTGCGCCACACCAGAGAGACGGGCACCTTGACCCCATCCTTGCCCAGCACCCAGCGTCGCTCGCTTCGGTAGGGGGAGGGTGCCTGCGTCTGCGCGCCAGCTTGCCACTGACCGCTGGCCAGATTGAGCCAGCGTTGGTGGGGCGGCTCGGCCATCCCTTGCCTGCGGATCAGGATCTGCTGGCTGGCCGGGTCATGAGCACCCTGGATCCAGGCCGTGCCAGCGCCCTCGGTGAGATGCACGCGCTGGCTGAGCTGGCCGCTTGAATCCAGCACATCGAGCCAGTCGTCCCCTGCCTTGCGGTATTGCAGGACCGTATGGTCGGCAAACAGGCGCCACTTCTCCAGGCTCTTGTTCTCGCCGGACCAGAGGGGTTGCCAGTGCCCCTCGGCCACCTGTGCCAGACTGGTCACCTGATAAAGGCCGAGGGCACCATCTTTGTTGCTCTTGATGAGCACTCGCTCCCCTTGGGTATCCAGGTAGTACTCGACACCGGCCTGGCGGGCCTTGAGCAGAGAGGGGGTTCCCTCGTCCAGCAGGTACTGCTCCGAGCTGTCGTGGTTGTTGCTCTGCAGCAGCAGGTGGCGTTTGTCCGTGGTGCCATAGAGGCTGAGCAGCCAGGCGGGATTGGCCTCCTGGTGTACTAGCCGCTCCTTGCCATCCTGCCAGGCCCACAGCTGCCATGGGCGCAGGGTGCGGCGCTCGTTGGCAAGGGTGTAGAGGGTCTTGCCGTCCAGGCTCCAGAGCAGATCGGCGGCCCTGTGCGCCAGGGTGGTTTGTGTCTTGCCGCTATCCAGATCCAGCAGGGTGATGCGGTAGTCCAGATCGCCACGCAGATCTTCGGCCAGGGCCAGCCAGCGTCCGTTCGGGTGCAGTGCCCAGCCGGCGAGCTCGTAATAGCCGCTCGCCGGTTGACGCGGCGCCAGTCGCTGACGGGGCTGCGCCTTGTCATCAGCCCGTTGCCACAGGCTGCCGTCGGCCTCCATCCGCCACTGGCTGCCCGCTTCAGTGTGCCACTCGGCGGGCATGGGCTC
Source organism: Aeromonas salmonicida subsp. salmonicida (assembly GCF_001643305.1). Taxonomy (GTDB): domain Bacteria; phylum Pseudomonadota; class Gammaproteobacteria; order Enterobacterales; family Aeromonadaceae; genus Aeromonas; species Aeromonas salmonicida. The sequence goes on from NZ_LSGW01000070.1 coordinate 144,723, forward strand.
GCCGCGCGGCTGTGTCTGCCACTCGGCTTGCAGCGCCTGCTCCAGCGGCCGCTGGCTGGCGAGCTGCTGCTCGGTCCAGCGGTTCTGCTCGGCCAGCATGGCCAGCAGGGCGGGATCCTGGCGACTGTCGTCGCGCCAGCCGCCATAGGGATCGCGCCGCGCCGTGTCGCCCTTCATCAGCAGGGGACGTTTGGCAATGGCTGGCGCGCTCTGTGGCGCCGTGGTGGTTGCCGTCATTGCGGCCTCGGCGGGGGAGGCCACCGGATTGGCCAGCAGAGCCGTCATTATCAATAGCGCGTGCATCAGATCCCCACGAAGGTGTAGCGCAGGCTGGCGCTCAGGTAGCGGCCCGTCTGGGTGTAGAGTCCCGCATCGCTGCCCGCTTCCTGCCCGGCTACATCCTGATAGCGGGTGTAACGGGTATCGAGCAGGTTATCTAGCTTGAGGTTGGCCTTGAGTGCGTCTGTGATCTGCCAGTCGGCGGTCAGGGCGAAGCTGAGCCAGCCGGCACTCTTCATGCACTCGCTCTGCTGCTGGGTCAGGCTGTTGCCGCAAGTAGGTACCCGGCTCATGGCGGCGGCATAATCGGCTTGCAGCCCCAGGCTCCAGTCGTTGGCCTGATAGCTGAGGCGGGTATTGCCCTCCAGCGGGGTCAGGTTGCGCGGTGACTCGCCCTGGCTGTCCTTGCCATCCACCCAGCCGAACTTGGTGGCCAGTTCCCACTGCTGGGTCAGCCAGTAGCTGGCGGCGATCTCGGCGCCCCAGGTCTCGGACTTGGCCACGTTGCGGTATTGGCGCAGCATGACGCCGTCGCTCATACGGAAGCCCACCTGGCGCCAGTCGACGAAGTTGTAGTAGCGGTTGTAGAAGAGCGCCGGCTTGATGCTCCACTCATCCCCTTCACCGCTCACACCCCACTCGAAGCTGTGGCTGGTCTCCTCCTTGAGGTCCGGGTTGGCGATGATCTCGAACGGCGGCAGGGCAAAGTAGTGGGGAATATTGCCGTACACCTTGTCGTAGGAGGGGGCACTAAAACCGTTGGCATAGCTGAGCCAGCTGCGCCACTGATCGTTGAAGCGGTAGCTGGTGGCCAGACTGGGGGAGAGGTGCCAGCTGTGGTTGCTGGCACCCTTGCCATCTTGCGGGCTCAGCCACTGGTGATCCATGCGCAGTGTGGGGGTGAATTGCCACTGGCCAAGGCTCGCCACATCCCCCAGCCAGATGCCGGCGCGGTCCGTGCGGGCATTGCTGAAGGGGGCGGATTGGCCGGGCTGGGGAATGCCCGCCTCCAAGGTCAGTTTGTCGACCGGTCGCTCATGGCTTGCACGCTCCAGTTCGATGCCATAGCTCAGCTTGTGTTCGATGGCGCCGGTCGTCAGATCGCGGCGAATGTCCAGCTCGCCGCCGAGCAGATCCTCGGTGAAGGTGGCCAGCTCCCGTTCGCTGCGATAGCGGGGATAGCCGCTCAGCAGGTCATTTTGCAGCAGGCTGCGCTTGTTGGCGCTGTTCTTGGCGTGATTGCCGTGCAGGCTCAAGGTGAACTGATCCGCCAGCAGATGGTCGAGGCTGCGCGCCTCCCAGCTCAGCTTGGCGCCCTGGGAGCGCTGGGTGCTGTCCTCGCGATACTGGCGAACCTGCCATTTGCCATCGGGCTGGGGCATTTCGCGCGGCCCCTGATCCCGCTTGGCATTGTCCTCGAAGTAGTCGAGTTCGAGGCGCAGCAGGTGGTGCTCGTTCAGGGTGAAGCGAGAGCTGGTGGAGGCACTCAGGCCATCCAGATCCGCCGGGATGCGGCTCTCGTCATAGTTGGCGGTCTCGTGCCCCTGCCAGCCAGAGACGCGCAGCAGGTGTTCTGTCTCAGCCCAGCGGGCGGCACCGGTGGCGCTCAACTTCTGCTTGTTGCTGCTGCCATCATGCAGGACTTTGCTGCTGAGGTAGGCATCCTGCCCCTGCAGATAATCCTCCGGCTGCTTGGTGGAGATGACGATGGTGCCGCCGATGGCGTCTGATCCGTGCAGGGCGGAGCCGGCCCCCTTGGCCACCTCAATCTGCTTGACGTCATCCAGATCGAAGCTGAAACGGCCCACCTTGTCGTTGAGATCGTCGGCACCGAAGCCGTCGCTGACCCTGACCCCGTCCTTGATGATCAGCACCCGGTTGCCGCCAATGCCGCGGATGCTGATGTTTTGCGGACGCCCTGCCGAGCCGGTCACAGAAACGCCGGGTTCGTTCTTGAACACGTCGGTGAGTTCGGTGGCGACCTGGCGATCCAGGTCCTCTTCGGTGATGACTGTGATGGCGCCCGAGATATCGGACAGCTTCTGTTCGACCCGCTGGCCCTTGACCACTATGGTCTCGCGCGCCTTTAGGTGAGGAAGTATGCCAGTTTCGTCGACCCTGGCCGGATCGCTGGCGGCCAGCGCTGTGCCGGACAGCAGCATGGGCCAGTAGTGCAGCAGTATTTTCATTTTGAGAATGATTGTTATTTGAGCCTGAAGGGCGCGGATTATTGCAGAGTGGTCCATCCAGATCAACGATTGATAATCATTATCATTTTGTTTTTATGATCTTGATCAGATTGATGTTTTTGATGGAAGAGTCAGTAGTGAAAAGAAGAACGTTTGCGCCGGCAAGTGAGAACATGAAAGGGAGAAGAGGGCTATCTGGCTGGGCAGTAAACCCGTCCCGTATGGGTTCCCTTGGGCATAGAAGCCAGGTGTTGTTTTCCGGCCCGTGCTGCACGCAATAAAAAGCCCGCTACGGGAGCGGGCTTGGTGAGTTGTGGTTTTCTGGCCGTCAGGGGGCGCGATAGAAGCGGTTGAGCTCGTTCATCACCTGGATCATGACACCCATGTCGGGGGTGCCGTGCTTGATGGGACGGTAGCTGTTGCGCTCCAGCAGTTCAAAGTCACCCTGCTTGTTGAAGTGGGTGATGGTGTTGCCCTGATAGATGGCAAAGTCACGCTGATCCCCGGCCAGCAGCCAGTTGCGCGGGCTGTTGTCGAACAGACTGCGGCCTGTGCTGTAGTCCCGCGCCGGGTTGCGCACCCCCAGCATGCCCTGCATCAGGGTGGGCACCAGATCCAGATGGCTGCTCAACTGGCTCTGCGCCAGGGTGTCGTTGCCCGGCCAGGCCAGCACGAAAGGCACCTGCACCTGATAGGGCGAGTAGTTGGTGCCATAACCCCAGCTGTTGCTGCGAGTATCGTTGAACTCCTGACCGTGGTTGGAGGTCACCACGACTATGGTCTGCTCGTTCAGGCCCTGCTGTTGCAGTTGGCTCAGCATCTGCTCCAGCAACTGATCTGTGTAGAAGACGGTGTTCTTGTAACGGTTCTCCAGCTTCTGCAGGTTTTTGGCCTGATAAGCGGTGGCCGGATTGAACTTGGTCAGCTCGGGCTGGAAGGGGCCCTTCATGTCGGCCGGCAGCTGGTAATCACCGGGGCTCGACAGATAGACCAGCGAGAACCAGGGTCTGTCCGGCGAGCGCTTGGCGAGCCACTGCTGCCAGTCACCGATCAGCAGCTGATCATTGGTCTGCTCGGAGACAAACACCTGCTTGCGCAGACCGGAGAGGATGCTCTGGCGATACTGCTGCGCATCTTCCAGCGCGCCAAACAGGCCGAACTGGTAATCCTGGCGCAGCATCTCGTCGAACAGTACCGGTGGTGTCTTGTCGTTGCGGATGTCGTCGTAATAGTGGCCGGGCAGGCCATAGAAGAGGCTGAACATCCCCATCACATCATCATTGCCGCCACTCATGTGGTTGCGGAAATTGAGATGGCTGTCTGCATAACGCTGCAGATTGGGCATGTTGATGCTGTTGAGCATGTCGGCTCGCAACGAATCCACCACCACCACCAGCAGGTTCTTGTGGGCAATGGGGGCGTTGACGCTGAGCGGGCGCAGGGGGTAGCGCAAGCGGCTCTCGCTCTCGCCATCCTGGGATTCTGCCTTCTTCTCGTACTGATCCAGGTCCAGCCAGCCGTGCTTGGCCAGGAAGCTCTTGGCGGTCATGGGGTAGGAGAGCGGGAAGTTGGCGCGCTGCATGGTAATGGGCTGATACAGGGTAGCATCGGCCCAGCTGTTGACCACGTGGGTCAGAATGAAGCAGACCAGCAGGGCCAGCCCCACCTGATTGCCATACTGGCGGCGCTTGCGCTTGTTGATCTTGCGCCACACATAGGCCGACAGCAGCAGTTGCAGCAGGAAGATGGTTGGCACCGCCACGAAGATGATGCTCCAGATCGAGCCTTCCTCGGTCTGTGCCTGATCCAGCAGCAACTGCCACACCTGAGCGTTCAAGTGGAACTTGAACAGCTGGAACACCTGGGTGTCGATGAGCAGGAGCACCAGCGCCAGGGTGGCGATGATGGCCGAAATGAAGCGCAGCAGCTTCTCTTTGGGCAGCACGAAACTCAGCGGGAATATGGTCAACAGGTAGGTGACAAAGCTCAGAAACGAGAAGTGACCTATCCAGCTGATGATTAGATAGGTCACGCCGAGCGTGGTCGATGGCCAGCTGATGGCACCCAGATAGCGGGTGGCAATCAGCATGGCCAGAATGATGTTGAAGAAGGAGAACCAATGCCCCCAGGTGATCAGGCGAGAGACATTATCACGATAGGGGTTGCCGGTTTCGACCATAGTGATCCATCTGCTTTGAGAAACGTCAAAAAAAGGCGGCGACTCAGTGAGTGTCGTGGCGAGTGTCGACCGAGGAAGTCAGTGCCTGGACATATTTTTCAGTGATCGCCTGGCGTTGTGCCGGGGCCATGCCGTTGATGATATTGGTAGTCACGTTACCCAGCACCATGAGGCTGAGGTCGACTGGCGCCTTGTGCTTTTCCAGTACAGTGATCAGGTCATTCATCAGGTCATCAAATTGCTGGTTTGTGTACTTTGATACGATGGGCATAATCTTCAGTTCATCTCGGTTCAAAGCGCCTTATAATACTTCACCCTTTCGGCTAACACTATGGCTTTGTGACATGAGTCTCGATATCGACAAGATCATTCTTCACTCCCTGCGCCAGGGCGGCGATGGTCAACCTCACGCCGACACCCGCAGCCAGACCCTGCCTGCTGATGAGGCGGTTCAGGGGCTGATGGCGGAGCTGCATCGCATTTACAACGGCAAGGGTGGCAAGGGCTTTGGCTTTTTCGCTGACCCCGAAGCCGCCGTCGCCGAGCTGGCCGACGGTGAGGAAGCCCCCAAGCAGCCTTCTCCCGCCTTTCGCATTGCCCTCAAGCAGCTGCTCGGCGATCAGCTCGAATTCGTCCCCTTCTCGGTCAATATGACCCAGCTGCTGGTCAAGAACCTGGTGGATCACGCCCTCGACGAGCAGGGTGTATTGCTGTTTGCCAAATACAACTATGTAGGGGTCGATTACCTGATGGTCGCCCTGCTGGAAGGCAAGGAAAGCGTCACCGTCAGCGAGGCGCTGGACTTGCGCCATATCCATTATCTGGATATCGGCAAGCTCAATCTGGTGGCCCGCATCGATTTGACCGAATGGAAAACCCAGCCAGACTCTCGGCGTTATATCACCTTCAGCAAGGGGCGGGTCGGTCGCAAACTGGGGGACTTTTTCATGGACTTGCTGGGTGCCCGCGAGGGCATGGATGCCAAGATCCAAAATAAAGGACTGCTGCAGGCGGTGGACGATTATTGCGACAGCCGTCAGCTGGAGCCGGCCGAGCGCAACGACTACAAGAAGCAGGTCTTCAAATATTGCACCGAGCAGGCCAGCGCCGGTGAAGAGATCGAAATCAAGGAGCTTTCCGCCGAACTCTCTGCAAGAGAAGCGGGCGACGGCGACCTCGATTTTTACAGCTTCATCGGTCAGGAGTATGAGCTGGAAGAGCGCTTCCCCGCCGATCGCTCCACCCTGCGCGGCCTGACCAAGTTCGTCGGCTCCGGTGGCGGTCTGACCCTGAGCTTCGAGCAGAAATTGCTGAACAGCCGGGTGTTTTACGATCCCCAGACAGATACTCTGACCATTCGCGGCGTGCCACCCAATCTCAAGGATCAGCTGCTGCGCCAGTCGTAATGTGATCTGCTTTCCATTTTTGGCAAAAAGACACCGCACTTCGCTGCGGTGTCTTTTTATTTAATGGGGTAAGTCGCCTCGAAACCAACTCGGTGCTTTGTTAACAATTTAAACAGAATAACCACCGTGAAAGGGTTTTCAATGCAGTGAAAACCCTTTCATTTGTGTTTTTTTATTTCCATTTGGTAATTTAATTTCTGTTTTTGGCGAGAAATATGCCAATAAATGGCGATAACCCCCTGAAATAAGAAAATATTTTCATAACTTTCTGGAAGAAAATACGTAATTGCATTTCAAAAATGCGAGTTGCGTCATGTGAGGCAGTAGCGGCTTGGGATAATATTCATCTCGCACACAATGCTCTTACAGCGCGGAACTAATACAAGGAAAGGCTCATGAAAAAGAAATTGCTGTCATCCCTGATCGGTCTGGCTACTCTGGGCGTGGCTTGCTCTGCCACTGCCGCCATTGACGAAGGTCAACTGACCATCTGGATTAACGGTGACAAGGGATACAATGGTCTGGCTGAAGTAGGTAAGAAGTTTGAAGCCGAAACCGGCATCAAGGTGACGGTTGCTCACCCTGATCAGGTGGAAGTGAAATTCCAGCAAGCCGCTGCCACCGGCAACGGTCCGGACATCTTCTTCTGGGCTCACGACCGTTACGGTGAGTGGGTCAAGGCCGGTCTGCTGGTACCTGTTACCCCGAACGCAGCCACCAAAGCCAAGTTTGAACAGTTCGCCTGGGATGCCATGGCAGTGGATGGCAAGACCTACGGTTATCCGGTTGCGGTAGAAGCCGTGAGCCTTATCTATAACAAGGATCTGCTGCCCGAGCCGCCGAAAACCTTCGAAGAGATCGCCAAGATCGACGAAGCGCTGAAGAAAAATGGCAAGCGCGCCATCATGTGGGCCTATGACACCCCCTATTTCAGCTACCCGCTGGTGGCTGCCAACGGTGGCTATGCCTTCAAGAAAACCGCTACCGGTTATGACGTGAAAGATACCGGCGTGAACAACGCAGGTGCCAAGGCCGGTGTTGGCTATATCTCCGAGATGATCAAATCCGGTCACCTGGAAAAAGGTATCGACTACGGTGTGATGGACGCCAAGTTCAACAAGGGCGAAGTGGCCATGATGATCAACGGTCCCTGGGCCTGGAGCAACCTGGACAAGAGCGGCATCAAGTACGGTGTAGCGTCCCTGCCGACCCTGAAGGGCAACCCGGCCAAAGCCTTCGTTGGCGTACTGGGTGCGACCATCAACGCCGCCAGCCCGAACAAGGATCTGGCTATCGAGTTCCTGGAAAACTACCTGCTGACCGATGCCGGTCTGGCACCGGTCAACGCCGACAAGCCGTTGGGTGCAGTAGCGCTGAAGTCCTTCCAGAAGACCCTGGAATCCGATCCGCACATCAAGGCAACCATGGTGAACGCCCAGAATGGCGAGCCTATGCCGTCCGTGCCTGAGATGAGCCGTTTCTGGTCTTCCTTCGAAACAGCCCTCAAGAACGTGACCTCCGGCCGTCAGAGCGTTGACGAAGCCCTGGATACCGCTGCCAAGCGTATCGTTCAGTAAGCATGCACTACCCGGGAGGCCGCAACGGCCTCCCACTCTCTCAAATCTCTCTTGGCGTTATAAAGGTTAATTGGCATGGAAGTAGTACCTTCTATTGAATCCTATGCCGGTCCGAAGGATAAGCACACCTGGCTTAAGTGGACCATCGCTGCTCTGGTAGCAATCCTCAACGGTTATGCGGCCGTGATGATGTACGCCAGCGGTGAGTGGGTATTCGCTCTGCTCGATCTGGTGGTGGTGTCCGTCGGTCTGTATGTCTTCATGAACAAGAAGACTTATGCCCACCGCTATATCTTCCCCGGTGTGGCTGGCATGGTTGTGTTTATCATCTTCCCTCTTGCCTACACGATCGGCATCGCCTTCACCAACTATTCGGGATCCAACTTGCTCTCCCTTGAGCAGGCACGGGATTACCATCTGAAAAAAAGCTACAAGGTGGCTGGCGGTGAATTCGATTTCACCCTGCTGGGTGGTGAGAACAATCAGTTTCAGCTGTTGCTGAAACAGGACGACCAAGCCTTTATCAGTCAACCCCTTACTCTGATGAACAACAAGGCCCGTGAACTGGCTGTCCGCGAGGGCAGAGTCCATGACGCGGTCCAGGTTGTTCAGTTGCAGCCTCTGGCAGAAGAGGCCGTGGACAAGGTGGCCCCCATTCGTGCCATCGTCGATCATCGCACTCACCTGAGCGCGCTGGATCTGGTGTTGCCGGAAGGTGGCATTCACCTGACCCTGAGCAGCCTGCGCAAGTTTGCCGCCCAGAAGCAGCAGTACACACGGCTGATGGATGGCGCCGTGCTCAAATCCGGCGTGGTGATCAAGGACAGCAACCTGCTGCGTGACACCCAGACCGGCGAGCTGATGCTGCCCAACGGTGACACCGGCTTCTATCAATACATCGACGAGCAGGGACAGTTTGTCGGCAAGGGCATGGCCCCCGGTTTCGTGGTGAGCGTGGGGTGGAAAAACTTCGTGCGCATCATGACAGACCCGGGTATCCAGGGTCCCTTCATGCAGATCTTCGTCTGGACCGTGATCTTCTCCGCCGGCTCAGTGGGCTTCACCCTGGCCATCGGCATGGTGATGGCATGTCTGGTGCAGTGGGAACAGCTCAGAGGTCGCGGCTTCTACCGGGTCATGCTGATCCTGCCCTATGCGATACCGGCGTTTATCTCCATCCTGGTGTTCAAGGGCTTGTTCAACCAGAACTTCGGCGAGATCAACCTGTTCCTGGAAGCGGCGTTCGGCATCAAGCCGGACTGGTACACCACCCCCTTCCTGGCCAAGGTGATGATCCTCATCGTCAATACCTGGCTTGGCTACCCCTACATGATGATCCTCTGCATGGGCTTGCTCAAAGCCATTCCGGATGATCTCTACGAGGCGTCCGCCATGGACGGTGCCGGTCCTGTGCAGAACTTCTTCAAGATCACGGTTCCGCTCTTGATGAAGCCGCTCACTCCGCTGCTGATCGCATCCTTTGCTTTCAACTTCAACAACTTCGTACTCATACAGTTGTTGACGAACGGGGCGCCGGACATCATAGGTGCCAGTACCCCGGCCGGGACCACGGATCTGTTGGTGAACTACACCTACCGGATTGCGTTCCAGGGCTCGGGTGGTCAGGACTACGGTCTGGCCAGTGCCATCGCTACCGCCATCTTCCTGATCGTCGGCGCGCTTGCACTGCTCAACCTGAAATTGTCCAAAGCCGACAAGCAACAGTAAGGAGGCTTCTCAATGGCTATCGTACAACCCAAATCAGTCAAATACCGGGTGTGGGCAACCCACCTGGTCATGTGGGCCTTCCTGGCGCTGATCATTTTCCCTGTGATCATGGTCATCGCCATCTCGTTTCGTAACGGCAACTTCTCGGTGGGGGAAATCATCCCCTCCGATCCGACCCTGGATCACTGGAAGCTGGCGCTGGGCATGTCCATCACCAACGCCGATGGCAGCATCACGCCGCCGCCGTTCCCCGTGCTGACCTGGCTGTGGAACTCCATCAAGATCGCCGGCATCACGGCCCTGATGATAGTGACGCTGTCGACCACCTGTGCCTATGCGTTTGCCCGCCTGCGTTTTCGCGGCAAGCAGACCATATTGCAAGGGATGCTGATCTTCCAGATGTTCCCGGCCGTGCTGGCACTGGTGGCCATCTATGCGCTGTTCAACAAGATAGGTGACTATGTGCCCTGGTTGGGTCTCAACACCCACGGTGGCCTTATCCTGGCTTACATGGGCGGCATAGCGCTGCACGTCTGGACCATCAAGGGCTACTTCGAGACCATAGACTCCTCTCTGGAAGAGGCGGCAGCCATCGATGGCGCGACCCCGTGGCAGGCGTTCCGCCTGATCCTGTTGCCCCTGTCGGTGCCCATTCTGGCGGTGGTGTTCATTCTGGCCTTCATCGGTACCATCACTGAGGTGCCCGTTGCTTCCATCTTGCTGCAGGATGTGAACAACCTGACCCTGGCGGTCGGTGCCCAGCAATACCTCTATCCGCAGAACTATCTGTGGGGTGACTTTGCGGCTGCAGCTGTCCTGTCGGGTCTGCCTATTACTGTGGTCTTCCTGATGGCGCAGCGCTGGTTGGTAAGTGGCCTAACCGCCGGTGGTGTGAAAGGTTAAGTGTCTTGCCGCACCTGTCACGTCGCCAGCCTCAAGATGTTCCTGCTGGTCTGTCACAGGGCTGGCTGGTCGGCGGCCTCACTGTGGGCGGTGTGAAAGGCTAACGTTTAACGGCTAACGGTTTTAATGGCCGGGGGAGCTGACTCCCCCCGCCGTCACGATTTGCAAAGATTCAAGAGCGGAGCTCGTCATGGCTGAAGTAGTACTCAACAACGTTCGCAAGAACTACGATCCGGCGGTCCACAAGGACACGCTGCGCAACATCAACCTGGCCATCAAGGAAGGGGAGTTCATCGTCTTCGTCGGCCCGTCCGGCTGCGGCAAGTCCACCCTGCTGCGGATGATCGCGGGTCTGGAAGACATCACCAGCGGTGAGCTGACTATCGGCGGTCGTTACATGAACGACGTGCCGCCGGTGGAGCGCAACGTCGGCATGGTGTTCCAGTCCTACGCTCTCTATCCGCACATGAACATCTACGAGAACATGGCCTTTGGCCTCAAGCTCAAGAAGATGGACAAGGAGAACATCCACAAGCGGGTGATGCGCGCCGCCGAAATCCTGGGGCTTGAGCCATTGCTGGACAGAAAGCCCAAGGCGCTCTCCGGCGGTCAGCGCCAGCGCGTGGCCATAGGTCGCTCCATAGTGCAGCAGCCGCAGGTGTTCCTGTTTGACGAACCCTTGTCCAACCTGGATGCCGCCCTGCGGGTCAAGATGCGCATCGAGATCGCCAAGCTGCACAAGGAGCTCAACTCTACCATCATCTACGTGACCCACGATCAGGTGGAAGCCATGACACTGGCCAACCGCATCGTGGTGCTGAGTCCGCTCAAGGGCGAGGCCCAAACCAACCTGGAACAGTTCGGTACCCCGCTCGATCTCTACCACAACCCGGACAACAAGTTCGTGGCGGGCTTTATCGGCTCACCCAAGATGAACTTTCTGTCGGGCGAATTACTGGAGATTGGCGAGCAGGAGTGTGTGGTCAAACTCACCTCCGGCGATACGGTGCGGGCGCGGGTCGATGCCCGTCGTGGCTCGGTCGGTGACAAGGTAGAGCTGGGTATTCGTCCCGAGCATCTGTTCCCGCTCGATCACCCCCATGCTCATAGCAAGGTGAGCGGGATAGTGCAGGTGGCTGAACACCTGGGCGCGGAATCCTTCGTTTATATGGATGTGGATGGTCACGACTTTACCGTCAAGGCCACCTCGGACGTGGATGTGGCAACCGGTCAGACCTACAGCGTGGGTATCCCGGCTGAAGCCTGTTATCTGTTTGACGCCAAAGAGCAGGCGTTCCCTCGTACCGCCAAGTACATTCGTACCTGATTTTTTTGCGCTGGTTTTCCTTAGTATTCAATGCCTTTTTGCCGGTCGTCAGACCGGCTTTTTATTGCCTGCCGTTCGGTAACATGGCAGGCAGGGTGATGGTGATCAGGCCTCCAGCTCGGCGGTAATGTCGGGTACAAAGGTCTGGCTGGCCAGTGGCGGGCGCTCGTATCCCTCGGTCGTGATGGGGGGCAGCTTGATGGGGTCGTAGTTGATCGCCTCGTAGGGCACCTTGCCGAGCAGGTGGGCGATGCAGTTGAGCCGAGCCCGGCGCTTGTCGTCGGCATCGACCACGAACCAGGGGCAGTCTTCCGTGTCCGTATAGGTGAACATGTCATCCTTGGCGCGGGAGTATTCCACCCAGCGCGAGCGGGATTGCAAGTCCATGGGGCTGAACTTCCAGCGCTTGATGGGGGTGTTGATCCGCTCCTTGAAACGCTTCTCCTGTTCTTCGTCCGAGACCGAGAACCAGTATTTGATCAGGGTTATCCCTGAGCGGATCAGCATGCGTTCAAACTCGGGACAGGCCCGTAAAAACTCGCGATACTCCGCATCGCTGCAAAACCCCATCACCCGCTCGACCCCGGCCCGGTTGTACCAGGAACGGTCGAACAGCACCATTTCACCAGCGGCGGGCAGGTGGGCGGCATAGCGTTGAAAATACCACTGGGATCGCTCTCTATCGGAGGGGGCGGGCAAGGCTGTGACCCGGCAGACCCGTGGGTTGAGTGGCTCTGTGATGGCCTTGATGACGCCGCCCTTGCCGGCGGCATCGCGCCCCTCGAACACCACCACCACTTTCAGCCCCTCCTGCTTGACCCACTCCTGCAACTTGACCAACTCCTCCTGCAGATGGGTGAGGTGATGCTCATAGCACTTCTTGTCCAGACGCGGGCGCTTCTTGCTCTTTTCCTTCGGCATGGCTTTCTCCTTTTTGAGTCCTTTCCTTGAGTCATCTTCAGCTTGCACCAGGGAGGCGCCACTGCCAAGGACTGCGTGTTACACTGCCGCCCCGTCGCTGGCAGCAAAACAGAATGGCGATTTACACTGCCGCCTCATCAGCCGCTGGCAATAGAAAAAACATGAAGCCATCTATGGCGATTTGCACTGCCGTCTCATCATCAGCAGCTGGCAACAGGAGAAAACATGAAGCAATTTATGGAGATAGCGGGCCGCCAAATGGCCTATCTGGACGAGGGGCAGGGCCCGGTTCTGTTGTTTGGCCACAGCTACCTGTGGGACAGCGCCATGTGGGCGCCGCAGATTGCCGCGCTCAAGGGCCAGTACCGCTGTATCGTGCCCGAGCTGTGGGGTCATGGCGATTCCGACCGGTTGCCGGAAGGCCCCTGCACCCTGGCGACCCTGGCCCGGGATCATCTGGCACTGCTCGATGCCCTCGGGGTCGAAGAGTGTGTGCTGGTGGGTCTCTCCATCGGTGGCATGTGGGGTGTGGAGCTGGCCAGGATGGCACCGACCCGTCTCAAGGGAGTGGTGCTGATGGACAGCTTCGTCGGTCTCGAGCCCCAGATTACCTGCGAGCGCTACCTCGGCATGCTGGGCATGATTGGGCAGCTCGGCACAGTACCGGCACCCATAGTGGAGCAGGTGGCACCGCTGTTTTTTGCCAATCAGCCGAATGCGGCCTTGATTGACGGATTCAAGGAACGCCTGGCCTCCTGGCCAGGGGAGAAGGTAGCCGCCATGGTGGCGGTGGGGCGCAGCTTTGTGACCCGGGAAGATCGCATCGACTGGCTGGAAGAGATCAGGGTGCCGGCACTGGTCATGACCGGCTGCGAAGACAAGGCACGCCCCGTGCTGGAGGGTTATCTGATGGCCGAGGTGCTGGGTTGCTCCTTCAAGGAGATCCCGGCCGCAGGCCACATCTCCACGCTGGAAAATCCCGCCTTCGTCAATCAGGCCCTGACGGCATTTCTGGCCGGGCTCTGATATCGACTACCGCAATGGTATGAAAAAGAAGGGAGCCGTGGGCTCCCTTCTTTTTTTCCTGATTGCAGGTTGTCACACTCTGTCACCTGAGAGGTGTATGCGCCCTCAGACGCCGGGCAGGGCCGGATCATCCCGCTTGGGCCAGGCATTGATCACCGCCTTGACCAGGGTGGCGAGGGGGATGGCAAAGAAGACGCCCCAGAAACCCCAGAGGCCGCCAAATACCAGCACGGCTACGATGATGGCCACCGGATGCAGGTTGACCGCCTCGGAGAAGAGCAGAGGCACCAGCAGGTTGCCATCGAGGGCCTGGATCACCAGATAGGCCACCATCAGCCAGGTGAATTCCGGGGTCAGTCCCCACTGGAACAGGGCCACCATGGCCACAGGTACAGTGACCGCCGCCGCGCCTATGTAAGGAATGAGTACGGAGAAACCGACAGCCACCGCCAGCAACGCCGAGTAGCGCAATCCCATCAAGGCAAAGGGGATGTAGGTAGCCACCCCGACGATAAGGATCTCGATCACCTTGCCGCGGATATAGTTGATGATCTGGTCGTTCATCTCCACCCAGACCCGGTTGACCAGGGTGCGATTGCGCGGCAGGAAGCGGCGCAGGCCGCCCATCAGCTCCTGTTTGTCCTTGAGCATGAAGAACACCATCAGCGGCACCAGGATGAGATAGATGAGGATGGCCACCACGTTTACCAGCGAGCTCAGGGAGGCGCTCACCAGATGCTCGCCGCCGCTCAGGATGCGTTGGCGGATGTTGTCGATGATGGTTTCGACCAGGGTCACGTCGATGACTTCGGGGTATTTCTCCGGCAGGGTGCGCACATAGTCCTGGACATGGGCCAGCATGGAGGGGGACTCCTTGGCCAGGTTGATGCCCTGGCTCACCAGGGTCGGGATCAGGCCCAGCAATGCCATCACTGTCACAGCTATGAACAGCAGCAGCACCAGACTGGTGGCAAGAGCGCGGGAGAGCCCGGCTCGTTGCAACCGGCTCACTGGCCACTCCAGCAGATACGCCATCACCAGCGCGACCAGCAAGGGAGCAAGCAGGCCGCCAAACAGCCAGAGCACGGCAAAGCAGGCAACCAGCAGCAGGAAGAGGGTGACGGCATCGGGGTCGGAGAAACGGGTCTGATACCAGCGCTTGAGTACTTCTAACATGACAGCATCCTTTCGTGACAGGGGCTCATGATGGCTGTTTGGCCCCGACAACCAATTGCAAAAAGATCGTATTGTCCGGCCCTTGCTGCAAGGTGACTGTGTGTCCCTGGCGTTGCAAGTAGGCCGGAATATCCTGCCGGGAGCCCGGGTCTGCCAGCTGGATGGACAGGGATTGACCGGGTGTCGCCTGACGCAACCAGAGCTTGAGCCGGATCAGTGGCTCTGGGCAGCGCCAGGGGGTCAGATCGAGGTGTTCCATAGGGGCTCCATCGGGCATGAGGCGGCTATTATGGCCGTGATAAGAGCATGAAACAACGCTTGTGGCCCTTGAGGGGCAAGGGTATTCTGCCGGTGTCCCGGTAGGGTCTGATTGGAGATAGAGATAACGTGGCACGCTTTTCCCCTTTGATGGCATCGCTTCCCCTGCTGGCTTCCCTGATGGGGGCGACTTTTCATGCCCAGGCGAACAACCAGCTTCCCGACATAGGTACCGCCGGGGTAGCCGCCCTGCCCATCGAGCAGGAGGTGCGCTATGGCAATGCCTTCATGCGTTTCGCCCGGGCCGGCTTGCCGATCATCGATGATCCCGTGCTGAGTCAGTACATAGACGATCTGGGGCAGCGCTTGCTGACCAACGCCGACGGGGTGCGTTTTCCCTTTACCTTCTTCCTTGTCAATGATCCCAGCATCAACGCGGCCGCCTTCCTCGGCGGTCGGGTCAAGGTGCACACAGGCCTCTTCCTCTATGCCGACAGCGAGAGCGAGCTGGCCTCGGTGCTGGCGCACGAAATCACCCACGTGACCCAGCGCCACATTGCCCGCTACATGGAGGCGCAGGCGAGCAGCTCAGCCATGACGCTGGCCGGGCTGGTGGGCTCCATTGCGCTCGCGGTGATCAACCCCACCGCCGGTATCGCCGCCTTGCAGACCACCCTCGGATTGTCGATGCAATCGGCCATCAACTACACCCGCGACAACGAATATGAAGCGGACCGGATCGGCATGAAGACCCTGTATGACGCAGGGTTTGACCCCATGGGCATGGCCAACTTCTTCCAGAAACTGGCGGCCGAGTATCGCTACGCCAGCAAGCCGCCCCAGATGCTGCTCACTCACCCCCTGCCCGAGACCCGGATCTCCGAGGCCCGCGGCCGAGCCAACAGCTATGGGCGCCGCAACTTGCCCCCCAGCCTCGACTTCTGGTTGGCCAAGGTGCGCATTCAGGTGCGCTATGGCACCGAGACCCCGCAGGCGCTGCTCAGCTATTTCGACAGTCGTCTGCAAAAAGGGGATTACCCCCTCAAGGATGCGGCCACCTATGGCAAGGCGCTGGCCTTGTTGCAACTCAAGCGCACCGATGAGGCTGACACCCTGATGCAGGAGCTGGCCACCCGTCATCCTGAAGACTTGTTCGTGGTCGATGCCCTGACCGATATCGATCTCGCCAAGGGACGCAGCGCCCAGGCCATTGCACGGCTGGAGAAGTTCCGCGCCCGCATGCCGGATAACGAAGTGGTGGTGGTCAACCTGGGTAACGCCTATCTGGAAGGGGGCGATTACAAGAAATCCATCGCCATCCTGGCCCCCTATGCCCGGGATCACGAAGAGAACAGCCTGGCCTGGAACCTGCTCTCCGATGCCTATCGCAAGGCGGGCCGAATGACAGAGTTGCACATGGCGCGCGCCGAGATGCTCTCCCTGCGCGGGGATTATCAAGCCGCTATCGACGAGCTGATCGTGGCCCGTGGCACTACCAGCGACAAGCTGACCCTGGCCAGACTGGAGGCGCGTATCACAGAGCTGGAGCGCGCGAAAAAGGATCTCGACAGCCTGAAAGGGTGATGACTCAGACAAACGGTGAAACGGGGTGCTCCAGCAATGGCGCGCCCCGTTTTCTTTCCGGGCGGAAGACTCTTCTCTGCCACCCCTTTAGAAGGGCGCGGGGCGGCAGACTCGTGATGAAAGAGAAGCGTCGCAGACGCTCAAATGTCAGGAAGGCGCATCGGTGCTTCCCCTGGCAAGGGGAGGGGAGCTTCTCTAACGAAATTGCGCAGCCCGCAGCTTGAGGGCGGCAATCTTCTGCCCGTCGAGCTCTCCCACCAGCGTCGCTTGCAATCGGCCCTCGCCATCGAGCAGATAGCTCGTGGGCAGCCCGGTTGGGAGAGAGAAGGGGAGGTGCGCCTCTTTATCGGCGATCAGCAGCGGGACTCTGATGTGATGGCGACTGGCCAGTGCCCCCAGCTCGGCCGGGGTGGCGGGATCGTAACTGATCACCACCACGGCTATCTTGCCCTCCTGCGCCAGTGTCTCCAACAGCGGCAATTCCCGCAGGCAGGGGACGCACCAGGGCGCGAAGTAGTTGACCAGGAGCGGTTTGCCGGCAAACTGCGCCAGCGTCACCGGCTGGCCCTGGCCGTTGCTGAACTCAGGGGCCGGGGAGCAGGCTGTCAGCAGAGCGGCCACAATCATCCAACAAATTCGTTTCATTTCCTGTGCCCTGCCGCTTACCCTGACCATCCGTTTCCCCTACAATAGCGCCGTTTCTTGTCCCATCTTGCCACATCAGGGAGTTACCATGAGCGAGACCCAAATCTACCACAATCCGCGCTGTTCAAAGAGCCGTGAAACCCTGGCCCTGCTGGAACAGCACGGGATCGCCCCGGATGTGGTGCTCTATCTGGAGCAGGCGCCGAGTGAAGATGTCATTCGCACCCTGCTGACCCAACTGGGCTTTGCCGATCCGCGCCAGCTGATACGCACCAAGGAAGATCTCTACAAAGAGCTGGGGCTGGCGGATCAGAGTGGCGATGCCCTCATTCGCGCCATGCACCAGCATCCCAAGCTCATCGAGCGCCCCATCGTCATCAAAGATGGCAAGGCTCGCATCGGCCGCCCTCCCGAGCAGGTGCTGGAGATCCTCAAGTGACCACTCGCTTCGCCCGTCTGCTGACCCTGGTTGGCTTCTTTGGCCTGCTGGGTTGGGTCATCCTCTGGCACCTGTTTCTCTCCCCCCACCCTGACCTCAATCCCTGGTTGCTGCCGGTGATCTGGACTGTGCCGCTCCTGTTCCCGCTCAAGGGCATAGTACAGGGCAACCCTTACACCCACGCCTGGGGCAACTTCGTGCTGATGCCCTATTTTCTGCACGCCCTGACGCTGATCACCACGGATGAAGGGGAGCGTTGGCTGGCTGTGGTTGAACTGGTGTTCACCACACTGGCGTTTGTCGGCACCATCTATTACGCCCGCCTGCGTGGCCGGGAGCTGGGCCTCAGCATTCGCAAGAAGAAGGGTGAGCTTTCACAAGAAGAGAAATAAGGCACTGGTTCAGTGCACCTTTATCTGCAAACCGGACCCAGGGTCCGGTTTTTTATGGCCGCAAGCCGGCGTGGCCGCCTGTCTCGCGATAGTGGGCGAGCTGCTGCTCGCTAAATGCCATCAGTTGGGGATAGAAGCGCAGAAAGCCCAGCTCGCAGGTATGCCAATCCATCTCATCCAGGGTGGTGAGGGCATCGCCGAGCAACACAGGGCGGCGCAGACGATGGCCTATGCCGTTGAGGGCCCGGCCCAGTCCCTCTTTGTGACGATAGGAGGCAATCCAGTTCTGCTCCGCCATCCGTTTCAGTGCCGCTGGCAAGCCGTCTGCCAGCAGCAGGTGATCTGCCAAGAGCTGGTCATAGCTGTGCTGCAAAAAGCGGGGCAGAGGCTCTGCGCAAAATTGTGGCCAGTGCACACTGAGCCAGTGGTCGTAGAGCATGTCCACCAGTATGCCGCCAAAGCGGCGCCAGGGCGCCTCAAAGCAGGCCACAGCTGCCCTGTGCTCCGGGTGTGCATCGGTGAAGGCATCAATCTTGCGATGCAGCCAGATCCCCTCGTCGAACTCGGGGGCGAGGGCGCTTGGCAGTGGTCCCTTGATAAAATCCCCCAGCAGATTGCCGGTGAGGGAACTTCGGGTATGGGCAGCCAGATGCAGATGAGCCAGATAATTCATGGGGCTAGGGTTGACCAGCAAATGAAAACTGAGGGTGAGCCTAGCTGATACGGCTCTGCTTGCCTACGGCTGGCGAACCGGCGGCAAGGGGTTGGCACAAAAAAGCCCGACACTCGGGTCGGGCGTGATGGGGTTGGCAGGTTTAAATGGCCAGGAAGCCCAGGATCAGGATGGGGCCGAGCAGGCTCAGGATAAAGCCGGAGACAATCGCCACAGGTACTACCTGGATGCCACCGGATTTCTGAATGACCGGCAGGGTGAAGTCCAGCGCAGTGGCGCCACCGTAGCCGATGGCGGCAGAGGGGTGGCGGTGCATCAACATGGGGATGATGAGAATGGCAATAAGCTCGCGACCCAGATCGTTGATAAAGGCGGCGGAGCCGAGCACAGGCCCCAGCTTGTCGGCCACCAGAATGCCCGACAGCGAATACCAGCCGAAGCTGGAGCTGATCGCCAAGCCATGACTGAATGGCATGCCGAGCAACTGGGCTGCCAGCAGGCTGCCCAGCCAGCTGCTGACGATGACGGTAAAGGCGATTTTCATGCCCCAGGGATTGAGCAGGATCTGGCGCAGTCGCATACCGGAGTTGCGCATCTGCACCCCGATCAGCAGCAGCAACAACATCAGGGCCCACTCACTCAACTTGTCGATGGGCAAGATCCGCAGATCCACCAGCAGCCCCAGCAGCACGCCCCCCAGCACCACGAAGCAGAGCTGAAGTGATTCCCACAGCAGGTGCCGCTTGCTCGGCATCTTGGCGTCACTTGCCTCATGGGTCGGCGGGCTGCGTTTGTCGAGCCACCAGAGCGCCAGCAGGTTGCAGAAGGTAATCGCGGCCAGCATGACACCGGCCACCTTGAAGATCACCGCCAGGTTGCTGCCCAGGTTCTCCACATAGGCGAGCCCCAGCCCCATCAGAAACAGGATGAGATAGACCATCTTGCCCAGCGACTGATTGACCAGCTTGATGAGCCGGGCGGAAGAGAGGGGGATCAGATAGCCGATTGCCAGCGGCAGCAGGATCAGCAATACATTGAGCAACATCGGGGCCTCGATCACAAAACTGATAAAAATGACACCTTATCACTACTTATTGGCTCTGTGTCACATATCTGTGAGTTTGGATGTTTCATCCGGGGCTTTTTTATTAAGTTGTTATGTTTTTGGTGCAAATCCATGCACTGATGTGGCGCAGTGGCTCGCCTTGGTGCAGCAGGAGAATCGACGAGTCAGCCCACTTTTCAACAAGATGCAAACATCCGCAGGGTGAATAAAGCTGCTTGGGCACGGTTATGACCATGATGCAGGAATTTTCTTGCCACCCTTGCGATGTGGGTATAAAAAGGCGGTGTTGCCGTACTGGTCTGGATAGGGTTTTATGCAGACAAAGTGCTGAAAAATACCGATTAGACCAATAAAAATACAGACAAAACACCAAAGACCACCGTTCTGTATTGTTTTTTGACTAGTCGAGTGATATTTTCGCTGAAGGTTGCCATCGGTTAACTTTTTGTTAAATGGACGATGACTGAGTCACGCCGTAGCGGCGTCTAGGGACAGACAAGGTTGTAATGGATGAGCGACGTTGCCGCACTGGAAGTTCGTGAACTGCACAAGTATTTCGGCACCCACGAAGTGCTCAAGGGCATCGACATGACCGCCCACAAGGGAGACGTGATCTCCCTGATCGGCTCCTCCGGCTCGGGGAAGTCGACCTTTCTTCGCTGTATCAATTTGCTGGAAACACCCTCTTCCGGCACGGTTTCGCTTCATGGCGAGCTTATCCGGATGAAAACCAACCGGGCTGGCGAGCGGCTGGCGGAGGATGTGCGTCAGGTGGAGCGTATCCGTAGCCGTCTGGCCATGGTGTTTCAAAGTTTCAACCTCTGGTCGCACATGACCATCATGCAGAACATCATCGAAGTACCTATCCAGGTGCTGAAGATCCCCCGTGCCGAAGCCATCGCCAAGGCGGAGCATCTGCTCAATCGGGTGGGCCTGTGGGAGCGCCGGGATTACTACCCGGGTCACCTCTCCGGCGGTCAGCAGCAGCGTGCGGCCATTGCCCGGGCGCTGGCGGTGGATCCCGAAGTGATGCTGTTTGACGAACCCACTTCGGCGCTCGATCCCGAGCTGGTGGGTGAGGTGCTCGGCCTGATGCGTGAGCTGGCCGAAGAGGGGCGCACCATGCTGGTGGTGACCCACGAGATGTCGTTTGCCCGTGATGTGTCGAACAAGGTAATGTTTTTGCATCAGGGGCGCGTGGAAGAGGAGGGCAACCCCAAGGAGATTTTCGCCCATCCCAAATCGGAACGGTTCAAGCAATTTATCTCTTCCATCTATTGATGGGCGGGATCCAACGTTAACAGTCGACGATTTTATCAAGGAGAGATACATGAACAAGCTGATGCTGGCGACTGCCATAGTGACTGCCCTGTCTTCCGGTAGCCTGATGGCCAAGGAGTGGAAAGAAGTGCGGATCGGGGTGGAAGGTGCTTACCCTCCCTTCTCCTGGACCGAGCCCAGTGGCGAAGTGAAAGGCTTTGACATCGATATCGCCAACGCCCTGTGCGCAGAGATGAAGGTGAAGTGCACCCTGGTCAAACAGGATTGGGACGGCATCATACCGGCGCTGCTGTCGCGCAAATATGACGCCATCATCGCCACCATGGACATCACGGAAGAGCGCAAGAAGAAGGTGGACTTCACCCAGAAGTACCAGCACATTCCGGCTCGCTTCGCCGCCAAGAAAGGCACTGACGTCCAACTCGACAAAGCCTTCATGGATGGCAAGGCCGTGGCGGTGCAACGCGCTACCTCCATGGATACCTACATCACCGACAACTTCCCCAACGCCACCATCAAGCGTTACGGCACCGCCGATGAAGCCTACCTCGATCTGAAATCCGGTCGTGTCGACTATGTGCTGGCCGATTCCGCTGCCATCACGGATGGTCTGCTGAAAAAAGAGGGCGGTGACGGCTTTGAATTCGTCGGCCCGAAACTGACCGATCCCAAGTGGTTTGGTGAGGGTGCCGGCATCGCCGTTCGCAAGGCTGACAAGGATCTGAAAGAGAAATTCAACACGGCGATCCTGGCCCTGCGCGCCAACGGCAAGTACAAGGAAATCAACGACAAGTACTTCGAGTTCGACGTTTACGGCGAATAAGCCGAGCGTCGTTTACGGCGCGTAAGAAGCAGAGACGTCTAAGGCGAATAACAACTGAAAGTCGTCTACGGCGGATCATCAAAACCCCCTCCTGGCCTCCCCTTCACAAGGGGGAGGCGTTGCAAACTTCCTCTCTTGTATGAAAGAGCCAGGAGGAGGCTTGGGGTCCTTGCGGTGCCGACGGCGAACCAGGAACGACAGGCTGACTCCCATCAGTCGTCATATCGGGCCCGTTATCTCCCGCAAGGAGTGATGGGCCTGCTTGATTGCAATGGAGCTGCATATGTGTGGTTTTAAAGAATATGGAGCCCCTGCTTGGGAGGGGCGAGCCCACTCAATGTGCAATGGAGCTGCATATGTTTGATTTGAAAGGATACGAAGCCTCCCTGCTGGAGGGCGCCTGGGTCACGCTGGAAGTGGCGCTGGCCTCGCTGCTGCTGGCGCTGCTGCTGGGGATGCTGGGGGCGCTCGCCAAACTGTCGCCCTACAAGTGGGCCAGGGGCATTGCGACCACTTACACCACCGTCATTCGCGGCATTCCCGATCTGGTGCTGATGATGCTGCTGTTCTTCGGCGGCCAGGTGCTGATCAACAGCGTCTGTACCTGGGTCAACGAGACCTACAACAACTTCTTGCTTGAGAGCAATCCCAATCAGGAGTGGGTCTCCCTGCTGCCTGATTACATCGATATCAGTCCGTTTGCAGCCGGGGTCGCCACCATAGGTTTCATCTTCGGTGCCTACATGACGGAGACATTCCGCGGCGCCATTCTGGCGGTGGACAAGGGGGAGCTGGAAGCCGCTCGCGCCTTTGGCATGCGGGCGACCCAGGTCTTTGTCCGGATCCTGTTTCCCCAGATGATGCGCCATGCCCTGCCGGGGTTTGGCAACAACTGGCTGGTACTGCTCAAGACCACGGCGCTGGTCTCCATCATCGGCCTTGATGACATGGTGCGCAAAGCGTCCCTGGCGGCAGGCTCGACCCAGTTGCCCTTCACCTTTTACATGGCGGTGGCCCTGATCTTCCTGATCTTCACTGCGGTTTCCACCTCGGCACTGAAGTGGGCCGAGCGTCACTACGCGATAAAGACGAGGTAAGCCATGGATTTCTCAATCATTCTCAAAGAGTGGCCTACCTACTGGCAGGGGCTTTACACCACAGTGCTGCTGGTGGCGGCATCCCTCATACTCGGTCTGGCGCTGGCGGTACCCATGGGGATACTGCGCAACAGTCGCAACTGGCTGATCAAGGGGCCGATCTGGGCCTATATCTACTTCTTTCGTGGCACCCCCTTGCTGGTACAGCTCTTTATCATCTACTACGGCGCGGCCCAGTGGGAGTGGCTGAAAAACAGCGCTGCCTGGACCCTGTTTGCCGAAGCTTGGTTCTGCGCTTTGCTGGCGTTCACCCTCAATACCGGCGCCTATACCGCAGAGATAGTGCGTGGCGCCGTGCTCAACATGCCCAAGGGGCAGATTGAAGCGGCCAACGCCTTTGGCATGAGCCGCTGGCAAACCCTCACCCGCATCATTTTGCCCAACTCGTTTCGCCGTGCGCTGCCCGCCTACAGCAACGAGGTGATCTTCATGCTGCAGGGCTCGGCGGTGGCTGGCATCATCACCATCGTCGACCTGACCGGCGCCGCGCGGATCATCAACTCCCGCTACTACAGCCCGTTCGAGGCCTTCCTGACCGCTGGCCTGCTCTACATGCTGCTTACTTTCGTCATCGTCTGGCTGTTCAAGAAGTGGGAAGCCCGCTGGCACGCCCACCTGCGTCCCCGCAGCCTGTAACGGTATATCTAGAGTTGTTGCTGGAAGGCTATGATCACTGAGGTCGTCAGATAAAAGACGCCACAACGGGATTCAGGCCTTCCAATATTTGATCAGTGATTTGCCATGACTTTGGTCAGCAACGAGATATTTCCCGATATAAATTGCCATAACCTAGGCCCCTCTCGCTGGTGTAGTTGGTGCCGAGCATGAAGGGGTTACCAACTATCCAGATAGCTTGTCAGCTTACATTCCTATGCTGGCAACACTGTGCCCAAACATGCATGGTTTATTGACAATCTCCACTGCGACTGACTATTCCTGAGATGTGCCCATTTGAGTTTTAGGGGGTACACCGGATAAAGAGGATGTAGGAGGGGACATGCGCGCTAACACACTCTTGCTCTCGGGACTGCTGGCTTCGTTGATAGCCAGCACCGGAGCCATCGCCAATGACAACATTGTTGCCCTGCAACTGGGCACACCATCCGAAAACGAGAAACTCAGCATCTTCACGGCAGACGCCAAATATCACCATATGTTCTGGCGCTGGGGGGATTCTGGCTGCCAGTTTGGTCTGGGTGTGCGTGGTGGCATGCTGAAGGCCGGGGATGAGCGCACTGCCAGATTGGGCACTGGGGCGCGCGCCGAATGTCTGTGGGGGAACTGGGTAGTGTGGTTGCCAGCGGAGGTGATTTGGCTGGCTGATCATGAGTTCGGCCATCGCGGCAATGGCTTCAAGGATTACGGCGGCCCTTTTCAGTTTGTCACCGGTATTGGTCTGGGGTATGCGATCACCAAGAACTGGCTGATTGGCTATCAGTATGAGCACATGTCCAACGCCAACATGTATGAGCAAAACCCCGGCCTGGATACCCATACTTTGCATATCGAATACCGCTTCTAAGCTCTCCTCCTCTTGTTGCCCTGCCCCTGCTCGTCAGGGGCTTTTGCTGTCCGTGGGGGAGAGCTGAGTCGCGGGCAGGTTGGCCACAAGCATGGCGTACGCGCTTAGCGCCCCAGGTATTCCCGATCGAAGAAGGTGTTGACCCAGTGGGGGCGGTAGACGGCGAGCAAGGTCATGGTCATGCCGTTGAGCAGGGCTTCGGGGAAGAGCAGCAGCGGCCAGATGGAGAGGTAGTCGGCGCTGATGGTATGCCACGGATAGGCGCCGCTCATCCCCATCAGCAGGGCGCTGGCGATCATCTTGACCGAGATGCTCAGCGCTCCGCCAAAAAAGGCGACCACGAACAGATAGACGAACAGATGGCGGGGCATCCAGGCCCAGCTCGCCAGGAACAGCAGCCAACTGGTGGCCACTGGCAGGGCGATGCCAATCAGTGCCTGCCAGCCGAAATCGGCGAGGGAGGCAACCCCGAAGTAGCCCAGAACAAGCAGTGTCAGGCAGGGAGCAAGCAGGGCCAGACGCCACCCCAGCAGCAGGGTCAGGCTGGTGAGGCCGAGAAAGTGCACTTCCAGCCCTTCATGCAGGCCGGCGCGCAAGGTCCAGAGCGGGACCAGCACGATAGCGCCGCCAAGGCAGAGGTGCTGATAGAGGGGTTGATTAAGCAGGGTACGCAGCAGGGTGCCACGCAGGCTGAATATCAGCAGCAATACCCAGAGCAGGAGGGCGGCCGCTTGTCCTTCACTCATGGCATTTCCTTGTCATGTGATGGCGTGCAGTGATGCAGTATCAATATCATCAGGGCTGGCGTATTCCTTGCCAGCCCTGATGAGGCATCAGTATTTGACGTTGTTGTGGTACTTGGCGAGTATGCCCTGAACTCTGTCCATGGTCTCCTTGCTGGGCGGCTTGATCCCGGTCAGATCATAGTTTTCACCCAGAACGTCCCACTTGTGCTTGCCCAGCTCGTGATAGGGCAGCAGTTCCACCTTCTCGACACTATCCCCCAGTTCGGCGATGAACTGGCCCAGTCCCTCTGCGCTCTCGTCATCGTCTGACCAGGTCGGCACCACCACGTAGCGGATCCACATTGTCTTGCCTTTGGCGGCGAGATAACGGGCGAACTCCAGGGTGTACTTGTTGCTGACGTGGGTCAGCGGGATGTGCTTCTCGTCATTGATCTGCTTGATGTCGAGCAGCACCAGATCCGTGTTGTCGAGCACCTTGTCGAGCTGTTCGTCGTAGTGACGCACAAAGCCATTGGTATCGAGGCAGGTGTGAACACCCTTCTCCTTGCAGGCGGCAAACAGTTCGGCGATAAAGTTTTGTTGCAGCATGGCTTCGCCACCGGAGGCGGTGACACCACCACCCGAGGCATTCATGAAGTGGCGATAGCTGGTGATGTCGCTCATCAACTCCGGCACTGTCACTTCGCGGCCACCCTGGGTATCCCAGGTATCCCGATTGTGGCAGTACTTGCAGCGCATCAGACAGCCTTGCATGAATACGATAAATCGTATTCCGGGGCCATCAACGGTGCCGCAGGTTTCAACGGAATGGATCCGGCCAATGACACCGGATTCACTGGTTTCAACGGCAGGGATCTGATTACTGACAGACATAGACGACTCCAACGATTCGAGCAGGCCGTGATTTTATTACATAAATCCCTATAAATCCTACCTGTTTAGCCCGACTGGGCCGCGCCGAGCAGGCTCTCCAGGGCTTTTACCGTCAGCGGTCGACTGGTCAGGAAGCCTTGATAATGCTGGCATCCCAAGGTTTTGAGGATGGCGAGCTGCTCCTCATCTTCCACCCCTTCGGCGGTGACGGTAAAGCGGAAAACCTTGGCCAGATCCAGGATGGCCTTGACGATGGCCTTGTCCTGTTCGCTGTGAACCAGGGTTTGAATGAAGCTTCGGTCGAGCTTCACTTCGTCCGCCGGCAGATCCCGCAGATAGGCCAGCGACGAGTAGCCGGTGCCGAAATCATCGATGGAGAGCAGTATGCCGAGCTCCTTGAGCTGCCGCATGCGGGCTATGCTCTCCAGCCGGTTTTCCAGCACCACGGATTCGGTCACTTCCAGCAGCAGGCGGGAAGGGGGCACCCCTGTGTCGCGCAGTATGTATTCCACCTGCTGCACGAAGCCTGCGGTGTGGAACTGGCGGGCGCTGACGTTGACCGACAGATGGGGAATGGCAAAGCCGCGATTGAGCCAGAAGCTGTACTGGGCACAGGCGGTCTTCATCACCCAGTAACCTATGTCCTGGATGAGACTGGTCTCTTCGGCGATGGGAATGAACTCGGCCGGTGGCACCATGGTGCCGTCGCTGCGCTGCCAGCGCAGCAGTGCCTCTATGCCGGACAAGCTGCCATTGTCGACCCTGTATTGCGGCTGATAGTGCAGTTGCAGCTCATGGTGGCGCAGGGCATCGCGCAGCTGGTTGTTGATGGTGAGCTTGCTCTTCTCTTTCTCGGCCATGGCCTCGCTGAAGAAGACATAGTTGCCCTGACCGGCCCGCTTGGCCATGTGGGTGGCGGTGTCGGCCTGCTGCATCAGCACCAGATGATCCTGGTCTTCGCTGGAAAACAGGCTGATCCCCACAGACGCGCTGCAATGGAGTTTGTGATCCTCGATGTCGAACGGGGTGCGAAACAGCCCCATCAGCTCGCGGGCGAAGTGCTCGGCCAGGATCTTGGCAGTGACATAACCCTGACCCAGGGCGGTGAACAGCAGGGCAAATTCATCCCCCGAGATGCGGGCCAGCACCAGGTTGTCCTGAGGCAGTCCCTTGAGCCGCTCGACCACGGCTTGCAGCAGCTGATCGCCACAGGCATGGCCGAGGGAGTCGTTGATCGACTTGAAGTTGTCCAGATCCACCAGCAGCAAGGCGCCCCATTGACCGTTCGGTGCCTGCAGGGTGCATTGCATTATGTTGTTGAGGCTGCGCCTGTTGTAGAGGCCGCACAGATCGTCGTAATAGGCGAGCTGCTCTATGTGGCGGGCAGCGTCTTTTTCCTTGGTGATGTCGTAGAAGCTGCAGACGTAGTGACTGAATTCGCCGAGTTCATCCTTGACCCCGCTCACCATGAGACGCACCGGGAACAGATGCCCATCCTTGTGCAGGCAGCGCTCCTCGCCCATCCAGAACTCCTGCTCATCGATGGCCCGTCTGACATCCTCTTTCAGGTGATCGCCATAATAGGTCGGTCTAAGCCTGACAATATGCTGGCCGATCATCTCATCGTTGCCAAACCCCGTGATGCGGCCAAAGGAGTGATTGACCTTGAGAATGATCCCCTGGTGATCCATGACCAGCAGGCCGTCGTGGGTGTTGAAGGCCACTTCAGCCAGGCGCAGGGCATCGTCGGCGGCGAGCCGCTGCAATTCGATGGCGGCCCGTTCGTGCTGACTGCTGAGGGCATCGAGCAAGGGCATGGGATCGGCCAGTGGCGTGTCGAGCAGCAAGGTGAGCTGTCCCATGGGGGCGCCGCTCGGACCGTGCAACGGCACGCCGACATAGGCCTTGGCATTGAGGGCCAGCAACTGGGTGGCCAGGGGATAACGCAGGGGCAGGTCTTCCACATAGAGGGCCTGACCGTGCTGGAACAACTCCTGGGCGGGGCCGGGATCCAGCTGTATGGGTTTGAGGATGGAGAAGGTTTCTCCTTCCAGCACGCAGCGCGGAATGATCCAGAGCTCCTGGCCTCGCGGCTGGTATTCGCCGACCCAGCCGATGCGGGCACCACTCATGGTGACGGCCCAGTTTACCAAAGCACGGCAATAGGCGATGCCGGTCAACAGGGTCAGCTCGCCGGGCAAGGCCAACACAGGATTGATGATGGGTTCAGGCTCTGGCTGCCAGTGGCCGAGCAATTGGGCGCTGTGGCGCACCAGTTGCAGCATCTCTTCGCTCAGCACGGTGGCGCTGAGGTACTCAAGGCTCAGCACGCCGATGAGTTTTTCCTGCTCCAGCAGGGCGCCATCGAGGCGCGAGCTCACCCCCGCATTGGCCAGATAGTAGTGCTGGCTCAACATGGGCTGGTGGGCCGCCTCGGAAAAACTCAAGGATTTGCGGGTGCGCAAGGCACGAATGTAGCGACTGTCACCGCGAATGGCCGAAAGCCCCTCGGCGCCGAGGGCAAAGACTGGGGTCAGCTGTTCGCTGCCGAGGGAGCCATTGGCCTGATAGTGCCAGAGGATCAGGCGATCGGCCCCCAGGCTCTCCTTGAGGGCCTCCAGCATGGCGACGAACTGTTGCTGGCTGGCCATCTGGCTCAGGCGTGGCAGCTGCAAGGCGAGATCGGCGATGGGCTCCTGGCGCTGGGTCTGCAGGCAGATAAGCCAGAAGGCATCCTGTGCATGGGAGAGAGCGATATGCCACTGCTGTCCGGCGAAGCGCAGCATCAGCTTGCCCCCCTGACCCTTGGCAAGGGCTTGCTCTATGGGCAGTCGCAGGGCATCCGGCAGTTGGGCCGGCCAGGCACTTCTCGGTTCATCCAGCCAATGAAGCGGGGTTTGCATCACATCGGTCAGGGCGACCAGCCGTTGGCTGCGCACATCCAGACGAAAGAACAGCGGTGTCTGGCTGGCAGGAGGAAGGTGACTGAGCGCGGTAGACGACATGAACTGATAACATCCTGTTGAACAACTGTCGGGTGGCAAGAATACTGCAAAACCGGTGCAAACAAAATTTCATTGAAATCTAAATTAGAAATTGCTAATTTAGTGGCAATTTGTTGTTCACCGGAGTCTTGCTGATGAAACGGATCCTGATTGTAGGCGGTGTGGCTGGCGGCGCCTCTGCGGCGGCCAGAGCTCGCCGTCTGAGCGAAGAGGCCGAGATAGTGGTATTCGAGCGTGGCGAGTTTGTCAGCTTCGCCAACTGCGGTCTGCCTTACCACATAGGGGGGGACATACAGGATAGAGATGCCCTGCTGTTGCAGACGCCCCAGAGCTTCAAGCGCCGTTTCAATGTGGATGTGCGAGTCTTTCACGATGTGATCGAGAATAGACAAGGCTGGCAAGACCCTGCTAGTCCGTAATCTGCAAACCGGTGAAGAGCGGCGAGAGCCTTACGATCAACTGCTGCTGAGCCCGGGGGCCGCGCCAATCCGTCCTCCGTTCCCCGGCATCGACAGCCCGCATGTTTATACCCTGCGCAATATCCCTGACATGGATCGCATCCTTGCTGCTCTGCAGCATGATCATCCGCGCCATGTCACTGTGGTCGGTGGCGGCTTTATCGGGTTGGAGATGATGGAGGCACTGCATCAGCGCAAGCTGGAAGTCACCTTGCTGGAGCTCTCCGATCAGGTGATGGCGCCGGTGGATAAAGAGATGGCCAATATGCTCCACGCCCGTATCCGGGAAGAGGGCATAGATCTGCGGCTGCGCACCGGTCTTGCCGCCATCGAAAGTCTGGATGTGCTGGCGGAGAAAACCGCCGCCGTGGCGAGTGCCACGCGCAGTGGCTTGCGTCTGACCCTGAGTGATGGCTCACATCTTGAAACCGGCCTGTTGATCCTGGCCATCGGCGTCAAGCCAGAAACCCTGCTCGCCGCAAAAGCGGGGCTGGAGTTGGGCCCGCGCGGCGGCATCAAGGTAGATGCCGGCATGCGCACCTCGGATCCCTTCATCCATGCGGTGGGGGATGCGGTGGAAGAGACAGATTTTGTGACCGGCGAATCCGTGCTGATCCCCCTGGCGGGGCCTGCCAACCGGCAAGGCCGCATCGCCGCCGACAACATGCTGGGGCGGGCCGAAACCTACAAGAAGACCCAGGGCACCGCCATCTGCAAGCTGTTCGATCTGGCGGTGGCCAGCACGGGCCTCAACGAGAAGCGCCTGGTGCAACTGGGCCTGCCGTTCGAGAAGGCTTATGTGCATCCGGGCAGCCACGCCAGTTACTACCCCGGGGCTCATCCGGTCAGCCTCAAGCTGCTGTTCGCCCCCGATGGCAAGATCTACGGTGCCCAGGCCATCGGCAAGGACGGGGTCGACAAGCGCATCGACGTGCTGGCGGTGGCCCAGCGCGCCGGGCTGACGGTGTTTGACTTGCAGGATCTGGAGCTCACCTATGCGCCGCCGTTCGGGTCGGCCAAGGATGTGATCAACATGGCGGGCTTTGTGGCGAGCAACCACTTGAAGGGGGATACCATCCTTTGCCACGCTGCTGAGGTGCAGGCTCGTCACCCCCATCAACAGGTGCTGGATGTGCGCAATGGCCCCGAACTCGACAAGCTGGGTCGCATCCCGGGTGCCCTGCACATTCCCCTCGATGAGCTGCGCGGTCGCCTGAATGAATTGCCCAGGGATAAGGAGCTGCTCATCAGCTGTCAGGTGGGCTTGCGTGGCCACGTGGCTTGCCGCCTGCTCAGCCAGCACGGCTTCAAGGTGAAGAACCTCTCCGGTGGTTTTAAAACCTGGCAGATGGCGGTGATGGACTAACCGACTCACCGCTGCCGTGAAACGCCGACCTCAGGGTCGGCTTTTTGTTATCTGTCTGGTGGCAATCTGTGCTCGACATTTTGCAATGAGTTTTGTGTCAAGCGAGTCGGATGTCTTATCCTGTTGCCTATCGCGCTGCTATGGCAGCGATCCAATCCGGGATGGAACCTATGCGCCCTTTCGACCCTCGCCCTGCTGCTCACCAATGTGCCCATGCTTTCGTCTCACCACTTAGGCGCCGTTGGTCAGCCCTGTTGCTCACAGGGCTGACCGGTCTGCTCTTGGCCGGTTGCGGCCAGGACAAGCCAGCGGCAACCGCCGATCAAGCGCCCGCGGCCCGGCAAGTTGCGGGGGTGCCAGACACTGTGGTGCAGGCCAATGCCCGCCAGTATCGGGATGCACCGGCGCTGGCACTGGTCTTCTCCGGCCCGCTGGCGCCCAAGTCCAATTGGCAAACCTGGCTCAGTGTGAGCGAGGGGGGGAAGCAGTTGCAGGGGGAGTGGGTCCTGGCCGAGGATGGCCGCACCCTCTACTTCCCGCAGGTAGCGCCCGACAAGAGTTACAAGGTGACCCTCAAAGCTGGGTTGGGGCCCGAGGCGCAGAGCTGGACCCTCAAGACCCGACCACTGGAGGCGGGAGCCTCCTTTGCAGCGAGCGGCATGGTACTGCCGCTGCGTCAGGAGCTGCGCCTGCCCATCAGCGCGGTCAACGTGGATGAGGTCAATATCGATTTCTTCCGGGTCGATGCTGAATATCTGCCACGCTTTCTGGCCGAATACAGACCCGGCGCCGGCATGGGTAACTGGGAGCTGGAGCAGATCACCAGCCGCGCCAAGCGGGTGTTCAGCGGCCGTTACGCCCTTGAGCTGGATCCCAATCGCCGCGAGACCCGCCTCATCAACGTCAAGGAACCGCAGCTGGCCGAGGCCGGTGTCTACTTTGCGGTCATGTTCCCCTTGGGCAACTACGACTGGCGCAAGGAGACCACCTATTTCGCGGTGAGCGACATGGGGCTCAGTGCCCGTCGCTATCGGGATCAGCTGGAGGTGTTTGTCAGCGCGC
This sequence comes from Aeromonas salmonicida subsp. salmonicida, assembly GCF_001643305.1. Lineage (GTDB taxonomy): Bacteria > Pseudomonadota > Gammaproteobacteria > Enterobacterales > Aeromonadaceae > Aeromonas > Aeromonas salmonicida. The sequence goes on from NZ_LSGW01000070.1 coordinate 176,784, forward strand.
TCTCGAGCGCGGATCCCCTCAAGGAGGTACAACTCTCTTTGCTCGACGAGAAGGGCAACCGGCTGCTGGTGCAACAGACCGATCTGCGGGGGCATCGCCGCTTCGATCAGGTGCAGGGTGCGCGCCTGCTGCTGGCCGAGCAGGGCAAGCATCTGGCTGTGCTGCGCCTCGATGGCGCCGCGCTGGATCTCTCCGCCTTTGAATTGGGCACCCAGCCCTGGCAGGCCCAGCAGCTTTATCTGTTCAGCGGGCGTGATCTCTACCGCCCCGGCGAGCGGCTTGATAGTGAAATTTTGCTAAAAGGGCAGGATGGCCAGTTGCTGCCGGGCATGGCGGTGGAGCTGGAAGTGAAACAGCCGGATGGCCAACTGCTGGAGCAAAAACGTCTGCTGCCGGACAGCCTGGGCGCCGCCCATTACGGCCTGCGCCTGCCGGATGATGCGCCGCTCGGCCGCTGGACCATCACCCTGAAAACCGCCGCCGGCAGCCGCTTCGAGTGGCCCTTCCTGGTGGAAGAGTTCCTGCCGGAGCGGCTCAAGCTGCAACTCGGCAAGGGACCGGATGGTGAATTACTGAACCCGCAGGAGGCACTCACCTTGCCGTTGCAGGGGGATTATCTCTATGGCGCCCCGGCGAGCGCCACCAAGGCCAAGGCAGAGGTGAAGATAAGCCGCGCCACCATGCCCTTCAACCAGTGGCAGGAGTTTACGCTGGGGGATGTGCTGCTGACCGAGCAGGCCAGGGATCTGGAGCCTGTCACGCTCACCTTGGACAAGCAGGGGCATGGCGCATTTTCGCTGGTGGATCAACTTGCCAGCGTGGGGACTCTGGGGCCGCTGGAGGTGGCTTATCGTGTCTCTTTATCCGAGCCCGGTGGCAGGGCGGTCAATCGCAGCCGTACCCAGTACGGCTGGCCCACCGGTAGCCAGTGGCCTGCGCTCAAGGCCGATTTCGTGGCAGACAGAGTGGAGGGGGGCAAGACGCTGCCTTTCCAGATCCTCAACCTCGATGAGCAGGGCCAGCCGGTGGCAGGCGAGGTGAAGGTGCGTCTGGTCAACGAATACCGTGACTACTACTGGCACTACGCCGATGGCGAAGGGTGGAAGTACGAGTTCAACAGTCAGCCCTATCTGGAGCAGGAGCAGACACTGCAACTGGATGGCAAGGGGCCTACTACCCTCAGCTTGCCCTTGGCGGCGGGCTGGTATCGGTTGGAGGTGGAGAACAGCCAGGGCCATCAGTCCAGTCTGCGGGTCGAGATCGGCAGTTACGCCTGGGGTGGCGGTGGTGAGCAGGCGCGGCCTGACAAGATTGCCATCACCCTCGACAAACGCGCCTATCAGGCGGGTGACAAGGCGAAAGTGACTCTGGTTGCCCCCCGTGCGGGCAAGGGGCTCTTGCTGGTGGAGGATGGTGACGGCCTGCGCTGGTGGCAGCGTATAGAGCTGCGACCCGAAGGCGCTGGATTGGCAGAGGCGCGTGGCGAGTTCGAGATCCCCGTCAGCCCTGAGTGGCAGCGCCACGATCTGCATATCTCCGCCCAGATTGCCGCCCCTGACAGCGAATCAAAGCCGGTGAGCCAAAAGAGTGTGCAGAGCCTGCGCTCGGTCGGTTTGGTGCCGCTCGCGCTCGACCGGGAGGCCCGCCGTCTGCCGCTCACCTTGAGTGCGCCGGACAAGGCGGTGCCGCTCACTCGCCTCGAGGTGGCGGTGACCTCGACACCAAACAGCCAGGACCGGGTGGTACTGGCTGCGGTGGATAGGGGAGTGCTCAATATCAGCGACTACCAACCCCTCGATCCGTTCGAGATCTTCTTTGGCCGCAAGCGCTTCGCGCAAGACTTGTTCGACAACTACGGTCAGGTGATACCGCCGCAGGATGGCAAGCTGGCTCGCCTCAACTACGGCGGTGATGCGCCAGCCCTGAAGAAGGGAGGGGCGCTGGAGAGCCGGGTCGAGGTGGCGGCGCTCTGGAGCGGCGAGGTGAGTTTCGACGAGAGTGGCAAGGCGGTGATCCCGCTTGATCTGCCCAACTTCAACGGCGAGCTGGCGCTGATGGCGCTGGCCTGGAACGAGCAGCAGGTGGGTCAGGCCGAGCGTGCCGTCAAAGTCGTGGCGCCGCTGGTGGCCGAGATAGGCTGGCCGCGTTTTGGGGCCAGAGGGGATGAGACCCGTGCCCTGGTGCAACTGCGCAACATGAGTGGTGAAGATCAGAGCCTGTCGCTGACCTGGACCCTGAGCGGTGGCTTGCAGGCGAGGGGCGCGCTGCCCGAGACGCTGGCGCTGAAAAACGGCGAGGAGCGCTGGCTGACCCTGCCGCTCACAGTGACCGGGGCGAGCGGTGTGGCTCGCCTGCAACTGGCTGCCAGCGGCAAGGATTTTGCGGTAAACCGCGAATGGTCGCTGCCGCTGCGATCCCCCTGGCCAGCCCAGACGCGCCAGCGCTATCAGATGCTGGCACCCAACCAGCAGATGAGCTTTGCCCAGAGCGAGCTGGCCGGGCTGGATCCCGCCAATCTGCAAGGGCTGCTCAGCCTCTCCGGCACTCCTCCCTGGGATCCGACCGGCCAGTGGCAAGCGCTTGCCCAGTACCCCTACGCCTGTCTGGAGCAGACCCTGTCTCGCGCCTGGCCTTACTTGCTGACAACGGCTGATGAGCGTGCTGCCTGGTCAAACAATCTGCCAAACGTGGACAAGCCGGTGAGCGAGGCGGACCTGCAGCGCGCCCTGCTGCAACGGTTGCAACGACTGCAATTGCCCGGCGGCGGCTTTGGTCTGTGGGATGGCCGCTCCGATGAGGAGCAGTGGCTCACCGCCTATGCGGCCGACTACCTGCTGACAAGAAAAGAGGCCGGTGATGCCGTGCCCGAGGCCATGTTGAGTCAGGCCATCAGCCGTTTGCAGAGCTATCTCGGCGACAGCCAGTATGGGGAGCGCTGGAGCAGTGCCCCCGAACACAGCCGGCTGGCTTATCAGGCTTACAGTGCCTTCGTACTGGCGCGAGTAGGCAAGGCGCCACTTTCCACCTTGCGCCTCATCTGGGAGCAGCAGGCGGATCATGCCCGCTCCGGTTTGCCGCTGTTGCACCTCTCGCTGGCGCTTTCCGCCATGGGGGATGAGCAGACTGCTGCCAAGGCTTTGACTCGGGCATTGGCGACTCCGCGCGGCGATGACTATCTGGCCGATTACGGTTCGCCCCTGCGCGATGGGGCGTTGGAGCTCGCCTTGCTGCGCCAGCACAAGCTGGCCGAGGATCGCTGGCCCGAGCTTAGCGCCAAGGTGGCAGACACCCTGGCCCATCGCCAGTGGCTAAGCACTCAGGAGCGGCTGGCCCTGTTGCGGTTGGCACAGGTCGATCCTGCGGCTGACTGGCAGGCCAGGGTAGCGTCAATCAGTGGCGGCCAGGCCGTTGCCGGTAAAAACAGTGCGCAGATCGGTGCCCCCGAGGCCCTGGCGGCCACTGGCGTGACCAACGAGGGCAAGGGATCCCTCTATGTGCAGCGCACCCTGGTAGGCTATCCCGAGCAGGCCCCCGTACGTATCAGCCAGGGCATGAGCGTGACCCGCAGCTGGTTCAATGCCGATGGTAAGCAGCTTGATCCTGCCAAGGTCAAGGTGGGCGATTTTGTGGTGGTGCGGCTCAATGTGAGCAGCGAGCAGACGGTGCCCGATGCTTTGCTGGTGGAGATGCTGCCGGCGGGATTTGAGCTGGAAAACCCGGCCCTTGGCACCAGCATCAAGCTCGAGGAACTCAGTATCGAGGGCAAGCCTGCGTGGCAGAGCGAATGGAACGACTACCTCAAACATCAGGAGTTTAGAGACGATCGTTACACGGCCGCGCTGGATCTGAGCGAGGGGGGCAATCAGCAACTGGTCTATCTGATGCGAGCAGTGACCCCGGGTCGCTATCAGGTGCCGCCGACCCAGGTGGAAGACATGTATCGACCCGAACTGCGGGCGGTGGGCCAGGATATCCATGAGGTGACCATTTCTGAGTAATTCGCCTTTGCAGGACGAGGCGCGTCCAGCCGGTTTTTGGTCGCGTGCTCGCCAGTGGTTGCATCAGGGCCGGCTTGCTTTGCCAGGTTTGCCTCGCTGGCTGCGGCTGACGGGGTTGGGAATGGGGGCTCTCATTCTGGTGTTGCTGGTGCTGGATCGCGCCTTCCCGCCGCCACCGCTGGATCCCGCCTATGCGCGGGTGGTGCTCGATATGAAGGGGCGGCCGCTGCGCGCCTTTGCCGATACCAGCGGGGTGTGGCGCTATCCGGTGACCCTGGAGCAGGTCTCTCCCCGTTACATAGAGGCATTGTTCGGCTACGAGGATCGCCATTTCTGGCGCCATCCCGGGGTCAACCCTGTGGCCATGGTGCGCGGGGTCTGGCAGTGGCTGCGTTACGGGCGGGCGGTATCGGGGGGCTCTACCCTTACCATGCAGGTGGCCCGCCTGATCGAGCCCTATCACAGGAGCGTACCCGGCAAGCTGCGCCAGATGGCGCGGGCGCTGCAACTGGAGTGGCACTACGACAAGCGCACCCTGCTCACCGTTTATCTCAATCGGGCCCCCTTTGGTGGCAATCTGGAAGGGGTACAGGCGGCCAGCTTTGCCTATCTGGGCAAGAGTGCGGCCAAGCTCACTCATGCCGAGGCCGCCCTGCTGGCGGTGCTGCCGCAGGCCCCCAGTCGTTACCGACCCGATCGCCATCCGGATCGTGCCCGCGCCGCCCGTGACAAGGTGATGCAGCGGCTGGTCAAGCAGGGCGCCTGGCCAGATGCCGTGTGGCGTGAAGGGCGAATAGAACCTGTGCTGGCGCGCGGTCACTTCACTCCCATGGAGGCGCCGCTGTTTGCCCGTCTCGCCGCAGACAGCCAGCCGGGCGCCCTGGTGCATACCACCATAGACGGCGATCTGCAGCGCTGGCTGGAGGCGCGGGTGGCGACTTATATCCGTCGTTTCCCGGAACAGACCTCCGCCGCCCTGCTGCTGGTGGATAACCAGACCATGGCGGTGCGCGCCTACGTGGGCAGCGCCGAGTATGGCAATCTGCGCCGTCATGGCTACCTCGACATGGTGCAGGCGATCCGCTCACCCGGCTCCACCCTCAAGCCGTTTATCTATGGTCTGGCCCTCGATGCTGGCCTGGTTCATTCGGCCTCCCTGCTCTCCGATGCACCCAGATTGGGATCGGACTATCGACCCGCCAATTTTACCGGCGCCTTTCAGGGGCCTGTCACCCTGACCCGGGCGTTGCAGCAATCCCTCAACGTCCCCGCCGTGCAGGTGCTGGAGGCCCTGGGGCCCGATACTCTGGTCAATCGACTGGATAACGCCGGGGTCAGGCTGGCCCTCTCCGACAAGCCCAATCCGGCCATTGCGCTGGGGGCGGCCGGCGTCAGGCTTGAACAGCTGGTGGCGCTCTATAGCTCCCTCACCCGGCAGGGGCAGGTGGCGATGCCGGTCTGGCTGGCGGGGCAACAGGCGGTATCGCGCCCCTTGCTGAGCCCCGGGGCCGCTTGGATCACCTGGCAAATTTTAAGCTCGCAGGGGCGTGCTGATCAGCCCTTTGCCAGCGAGGCGACCGGCCGGGTCAACCGGCTGGCCTGGAAGACGGGCACCAGCTATGGCTATCGGGACAGCTGGGCGCTGGGAGTCTCCGGCCGCTGGACCCTGGGGGTCTGGCTGGGGCGGCCCGATGGCACCCCCTTGCCCGGTTTTTATGGCCAGAGCGCGGCTGTGCCGCTGCTGCTCTCCGTCTATTCGCGACTGGGGGACAACAGCCCCCTGCCAGCGCAGCCCAATACGGTGAGCGAGGCCGAGATCTGCTGGCCACTGGGGCGGCGGGTGAGTGCCACCCTGCCTGAGGCCTGCTTGCAGCATCAGAGCGCCTGGCTGCTGGATGAGCAGGATCCCCCTACCTTGCCAGACCCCATGGATTGGCCTTCCCCCCTGCGCCAGGTGGCACTGACCAGTCAGGGCAAGCCGACGCTGACCCGTTGTGACGATGCCAGCCAATCTGTCTGGCGGGCGCTGTGGCCCTTGTCGCTGGAGCCCTGGCGCGCGCCTGGCGAGCGGCGCAAGGCGCTGCTCGCCAGCGGTTGTGAGGGAGAGGCACAGGAGGCGGATCTGCAGGCTCCCATTCGCATCGTCGCCCTGGGGGAGGGCAACCTTATCCGTAGCCAGCGCTATCGCCTGCAACCCAGGGTGCTGGGTGGTGTGGGCAAGCCATTCTGGTTTCTCAATGGCCAGCGTCTGCGCTGGGATGGGGATCAGGTGTTGAGCAAGGCAGGCCGCTACCAGCTGGTGGTGGTCGACGAGGCGGGCAACAGCGACAGGGTGGAGTTTCGGTTGGAGAATCCCTCCTGAAGAGGGGGATCCTCCTGATTTGGCCGGGCAGCGCGCCGGAATATTGGCGCCGCCTTATATCATCACGGCGGACTCAGGATTTGACCTGGCCCAGTCGGGTGAAGAAGTGCTGGCTCTTGCGCTGGTGAAAATGGCTCTTCTTGATGGGATGGAAGATGAGGTTGCTAGCCGGGTGGCTTGCCTTGAGCTGATGGATCATCGCCATGGCGGGCAATGAACAGCTGATCAGGGTGGTGAGCGGCAGGCTGTGGGTCGCTGGCCCCAGCAGCTGATTGAGCCCTTGCTGCGCCAGCTCGAAACGGGTCAGGGCTGCTGGCTCGGCATAGCCGCTGCCCAGCATGGTGAGCATGGCATCGAGGGCCTGATGGAACTCGGCCAGTTGCTGGCGAAAGCCGCTGCGGGCGCGCAGTGCAATCAATTCATCGAAGGAGATTTCGCTCAGGTGAGTGGGCACTCGCAATGGTATCTCGAGGTGGAAGCAATCCTGGCCGCCCCGATTGTGGTAGCGGGATTCGAGCAGGTGCAGCAGCCTGTCCAGATAGTCGTGATCCGTGATGAGCGCCCCCTCATTGGCGAGTGCCCATTCACGGGCGAGGCGCATGGAGAGCAGATTGGCAAAGCGCCGCGCCATCTTGATCCCTCCCTCATCCTGGCTGGCAAAGCCGTGGGCGAGGCAAAAGCCGTGCAGCCGCTCAAGACCGGCCTGTGTCGGGCAAAAGCAGTCGTGATTGGCGCTTTGACGCCAGCGAGTGATGAGATCTCTGTTGCCAAATACCTTGTGGCGGGCAAAGTCGGGCGCAACAAGACCGCCGAGCTGACTCTCCAGCTGAGGGGTGATATCTGCAAAGAAAGCTGGCTCGGGCCGCTCTGCCAGCAGGTCGGTTCGCTGCTCCAGCGTACTTAGCAAAGTGGTGAGGCCGCTTTTCTCACTGATGGTGAAGACGAAGGCGAGCCGCTCCAGATAGAGCAGGGCAAACTTGAGCCAGAGCTCGTCACGTACCTCCATGCCGGGGTAGTAGATG
>NZ_LSGW01000071.1 GCF_001643305.1 Aeromonas salmonicida subsp. salmonicida
CGCCGCCACCCGTTAAGCGAGGCGGCCACCGCGCTGGCGGGTCTGCGCGCTGAGCTCGACCGGTTGCTGGTCACTGGCCGTTGTCTGACCGTCACACCCTACCAGCACGGGGTCGGCCAACAACAGGGGCAACAGTTCAGCCTGGCCGCCCCCAATGCGGTGGCCACCCTGGCCGCCAAGCTGCAGGATGGGGCCGATCCCCTCCTGCCCAGTGGGCAACTGCATGCCCTCGCCTGGCTGGTCACTGGTAACAGCGCCGAGGATCTGGCCAGGCAGCTGGCCGTCCTCTGCGCCCTGCTGCCACTGCCGGAGTGGTGCGCCACCCTGCGCCGCCTCACCGCCAACAATGACACCATGAGCCAACCCACGGCGGCCAAGGTGCCGCGCTGGCGCGCCGATGAGCCGCTGACTTGGGCACCACTGCGCCCAGCCCGCATGGCGCTGGGGGCAACGCTTGCCCAGCTCGAGAGCCTGGCCCGGGATAGCCAGACCCCGATCGCCAAGCTGCTGGGGCTGGCGACACGCCGCGCCGCTCGCCTGGCACAATTCGCCGAGACCTTGGCCCAGCTGGGCACGCTGACCGGCACGCTCTGGCACTGGCAAGGTCAGGGGGATGTGGCCAGCCTCGCCACCCAGCTCGGGCAGAGCACGCCACCCGACCACAGCCAGAGCATGACGGTCGCGGCCCTGCTGCTATCCCCTTCCCCGCTCACCTTCTGGCAGGAGTTAACCCCATGAGCCAAGCCATGCTGACCCTCGATGGTGAGCCCATCATCATGAAATCGATGCGGGTCTCCGCATCGATGCAGTTTCAGGACAAGGACCAGAGCGGCCAGACCAGCTCAACCAGCAGCGCCGAACAGGGCGCCAAGGCCAAGGAGCTCGATGTCTCCGGCCTCATCCCGTTCAAGGATGAACGCATGCTGAGTCGGCTGTTTGAGCTGGCCGATGCCAAGGGCGATGGCGGCAAGCGCCACGTCTACCGGGTCGGCTCGCTTTTGGCCAAGTCGGTGAAGGTGCGCCAGGCCAAGTTTGCTGGGCGCATCACTGCCAGCGAGCAAGAGGGGCTGCTGGCCTGGCAGGTGCAGTTCACCTTGAAGGAGTTCAACTCGGTACCGGAGAAGCGCGAACAGCGCCTGCCAAAGACGGCCCCAACCGTGGGCCAGGGCACCGATAACACCAGTGCCGCCAAAGGCGGTGGCAAAGGGGATGGCGAGCCGGACCTCAGCAGCTTCGAGCGCTATGTGCTCAAACCAATGGATGACGTGCTGGCATGAAACTCTCCACTTCCCTGACCCTCGCCGGCCAGCCGGTGCACCTGGTCGACCATGATCTGCTGCTGGACATCAACGCCGGCGGCCGCGCCGCCCTGACCATCGAAGGAACGGCCAGCAAAGGGCAGACCTTCACCCTGGACACCGGTTACAACGGCGATCTGCGCCGCTGGTTCACCGGTTATGTGTACGACGTGCAGCCCGCCGCCCAAGGCGCCAGCAAGCTGCTGTGCCGCGAGCTGGCCGGCGCCTTGGGCTCCCGGCTGCCGGTCAGCCAACAACACGCCACCCTGCGCGGCCTGCTGGCCTGGCTGACTGACCAGACCGGGCTGACCTTCCTGCTGCCCCAGGGCAGCGATTACACCGACCGGCCGATCCCGAACTTCACCAGCGCCGGCACCGGTTATCAGCTGCTCGACAACGCTGGCCGCGCCTTTGAGGTGCCTGACTTTGTCTGGTACCAGCAACCCGATGGTGCCATCTTTGTGGGCAGCCACGCCGACAGCCGCTGGCATGACAAGGAGGTCACGCTTGATCCCGCCTGGTCAGGCCGCCAGGCGGGCGACACTCTGACCCTGTCGCCGGTCCCGTCCATCCGGCCCGGCACCATCATCAACGGCAAGCGGGTGATGCGGGTGCGGCTCAAGGGTGACGAAATGACCCTGACCACGGCCACCCCGGGCAAGGTCACCAAGTCACCAGAGCGGCGCAAGATAGAAGGGGAGTTCCCGGAGCTGGCCGACAAGATGCACCTGCCCAAGTTCGGGCGGGTCGAGGCCATCAGCGACCAGGCCAGCGCCGGCCAGCTCAATGACCCCTTTCGCCCCCGCTATGCGGTGGACGTGCAACTGCTGGGCGAAGATTGCCAGCCGGACAAGGCCGCCCCGCTTTATCGGGCCGTGCCGCTGCCGGTGCAGTTCGGCGGGCAGGAGCAAGGGCTGCTGCAGTGTCCCCTCGAGGGGACACTGGTTGAGCTGGGGTTTGCCTTTGGGCGGGCCGACCGGCCCTTTATCCGTACCGTGCTCGGCAGTGGCTGGGCCCTGCCGGACATCGCCCCGGGCGAGCAACTGCAGCAACAACGGGCCGAGGTGTTCAGCCGTACCGATACCGTGGGCAACCTCTGCCGCCATACCGACCGGCGCCTGTATGACCAAGCCCTGCAGATGCACCACCAGAGTGACGACTACCTGGGGGAACATGGCCAGCATCGGCAGCAGGTGGCTCAGCACAGCATCGAGGAGGTTGGCGGGTTCAAGCTCATCGAAGCGCTGGGCGCCATCGAGCTGTTGGCCGGGGATGATCTCACCCTGGGGAGCCTAGGCAACATGAGCCAGACCACGGCGGGGGATCTGGTCGAGGTGGTGGGTCAGCTGCGCCGGGCGGTTGCCGGCGAGCTGCAACACCTGGAGGCGCCCCGTTCGTGGATGGGAACCGACAGCGTGAACATCTTCCGGCTAGTGGTGCATCTGATGAACGTGGTGGAGCAGCTGGCCGCAGCGACCGCCAGCCATACCCACGGCAACGGGCCAGCCCCCGGTAACAGCGGGGCCATAACGGGACATGGCCAACAGGCCAAGCAGTTGGCAAGCCAGCTCACCCCCATCATCGAGTAAAACGAAGGGCCTCTAAGGCCCTTACTCATTTTTGCTCAAACATCTCTTTGTTAAGCTTCTCTTTCAGTGCTTCCAGAGAGAGCTTGTCGAAAGCCTGATCCAGTTTCATTAGCCCTTGCGCACCACAATTTTGGGAGTAGAGGTCCTTGCCAAAACGCCAGCTCGTCTGTTTGACGTAACACTGCTCCCATCCCAAACGCTCAATACTCGACATACTGATTTTTTGCGTCAGCAGTCCCAGAACAGCAGCAACAATAATCAGAGAAATGACAACGATCCCCCGTCGCTTAACAGCCGTTGAAGAAAGGTCTGGCTCAGGTATGGCAATGGAAAACATCAATCTCCCACCGGCATACAGCATGAAGGGGGTCGAAAGTAAGCCAATGAAGATTGCAAACCAGCCTCGCCAGTCATTCATTCGCAACGGATCTGCAGGTGTCAGTGCAAGCAGATCCAAGAATTCAGAACCAAATACCATGGCCATCCAAACGCCACCGGTCCCGAGTAACGCGACCACCAATCCACTGGCCCGCATCTGCCATGAGACATGCACCTTTGTCATTCAAATTTCGCCTTAACCGCTTGTTTCATCATCTCAGAGAGCTCTGCTTCTTCGTCGGCAAAGTCGATAAGTTTACCAGCAACAATCGTTGCCAAAGCAAATACTGTCCCAGTTAACAGTATCCCAGGCCCAAAGACTGTAGCTACAACACCTGCTGCAATGATGCCTACACCATTGGCAAGCGTACCTTTAACAAGATCGACACCTACATTACTGAAAAGGTCGACCATCGTGACTTCATCTTTCAAGATGTAATCAATAACGTTGATAGATACAGAAAAGACAAAATCAGCCAAGAACCCCATCTTTACCAAGTGGGTATTTGCCTTTGCACCTATACCCAACCTAAGAATCTTGGGATTGCTGGCCTTCCAGATATTACCTGGGATCGTTTTGTGAACCTGCTTGTAGTTCTTGATGATCGTATAGGGCTCGCCGTTGATAACTTTGGTGTAAGCAATTACCCCCATACCACCTAATGCTTTAGCGGTAGATTGAGCGAGCCGAATTCGTTCCCCTGCATCTTTGATAGATTTTGCATCCCCCAAGTTGCCTTTGGCGTTGAGCTCCTTCCAAAGCTCCTGGAGCTCTTCAAATGTCAGCACAGCAACGGTTTGTGCCGCCTGTGTATAAACGACATCAAGGTACTCACCAGTCAGGGGGTTATAAGGAGGCCAAAAACCGGGTGATGATGCGGGAATTTCCACTGGGCTAGGGGCTGGAGCAATCGCAGCTGCACGGGCAGATGGAGCTCCATCGCCAACCGTGACAGTTCCCCCACCAATGATTACACCACCACAAGAAACCCCCTTCCCTGTGAACGCGAGTGGCTGACCATTAACAAAGACGGTTGAAGAGCCCGCAGCGATAAACCTGGGATGTGGTGGGTTATTGGGTTTGTCATGAGGTTCAAGCGGATCACCGAGTCGAGCAGCAGGAAGACCATCAATAAATACATCTGACGAGCCGGAGATAATCTTGGTCGGTGGAAACCCGTCATGGTCGGTTCCAATATCTCCGACCTTAGCCGCATTACCCATAGCGTGTCCCCATTCTGTGATTCAAGAACGGAACACTGTAAGGAGCCACTAGAAGCTTGGTCAAAGTTCTAAACCGAAAGTTAAGAACCGAGTCCCAAAATGAACAACCATACGACAAGGGGTGACCGAACGGCCAAGGCTGCCTGACAGCCCGAAGATGGCCAGGGAAAGGCGCCGCATCCATAGAGCCATCAGGCAGCGTTGCATCATACGTGAAGCCTGAGCGCGCTCACAGCCTCACCATGCAGGCTGGCGACGCCCACCGCCGCATCTGCGTCACGGAAACCGCGCTCTTCCGCTCCCGCCTGCGCGCCGCACCAATAAAATTTTTTGCAAAAGTGGATTACCGCAAAACCATAGGCCCAGACCGCGCCAGATAAAGGATCTCGGGCGAGGTGAAGATCTGAAAGGATCGAAAGAAATTGCAGGGTTTTACAGTTTGAAAGGGGTCTGACTAGCGGTGTCGAAAACGTAAGTTGTTGAATGTATTGGGAAGGACGTACTTTTCGTGGGGATTTGAATAATCAGGAAGGATCCGGTTTGCCGCGTGGGAACAGCTGGAAGGCGTTTTGTTTCAACCGGTTAGGTGTGATGAAGGCCGATTTGATAACTGAAATTTTGAAAGGGCGATGCGACCTTGGTGCGCTGGCTGGCCTGCCCCACGGAAAATAGGTTTTCTGTGAAATGTGTCCGGTCACACAAGATGAGAACCACAACGAGACGGACTCGGGCATGAGCCGATCACCAAAACATTAATGTACTCTTTATGTACTCTCGGCCATTTTCAGGGGCCAGAAAAACTTAAGGCCACCCGCTTGGGTGGCCTTAAGTCATTGAATTAGTTGATGGTGCCCGGGGTCGGACTCGAACCGACACGATTATTCATCGGCGGATTTTGAATCCGCTGCGTCTACCGATTTCGCCACCCGGGCAACTGCGAGGGATTATACGAATGGCGCGATGCCATGCAAGGTGTTTTTCTTGTGCACGCTCTCGTTTGCTCATTTATTCAACGCCTTGCCGATACAAGGTCAGTTACATAGAATGCCCGCATCATATTAATGGAATAAAAACGATGGCCAAGCGTACACCCGTCTCACCAAAACCTGTCTCTACCGCTACCCCTCACTACCCGTCGGCTGGTCTGCTACGCCGCCTCGGCGCTCTGCTCTATGACTATCTTGTGGTCATCTCTTTGCTGATCATCGCAGGCTTTGTCGGTATGGGGGTAGCGCATCTGCTGCTGGCAACCGGCGCAGCTACCATTCCGGAAGGCAAAGACGCTTCCTGGCTGCTGACCAGTCCGATCTACAGCGCCTGGCTCGCCCTCATCATCTGCGGTTTCTACACCTGGTTCTGGACCCGTGCCGGTCAGACCATAGGCATGCGCGCCTGGCGACTGCGCATTCAGAATGCGGATGGCAGCAATATTCGCATCACCCAGGCCCTGATCCGGCTGGCGACGGCGGCATTCGGCCTTGGCAACCTGATGTGTCTGTTCAACCGCAAGGCACCCCGCGCCTTTCAGGACATCTGGTCCGAGTGCGAAGTGGTGGTGTTGAGCAAGCAGGAGAATCTGGAGCAGCTGAACAAGTGATCTGGCGAGCAGGGTATGAATAACAAGAAGGGCACCCAGTGGGTGCCCTTCTTGTTTGGTCTATGCAGGCCGCTACTGTTTGCGGCTCAAGATATAGAAGGAGATACCGCCAAACAACAGACTGGGGGCAATGGCGGCCAGGATCGGCGGCACTGCGTACACCAGACTGATGGGCCCGAACACACGATCGCTCACATAGACGGCGAAGCCGGTCATGATCCCCATCAGCATGCGGGCGCCCATGCTCACCGAGCGCAGCGGGCCGAAGATGAAGGAGGAGGCGAGCAGTATCATGGCCACCACGGAGAGCGGCGACAACAGCTTGCGCCACATCTCCAGCTTGTAACGCCCGGCGTCCTGCTTGTTGGCATCTAGATAGCCGATGTAGTCGAGCAGACCGGCCACCGGCAGGTTTTCGGGGTCGATACTCACCACACCGAGCTGCTTGGGCGTGAGCTCGGAGCTCCACTCCATCTGGGCCTGTGTCTCGCTCAGGATCTGCGCGGGATCGTCAAAACGGGTGATCTGGACCTGCTTGAGCAGCCAGTGATGCTGCTCAAACACGCCTTCGCGAGCCTGGAGTATATCGATCAGTTTACGCTCTGGCGTGAAGCGATAGAGGGTGATGCCGGTCAGTGCACCATCGTTGCGCACCCCGTTGATATTGACGAAGTTGTTGCCATCACGTGCCCAGACCCCATAAGCAGAAACAGTCAATCGCCCCTCTGACAGCGCACCAGCCTTGACGTCGTCTGCCATCCGCTTGGCGATGGGCGCCACATATTCACCCATCAATCCCACCAGTATCATCAAGGGGATCGCAGTCTTGAGCGCCGCCATCACGATACTGATCTTGGAGCGGCCCGCAGCCTGCATCACCACCAGCTCAGAGCTGGTCGCCAGCTGACCCAGCCCTATGAGTCCGCCCAGCAGGGCAGCCAGCGGGAAGAACTGAACCGCCTCCTTGGGCATGGAGAGCAGGACGTAATAGAGCGCATTGATCATGTCGTAGTTGCCTTCCCCGACCGACTTGAGCTGCTCCACATACTTGATGAGCGCAGCCAGCCCGACCAGGGTCAGTTCACACAACAGGATCGACATGAAAATGACCCTGCCGATATATCTATCGAGAATGCCAAACATCAGGCGAGATTCCTAAGTTGCAGTATCATGCTGATTTTCTGTTGAAATAGCGCCCTTTCACCCCGTTCCACCAACTGGTGCCCTGTAAGTTGAGCGGCAGGCCGATCAACAGCAGATAGACCAGGGGCACCAGGAACATACCCGGCCAATGGGGCAGGCGTCCGCTGTCGATGGCCGAGCGCGCCGCGCTGAGCAACAGGAAGTAGGAGAGATAGAGCAAGATGGCCGGCAGCAGCTTGGCATAACGGCCCTGACGGGGGTTGACCCGCGCCAGTGGCACCACCAGGAAGGTGAGCACCAGAATGGAGAGCGGCAACGAGATACGCCACTGCAGCTCGGCCATCATGCCGTTGTCCTGAGTCCCCAGCAGATCGACCGTCGGCCTGGCGGCCGCCTTGCGGTTGGAACGCTCCATCTCCTGCTGACGGATCACCAGACTGTACTCGTCAAATTCGGAGATCTGGAACTGCCTGGTGCTGAAGTGCCCCTCATAGCGAGAACCATCTTTCAGGGTCAACCATTGCAGGCCATTGCTGTCGAGGGTCACTACCCCTTCCGTCGCGACCACCACAGAGGGCGGCTTGCCATCATGGGAGCGTTGCAGCACGAAGATCTTCTGCAGCAGAGACGCCTTGTCATTCAACTCCTGGATGTAGGCAACGAGGCGCCCCTTGTCGAGCTCCATGAAGCGACCCGCCTGCAGGAAAGAGATACCCGGATCCGCCTTGAATTCATCGATCACCTGATACTCCCGCTCCTTGGCCTGGGGAGCTATCCAGCCGGTGTTGAAGGCCGCAACGGCGGCAGTCAACAGGGCCAGCACCATGGCGCAGCGCATCACGAAGCGGTGACTGAATCCCACCGCATGCAGCACCGTCATCTCACTTTCGGCATACAGGCGCCCGTGAGCAAACAAGATGGCTAAAAACAGGCTGATAGGCAGCATCAACAAGGCCATATTGGACAGGTTGAGCAGCAACAGGGTGGAAACCAGGCGTGTCGGTACCTCGCCATCGGCGGCATCGCCGATGATCTTGATAAATTGTTGGCTGACAAAGATAAGCAGCAATACGAATAACACTGCCAGCTGCGTTTTCAGGGTTTCCCTGAACAAATATCGGAAAACGATCACAGTCATTCCCAAGTAAACTTGTGTTTTTAGTCGAATGCCTGAAAAATAGGGCCGTATATTGGATTTTTACCAGTTTGAACTGCGGAGCCTATGGCTGTTCGCTCCGCCTCTGATACCCCAACAAGCACCGCATTATTCAATAAAAGGTGCCTTTTGTCTTTAGGATGTAGGAGATTCCATGGAGTTCAGTGTAAAGAGTGGCAGTCCTGAGAAGCAACGCAGTGCTTGCGTCGTGGTCGGCGTATTCGAGCCCCGTCGTCTCTCTCCGGTTGCCGAACAACTGGACAAGATCAGCGATGGCTACATCAGCTCGCTGCTGCGCCGTGGCGACCTGGAAGGGAAACCAGGCCAGATGCTGTTGCTGCATCAAGTACCAGGCGTGCTCAGTGAGCGCGTGCTGCTGGTCGGTTGTGGCAAGGAGCGGGAACTCGACGAACGCCAGTACAAGCAGATCATCAACAAGACCATCACCACCCTGAACGAGACCGGCTCCATGGAGGCTGTATGCTTCCTGACCGAGTTGCACGTCAAGGGGCGGGATACCTATTGGAAGGTGCGTCAGGCGGTAGAAACCACCAAGGCGGGCCTCTACAACTTTGATCAGTTCAAGACCAACAAAGCCGAGCCGCGCCGTCCGCTGCGCAAGCTGGTATTCAATGTGCCGACGCGTCGGGAACTGACCATTGGTGAAAAAGCCATCGCCCACGGTCTGGCCGTGGCGAAAGGAGTCCGAGTCTGCCGCGACGTGGCCAACATGCCGCCCAACGTCTGCAATCCGGCCTATCTGGCCTCCCAGGCCCGCCGTCTGGCCGACTCTTTCGACAATATCACCACCAAGGTGATCGGCGAGCAGGAGATGGCCGAGCTCGGCATGAACTCCTATCTGGCGGTAGCCCGTGGCTCCGAGAATGAAGCCATGATGGCCATCATCGAATACAAGGGCAACGCCGATGCCAAGCCCATAGTGCTGGTCGGCAAGGGTCTGACCTTCGATTCGGGCGGCATCTCCATCAAGCCGGCCGAAGGCATGGACGAGATGAAGTACGACATGGGTGGCGCCGCCTCCGTGCTCGGTACCATGCATGCCTTGGCACAGTTGCAGCTGCCCATCAACGTCATCGGCGTGCTGGCGGGTTGTGAAAACATGCCGGGTGGCAACGCCTATCGCCCGGGTGACATCCTCACCTCCATGTCCGGCCAGACCATTGAAGTGCTGAACACGGATGCGGAAGGCCGTCTGGTGCTGTGCGATGCGCTCACCTATGTGGACCGTTACGATCCCGAGACCGTCATCGACGTGGCGACCCTGACCGGGGCCTGCATCATAGCGCTGGGTCACCACACCACGGGTCTGCTGGCCAACCACAACCCGCTGGCCCACGAGCTGCTCAACGCCTCCGAACAGGCTGGCGATCGCGCATGGCGCCTGCCGCTGTTCGACGAGTATCAGGAACAGCTGGAGAGCCCGTTTGCCGACATGGCCAACATAGGCGGGCGTCCGGCCGGTACCATTACCGCTGCAGCCTTCCTGTCACGCTTCACCAAGAAGTACAACTGGGCCCACCTGGATATCGCCGGGACTGCCTGGAAGAGTGGCAAGGATAAAGGCTCCACCGGTCGTCCGGTTCCCCTGCTGACCCAGTTCCTGCTCAACCGGGCAGGCGTGGATATCGAAGAAAAAGAGTAACTCCCCTGCCCCTTTCGATGAATGCATCGGAAGCCCGGGAGTTGCCCAGTACCACAAGGAAGAGGCCCGCCTCTTCCTTGTTTCATTCTTGTATCAGTGAGCAGCAGGCGGGAAAACTCCCTGTCAGCCTCTTCGGCGGTCAATAGTCCGTCACCGCAAAACGGGATCAACCTGATGAGCCAAGTGACTTTTTACCTGATGAACGAACAGGATGACGCACAGGCCAGCGCCGTCGAACGGCTCGCCTGCCAACTGGCGGCCGAGTCGTGGGGCGCAGGCCACCTCTACCTGTTTTGCGACGATGAGGCCCAGGCCCTGCGCCTGGACGAGTTGTTGTGGCAACTGCCACCGGAGCGTTTCGTGCCGCACCAGTTGCAAGGCGAGAGCGGTCAGGCGCCGGTGGAGATAGGCCATCAGCCGCCGAAACGGCGCTACGCCCGCCTCATCAATCTGGCCAGAGAGACACCTTTGTTTGCAGGACACTTCGCTCAAGTGGTAGATTTTGTCCCCACTGACGAAACGCAAAAGCAGCAAGCCCGCGAGCGCTACAAGCACTATCGCCAGGCAGGCCATGCCCTCGAGATGAGGGATCAGCCCGTCCTTGCCGCACCGGATCCGGCGCAGCCCTGACTGCACCACCCTCGATCCACGACGAATCAACACCAGACTCCATCCATCCAGATTACGGCGAGACCATGGAAAAGACTTTTAATCACAACGCCATCGAACAGGCGCTCTATCAGCATTGGGAAGCCCAGGGTTACTTCAAGCCCCACGGCGACACCAGCAAAGACTCCTTCTGCATCATGATCCCGCCGCCGAACGTCACCGGCAGCCTGCACATGGGTCACGCCTTCCAGCAAACCCTGATGGATACCCTGATCCGCTACAACCGCATGCAGGGCAAGAACACCCTGTGGCAGGCAGGCACCGACCACGCCGGTATCGCCACCCAGATGGTGGTTGAGCGCAAGATCGCCGCCGAAGAGGGCAAGACCCGTCACGACTACGGCCGT
Organism: Aeromonas salmonicida subsp. salmonicida; assembly: GCF_001643305.1. Classification (GTDB taxonomy): domain Bacteria; phylum Pseudomonadota; class Gammaproteobacteria; order Enterobacterales; family Aeromonadaceae; genus Aeromonas; species Aeromonas salmonicida. Next base: position 11,065 of record NZ_LSGW01000071.1, read on the forward strand.
GATGCCTTCATCGACAAGATCTGGCAGTGGAAGGAAGAGTCCGGTGGCACCATCACCCGCCAGATGCGTCGCCTCGGCGACTCCGTGGACTGGGAGCGCGAGCGCTTCACCATGGATGAGGGTCTCTCGAGCGCCGTGCAGGAAGTGTTTGTCCGTCTCTACGAAGATGGCCTCATGTACCGCGGCAAGCGCCTGGTGAACTGGGATCCCAAGCTCAACACCGCCATCTCCGATCTGGAAGTGGAAAACCGCGAGATCAAGGGCCACATGTGGCACCTGCGCTATCCGCTGGCCAACGGCGCCAAGACCGCCGAGGGTCAGGATCACCTGATCGTCGCCACCACCCGTCCGGAGACCATGCTGGGCGATACCGCCGTGGCAGTAAACCCGGAAGACCCGCGCTACAAGGCGCTGATCGGCCAGCATATACTGCTGCCACTGGTGAACCGTCTGATCCCCATCGTTGCCGACGAACACGCCGACATGGAGAAGGGCACCGGCTGCGTGAAGATCACTCCGGCCCACGACTTCAACGATAACGAAGTGGGTAAGCGCCACAACCTGCCGATGATCAACATCTTCACCCTGGACGCCCACGTGCGCGCCGAGGCCGAAGTGGTCGACACCAACGGCAACCCCAGCACTGCCTACGACGCCGCCCTGCCGAGCGAGTTCGCCGGTATGGAGCGCTTCGCCGCCCGCAAGGCCATTGTGGCCAAGCTGGACGAGCTGGGCCTGTTGGCTGAAATCAAGGATCACGTGCTGCAGCAGCCTTACGGCGATCGCGGTGGCGTGCCCATCGAGCCGATGCTGACCGACCAGTGGTACGTGCGCGTGGCGCCGATGGCCAAGACCGCCATCGAAGCGGTGGAAGATGGCCGCATCCAGTTCGTACCCAAGCAGTACGAGAACATGTACTTCTCCTGGATGCGCGACATTCAGGACTGGTGCGTCTCCCGTCAGCTGTGGTGGGGTCACCGTATCCCGGCCTGGTATGACGACGCCGGCAACGTCTACGTGGGCCGTGACGAGGCAGAAGTGCGTGCCAAGCACAGCATACCGTCCGTGACCACACTGCGTCAGGACGAAGACGTGCTCGACACCTGGTTCAGCTCCGCCCTGTGGACCTTCTCCACCCTGGGCTGGCCGAACAACACCGAAGCGCTCAAGACCTTCCACCCGACCGACGTGCTGATGAGCGGCTTCGACATCATCTTCTTCTGGATCGCCCGGATGATCATGATGACCATGCACTTCATCAAGGACGAAAACGGCCAGCCGCAAGTCCCGTTCAAGACCGTCTACATCACGGGCCTTATCCGTGACGAAGAAGGCCAGAAGATGTCCAAGTCCAAGGGCAACGTGCTGGATCCCCTCGACATGATCGACGGCATCTCGCTGGAAGACCTGATGGAAAAGCGCACCGGCAACATGATGCAGCCGCAGATGGCCGAGAAGATCGGCAAGCGTACCGCCAAGCAGTTCCCGGAAGGGATCGAGGCTCACGGCACCGACGCCCTGCGCTTCACTCTGGCCGCGCTGGCCTCTACCGGTCGTGACATCAACTGGGACATGAAGCGCCTGGACGGTTACAACAACTTCTGCAACAAGCTGTGGAACGCCTCCCGCTACGTGCTGATGAACACCGAAGATCAGGATTGCGGTTTCTCTTCACAAGGCAATGGCGGCGAAATGCAGTTCAGTCTGGCGGATCGCTGGATCCAGTCCCAGCTGCAGGTCGCCATCCGCGACTTCCGCACCGCGCTGGACACCTACCGCTTCGACATCGCGGCTGGCGTGCTGTACGAATTTATCTGGAACCAGTTCTGCGACTGGTATCTGGAGCTGACCAAGCCGGTACTGGGCAAAGGCTCCGAGGCCGAGCAGCGTGCCACCCGTCACACCTTGGTAACTGTGCTGGAAACCCTGCTGCGTCTTGCGCACCCTATCATCCCCTTCATCACCGAGACCATCTGGAAATCGGTGGCCCCGCTTACCGGCGTGCACGCCGACACCATCATGCTGCAAGCCTTCCCGCAGTTCGATGCCGCCAAGGTAGACGACGCTGCGATGGCGGATCAGGAGTGGGTGAAGGAGTTTATCGTCGGCATTCGCAACATCCGCGCCGAGATGAACGTGGCGCCGAGCGTGGCCTTGAACGTGCTGCTCAAGTGCGATGCCAAGGACACCCAGCGCGCCGGTGACAACGAGGCCTTCCTCAAGTCCCTGGCCCGTCTGGAATCCATCCGCGTACTGGCGGACGGTGAAGTGGCTCCCTTGTCAGTGAAGAAGCTGATCGGTGCCACCGAGCTGATGATCCCCATGGCTGGTCTCATCGACAAGGATGCCGAACTGGCCCGTCTGGCCAAAGAAGTGGCCAAGCTGGTCGGCGAGTGCGCCCGTATCGAAGGCAAGCTCGGCAACGAAGCCTTCGTGGCCAAGGCGCCGGAAGCCGTCATCACCAAGGAGCGCGAGAAGCTGGAAGAGTACCGTGCCCAGCTGGTGACGCTCGAGACCCAGCAGGCCGAAATCGCCGCCCTGTAAGCCGATTGCTGTCCTGAAAAAGCCCCCTTTTACAGGGGGCTTTTGTTTATCTGTCCCCATCCCCGCTGGTTTACTCACACTTTCATACAAATTTAGCGAGCCAAATCACCTGCTTTCACAAGCGCATTTCCCCCAAATTCATTACACTGCCAGCGATCTTTTCTACCAGGAGTGCTGTGGCAGTATGGAAATATTGATCCTGTTTGGATTGATTTTGCTCAATGGCGTCTTTGCCATGTCGGAAATCGCCATTGTTACCGCACGCAAGGCCCGCCTTGGCAAGATGGCGAGCGAAGGGAATCGTTCTGCTGCCATTGCCCTCAGGCTGAGCGAAGATCCGACCAACTTCCTCTCCGCCGTCCAGATAGGCATCACCAGCATAGGTCTGCTCAACGGTATCTACGGCGAGTCCCTGCTGGCCCAACCGCTAGCGCTCTGGCTGCAGGATTGGGGCATGGCCGCCAAGAGCAGTAGCATGCTTGCGACCGTGCTGGTGATCGTCATCGTCACCTACCTCTCCATCGTTGTCGGTGAACTGGTGCCCAAACGCCTCGGTCAGCTCAATGCCGAACGCCTCGCCTGTCTGGTAGCTCGCCCCATGATGTGGCTGGCTGCCATCACGCGCCCCTTTGTCTGGCTGCTGTCGGCCTCCACCAACGCCAGCCTACGTATTCTCAAGGCCAAGCAGGATAGTGGTGCCAACGTGACCCAGGAGGAGATCCACGCCATGCTGGCGGAGGGTTCGGAAGCCGGGGTCATCGAAGATCATGAACACACTATGCTGCGCAACGTGTTTCGTCTCGACGAACGCAGCCTGGCCTCCCTGATGGTGCCGCGCAGCGACATCCGTTATCTGGATCTCGCGCTGCCACTGGAGGTGAATCTGCAGCGACTGGTGGAGTATCGCCACAGCTTCTTCCCTGTCTGTGATGGCAGCCTTTCCGATCTGGTTGGCATCATCAACGTCAGCAAGGTGCTGCACGCCTACATCAAGGGGGAGCCCATCGATCTGGCGGCCCTGACCCAGGATGGCAGCCTGTTGCCGGAGACCCTCAACGGACTCGAGCTGCTCAACCATTTTCGCACCCACGCCGAGCACATGGTGCTGGTGGTGGACGAATATGGCGAGTTGCAGGGGCTGGTCACTCAGCAGGATCTGCTGGAGACGCTGGCTGGCGATTTTCAACAGGAAGACAGCGAGGATAACTGGGCATTCCAGCGAGCCGATGGCAGCTGGCTGCTGGACGGCCTCATTCCCCTGCCGGAGTTGAAGGACTGCCTCGGACTGGTTCGACTACCGGAAGAAGAAAAACATCACTACCACACCCTCGGAGGGCTTATTATGCTGCTCCTTGGCCGTGTTCCCAGGACCGGAGATCTGGTCACCCTGGAACAGTGGCAACTGGAAATTGTTGACATGGATGGTCTGCGCATCGACAAGGTGCTCGCCATGCCTTTGCTCGATCAACCCAGCTAACCTGCGGAGTTTGCAAGAATGGAGCAGTTTTACCAACTGGCTCACGCCTTTATGCATCAGGATCTGGTGACCTTGTCCGATCCCAAGATGGCCTTTATGGTCTGTGGCGTGTTATTGACTTTTCTAGTGCTGGAGAATGGCTTCATCCCCACCGCCTTCTTGCCCGGTGATAGCCTGCTGATCCTGACGGGAGTACTCATCTATCAGGATGTGCTCTCCCTCAGCATAGTGCCGCTACTTATCCTGGCTACCTTCGTCGGTACCTGGCTGGGCTATATGCAGGGTCGCTTCCTCGGCCACACCAAGATGTACCATCGCCTCTTGTCTCATGTTGAAGACAGGCACAAGGAGAAGGTCTTCTATCTGCTGGACAAGTACGGCATCCTGACCCTGATCACCGCCCGCTATATTGCTTTCGTACGCACTGCCTATCCCTATATCGTCGGGGCGACCGAGATCCCCCAGGGGCGCTTTCTCATCGTCAATCTGATCAGCTCCATCATGTGGATCTGCCCGCTGGTCGGGCTGGGTTACTACCTGAGCCACACCAAGCTCGCCGCCCAGTATGAGTCACAGTTTCTCAGCATCATTCTCTACTTGCCGCTGGTGCTCTTGCTGGGGGGCATTGTCGCCCTGCTCTGGCGCTGGCTGAGTAAACGCAAAGCCGTTCTCCCACGAGAGTGAGTCAAATACCAAGGGCCATCGCAAGATGGCCCTTTTTTTACCAAAATAGTGGTGAATTCCCACGGGCACCCTTGTAAAACCAGAGTAAAAATGCGTGAATCTAGCGCCTTTTTTCGATGTAAACGGAGTCGGTAGTATGCGGTGTCGGGTTAGCGCAATGGCGCTGGTATATGCATTGGTTGGACTGCTGGGTTTGCCAGCAGCATTGGCTGCCCCCAACCCGGCCAAACTGCAACTGCGATCGAGCAGTGCCCTTGTAGTGGACGTCAACACGGGCAAGACTCTGTATCAGAAGAACGCCACCCGGGTTCGGCCGATCGCCTCGCTGACCAAGCTGATGACGGCGCTGGTGGTACTGGAGGGGCGACAGAGCCTCAACCAGACCCTGAGCATAGATCAGAATGACAGGGACAACGTCAAGCACACCTATTCACGCATCCGTTTCGGCACCAAGGTGACACGCCGTGATGCCCTGCATTTGACCTTGATGTCCTCCGAAAACCGCATGGCTTCGGCCCTGGCACGCCACTATCCCGGCGGCCGCCAGGCCTTCATCCGCGCCATGAACAACAAAGCCAGGCAGCTTGGCATGCGCAACAGCCGCTTCCATGACTCCACCGGCCTGTCGACGCGCAACGTCTCCACCGCCCAGGATCTGGCCAAACTCATCTCCGCCGCCTATCGCCAGCCGCTGATCCGCCAGTTCACTCAGGATACAAACCGGGATATGCGCTTCAACACCCCCGCCTATCGCCTGATGTTCAACAACACCAACCCGCTGGTGAAGAACCCTGACTGGGGTGTGCGCCTCTCCAAAACGGGCTTCACCGATGAGGCAGGCCGCTGTCTGGTGATGCGCGCCAAACCCGACAGCCGTGAGCTGGCCATAGTACTGCTCAACTCTGTGGGCAAGCGCACCCCCATCGGCGATGCCAACCGCATTCGTAAATGGCTGAAAAGCTGAGTCTCTGAACAGATATGGGAAAAAGGATGCTGCGGCATCCTTTTTTATTGCCCGCAGCTCTACGGGTCTCGTCACGTCGAGCCTGCCACGCTTGCCCATCGGCTTGGCTCATCCCGCTATTTGGCAGAGGAGCGCAGAATGGCGCTATGGTGCAAAGTATTGAGGGGGATCAGCAGGACGAAGTGAACGCAAGGGTGAGGCCGGGTGGAACCCCATAGATGAGGGGAGAGAAAGGGGACGATTGGTCATGTTGCCAGGCATCAGGGGCTGTCTGGCCAGATCCGGCACATAAAAAAACAGCCCCGACCTAAGTCGAGGCTGTCTATATGGTGCGCCCGGGAGGATTCGAACCTCCGACCACCTGGTTCGTAGCCAGGTACTCTATCCAGCTGAGCTACGGGCGCTCATCAACTTTTGGTACTGCTCAAAATGGTGCGCCCGGGAGGATTCGAACCTCCGACCACCTGGTTCGTAGCCAGGTACTCTATCCAGCTGAGCTACGGGCGCTCACAAACTTTTGTGTACTGCTCAAAATGGTGCGCCCGGGAGGATTCGAACCTCCGACCACCTGGTTCGTAGCCAGGTACTCTATCCAGCTGAGCTACGGGCGCAAATGGCGGAGAAGGGGGGATTCGAACCCCCGATGCGGGTATAAGCCGCATACTCCCTTAGCAGGGGAGCGCCTTCAGCCTCTCGGCCACCTCTCCGTTTGCGGGGCTGATAATACTTCACAGGGATTTTTAGTCAAACACTTTTTTGGAGAAAAAAGCGTGTTCGCTCAGCATTTGGACAAAGCGTGGAATATTCAAACAATATCGGCACTTACCCCGCAGTTTAGTGCCTTGCAGGGCCATTTCAGACGCGCAAAAAAACAAAAGGTGACACAATCAGTGTCGCCTTAAAGCAGCTATCGATGCGGCTTAGAAATTCGGTTGGCCCGGCACTTTCTCGGCCTGTATCCGCATGTAGATCTCTTCACGGTGTACGGAGACCTCTTTCGGTGCGTTAACACCGATACGAACCTGATTGCCTTTAACGCCCAGTACGGTGACAGTCACTTCGTCACCAATCATCAGGGTTTCCCCTACACGACGAGTCAAAATAAGCATTCGCTTGCTCCTGTATCCTGTTTTGTATTTATATCGATATGCGACATTATCTTACAAAGATACCGATATGGTAAATGGTTGAAACTAAATCAATCAGGGATTGTTCCCCAAGGGCTGCTCATGAGGCTCATTATCCAGCCCGAAAGCGGCGTGCAAGGCTCGCACGGCCAGCTCCAGGTACTTCTCGTCAATCACCACGGATATTTTGATTTCAGAGGTGGAAATCAACTGCATGTTGATCCCCTCCTCGCCCAATACCTTGAACATGGTGCGGGCGACACCGGGGTGGTTCCACATGCCGACACCGACAATGGACACCTTGGCTATCTCGCCGTTGCCCTGCACGCAGGCGGCCCCCAGTTCACTGGCGGTCTCCTCCAGCAAGGCGCGCGCCCGGCGATAGTCATCGCGATTCACCGTAAAGGTGAAGTCTGCTGTGCCATCCCCCAGCGTGTTCTGCACTATCATGTCGACATCAATGTTGGCGTCGCTGATCGGATTCAGGATCTGCGCCGCAACTGTGGGCCTGTCCGGCACACCCAGAATGGTCAGACTGGCCTCGTTGCGATTGAAGGCTATCCCGGATACCAGGGGAGCTTCCATCCTCTCACCTCCATATGTGATTAAGGTTCCCTCTCCATCGACAAAGCTCGACAGCACCCGTAGTGGTACGCGGTACTTGCCCGCGAACTCCACCGAACGGATCTGCAGCACCTTGGCCCCCAGGCTCGCCATCTCCAGCATCTCCTCGAAGGTGATGGTGGAAAGACGACGGGCCTTGGGCTCGATGCGCGGATCCGTGGTATAGACCCCATCCACATCGGTAAAGATCTGGCATTCATCGGCTTTGATGGCCGCGGCTACCGCTACTGCCGTGGTATCCGAACCACCGCGCCCCAGGGTCGTGATGGCATTGTGCTCATCACGGCCCTGGAAACCGGCGATCACCACCACCTTGCCCGCCCCCAGTTCAGCCTGAACCTGTTCGGTGTCGATGTGGCTGATACGTGCCTTGCCATAGGCGGAGTCGGTATGAATGCGTACCTGATCGCCGGTCATAGAGACCGCAGCGCAACCGCGTTTGTTCAACGCGATCGCCAGCAGCGCTATGGTGACCTGCTCACCGGTGGAGACGAGCACATCCATCTCGCGCCGGTTGGCATCAGGATCCAGCCGCTGGGCCATACCCAGCAACCGGTTGGTTTCCCCCGACATGGCAGAGACCACTACCACCACGTCATGTCCCTGGGCGCGGGTCAGTTGAACCCGCTCAGCCACCGCCTCGATCCGCTCCAGCGTGCCGACCGAGGTGCCGCCGTACTTCTGTACATAGAGTGCCACAGATCACCTCGCCCTTTTACAGGCGCTCTTCCAGCCAGGAGTGAACGGATTGCAGTGCCGCAGGCACAGCTTCTGGCTGAGTGCCACCCGCCTGAGCCATGTCAGGACGACCACCACCCTTGCCACCCACCTGCTGGGCCACCAGATTGACCAGCTCACCGGCCTTGACCTTGCCGGTCAAATCACTGGTCACACCGGCGATCAGGTTGACCTTGTCATCGCTGCTGGTTGCCAACAGCACGACACCGGACTTCATCCGGTTTTTCAGCTCATCCAGCATGCCACGCAGTGACTTGGGATCCGCCCCTTCCAGCGCCGCTATCAGCACCTTCTGACCGTTGATCTCGATCACCTGGCTCAACAGGTCGCTACCAGCCTGGGCGGCCAGCTTGGCCTTGAGCTGCTCCAGCTCGCGCTCCATCATCTTGGACTTGTCCAGTATCTGGCGCACTTTATCGGCGATGGAGAACTGATCCCCCTTCACCAGAGCCGCTGCCTCTTCGATCTGCTCACCCATCTGGTGCATGAAATCGATGGCGCCCTTGCCGGTCACGGCTTCGATGCGACGCACACCGGCGGCAATGCCGCTCTCGGCGATGATCTTGAAGAAGCCGATGTCACCGGTACGCTTGGCGTGAGTACCGCCGCACAGCTCGGTGGAGTAGTCGCCCATGCGCACTACGCGCACGTCGTCTTCATATTTTTCACCAAACAGCGCCATGGCACCGGCCGACTTGGCCGCTTCCAGATCCATTACCTGGGTAGCGATGTCGTGGTTGGCACGGATCTGGGCATTGACCAGCTCCTCGACCCGACGAATGGTCGCCATGGTCAGTCCTTCGAAGTGGGAGAAATCGAAGCGCATGCGCTCGGCTCCCACCAGAGACCCTTTCTGAGTCACGTGATCCCCCAGCGCCTGGCGCAGGGCTGCGTGCAGCAGGTGAGTCACAGAGTGGTTCAGGGCCACAGCCTGACGACGCTCGCCATCGACAACGGCTTCGACCAGGGCGCCTTTCTCCAGGGTACCCAGCTCCAGATAACCCTTGTGGATGATGGCCTTGCCCGCTTTCTGGGTATCGGTCACGGCGAAGATGCCGTCATCTACCTTGAGCACGCCGCAATCACCCACCTGACCACCTGACTCGGCGTAGAAGGGAGTCTCGGCCAGTACCACTACGGCTTCTTCACCGGCGATGAGGCCATTCACTTCGACGCCATCCTTGTAGATGCCGACGACGCTGGTTTTCTGGCTCAGCTGCTTGTAACCGGTAAACGGGGTCTCGAAGTCGAGCTTGAGCACCTCGTTGTAGTTCACACCGAAGCTGGAGGCCTCTTTCGCGCGGGCACGCTGCTTCTCCATCTCGGCATTGAAGCCCTCTTCGTCGATGCCGATCTCGCGCTCGCGCACCACGTCGGCGGTCAGGTCAGCCGGGAAGCCGTAGGTGTCATACAGCTTGAACACCACCTCGCCAGGTATGACCTTGGCATCACCCAGATTGGCCAGCACGTCTTCCAGCAGCAGCAGGCCGCGATCCAGCGTACGGACGAACTGCTCTTCCTCAATGCGCAACACGCGCTTGACCAGCGGCAGCTGGGCGATCAGCTCGGCGCCCACGTCTTTCATCTGCACCGCCAGTTCGGCAGCCAGCTTGTAGAAGAAGACGTCGGTGGCACCCAGCTTGCGACCGTGACGCACGGCGCGACGGATAATGCGGCGCAGCACATAGCCACGACCTTCGTTGGACGGCATGACGCCGTCAGCGATCAGGAAGGCGCAGGAGCGGATGTGGTCGGCGATGACGCGCAGGGACTGATTGCTAAGATCGGTAGTGCCGACGATCTCGGCCGCTTTCTTGATCAGCGCCTGGAAGATGTCGATCTCGTAGTTGGAGTGCACGCCCTGCATGATGGCGGAGATACGCTCCAGACCCATGCCGGTATCCACGGACGGACGGGGCAGCGGTTCCATGGTGCCGTCAGCCTGACGGTTGAACTGCATGAACACCACGTTCCAGATCTCGATGAAACGGTCGCCATCTTCTTCCGGTGAGCCGGGAGGGCCACCCCAGATGTGATCGCCGTGGTCATAGAAGATCTCGGTGCAGGGGCCACACGGACCTGTATCACTCATCTGCCAGAAGTTATCGGAAGCAAAGGCTGCCCCCTTGTTGTCACCGATGCGCACTATGCGCTCGACCGGCACACCCACTTCATTTGCCCAGATATTGAAGGCTTCATCGTCCGTTTCATACACGGTTACCAGCAAGCGCTCTTTGGGCAGCTTTAGGGTCCCGGTCAGGAATTCCCAGGCAAAACGGATGGCGTCCTGCTTGAAGTAGTCACCGAAGCTGAAGTTGCCCAGCATTTCGAAGAAGGTGTGGTGACGAGCGGTATAGCCGACGTTTTCCAGGTCATTGTGTTTACCACCGGCACGGACACAACGCTGGGAAGTGGTTGCCCGATTGTAGGCACGCTTGTCTGCACCAAGGAACACATCCTTGAACTGGTTCATGCCTGCGTTGGTAAACAACAGGGTCGGGTCGTTATGCGGTACCAGCGAGCTGGAAGAGACAACCTGGTGCCCCTGGGAGCGGAAATACTCGAGAAACGCAGCGCGTATCTCTGACGTGGACATATACATGGAAAATCCTGCTTGATTCGAATACGGACTTTTAACCGCATTAATGTAAGTTTTCTGCGGGGTAAAGTAAAACGTGCCGGCCGGTCACGGGTGAAAAAGTGCGCATAAATGTGTGTTGGCAGGCAATGGGGGCAGACAAGCCGTTTTTGCAGAGAAAATACGGCCACACGCGGGGGAATATTCGTGGCAAAACGGGTCGGTGAGCCTACAGAAAAAAGTAACTCACCCTCAATACGCGGACGTGGGCCTGCAGTTGATCTGTGCACCGCCTAGTGGCTTGATGTGACGCGACCTGTGGCCTCATGGGCTGACTGGCGGTCACCCGGAACAATACAGGAACAAGGCCTGTATCGGGATAATGGCGCAATCAGCACGCCTGATTGCATGCCGCTTCCAGATCAACCGTCTTGAGTTTCGCTCTCCATCATGGTCGCGATGGCATAACGGGCCTGATCCTGATTAAACCCGCGTCCCAGCAGATACTTGAGCCACTTCATCCGCAGTTTGAAGTCACCCAGATCGCTGGCTCTGGCTCGCCGCTCAAGCAGGGCAAGAGCCAGCTCGAACCAGTCCAGTTCAGGCTGATCGAACGCGGTCTCTATCTGGCCATCGTCCAGACCCTTGCGACGCAGCTCAAAGCGGATCTTGATGGGACCATGGCCCTTGGCAGCACCAGATCGCACCGCCATGGCACCATAACGCTCGTCATTGACCCAGTTATACCCGCGGCAGTAGTCGACGACAGCGCAGGCGACAGCTTCGTTGAAGCCCTGCTGGCGCAGCCGGTTGGCCAGTTCAGACTCGGCACTCTCGCGGCGAGCCAGACTGCGCATGGCAAAAGCGCGGGCGGCAGCAAACTGCTCTTCGAAGGAGGGTTCAGTGGGTTCGCAGTTAGGTGTATCAGTCATAAATGACAAGGCCGGGGGTTAGCCCGGCCTCACTGTTATTCGAACTCTTGTTCGCTTTCGGCTTCGAGCTCGTCGGCATCCGCCACGACCGGCTTCTCGGCCGGCACATCGCCGGAGAGCAGCAACTCACGCAGTCTGGCTTCCACCTCGGCCGCCATCACCTTGTTCTCGGTGAACAGCTTCATCACGTTGGCCTTGCCCTGACCTATCTTCTCGCCGTTATAGCTGTACCAGGCACCGGCCTTGTCGATCAGCTTGTGCTTGACGCCGAGATCCACCAGCTCACCTTCCTTGGAAATACCGACACCGTAGAAAATCTGGAATTCAGCCTGCTTGAAGGGAGGGGCAACCTTGTTCTTGACCACCTTGACGCGGGTCTCGTTACCGACCACTTCGTCACCTTCCTTGATGGCGCCGATGCGACGGATGTCCAGACGTACTGAGGCGTAGAACTTGAGCGCGTTACCACCGGTAGTGGTTTCCGGGCTGCCGAACATGACACCAATCTTCATCCGGATTTGGTTGATGAAGATACAGAGGCAGTTGGCGTTCTTGATGTTGGCGGTCAGCTTGCGCAGCGCCTGGGACATCAGACGAGCCTGCAGGCCGACGTGGGAATCACCCATCTCGCCTTCGATTTCTGCTTTCGGCGTCAGAGCGGCCACCGAGTCGACGATGATGACGTCAACGGCGTTGGAACGCACCAGCATGTCGCAGATTTCCAGCGCCTGCTCACCGGTATCCGGCTGGGAGATCAGCAGGTCATCGACGTTGACACCCAGCTTGGCTGCATAGATGGGGTCGAGGGCATGCTCTGCATCGATAAATGCACAGACCTTGCCTTTCTTCTGGGCTTCCGCAATCACCTGCAGGGTGAGGGTGGTTTTACCGGAAGATTCCGGGCCATAGATCTCGACGATACGGCCGCACGGCAGACCGCCGATACCCAGCGCCACGTCCAGGGAGAGGGAACCGGTAGAGATGGCTTCGATATCCATGGTCTTGCTGTCGCCCAGACGCATGATGGAGCCTTTGCCGAACTGCTTTTCAATCTGACCCAGCGCAGCCGCCAGTGCCTTCTGTTTGTTCTGATCCATGCCAATCTCCGCTGGAAATCGTGAGTAATAAGTGAAGTTGGGCTAAGTATACTGTCTATTCATACAGTATCAAGCCCAATTTATCTGAGCAGGGCCAAGAGTCCGGACAAGGCCTGTCTGACCGCCTGCTGGCGTACCTGACGCCGGTCACCGTCGAAACGGGCCAGCAGGGAGTGGTGACGGCCGTTGCTGTCGGCCCAGGCGAACCAGACGGTACCGACAGGTTTGTCTTCGGTTGCACCACCCGGGCCTGCGATACCGCTGATGGCCACGCTGATGGCGGCCGACGAGTGGGCCAACGCGCCACGGGCCATCTCCAGCACCACAGCCTCGCTTACGGCCCCGTGCTGCTGAAGACTCTCGCCGCTCACCCCCAGCATCTGCTGCTTGGCCTGGTTGGTATAGGTGACGAAGCCGCGATCGAACCAGCCAGAGCTGCCGGCAATGTCGGTGATGGCCGTTGCCACGCCACCGCCGGTACAGGATTCGGCGGTAGCCGCCAGCCAGCCTCGCTGGCCCAGGGCCTTGCCCAGTTCGGTGGCGAGGTGCTCTATCTCTGCGTCCAGTTTCATCCCGGCTCCCTAGCTCGTTGAGGAGGCTCATTATGCGATCCTGCTGCCATCCCCCGCAACCGGAGCAGGGCAGAAGCCCGCCTTGCCCGTCTCAGCACGGCCATACTGGCAGCCTGATGTCATTCGTTCAGAACTCATCATTGCATCCATCGACTCGCGAGAGCAGACTGTTTGGCCTTGTTTTGACTCAAGGCAACCACCATGACTCCTGCCATCAACCTGCTGAAAAAGCTCAAGATCCCCCATAAGCTCTACCCCTATGAGTGCGACGCTCACGACGATTTCGGCAAGCACGCCGCGACCCGGCTGGGCCTGCCGGAAGCCCGGGTGTTCAAGACCCTGATCGCCCATCATGACAAGCAGGCAGTGGTGGCCATAGTGCCTTCCTCCGGCATGTGCAGTCTCAAACAGCTGGCCAAGGCCACGGGTTTGAAAAAGGTGGAGATGATGACACCGGCGGAGGCCGAGAAGCTGACCGGTTACAAGGTGGGGGGCATCAGCCCGCTGGCCCAGAAGAAGTTGTTGCCAACCGTACTCGATGACTCCGCCATGGCGTTTGACGAGATCCTGGTGAGCGGTGGCAAACGCGGCCTCTCGGTCGGGGTGGCGCCGCAAGATATGCTGACGCTGATGAAATGGATTGCGGCCCCGATTGGTGAACACCAGGGGGACTAGTCAAAAAGAGAGGCCCAGGCCGACCCTGGGCCTCTGCATATCACTCGGCTTTCCCATGACAGGCGGTGGTCAGATCGGATAACCGCAGCCGCTGCCTGCCAGCCTCATCGAAGTTCTCCTCTGCCAACCAGCGCGCGAAACACGCCTGCAGGGCGGGCCACTCGCTGTCGATCACCGAGAACCAGGCGGTATCCCGACTGCGTCCCTTGTCTACCCTGTTCTGGCGAAATGTCCCTTCATAACTGAAACCGAGCCGCAGCGCCGCCCGCCAGGAGGGCTTGTTGAGGGCATTGCACTTCCACTCGTAGCGCCGGTAGCCGAGGGCAAAGGCGTTGGCCATCATCAGCGCCATGGCCGCCGTCGCCAGACGCGACTGTTGCAGGGCCGGCGAGAAGTGCAGCCAACCCACCTCAATGCTGCCAGCCAGGGGATCGATGCGCAGGTAGCTGGCGAGCCCTAGCGCCTTGCCGCTGTCGGCGTCCGTTTTTGCGTCCACTATGGCGTAGAACTGGGGATCCACTTTGGCGACGCACTGTTGCAGCCAGGCCTGCATGGCCGCCTCATCGGTGAAGGGACCACTGGTGAGATAGGTCCACATGGCCCCACTGTCGGTGCCGAACGCCTGCCAGAGCGCGGGTCCGTGGCGCTCGGGATCCAGCGGCTCCAGCCGGCAGCCCCAGCCTGACAGTGGCTGATGGGGAGGAAACTCGGCCCCGCGCCAGTCGGGCAAGAGGACGCCAACCGCTTGGTCGAACTCGTTCAGATGATGATCAGTAGCCACAGGTCATTCCCCCTTCCAGCAAAACGCCCGCATCTTCACCGAGGGCGACGGCAAAGCCGTCCTGACGCCACCAGTGCAGGCCACCTATCAGCTCCTTGACCTGAAAGCCCAGCGCCGCCAGTTTGTAGGCCCCTTGAGTCGAGCCGTTGCAGCCTATGCCATCGCAGTAGCAGACATAAACCTTGTCCCGCGCAAGGGTGGCCGTCGTCGCTTGATTCATGGATCCATGGGGGAAAGAGACGGCCCCTGGAATATGCCCCAGCCGGTAATGCTGCGCGGATCGAGTGTCGATGACGACGATGCGCTCTTCTTTTTCCAGCAGATCGGCAGCCAGGTCCGCCGGGTCGGTGCGAAATCTCAGCTGGGCCTCGAAAAAGGCGCTGGCGTCCATCGGGCTGGCAAGACCCGTACTCAATACATGACTCATGGTGAAGCTCCTTGTGGCTAAACCCGGATCCGGGTGGTGGCGATGGTGTTGACCAAGCTGATGAGGTCGGAGCCCAATACATGGCTCATAGGGAAGCCTCCCGTGGCCACAGTACGATTTGGGTGATCACTGTGGTCCTGACGGAATTGGCGATGAAGCACTCCTCGTGGGCCTGGTGGTGCAGTTGCTCCAGCTCGGCCAGGGTCGGCTGGCGTGCGCCGCCAAACAACACCTGCGGACGCAGGGTCACCCGGGTAATCGACTGACGCCCCCGTTCATCCGTCTCCATGACGCCAATCGCCTGATCCCGATAGCGGTCAACCAGATAGCCTTGCTTGGCCACCAGCCAGAGAAAGGTCAGCATGTGGCAGCTGGAGAGGGCGGCCACAAAGGCCTCCTCCGGATCGACGTGCTCGGCCACCGACCAGGGCAAGGGCACCACGTGCGGGGAGGAGGAAGCGGCCACCCTGACGCCGCCGTCGAATTCCCATTGATGGACCCGACTGTAGCGCTGATCGAGGAAGCGCTCGCTGGCACCTCTCTCCCAACTGATGATGGCGCTGTATTCCGACATGCAGACTCCTTTCGTTGCCAATGTGGTTGCTCATGTTCCTTGCGCACCAATGTAACGGGATAATGGCCTTGCCACGCCGACCAATTTTGCCAATATGGGCAGACCAATTATGCCAAGCGCCGGAGATAGCCATGCCCGCCCTGCCAACCCTGTTTGCCACTCAGCAAGCAAGCGATCTGCCGCTGCACGAACAGCTGGTGCGCACCCTGCGCGGCGCCATCCTGGCCGGCCATCTGCCCCAGCACAGCCGGCTGCCCGCCAGCCGTATGCTGGCAGGGGATCTGGGGGTCTCCCGCAGCACGGTAGAGCTGGCTTATGGTCGGCTGGAGGCGGAAGGTTATCTGGTGCGCAAGGTGGGGGCCGGCAGCTTTGTAGCCCTGGCAGCGGTATGCCCGGCGCCACGTCCGCCCCAGTCGGCGGCCGGACTCTCCCGCCGTGGTCAGGAGATGGCCGCAGGCGGCGCCTGTCATGACACACCACACGTCGGCACCTCGTTTGCGTCCAGTCAGCCTGACTCCCGCCTCTTCCCTCATGCGCACTGGGGTCGGCTGATGCAGCAGCAGTGGCGTCAGCAGGGTGAACGCTGGATGAACTATGGCGACCCGCAAGGCTTGCCTGAGCTGCGGGCCGCCATCAGCAGCTATCTGGTGCAGTCCCGCGGCGTGGTGTGCGAACCGGATCAAATCCTGATCCTCACCAGCTCCCAGCAGGGGATACTGCTGGCGACCCAGCTGCTCATCGATGCCGGTGACACCGTCTGGGTAGAGGATCCCGGCTACCCCGGGGCCCGTACCGCCATGGAGAGCGCCGGTGCCAGAGTGCACCCTGTGCCAGTGGATGGGGAGGGGCTCAACCCGCTGGGGCAACACCCCACACCCCGCCTCATCTATACCACACCGGCCCACCAGTACCCCCTGGGCATGCCCATGAGCCTCGCCCGCCGAATGGCGTTGCTGAGGGAAGTCGAGCGTCACGGCGCCTGGATCCTGGAGGACGATTACGATGGGGAATATCAGTACGATCAGCGCCCGCTGCCCGCCTTGCAGGGGCTGGATAACCAGGGGCGAGTCATCTATGTGGGGACCTTCAGCAAGGTGCTGTTCGGTTCATTGCGACTCGCCTATCTGGTACTGCCAAGGCCGCTGATGAGTGCCTTCTGCCAGGCCAGGGCGGCCTTTGATGGCCACAGCAACCAGTTGCAGCAGGCGGTCACGGCGGACTTCATCCGTGCCGGTCACTTCGCCACCCACCTGCGCCAGAGCCGGCTCATCTACCAGAGCCGGCGCGACCTGCTGCTGGCCGAGCTCGCCAGTCACTGCCCGCAGCTCACCCCCATCCACAGCGGCGCCGGGCTGCAATGCGCCGTGCTGTTGCCCGCTGGCGGCGAGACCCGCTGGACCAACCCCGCCAATGCCCGGGGCATGGGTCTGCGTCCGCTCGGACAGTTCTACCTCGGCGAGCCAAATCTGGAGGGCTGGCTGCTCGGCTTTGGCGCCCTCGACAACCAGACACTGCGCCAGCTATGTCGCCAGTTGGGAAACTTGATGAAGTCGTCCTGATGGCGGTGTGAACGCACTCTTCGCCGAGCAGATGCGTGGCCTGCGACCGGGCAAGACCCGAAAACAGCGAACTATAATGGATGCAAGATAGTCGTTGAGCCTAGCCGAGATGTATAGACTCCTGTTTCTGACCCTCTGCCTTTTCCTCCCTTCCATTCTGATGGCAGCCACCCGTTTCACCTACATCAGCCCGGAGAGCGAACGGGATCCCCGCATGACCTATGACAGAGAGCTGCTACGGCTGGCGCTCGACAAAACCCGCGACATGTTTGGTGACTATGAGCTGGTGCCCGCCCCCATCATGACCAAGGACAGAGCGCGCCTCAGCCTGCAATTCAACAGCTTTACCAACCTGTTCGTCATGGACAGTTACAGCAGCAGGCGCAATGGGAAGGGGCTGGCCTATGTGCGCTTTCCCATTCATCTGGGCATCGTCAGCTACCGCATCTGCTTCGTCAGCCCCCGGCAGCAGGCTGCCATGGCTGGGGTAACCGATCTGGACGGGTTGCGCCGTTTCACCTTTGGCCAGGGCAAAGGCTGGCTGGATGTGGAGATACTGCGCCATGCAGGTCTCAAGGTCGTGGAGGTGGTGAGTTACGAGATGCTGTTCAAAATGGCGGCTCGTGGCCGTTTCGATCTCTTGTGCCGCGGCGCGAGCGAATTGCGCAGCGAACAGCTTACCCACAAGGACGTTGCGAACCTGCTGGTAGACGACCATCTGCTGCTCTACTACCCGCTACCTCGGCTCTTTTACACCAACATGGCAAATGGTAATGCCCTGAAACGGGTAGAGGTCGGCCTGCACCGGGCATGGCAGGACGGATCCCTGCAAGCGCTGTGGCGCCACAGCTTCGGCCCCGCCATCGCCTTTGCCGGGCTCAAGCAGCTGCGCATGCTGCGACTGGAAAACCCCTTCCTCGCGGGGATCAACTTCGACTATCTCCCCTACTTCTACAACCCCATGACGGATCGCTTCGGCAAAGACTGAGCACGATTTCAGCCCTGCTCGCTGCAGAGCGCGAGCCAGGCTTCGGCGGTGCGGGAGAGATAGCGATCGCTCGGCCAGATCACCCCGAGCCGCCAGCTGAGTTCAGGCAAAAGCGGCCGCAGCACCAGCCCGTCCGGTGTCAACCGACGGCAGATGGGTTCGGGCAAAAAGGCGACGCCCATGCCGCTGCGCACCATGGCGGTGAGAAAATCCCACTGGCTGCTGCGGGCCGCCACCTGGGGCACGAAGCCCGCCTGCTGGCATGCCTTCTCCAGCCGCTCGCTCAGGGTGAAGGCCTGGGTGTAGAGCAGGAAGGGTTCATCACGCAAATCCTCCAGCCGGATCTCGCGGCATGCGCGGCAGGTCCGGCAGCACTACCTGAATGGGATACTGATCCAGCTCCAGCGCGCTCAGGGCGCCCCCCTCCCGGGTTGGCAGCATGGTGATGGCAAGATCCAGCTCCCCCGCCAGCACAGCCTGCTCGATGCGCCGACCGCCATATTCGACGATGGAGAGCTCCACCTTGGGGTAGCGGCTGCGATAGGTACGAATGAGATCCGCATAGACGTGGCCCACCATGGGCGGTATGCCGAGAGCCAACCGGCCAAATTGCAGGCTCTGCAGATCGGCGAGTTCCGCCTCCAGCTGCTGCATCTCGGCCAGTATGGTCTGGGCCCGATTGAACAGCACCTGGCCGCTGTCGGTCAGGGTGAAGCGGCGCCCCTCGCGGTTGAGCAAGGGTTGGCCCAGCTCCTCCTCGATATTGCGGATCATCTTGCTGATGGTGGGCTGGGTAACGAACAGCTTCTCGGAGGCGCGGGTGAAGCTTTGCTCCCGCACCAGTTCCACAAAGTAACGCAGAGCTCGGATATCCATGGTGATCTCTATGCTGGCTGGAACCTTAATCATGCCTCTTTGGCATGATTTTGATAATTTAAATTCATTTTTTGCAGGTTTTGCCTGTCTCTATACTGTGAGCCAGTTCACAGAAAGACACCCATCATGAAAGCCCTCTGCATTCGCTGGTTCCAGACTCCCTTTCAAATCGCCCTGCTGGCCGCCATCTGGCTGCTGGCCGATGCGGCGGTACGTACCTTCCATTTGCCGCTGCCCGCCAACCTCACCGGCATGCTGGCGCTGCTGGTCCTGATCCTGCTCGGCGTCCAGTGGTTCAGCGCCGGTGCCCGCTGGCTGCTGGCCGAGATGCTGCTGTTCTTCGTGCCGGCCGTGGTGGCCGTGGTCAACTATCAGGACCTGCTGTTGCAGGAGGGGTGGCGCATCATGCTGGTCTTGCTGATCAGCACCACTCTGGTGCTGGGCACCACTGCGTTGGTGGTGGACAGGGTCTATCGCCTCGAACTGAAACTCGCCCGCCGGAGTCGCCGCCATGTCTGATACCCTGCTCGGCCTGCTCTGCTTCGCCCTTACCCTGCTGTTCTATTACGCCAGCAAATGGCTCTATGGTCGTAAGCGCATACTGCCCCTGATGCCGCTGCTGCTGGCGCCCACCCTGCTGGTCGCCGTGGTGCTGCTGTTTCACATCCCCTATCAGGACTACATGGCTCAGTCCCACTGGCTGCTCTGGTTGCTGGGACCGGCCACCGTCGCCTTCGCCGTGCCCGTCTACGAGAATCGCCAGCTGATCCACCGGCACTGGCTCTCCCTCTCGGTAGGCGTCGTCGCCTCCGTCATCATGGCTGTGGGCAGCACAGTGCTGCTGGCGCGCTGGCTGCACCTCTCCGACATGTTGCAGCGCAGCCTGGCGATGCGCTCCATCACCACACCGTTCG
Source organism: Aeromonas salmonicida subsp. salmonicida (assembly GCF_001643305.1). Lineage (GTDB taxonomy): Bacteria > Pseudomonadota > Gammaproteobacteria > Enterobacterales > Aeromonadaceae > Aeromonas > Aeromonas salmonicida. The sequence continues at coordinate 31,196 of NZ_LSGW01000071.1, forward strand.
CGGTGGAAGCGACCCGCGCCATCGGCGGCCAGACCGATCTCACTGCGCTGTTTGTGGTGCTGACCGGGGTGATCGGCATGGCGGTGGGGGAGAGCGTGCTCACCCTGCTCGCCATTCGCAGCCGCCTCGGCAAGGGGGCCGGTTTCGGCGCCTCGGCCCATGGCGCCGGTACCGCCAAGGCGTACCAGATGGGTAACGAGGAGGGCGTCGTCTCCAGCATGGTAATGATGATAGCGGGCATGGTGACGGTGCTGCTCGCCCCCTTGCTCGGCCGGATGTTCTGGTAGCACGGGCAAACAGGCTGGGCACACTACACTCAAACAAGTGTGTGTCTGGAAACATCGCATGATCCGTTATGGCCTGTTCTCGTTCTGGTTGCTGCTTGGCAACCTGCTGCTGACCCAGCCCTTGCTGGCGGTCGAGATTTTTACGCATGCCAGCCCGGAGAGCGAACAGGACAAGCGGGCATCTTATTACCGTGACCTGCTGCAGCTGACTCTGGATAAAACCCGTGACAGCTACGGCGAGTATGAACTGCAGGCCGCGCCGCCCATGAATCGGGTACGGCTGCGGCTAGCCATACAGCAGGGAAGCTATCCCAACTTTTTTGCGGTGGATAGCCAGCGCCCGGCCAGTGAAGCCGAGTCTCTCGACTATGTTCCCTTCCCGGTAGACCTCGGCATACTGAGTTATCGGATCTGTTTTGTCAGTCCCCAGCGTCAACAAGCACTAGCCAGACTGACCCGCCTTGATGAGTTGAAAAGCTTCCTCCATGGCCAGGGGCGAGGCTGGCAGGATGTCACCATTTTGCGTCATGCAGGCATGCGAGTGCAGGAGGTCGACAACTACGAGCGCCTGTTCAAGCTGGTAGAGCGGGGCCGGATCGACCTGTTCTGCCGGGGGGCCAACGAGCTGCTTACCGAGCTGGAAACCCACAGGGATCTCACCCGCCTCACTGTCGATCAACACATAGCCCTCCACTATCCCTTCATCCACCTCTTCTATACCCACAAGGGGAACAAGCACGCCCTCAAACGCATCCAGACAGGACTGTTACTGGCCTGGCAAGATGGCTCCTTGCAGACGCTCTGGCTCAAGACCTTCAAGCCTGCCCTCGACTTTGCCAGACTGGATAAGCGACGGCTGTTCCGGTTGGACAATCCGCAACTCCGGGAGTTGGAGATTGACTACCGCGACTACACCTACGATCCGCTCAGGGGCACCTTTGGCTCAGGAGGCACGAGAAACGGCGAGCCCTGACGCCAGGTGACACAGACGCAGTAACACGGCCGCAGCCACTATATTCAGAAGAGTCTATTTTTCGACAGGAGGTCGTGATGATCTGGTTCTCTCTGCTTGTCCTCTTGCTGACCCTGTCAGCGCAGGCTGCCACACCGACTCTGTTCACCCACATGAGCCCGGAGAGTGAACGGGATCCCAGAGTCACCTATGACCGTGAACTGCTGCGACTGGCGCTGGAGAAGACTCGCGCCAGCCATGGTGACTTTCAATTGCGAGCCGCCCCCCCCATGACATTGGCCAGGATGTGGATCAGCCTGCGCTTCAACCACTATCCCAACCTGTTTGCCATGGACAGCTACCGCTCAGACCGTGACATGACGGGGGTCGACTATGTTCGTTTCCCCATCCATCTCGGGATCGTCAGCTACCGCATCTGCTTCGTCAGCCCCCAACAGCAGGCAGCCGTCGCCAGCGTCACCACACTGGATCAGCTGAAGAAGTTTACTCTCGGCCAGGGCAAGGGTTGGCTCGATGTACAGATCCTGAGGCAGGCAGGGTTCAAGGTACAGGAAGTAGAAGGCTATGAACTGCTGTTCAAGATGGTGGCACGCGGTCGCTTCGATCTCTTCTGTCGCGGGATCAACGAGTTGCCGCAGGAGAAACTGAACCACAAGGAGATCAGGGACCTGGTCATGGATGAGAGCATAGCCCTCTACTATCCCCTGCCCCGGGTCTTCTTCGCCCACAATGCCAATCGGGAGGCCATACAGAGAGTAGAGGCCGGGCTGAAAGCTGCCTGGCAAGACGGTTCGTTGCAAACCCTCTGGCTCAACACCTTCAAACCTTCCCTCACCTTCGCCCACCTCGATACACGCCGCCTGTTTCGGCTTGAGAACCCCTTCATCAAGGGGATAGGCTTCAACTACCAGGCTTACTTCTACGATCCGGTCCACAGTCGGTTCGGGCCGGGCGAGCCATAGCAAGAGGGCGCCAACCGGGCGCCCTCTGTTTATTTGCGGTGACAGCGCCAGATCCGAGCGCCACTTTCCCCACCTTAGCGATCTTCTCAGAGGCTAGTGCAGATCTGCCACAGGTCATACTGGATAGCGGCGGCCGTCACTTCACGCCCTGCCCCCGGTCCCTGTATCACCAGCGGGTTGGTACGATAGCTGTCGCTCTCGATGGCGAACACGTTGTCACAAGGCAGCAAATTGGCGAACGGGTGGTGAGGCTCCAGCGCCTCCAGCCCGACCCTGGCCTTGCCATCGTGCTCGAAGCGGGCGACGTAGCGCAGCACCTTGCCAACCCGACGCGCACCTTCAAATGCGGTCTGGATCGGGTCATCCAGCTCTTTGAGCCTGTCCATGAACTGATCCGTGCTCACCTTGCGCAGTGTCACCGGCACCAGGTTTTCCAGTTCGATATCGGCGGAATCCAGCTCGAAACCCGCCTCCCGCGCCAGGATCAGCAACTTGCGGCGCACATCCTGACCGGAGAGATCCTCGCGGGGATCCGGCTCGGTCAGGCCGTGCTGCCACGCCTCGTCCACCAGCTCGGAGAAGGGGCGAGTGCCGTCATACTGCTGGAACAGCCAGGAGAGGGTGCCGGAGAAAATACCCGAGACCCCCTGAATGCGGTCGCCGCTCTGGCGCAGCATCTGGATGCTGGACTGGATCGGCAGCCCGGCGCCCACGGTGGCGTTGTAGCGCCACTGCACCTGATGATCGCGGCAGGTCTGCTTGATGCGCTGGTAGAACTCGCTCTCGGCGGCACCGGCAAACTTGTTGGCGGCGATGATGTGAATACCGAGCTGGGCAAAATCCGGGTAGTAGCGACTCACCGTCTCGCTGGCGGTCAAGTCCAGGGCAATCAGCGTATCGAAACTGTGCTGCTCCAGCTGGGTCAGCAGTTCGGGCCAGATCAGCGGTTTGGGGTTGAATTTGTCCTGCACCTTGAGGGGATCCAGCCCCTCTTCGTCCAGCAGCCCCCCTTCCGAGCTGAACACCCCGTACAGGGTCAACGCCAGATTGAGCTCATGTTCGAGCCGCGCCTTCTCGCGGGCATAGAGGGTGAGCCAGTGGCCGCCTATGTTGCCCTTGCCAAATACCACCAGCCCGACCCGGGTAGGGCGACTGAACAGGGCGCTGTGCAAGGCGATGAGCAGGGGCTCCAGCACCACCTGACGCAGCACGGCCACCAAGCTCAGGCCATCTCTGGCCACCTGCACGAACTCCAGCGGCTGATCCGCCAGCAACTGATAGAAGCGGTGACACTGCTCTGCGTTGTCGGTGACACCGGCGCCCACCAGGGCCACCAGACTGAACCCCTCTTTCTGGATGAGACCGGTGAAGCTGCCCTGCAGCTGGAAGTCACGCAGTATCTCGAACGCCCCTTCCGCCACTTCCAGGGTATAGGCCAGACGCAGCACCCGCCGATCAGGCTGGCGCTGCAGGGTGAGCGGATTGAGGCGATGACGGGCCAGATGGGCTTCGATGGCCGCTACCGTCTGCTCATAGTGGGTCTGCGGCAACACTTTCAGCTCGATGAGAGCGATCTGATCCACCGAAGAGACGATGCGGGCACCACCGGAGCGCGGTGCCCGGCGCAGTATGTGAGTGCAGCCCTCATCCGGGTTGTAGCTGCAGCGCAGGGTGAGACGCTGGCGACTGTCCGCCACCGGTTGCAGGGTACGGGAGTGCAGTACGGACGAACCGAGGCGAGCCAGCTCGTTTGCTTCTGCCAGACTGAGACGCTCCAGCAGGCGCGCCTCCTTCACTCGGCGCGGATCGGCGCTGTAGACACCGGCCACGTCGCTCCAGATGGTGGTGGATTCGCCATCAGCCAGGGCTGCCAAGAGGCTGGCGCTGTAGTCGGAGCCGTTGCGCCCGAGCAGCAGGGAGCGCCCCTCCATGTCGGCGGCGATGAAACCTGTCACCACGATGCGACCGGCATGTTCGGCCAGACGGGCCTTGAGCAGTTCACTGGAAAGGGCTGTATCCACCTTGACCAGGGCACCATCCTCGGCACGCAGGAAGCTGCGGGCATCAAGCCAGATGGCCTTCTCACCGCGGCTGCTGAGCAGGGCGGCCAGCAGGCGCGCCGACCACACTTCGCCAAAGGCGAGCAGGCCGTTACGGGCGAAGCGGTCAAACTGCCCCTCCAGGGTCTTGGCGATCAGTTGCATGTCATCGGCCAGCTGCTGGCTGAGATCAAGCTGCAGCTCTCCCTCCAGCAGGCCATCGATCAGGCTCTGCTGATAAGCTTGCAGCGCAGAGATGGCTTCACCGGCCGCCTCATCCCCCGCATCGGCCAGCTCCACCAACTGGATCAAGCGGTTGGTGGTCTTGCCGGCGGCGGAGACCACGACGAGCTCATCCCCGCCAACCTGCTGTTCGACGATAGCGGCGACCCGGCGATAGCAGACCGGATCCGCCAGACTGCTGCCACCGAACTTGTGTACCTGCCGCCGCTTCAACCCTGCTTGTGTTGCCACCGCTATATCTCCTTGCTGCTGTTCCATTACTTCGCCACCTGTTCTGCCAGCTGCGCCTGTTCAAAAGCCTGAGCCAGATCGGCCACCAGATCTTCACCGTGTTCAATACCCACCGACAGACGCAGCAGCTGGGCGCTGATGCCCGCCGCCTGCTGCGCCGCAGGTGTCATGGCCCTGTGGGTCATGCTGGCCGGATGGGCCACCAGACTCTCCACCCCGCCGAGAGACTCGGCTACCGAGAAGAGGGTAAGGGCCGCGAGGAAGGTGCGTAATCCCGCCTCGCTGCAATCGAGTTCAAAACTTAGCATGGCGCCGAAGCCGGACTGTTGACGGCGCGCAATATCATGGCCTGGATGGCTCTGCAGGCTGGGATGATAGATTTTTTTGACCAGCGGCTGTTGCTGCAGGAAGGCGAGAATGCGGTCCGTGTTCTCCTGATGGGCGCGCAATCTGGGAGCCAGGGTGCGCAGGCCGCGCAGGGTGAGGTAGGAGTCGAACGCCCCGGAGGTGAGTCCCAGACAGTTGGCCCACCACACCAGTGATTCAGCCAGCGCGGGATCCTTGGCAATGGCCACGCCCCCCACCACATCGGAGTGGCCATTGATGTACTTGGTGGTGGAGTGCACCACAACATCGGCACCCAGCGACAACGGCTGTTGCAGCAGCGGAGAGAGGAAGGTGTTGTCCACCACCACCTGGGCACCCACCTCATGGGAGGCGGCGGCGATGGCGGTGATGTCCACTACCCGCAGCAAGGGGTTGGAAGGGGTCTCCACCCACACCAGCGCCGGCTTCTGTGTCAGCGCCTCTGCCAGTGCGGCCTCATCACCCTGATCGACAAACTGCACCCGATAGTGGCCCTTGGCAGCCAGATACTCGAACAGGCGCCAGGTACCGCCGTAACAGTCGTGAGGGGCGATCAGCAGATCCCCCGCCTTGAGCAGAGCCGTGGTCACCAGATGGATGGCCCCCATGCCAGTGCCGGTTACAACGGCGCCAGCCCCCCCTTCCAGCGCCGCCAGGGCGTCCGCCAGATTGGTACGGGTCGGGTTGCCGGAGCGGGCATAATCGTATTGACGAGGCTCGCCAAAGTCGGCAAATGTGTAGTTGCTGGAGAGGTAAATGGGCGGCACCACGGCACCGTGCTGCGTGTCTGTTTCAATCCCGGTGCGTACCGCCAGGGTGGCCTTATGACTCATGCTGCTCTCCTTGGCTTTGTGACTGGGCGATTGATCCGGCTCGATTTCCGATGCAACGTACCGGCAGGGTAGCCTTGTGGGTCATTTCCGCTCTCCTTGATGTGTCTCGGGACTGTGTCTGCGGTTTCTCTGCCACACTCATCCCCGCCATTGCTGGCTCATGGTGAACCACACTACGCCACTGCAAAAAAGCCGTCAACACTTCTGGACGTCTAAATGGCTTTGCTGTTGGATTGCCATTAATTTCCTTAAGGGTTAAAATCCGCGCTCACGGCCAAATGAGAACAGGTGAATCATGGGTACAGAGTGGAACGGCGACTACGTCAGCCCCTACGCAGAACACGGCAAGAAGAGCGAACAGGTCAAGAAGATTACTGTCTCGATCCCGCTCAAGGTGTTGAAGGTGTTGACCGATGAGCGCACCCGTCGCCAGGTGAACAACCTGCGTCATGCGACCAACAGTGAGCTGCTCTGTGAAGCCTTCCTGCACGCTTTCACCGGTCAGCCGCTGCCCTGCGACGACGATCTGCGCAAGGATCATCCGGACAGCGTCCCCGCCGAGGTGCGCGCCATCATGGAAGCGCTGGGCAAAGAGATCGAAGATTTCGACGCAGAGTAATACCTGCGACCTATGCCAAACAGCAATCCCTCTTTGAAGATGACGCGGCCCCAGGCCGCGTCATTGCTATCTACCGCCTCCCCCTTCAGCCTGCGCCACTACCAGAGCGACATCAGCAGCCACAGCCACGACTTCGCCCAACTGGTGATCCCCCTGGACGGCCCCCTCGAGATCGAGGTGCAGGGCCAGGGACGTCGCCTTGCCCCCGGTTTTATCTGCGTGATAGCCCCCGGCGAGCGGCACGACTACGCCGCCGATCCGGCCCTCTCGTTTCTGGTGCAGGAGAGCGACTGGCTCCCCGGCGATCTGGCGGCCCGCCCCTTTATCGCGCTGGACGAGCCCCAGCGACACTACCTCGCCTTCCTGCACCGCATGGTGACAGCGGGTCGACAGGTCGCCGGGATGGAGCAGGTGTGGCTGGGCCTGCTGGCACAAGGGCAAGAAATGCACTCCTCTTTTCCTCCTCGCCTTGCCGCCCGTATCCTCAAGGTGCAGCGCCATATCGAGGCCCACCTCGCCGAGCCCCTTGGCAATGAGCAGCTCGCCGCCATCGCCTGCCTCGGTCAGAGTCAGTTCAAGCACACCTTTCGCCAGCAACTGGGGATGAGCGTCTCCCACTACATACGGGCACGGCGCATGACACTGGCACGCACCCTGCTTTCCCACACCGAACTGCCCATAGGCGAGATCGCCAGTCGCTGCGGCTACCAGAATCAGGGAGCCTTCGCCGAGCGCTTCCTGACCGAGAGCGGGCTGACCCCTTCCCTCTGGCGCCAGCAAAACGGCCTTTTGCCGTAACAAGGCGGCCAGCCACCGAAGACAGCCAGCGCCGTTTCGAGGCATGCTGAGGCCAATGCAAGGTGTATGAAACGAGGAGCCAAGATGCAGACCATAAGCTGGCAGCAGTTCGAGATGATAGAGCTGAGAGTGGGCACCCTGGTGCGGGTCGAGCCCTTCCCCGAGGCACGCCGGCCCGCCTACAAGGTATGGGCGGATTTCGGCCCCGAGCTCGGGGTACGCAAGAGCAGCGCCCAGATAACGGATCTCTATCAGCCGGAGGATCTGGTGGGGCGCCAGATAGTCGCCGTGGTGAACTTTCCCCCCAAACAGATAGGCCCCATCCAGTCGGAGTTTCTGCTGACCGGTTTCTACCGGGCTGACGGTGCGGTTGTGATGGCCATCCCTGAGCAGGCGGTGGAGAACGGCGCCAAGCTGGGCTGATGCCCTTGGCCCCATGAAAAAAGAGAGGCGACCCCGGGGTCGCCTCTCTCATTTTGTTGCCGCAGCTCGCTGTTACTTCAACAGGCTGAAGATCAGCGCCGACACCGCCAGCGACCCGGTCAGCAGGATGAAGCCGTTGGTCCAGCCCTGGCGGAAGCGGGCCAGCGCCTCCACCTTGTAGACCGCTATCACCGGCATGATGAAGAGGATCATGGCGATGACGGGGCCGGAGAGGGTCTCCATCAGACCTAGGATACCCGGATTGATAACGGCGGCCCCCCAGATGGCGAAGAACATCAGGGCGATGCCCAGCTTGTCCGCCTTGGCCAGCGACAGGCCGGTGGGCTTGGCGATCAGGCTCTTGAGGCTCTCGCGGGCACCGAGGAAGTGGCCGAGGAAGGAGGAGCTGATGGCGATAAAGGCGATGAGCGGCCCCAGCGTCACTATCACAGGGTTGTCGGTGATGTTGGCAAGATAGGAGAGCACGGAGACGTTCTGGGCCTTGGCCTCGGCCAGCTGGGCCGGAGTGAGGCTCAGCACGCAGGAGAAGACGAAGAAGAGCACGAAGCCCACCAGCATTATGGTGGTGTTGCGCAGGATCAGGCCGCTCTTGGCCTCCGCCTGCTCGCCATATTCCCGCCGCTGCACATTGGCAAAGCCGGAGATGGCGGCGGCGTGGCTGAAGGCAAACACTGTCACCGGCAGCGCCAGCCAGACGGTGTTGAGGAAGCTGCCGCCCTCAAAGGTGGTGACTTCCGGCCACTGCCACTGGGGAATGAGATAGCAGGAAAGCGCCGCCAGAATGGCCGCCAGCGGATAGACCATGAAGGCAAAGGCGCGCAGCATCGCCTTCTCCCCGGCCATCATCACGGCGATCATGGCAAACACCAGCATGCCGGAGAGCATCACCCGGTTCGGGGTCGCCATGCCGAGCTGGTTGACCATGAAGCTCTCGACCGTGTTGGTCAACCCGACGCCGTAAATAAGCAGTATCGGGAAGATGGAGAGGAAATAGAGCGCCGAGATGAGCCGACCGGCCATCTTGCCGAAGTGCTCCTCGGCCACCTCGGTGAAGTCAGCATGGGGACGGGAGGAAGAAAGCACGAAGCGGGCCAGCCCGCGGTGAGCCAGGAAGGTCATGGGGCCAGCCAGTACGGCGACTATGACCAGGGGCCAGATACCGCCCAGACCCAGGTTGATGGGCAGAAAGAGTATGCCGGCGCCAACGGCGGTGCCAAACAGGCTGATCACCCAGTGGGTATCATGACTGCGCCAACGGGCAGTGGTGGTAACGGCTGGCTGGGAAGCAGACAGCTCCTTGACGACATCTACAGATAAACTCATTACTAATCCACTTTTTGTCAGTGTTTTAATCTGAGCGTATTGTGGTTTATCAGGATTTAATTCTCAAAATGAGGGACTGAAACATATCACTACCATAACGAGCTCAAGCCAGTGAGATAGGGAATTCAATCGGGATTGGATAATCATGTAAAACTACAAATAATAAAAAATGCGATATATAAATCCAAATTTACATTCATACTCACTTTTTTATTTTGACCAAATGATCGTTCGCAGGATTACCTGAAAATCCATGCCAAATCTTCCCGCTCGATGATGACGTTCCACTGTCATTCACGTTCTTTTCCAGTGGATACTCCTATGCGTGCCGGATAAAAGCAGCGGATCACACCAGACAATCAGGCGACCATGAGGTCGCCTGATTGAGTCTTGCGATGAAATGTCAGCCAACTCAGTGAGCGAGAATAGTGCCCCAGGCGAGATCCGGATCTCCCATCACTATAAAGTCCGGGTTCTCCAGCGACTCGGTTTCGTTGTAGCTAAGCGGTTGCAACGCCAGGCTGAGGATACGACCGCCAGCCGCCTCGACGATGCACTGTGCAGCGGCGGTATCCCACTCGCCGGTGGGGCCGAGTCGCACATAGCAATCGGCAGCCCCTTCTGCCACCAGGCAGGACTTGAGGGAGCTGGAACCGAGCGGGATCAGCTCGTAGTTGATGGCCGGATTGAGGCGACGGGTCAGATTCTCCAGCTTCTGGCGACGGCTGATGGCCACCACCAGGGAGTCTGGCTGGTCATGTTCGTGATGCATGGCGCTGATAGGCAAGGTCTCGCCGTTCACCTCCTTGAAGGCGCCGTGACCACGCACCGCCCAGTAGAGCACGTCAGACTCGGGGGCGTAGATGACACCGAGCACCGGCACGTTGTCCCGAACCAGGGCGATCAGGGTGGCGAAATCGCCGCTGCCGGCAATGAACTCACCAGTGCCGTCGAGGGGATCCACCAGCCAGTACTGCCGCCAGTTGGATCGCTGACTGAAGGGCACATCGGCCGCCTCTTCGGTCAGCACGGGTACATGGGGGGTGAGCGCCGACAGCGCCTGTTTGAGGTAGGCATCGGCAGCAAGATCGGCACTGGTGACCGGGGTCGCATCCTCCTTCAGCTGACGCTCGAACTGACCGCCGTGATAGATTTCGTGAAGGATACGTCCCGCTTCGCGGGCGATCTCCTTGACCCCTGGAACCCAGGCCAACAACTCCTGCATCTTGTTATCCTCTGTTTTTATTGCCTTTGCCCACGTTCGGGCTAGTTTTCCTGCTCCGCCAGCCACTTCTGGGCCAGCAGCAGGGCACTGATGCTGCGCGACTCGGTAAAGTCGGAACGCGCCAGCAATTCATCAATCCGGTTGAGCGGCCAGGGGATCACCTCCAGAGGCTCGGGTTCATCGCCGACTCGCTGCTCGGGGAAGAGATCCCTCGCCAGCAGTATGTCCATCCGGCTGGAGAAGTAACCCGGCGCCAGTGACACCTGCTTGAGGGGGATCAGGCTGTTGGCGCCAAAACCGGCCTCCTCCATCAGCTCCCGGTTGCCCGCCTCGAAGGCGTTCTCACCCGGGTCGATCAGCCCCTTGGGAAAGCCCAGCTCGTAAGAGTGAGTACCAGCCGCATACTCGCGCACCAGCAGCAGGGTGTGAGCGTCATACATAGGCACCACCATGACGGCGCCCCGGTTGCCACCCCGCATCCGCTCATAGACTCGCTCCTCGCCATTGGAGAATTTGAGGTGCAGGGATTCCACCTTGAACAGCCGGCTCTCGGCCACTATCTCGGCCTTGAGGATCTCCGGCTTGTTCTTGTCGAGATCCAGGGTCTCGGCACAGATATGCTCGGGCTTGCTCTTGTGGTGGTCACTCATCGGGCGTTGGCTGCTCGTTAAAAAATAGTGCTTCAAGAGTAAACGATTCCCACACCGAACACCACGGGGCAAGGGCGGGAAAACGGATGGAAAAATCCGTTATAATGCCGCCCCGTTTTCCTCCCGAATATTGACACCAAGAGGCCCCATGCCGACCCAGCTGCCCTGGCACCAGATAGACACAGTCCTGCTCGATATGGATGGCACCCTGATCGATCTCCATTTTGACAACCACCTCTGGCAACAACTGGTGCCGACACGCTACGCAGAGCGACTCGACCTGCCGCTGGACCAAGCCAGAGCACAGATCGATGCCCACTATCACGCCGTCAGCGGCACCCTCGACTGGTACTGTGTGGATTACTGGAGCCAGACCCTGGGGCTGGATATTCGCGCCCTCAAGCAGGAGATCCTGGAGAAGATCCAGTGGCGGCCCAACGTCATCCCCTTCCTTGCCGAGCTGCGGGCGGCTGGCAAGCAGCTGGTGCTGTTTACCAACGCCCACCCCGCCAGCCTGTCGGTCAAGGATGCGCGGCTCGGCCTAGCCGGGCATCTGGACCTGATGGTGAGCACCCACGAGCTGGGCTGGTCGAAGGAGAGCCAGCACTGCTGGCAGGCGCTGGCAGAGCGGCTGGCGTTCGATCCGGCCCGCACCCTGTTTGTGGATGACAGCGAGCGGATCCTGCGCGCCGCCGCCGACTACGGCATCGGCTATCAGCTTGCCATCCAGAATCCGGACAGTTGCCAGCCCGAGCAGCACATCACCGCCTTCCCGGCGATCCGTGACTATGCCGAACTGCTGCCGCTGACTACTTGATACCGATACGGGGGCAGGATTCACCAGCCTCCCCGATGTATTCCGTAACTACGCAGAATTGCTGCCGCTGACGATGTGATACCGATACGGGGACAGAACTCACCGCCTTCCCCGATCTATTCCGTGACTACGCCGAATTGCTGCCGCTGACTACTTGATACCGATGCGGGGGCAGAATTCACCGCCTTCCCCGATGTATTCCGTGACTACGCCGAACTGCTGCCGCTGACTACTTGATACCGATACGGGGACAGAATTCACCGCCTTCCCCGATGTATTCCGTGACTACGCCGAATTGCTGCCGCTGACTACTTGATACCGATGCGGGGGCAGAGTTCACCGCCCTCCCCTGTATACCGAGCGGCTGACAGGTGGGGACGCACAATGGAAAGGGCTGCCCGGGCAGCCCTTTCTCGTTGCTATGGCGCTGCAGGCTAGCCCAACCACGCCACCAGCTGGTACTGCTTCTTGCCCCTGCGCAGCAGCAGGTAGCGGTCAAACAGCCGCTCCTCGGCACTGAGCTGCTCATCCTGCCTGATGGTGCCATTGAGGCTGATGGCCCCCGCCGCCAGCAGCTCGCGGGCGATGCGTTTGGAGTTCGCCAGACCGCAGCTGACCAGCAGGCTGACCAGATCAGTCTCGCCGCTGACTGTGCTGCTCGGCATGCCATCCTGCGCCAGCTGGGCCAGATCGCTCTCGCCGAGGCGGACCACGTCGCCGCTAAACAGCAGCTCACTGATGCGCTGCACCGCCGCCAGCGCCGCCTTGCCATGCACCAGTTCGGTCAGCTCGTTTGCCAACACCTGCTGGGCCTGCTTGCGCCCCTGCCGCTGGGCATCTTCCTCCTCCAGTGCATCAATCTCGCTCAGCGACATAAAGCTGTAGTAGCGCAGGAAGCGGTAGACATCCTCATCCGCGGTGCCGAGCCAGAACTGGTAGAAGGCGTAAGGGGAGGTGAGCGCCGGATCGAGCCAGACCGCGCCACCCTCGGTCTTGCCGAACTTGGTGCCGTCTGCCTTAGTGATAAGGGGCAGGGTCATGCCGTGTACCTGCGCCTGATGGAGGCGACGGGTGAGATCCATGCCGCTGGTGATGTTGCCCCACTGGTCGTTGCCGCCAATCTGCAGGGTGCAGCCGAGCCGCTGGTGCAGCACCGCAAAGTCGTAGGATTGCAGCAGGGCGTAGGAGAACTCGGTGAACGAGATACCCTGATCCGGGCGGGCCAGCCGCTGGCGCACCGATTCCCGTGCCAGCATGGCGTTGACCGAGAAGTGCTTGCCGATATCCCGCAGAAAATCGAGGGCGGACATCTGCCCCATCCAGTCGCCATTGTTGACCAGTTGCGGGGCGGACAGGCCGTCATCGGCGGGCAGAAGCGCCCTGATCTGGGCCGACAGGCTCGCCACCCAACCCAGCACGGTATCGGCACTGTTGAGGCTGCGCTCGGTCGCCTTGAAGCTGGGATCGCCGATAAGGCCGGTCGCCCCGCCCACCAGTGCCACCGGGGTGTGGCCTGCCAGCTGGAAGCGGCGCAGCATCAAGAGCGGCACCAGATGACCGATATGCAGGCTGCCGGCGGTGGGATCGAACCCGCAATAGACGGTGCGTGACGTGGCGAGGTGGTCGGCCAGGGCCGCCGGATCGGAATTCTGGGCCACAAGGCCGCGCTGGCTCAGCTCATCGAGCAGGTGGGGGTTGATCATGGGTTCTCCAACAGCAGGGGGAAAAGCCGTCATCCTCGCCGTTCTGGCCCGTGGCGAATATGTCCCCTGAGGGACAGTTTTGTCACTCTCGTGCTAGCATCCAGCCATAGTGGGGAGATGCTCCCCGCCACCGGGAACCCACCACCATGACTCAACGACCATGACCCAGCCATTCACCGCAGATGCCCTGACCCGCAGCATGACCGAGGTGGTCAATGCCCTGCACAGCAGCGCCTTTGCGGGGGCGCTGGTACGCCTGATCCAGCAGCAGGTGGCGTTTGATTGCGCCCTGCTGCTCGGGGTGGGGCAGCGGCCCGTCTATCTTTACGACAACCTGAGCCACCAGCGAGCCCTGCTGTTTGATCGCTACCTCACCAGCCACTTCAGTCAGGATCCCTTTATGCAGGCGCTGGAGCAGGGCTTGCCTGCCGGCGTCTGGACCCTGGCGCAGGTGTCACAAGGGCGGCTCGATCCTGAATATCGCCATCACTTCTATCAGGCCACCGGCTGGCAGGAGGAGGTGGGGCTGATCCTGCCGGTGCGGGACGGACTGACGCTGATGCTGTTTCTCGGTCGCCTCGACAAGCGCAGTACCCTCAGTCGTGACGAGCTGGCACGGCTGGAGGGGGTGTTTCCGCTGGTACATTCGCTGTGTCGTCAGCAGTGGCAGCAGAGCCAGCCGCTGCTGGCCCAGAGCACTGCGCAGCCGGACAGCACCAGCCTCAAGAGTGCTGTGGAGCAGGCGATGGCAAGCGTAGGGGGCGATAGGCTCACCCGCCGGGAGCGGCAGGTGGCGGAGTTGCTGCTGCAGGGGCTGGATACCGAGGCGATTGCCGCTGCGCTCGGGATTGGCAACGGCACTGTGAAGAATCACCGCAAGCACCTCTATGGCAAGCTGCGGCTCGGCTCGCGGGCCGAGTTGTTCAATCTCTTTCTGAACCATCTGATCACGGCGCCGGTTGGCGACATACAAACCCCATAACGACATAACCCCGCCGAAGCGGGGTTATTTTCATTATGCGTCCACAACACCAGACAATATCGTCAGATACGGCCCTGGTAGCGCAGCGGGAAACGGCCCTGACCGTCGGGTTGACCGAGGAAGGGCAATCCCTGCTTCATCTCTTCCGGCAGCTCAGGGCCAGGTTTGAGAGAGCCCTGGAACAGGTACTGGCGATTGGCCTGCAGTTCCAGTTTGCCCATCACCTGCACCGCCTCCGAGCTCTGCTTGAGTTCGGCCACCAGACGGGAGTCGATGCAGGTCAGCTTGATCTCGGGATCACCCAGCGGCAGCTTGCCGGCCGAGGTGTCTGCATCGGCGCCATACCAATAGAGATTGCCGTAAAGGTTGTCACACCAGGGGTTGCCCTGGGCAAACTGATCGACCTTGAGCTGCAACTGACCCGCCACCGTCAGCGGGAACGGCAGCCGCATGGGCACCCGATCCAGTACCCAGGGTGCGGGCACATTGAGGGTAATGTCGCGACCAAAGGCGGCGCCGTTCCAGCCGACCACACCCTGGCCATTGAGGCCGCTGCGATCGCCGAAACGCAGAAAGACCTCAGGGGCGAAGCGCAGCAGTGACCAGCCGTTGAGCTCCCAGCGCAGCTGGGTCAGCGACTCGCTGGCATATTGCAGCCGGGCGACCTGGCCGCTCCAGAGGGTACCGCTCACCCCTTCCAGCTGCACCAGGTTGGGCGGCAACGGCAGATGGCGCACCACCAGAGTAGCGGGCAGCTTCACCAACAGAAAACCGAGATAGGCCACCAGAAACAGGGCGGCGATCAGTACTTTTTTCTTCATAGAAAATGACTCAACTGAAAATGTCTGGCCTTGACCAAGCCCGGAGCCCCACAGGGACGAAATACCTGGCACTCGGCGGCACTCAGCCCGCTGGATGTCATTGGGGACGACTCAACTGCAAGCGTCTGACCTTGACCAGGCCCGGGGCCAGATTCTCACGGGCCACCTCGATGACCTGCACCTGGACACCGTGCTGATCGGCAAGGCTCGCCAGCCAGATCAGCAGATCATCGAACGGCACTGTGTCGATCCACACCTGCAGCTCCTGACCCTGGGGTTGCAGACGGGCAATCTTGATCTTCTGGTTGAAGGCGGTGCGGTTCACCACCCCTTCCAGGGTGCCGCTGGTGTCAAGCTGACGGCCCTGACCGCCCTGCATCGCCAGCACCTCTTCCCCCTTCTCTTTCAGCCAAGCGAGCGTCTGTTGCTGACTCAGCACCTGCCGCTCGCGCTCGGCGATGCGGTTGGCGATGGGCTGCCAGACGATCCAGTAGAAGAGCCCGATCAGCAGGCAGCTGCCACCCACTGCCACCAGCCGCTGCTCGCGGGCGCTGATGCTGCGCCACCAGCCTTGTAGTTTGTCCATCATGATGATTTACCTTTCAGCACCAGTGCCCCTTCAACCTTGCCTTCTGTGCTGCGCACCTCACCCTGCTGCACCTCGAAACGCTTGCCCGCCAGCTCGCGAAAGCGCTCTATCTCGGTGAAACCGGGTGCCGTCACCTGCAATCTAAGCTCGCCCCGGGCGGCGTCGAAGCGCAGCACCTGCGGCTTGAGACCCGGCACCTCGGCGAAGGTGGGGGCCAGTTCGGTCAGCAACAAAAGCACACCATCCTGCGGCGTCTGCCCCAGCAACTTGAGGTGCTGCGCCATCTGGCTGCGCACGTTCACGATGCGGGTCTCCCCCGGGAAGATACGGGTGTAGACCTGCCGGATCTCTGCCTTGAGAGCCTTGTCCTGCTCCGCCAGCTGATAGAGATGCACACCGCGCTGGGTCAGCGCCACCAACAGCAGCAAGCCGGCAACCACGGCAACCTTGCGCCACTGCAACCAGTAACGGGAGTATTCGGTTTGCGGCCGGTAGGGGCCCTGCAACAGGTTGGCCTGACAGTTCAACGCCCCTTTGGCCAGAAGCAGCATGGGCAGTTCCGGATCCGCCGCCTGCCAGTTAGCATTCGGGATCGGCGGTACCGGGGTATGGCTGTGGATGGTAACCGGTTCGGCTTCGACCGCCAGCAACATGGCCAGCAGCGGCTCGTCGGCCACTATGCCCTGGCAAGGGCCCTGGCGCAGCAGCCACTCCTTGCCCAGTTGCAGGGCTGACCAGCCGTCGGCGGCCTGAGGCAGCGCCAGCACGTCCGGCAGCAGTTGCTGGCTCTTGAGGCCCGCCGCCTCCAGCCAGCCCAGCCAAGTCTGCATCTTCTCCTTGTCGACCGCCATCAGGTCCACATCGTGGCCCTCGTGGCCCAGCACCACCAGATACAGTTCATCCACATCGGAGGCGATTTGCTCCTCCAGCAGATAGGGCAAGGCAGCCGCGGCCTGGCGACTGTATTTTCCCGGCAGGCTCACCCGCCGGAAGATAAGGTCGCTGCCCGGCACCAGGGTCACCACGGGGCGGCCACCGGCACGCTCCCGCAGCTCGCCGAGGGCATGGGCCGAGGCCAGGGTACCGGAGGCAATGATCTCCTCCTCCTTCGCCGACCACACCAGCCACTCGACCGGTTGCTGCGCATTGGTCCCCAGACGGATGACCAGACTCTCGCTCACAAATATCTCTCCTGCCATTCCCGTCCGCATCCAGAAGATGGGCGGGAGCGCAGCCTTTGGCTGCTGTCCAATACGGATTCAGAGCGGGTTCGGCCATCAGCCGTCACCCACACCTGTTTGTTATTCGGCGCCACCGCTGAGGCGGCGCAGCATCACCAGCTTGTTGTCCTTGCCACGCACGAAGACACTCTCCAGCCTGGCCCGGGTATCACCGACTTCGGCGATCAATTTGGCTTCGAAATAGCTGCTCTTGACGTCCAGCGCCGTATCCAACCCGATGATTGTGCTCACCTGCACCGGCATCTGATCCGTCATCGCTTTTTTATCCTTCCACCCCTTCTGGGGGCGGCTGGTCAGCACCCGCTTGGCGTCATCGAGACCAATCTTGTCCTGATAAAGCGCCACCAGCAGCGCGGCCTGCTCCGGCTTGATGGTGTTGATGTTCACCACCAGCTTGTCGGTCGGCAAGGCGCACACATAGGGCGCCAGCCGGGCATACAGTTTGGCACTCACACCGCGCACTGCCCTCAGCTCATCCGTGCTGATCATCCACTGGTTCGCGGTCAGATAAGGGGGCGTCAGCCCTTCGTAATAGGCATCTTCGGCACCGTAGCTGGAGACCAGCGCCGTATCCTTGTCGGTCCAGTCGCGGATGGCGTCGGTCAGCTGCACCGCCTCGTAATCCTCGACTTCGAGCTGCTTGAGCAGGGCGCGAAATGCCTTGACCTGATAGGGCTGCTTCTCGAGGTCATCGCCGCTCACCCCGTCTTTCAGGGGCACGCTCAGGCTGTTGAGGTTGAAGCAGGATTGCAGATCCCGCACCCGACCGGTCAGCTTGCCGTCATCCACCGGGAAGACAGCATCCTGCCTGGCCCAGTTCTGGCCCAGGTTCACCACATTGGGATCGTCTTTGAAATCCTGAGTCAGCACCTTGCTCACCAGGGCTTCCGCCGACATGGCATACCACCATGCCTGCTTGCCGGCAGTGAGGTTGCCGGTGCGGCGCAGTTCCAGCTGCAAGCGACCGCTCATGTTGCTGGCAATGATCACCATCACCGACAAGATGAGCAGCACCACCAGCAGGGCCATGCCGCCCTGGCGAGCCGGTCTGGCTGCGTGCACTCCCCGATTGCCCCTAGTTGCCATTGTCTGCTCGCTGGCCACCGGCCCCTATCAGGAACTGGCGGCGAATGGTGCCGTAATCCTCCAGATCCAGCTCCACCGCCAGGCCGTAAGGCAGCACGTTGCGCTGGGTCCACTCCTCCTTCCAGGCACCCTTGTCGTAAAAATAGAGCCGCAGCGCCGTCACCCGATCCAGCATGGGCTGAATACGCGGCTCTGTGCCGATCACCGGATCCGGATAGAGGTAGCTCAGCCGCTCCAGCTTGTGATCCTTGAGACGCCAGCCAACCCGCTGTAAACCGGAGCGTGGCAGCATACCATCCGGATTGAGCCAGCCACCGCGAATGAAGGCCATGCCCCAGTCATCGCTCTGCTGGCCGAAACGGGACGCCGCCAGCAGCACCTTGTTGTTCTCGCCGTCGATGCGGCCACTGCGGGGTACCATCTGGGTGATGTCCCGCTCCATCAGGGTGAAGGCCAGCTGCAACTCGGAGAGACGGGCCTCTTTCTTCTTGGCCACCTCGTCACTGGTGAGCACACCTTGCAGCACCTGATAAGCACCCATGCTGAGGCTGGCGAAGATGGCGATGGCCACCAGCATCTCAAGCAGAGTAAAACCGCCCTGACCAGATCTCATTTGGGTATCTTTGACCAGGTTCATCGGCTGATATAGGTCCGGATCATGGCCACAGGGCTATCGGCCTTGGGGGCAGTACGCACTTCCATATCCAGCGCCTTGAGGTTGTTGTCGGCGGTGGCGACGCCGCGATAGCGCCAATACCAGGTCTGCCCAGCCATCTTCTCGTCCCCTTCCACCCAGCTATCGCCGGGCCACTTGGCTTCGAGTTTCTGCTGCACCAGCTGGTTTTCCACCACCCAGGTCGCCAGCGTCTTCTCTTCCAGATAACTGAGTGCAGAGAGGTGTTCGCTGGCGGTTTTCATCACGGCTAGACCCGCGATGGCAAACACCGCCAGTGCGACCATGACCTCGAGCAATGTCATGCCACGGGCGTTCACTCCTCTTCCTCCTCGTCCTGCAGCAGTCGCAAGCGACCGAATTCATCCGCCTTGACAGTCCGCAGGTAACGCACGTCCTCATTCTGCTGGGTCAGGGTCAATACGAAAGGGCTGAGCTCGCCACCGGGGAAGATCAGTACCTGGGGCGTACGCTCCTTCTCGTCCCGACCCTGCTCGGTTTTCTCGTCGGACTCGGTCCGCCAGCTGAACCCTTCGAGCTCGATGGCCAGCGTCATCTCGTCCGGCAGTGTGACCTGCCCCAGGATCTTGTCATCGGTCAACGCCTGCCATTTGCGATCCTTGGCCCCGCGCTGCATGAACTGCCAGCCGCTCGCCTCGATACGCAGCCCCACCAGCCGACCATCCATCACCGAATACTCCTGCGCCTGTTGCAGGGTCGCCATGAAGCGGCGCGCCTGCTTGTCGAGCTCGCGATCGCCTCTGGCCCCCCCCATGCTGAGGGTGACGGCAGTGGCCACCAGCCCCATCAGCATGGCCACCAGCAATACTTCCAGCAGGGTGAAACCGGCTTGGCGATGACGAGACGAGGAGCCCCTCACGGCAGCCTCGCCCACAGCACCTTGATGGCAGCGCAATCAATCACTTATTGGAAATCCTTCAGATTCCAGTTGCCGATGTCGTCATCGGTACCGGCTTCGCCATCCAGCCCCATGGAGAAGATATCGATCTTGCCGAACTGGCCCGGGCTCAGCAGCTGGTAAGGATTGCCCCAGGGATCCTGCGGCAGGCGCTTGATGTAGCCGCCATCACGGTAGCTGCGCGGCTCGGGGGCAGCGGTCGGCTTGTTGACCAGCGCATCCAGGCCCTGCTCCGTGGTCGGATAACGGTTGTTGTCCAGCTTGTACATGTCGAGGGCATTTTCCAGCGCCACTATATCGGAGACGGCTTTCTGCTGGTCAGCCTTCTCCTTGTTGCCCATCAGGTTGGGCACCACCAGGCTGGCCAGGATCCCGAGGATCACTATGACCACCATGACTTCCAGCAGGGTAAAACCGGATTGACGACGCTTTTGCATGACTTACTCCCTAACGAAATGAGATGGCGCAGGCCATCAGAGATTGACCATATTGTTGAGCTCGAGGATCGGCTGCAGGATCGACATCACGATAAACAGCACAACCCCGGCCATGGAGACCACCAGCAGGGGCTCGAACACGCCGAGGGCGATATTAACCTGGGTTTCAAATTCCCTGTCCTGGTTGTCCGCCGCCCGCTCCAGCATGTTGTCGAGCTCGCCGCTCTGCTCGCCGGAGGCGATCATGTGCAGCATCATGGGCGGAAAAATCCTGGTTTCATCCAGCGCCTTGCGCAGGCTGGTCCCCTCACGTACCCGTTCGGTGGCCTCACCAATGCGCGTCCGGGCAAAGTCGTTGGAGAGCACTTCGCCGGCGATCTTCATCCCCTCCAGCAAGGGCACGGCACTGGCATTGAGGATGCTCAAGGTGCGGGCGAAGCGGGCCGTGTTGAGACCACGGCTGACCCGGCCGATGACCGGCAGGCGCAGTATCACCTGATGCCAGTGACGGCGACGCTTCTCGTCGGTCAGCCACCAGCGCCAGACAAAGCCCCCCAGGAACAGCAGCAGCAGGAACCAGAGGCCGTAATGCTGCATCAGCTCGCTGGTGCCGATGAGGAAACGGGTCGTCGCAGGCAACTGCTGGCCCATGTGTTCAAACTGGGCCACCACCTTGGGTACCACGGCAGTGAGCAGGATCGAAATGACCCCGACCGCCACCAGAGTGAGGACTATGGGGTAGATCATCGCCTGCAGCAGCTTGGTGCGCATATGCTGGCGCTGCTCCGTGTAGTCGGCGAGCCGGTTCAGCACCTTCTCCAGATGACCGGACTTCTCCCCTGCCGCCACCATGGAGCGGAACAGCTGATCGAACACGTGGGGGAAGGCCCCCAGCGAATCGGCCAGCGAGTAGCCTTCTACGACCTTGCTGCGCACGGTTGCCACCAAGCTGCGCAGGTGGGCCTTTTCGCACTGCTCGGCCACTGCCCGCAGCGCCTCTTCGATAGTCAGGCCTGCACCCACCAGGGTCGCCAACTGGCGAGTAATGAGGGCCAGCTCGGAAGTGGAGGCACCACGGCGAAACAGCACGAAGCGATTCGCTTCCCGCTTTGCCTTCTCTGTGGTCTCGTTCACCTCGAGCGGGGTCAGCCCCTGCTCGCGCAGTTGCTGGCGTACCTGACGGGCCGAATCGCCCTCGGTCACCCCCTGCTTCTGGCGCCCCTTGCTGTCGAGGGCTTTGTATTCAAATGCTGACAATACTTTTGCTCCTCTGCCCTAGCACTGTGACGTCTTGCTATCCCGATTCAAATCGCTTGCCTGACCGAACATCAATCTTCCCGGGTCACCCGCAGCACTTCTTCAAGGCTGGTCTGCCCCTTGAGCACCTTGTCGATGCCATCCCGGCGGATGCTGGGGGTATGACCGCGGATCAGCCGCTCTATGGCCAGTTCGCCGCTGGCGCTGTGGATCGCCTCGCGCACCGCCTCGTCGATCACCACCAGCTCGTGAATACCGGTCCGGCCGCGATAGCCGGTGTGGTTGCACTGCTCGCAGCCAACCGGGCGCCACACCTGCTGATCTGGCGCCAGCTCCATACCCATGGCCTCCCGCTCCTGCTCAGTGATGGGGCGTGGAGTGCGGCAATCCGGACAGAGGGTACGCACCAGCCGCTGGGCCAGTACCGCCAGCAAGGATGAGGAGAGCAGGAAAGGCTCTATCCCCATGTCCCGCATTCGGGTGATGGCGCCGATGGCAGTGTTGGTGTGCAGGGTCGACATCACCAGGTGACCGGTCAGCGACGCCTGCACCGCTATCTGGGCGGTTTCCAGATCCCGGATTTCCCCCACCATCACCACGTCCGGATCCTGACGCAAGATGGCGCGCAGGCCGCGGGCGAAGGTCATGTCCACCTTGGTGTTGACCTGGGTCTGACCTACCCCTTCGAGGTCATATTCGATGGGGTCTTCCACCGTCAGTATGTTGCGGTCCCGCGAGTTGATTTCGGAGAGCGCTGCATACAGGGTGGTGGACTTGCCCGAACCGGTCGGGCCCGTCACCAATATGATGCCGTGGGGCTTGCGAATGAGTTCGCTGATGATGTTGCGGTTGGCCAGCGTCATGCCAAGCTGCTTGAGCTCGAGGCGCACGTTGTTCTTGTCGAGCAGACGCAATACCACCCGCTCGCCGTAGCTGGACGGCATGGTCGAAACCCGCACGTCCACCGCCCGGCCACCGATACGCAATGAGATGCGGCCATCCTGCGGGACCCGCTTCTCGGCGATGTCCATTCGCGACATGACCTTGATGCGCGACACCAGCAGGGAGGCCAGCTTGCGATGGGGGCGCAGTATCTCCCGCAGCACGCCATCGATGCGAAAGCGAATGACCAGCACCCGTTCGAAGGTCTCGATATGGATGTCGGACGCCTCCTCTTTTATCGCCTCGCTCAACATGGCGTTGATGAGGCGAATGATGGGGGCGTCGTCATCGGCGTCCAGCAGATCCTCGCTCTGGGGCAGCTCTTCGGCCAGGGCAAAGAAGTCCATCTCGTTGCCGAGATCTTCCATCAGCTGGCGCGCCTCGGAAGAGTCGCGCTGGTAGTGAGCCATCAGCAACTCTTCAAAAGCATCGTTCTCGAGCTGCTCCACCTCGAAGGCGCAGCCCGCTACCCGCCGGACTTCCAGCAGGGTTTGCGGCGCGCCCCCCTGACGACAGAGCAGCAAGGGAGTCCCCTGGCGTTCGGTCAGAATGACACCGAAGTTGCGGGCAAAGGCAAACGGCAGCTCGGGCAGGGCTGCTGGCAGATCCGTTCCATCGAGCTGGTACGCCGCCATTACTTGTTACCCTGTACGAACGGCTGTGCTCCATCGGCCGTCGCCTGCTGGCGGGCCTTCATCAGCTCGATCTGCTTCTGTACCTCGGGCGACTGGGCCACATCCTGACCATATTCGGGCAGCACCTGACGTTTCGGTGAGGTGAGATAGCTCTCCTGAGCGGCAGCGTCCAGCTGCTCGGCCCGGAACATGGTGTACTTGTTGCTGGATATCCCCGAGTAGACGTGGGCATCGCGCAATATGGTGGGGCGGATAAAGACCATCAGGTTGCGCTTGGAGGTGGTGTTGTTGGTAGAGCGGAACAGGTAGCCCAGCACAGGAATGTCGCCCAGCAAAGGCACCTTGGAAACCTTCTCCTGAGTCTGCTCATCCATCAGACCGCCCAGCACCACGGTTTCGCCGCTTTTGACCAGCACGGCGTTCTTGATGGTGCGAGTATCGAAGGTGGGGCCCAGATCGGCAGTACCGGTCGCCTGTTTCTGCGCCACGCTGGAGACCTCCTGCTCGATATTGAGCAGCACTGAGTCCCCTTCGTTTATCTGCGGCGTCACCGTCAACTTGGTGCCCACCGTCTTGCGCTCTATGGTGTTGAACACCTGATCGCTGGTGGTGGAACTCTGGGAACCACTCTGCACCGGCACTTCCTGACCCACGTTGAAGGAGGCTTCCTTGTTGTCCATGGTGACGATACTCGGGGTGGAGAGAATATCGCTCTTGGTGCTGGTGGAGAGCGCCGTTACCAGCGCAGCCCAGTTGCCATGGTAGAAACCGGCGGCCATGCCGTTAAAGCCCTTCGCCAGATCGGCAAGACCCGTGGTGGTGCCATTCTCGTTGTAATCCTTGGCGGCAATGGCCACCGAGCCAATAGGCAGGTTGGTATCGGTAAACTGGGTACCGCCACCGTTGGTATTGGCCCACTGAACCCCCAGGTTGAGACCGTCGCCGTCGGCGATTTCGACGATGATCGCCTCCACCAGCACCTGAGCACGGCGGATATCCAGCTTGGCAACCACCTGCTCCAGCTCGGCCATCACATCCGGCTGGGCCGTGATGACCAGCGCATTGGTGGTCTCATCAGCCGAGATGGCCAGCTTGCCACCACCTATGCTGGCATTGCCGCCACCGGCCGTGGTGCCGCCCCCCTTCTTGTCCGCTTCTATGCTGGTGCTGACGCCCTTGAGCACCTCCACCATGTCCTTGGCCTTGCCATATTTGAGATAGAAGACCCGGGTATTGCCCTGGCTCTGCAGGTCGCGGTCGAGCTGGCGCACCATCTGTATGATGCGAGCCCGCGCCTTGGGTTCACCACTGACCACCACGGAATTGGTGCGCTCATCGGCCACTACCTTGGGCGCCAGCAGCAGGGAAGTGTTGCCGCCCTGGGTGTTGCCATCCTTGTTGAGGTTGGTCACCAGTCGTACCATCTCGCCGGCGGAGGCATATCTCAACTTGATGATGTCCACTTCCTGATCGCCCGCCTTGTCGACCCGGCGCACCACTTCCACCAGACGGTTGACCACGGCGGCACGGCCCGTGATAAGCAGCACGTTGGAGGGATCGTAATGCACCACGTTGCCGCCACCGGCGTTGTCGTTGAGCTGACGCAGCAAGGGGGCCAGTTCACGTACCGAGACATTGCGCACCGGCACCACCCGGGTCACCATCTCGTCGCCAATGCCCGGGTTGGTCTCATCCACCACAGGGATGGCCGAGGTCTTGGCATCCTTGGAGCGCACAACCTTGAGCACGCCGTTATCCATGGGCACAACGGCAAAGCCATAGACGTCGAGCACGCTCAGGAAGAACTGGTAATACTGCTCTTCGTTGAGCAAGTCGTAGCTGCGGACGTTGATCTTGCCGCGTACCGAAGGCTCTATGATGATGGTCTTGCTCAGGTTCTTGCCGACCGTGTTGATGAACTCTTCGATGTCGGCATTCTTGAAGCTGGCAGAATACTCGGTGGCCCAGGCAGAGCCTGCCATCATCAGCGCCGCCGCGACCGTGGCAAGACGCCAGCTCTTCCCTTTATTTATCATTCTTGGTGCTACTCCAAATCATTATTCTGACAAGCCGACATAAACGTCGTAGAGCTGTCCCTGCCGTTCGACGGTGACGGTCATTTCCGTGGCGCCTGCCACCTGCTGCATCGCCTGCATGGCCTGAGCGTTATCCCGCAGATCCAGACCATTGATGCTGACCGCCATGTCATTGGCGACCAGACCGAGTTGATTGAACAGTTCTGGATTGCTGCCCGGATTGAGGCGATAGCCGACCATGCGGCCATCCACTCGTACCGGTGAAATATTGAGGTAATCGGTGATCTTGCCGGGGTTGCCCAGCAATTCGCTGCGCACCGAGGAGAGCTTCTCATCCGGGTTGCCCTGCTTGGGCAGGGGTTTGCCGTACTCTTCCCCGTCCAGCATCAGGGTCTCGTCACGCGCGTCACGTTCTATGATGACGCGGTCGGCAAACACCTGGCGAACCTTGGCCTGGGTGCCATCGATGAAGTCACCTATGCCATAGGAATTTTGCACACCGCTGTGGGCTATGATGGCGATGGACTTGGCGGGATCGGAACTGGCCAGCACACCGTTGAGCTGCGCATTGAGCTGGGTCTTGGGTGCGTCGGCTGCGACAGCATCGGCCGCCCGGGCCTGCTGCTTCGCCTTGCCAAACAGTGCCAGCCGGCTGACGCCGCCGAGATCGAGCCGGGCCTTGCCCTGACCCTGACTGCCTGCCACGGCCGGTTGCCAGGGCTGACTGCTCTGCTGGCTACCGAGATCCAGCAACCGCCAGGTAAGACCGGCGCACTGGTGGGCCAGCAACAGCAGCAAGAGCCAGAACAGGGGCTGGCTGAAACGGGAGAGCGGCACAGTTTTGCAACGGGCCAGAAGGGAGCTCAACAAGTCATCCCTGAACGGTAGCGTCATGTTTATCAATATATTCTGGCTTCCAAATCGGTTGGCTATTGTGTACGGCAATGGACCCAGAGACAACCGACCGGATGGTATCAAGCTGTGAAAATTGACATTCCGTCACACCATCAGCCCCCCTGTTTCTATCCCGAGGCCTGCCTCTGGTATAATCAGGCTCCCCTTTCAGCCATCCCGGAGTCGATTCATGCCGAATCCCGCAGAAACCACAACCCAGGTCCGCCTCGACAAATGGTTGTGGGCCGCGCGTTTTTACAAGACCCGCAGCCTGGCCCGCGATCAGATTGAAGGGGGCAAGGTGCACTATAACGGCCAGCGCAGCAAACCTGGCAAGGCCGTTGAAGCCGGCGCCCTCATCCGTGTCTGGCAGGGCCAGGACGAGCGGGAGGTACGGGTACTGCAAGTGAGCGAACAGCGCAAGTCCGCCCCGCTGGCCCAGCTGCTCTATGAAGAGACGGAAGCCAGCCTGAAAAAACGGGCCGAGAACAGCGAGGCGCGCCGCTTCAACAGCCAGTTTGCCCCGAGCCCCGAGCGTCGCCCCGACAAGCAGGAGCGGCGCCAGCTGATCAAGGTCAAGCAATACTGACTCGCCAACGTGGCCATTTTATGACGACAGGGGGCGAGATAAGTTCCTAACCACCTGTTTATTATTGTTTTTATCTATTCACCTCACCTAAGAACCCAGGAATGCATGATGAGTAACCAAGATCTCCTGTATCGCTATCTGTTTGAAGAGTACGAAGTCCGGGGTGAGCTGGTCCAGCTGGATCACACCTACCGCCACGTGGTGGAAGCCCAGAGTTATCCGGTGCAGGTGCAAAAATTGTTGGGTGAACTGCTGGTCGCCACCAGCCTGCTGACCGCCACCCTCAAGTTCGAAGGCTCCATCACTGTGCAGTTGCAGGGTGATGGCCCTGTCCGTCTGGCGGTGATCAACGGTGACAACAACCAGCAGTTGCGCGGCGTGGCCCGCTATGAAGGGGAGCTGCCGAGCGATGGCAAGCTGCAGAGCCTGATTGGCAACGGCCAGCTGATCATCACCATCACTCCGGAGCAGGGCGAGCGCTATCAGGGCATCATAGCCCTGGACGCCGATACCCTGGCGGGCTGTCTGGAGCACTACTTCGCCCAATCCGAACAGCTGGCCACCAAGCTCTGGATCCGTACCGGCTACCACCAGGGTGAACCGCGCGCCGCCGGCATATTGCTGCAGGCACTGCCCGCCCAGAGCGAGGATCACAGCGCAGATTTCGATCACCTGACCCAGCTTACCGCCACCATCAAGGATGAAGAGCTGTTCGGGCTGGAAGCGGAAGAGATCCTCTACCGTCTCTACCACCAGGACAAGGTACGGGTGTTCGACCCCCAGGCAGTCGAGTTCCGTTGTACCTGCTCCCGCGCACGCTGTGAAGGGGCCCTGCTGCAGATAGAAAAGGAAGAAGTCTTGGATATGGTGCAGGAGCTCGGCAAGATCGACATGCACTGTGATTATTGCGGCGCCCAGTACCAGTTTGATGGGATCGACGTCGAAACCCTGTTCAGCAGGGCTCCCGATAATGATGCAAACAAGTTACACTAATTGAAGGCGGGCAAAACCCGCCTTTAACTTAAATAACAAAAAAATACCCTATTTTATAAAGTTTGATGGCGATCTCTAAACTCTACCACCTAAGTGATAGGATGAATGCCAGATAGAACCCTACAAACCTCTGAACCCAGGAGAATACAATGACAATCGTGGCAGAACCCACCCTGGCCCAACAATTAGGACTGGACCAGTACGGTATCAAAAACAGCCAAGAAATCGTTCGCAACCCCTCTTACGATCAGCTTTTCGCGGAAGAGACACGTTCTGACCTGGAAGGGTTCGAGCGCGGTGTAGTGACCAAACTGGGCGCCGTTAATGTCAACACCGGTATCTTTACAGGCCGCTCCCCGAAAGATAAATATATCGTCAAAGACACTACTACCCAGAATACTGTGTGGTGGTCTGACCAGGGTAAAAACGATAACAAAGCTATTACCCCGGAAGTGTGGTCACATCTGAAATCCCTGGTGACCAAACAGCTCTCCGGCAAGCGCCTGTTTGTGGTCGATGGCTTCTGCGGTGCCAACCCGGATACCCGTCTGGCCGTGCGCGTCATCACAGAGGTGGCCTGGCAGGCTCACTTCGTCAAGAACATGTTCATTCGCCCGAGCGATGAAGAGCTGAAAGCCTTCAAACCTGACTTCGTGGTGATGAACGGCGCCAAATGCACCAACCCGAACTGGAAGGAACAGGGTCTCAACTCCGAGAACTTCGTTGCCTTCAACCTCACCGAGAAGATCCAGCTCATCGGCGGCACCTGGTACGGTGGCGAGATGAAGAAGGGCATGTTCTCCATGATGAACTACTTCCTGCCCCTGCGCGGTATTGCCTCCATGCACTGCTCCGCCAACGTGGGTCAGGACGGCGACGTTGCCATCTTCTTCGGCCTCTCTGGCACCGGCAAGACCACCCTCTCCACCGATCCCAAGCGTCAGCTGATCGGCGATGACGAGCACGGCTGGGACGATGACGGCGTGTTCAACTTCGAAGGGGGCTGCTACGCCAAGACCATCAAGCTCTCCAAAGAAGCCGAGCCGGACATCTTCAACGCTATCCGTCGCGATGCGCTGCTGGAAAACGTGACCGTTGCCGCCGATGGCACCATCGACTTCGATGATGGCTCCAAGACCGAGAACACCCGCGTCTCCTACCCCATCTATCACATCGAGAACATCGTCAAGCCGGTCTCCAAGGCGGGTCATGCCAACAAGGTGATCTTCCTGACTGCCGACGCTTTCGGCGTGCTGCCCCCGGTTTCCAAGCTGACCAAGGAGCAGACCAAGTACCACTTCCTGTCTGGCTTCACCGCCAAACTGGCCGGTACCGAGCGCGGCATCACAGAGCCGACTCCGACCTTCTCCTCCTGCTTCGGTGCGGCCTTCCTCAGCCTGCATCCGACCAAGTACGGTCAGGAGCTGGTGAAGCGGATGGAAGCGGCCGGCGCGGAAGCCTATCTGGTCAACACCGGCTGGAATGGCACCGGCAAGCGCATCTCCATCAAGGATACCCGCGCCATCATTGACGCCATCCTGGACGGTTCCATCGAGAAAGCCGAGACCAAGATACTGCCGGTCTTCAATCTGGAAGTGCCGACCGCACTGCACGACGTGAACCCGGCGATCCTCGACCCGCGTGACACTTATGCCGACAAGGCCGAGTGGGACGCCAAGGCAGAGGATCTGGCCCAGCGCTTCATCAAGAACTTCGAGCGTTTCACCGACAACGAAGAGGGCAAGCGCCTGGTCGCGGCAGGTCCGCAGCTGTAACGCCAGCACCCGTCTTCTTGCAAACTCCAATACCGGTCAGCCCTGCTGACCGGTATTTTTTTAACCAGATGGCGGCGTTTGATCCCCCCCAAACCTTGCCTTGTGGGCGGTTGCGCGTTAGATTCAGCCCAACTTTATACAATATACAATTTTGTAACGATTCCCCTGTGACCCGACCATGACCCCACCCTACAAGACCCGAACCCAGATGGTGATGGAGAACCTCCGCGGCCGGATCCTGCGTGGGGAGTTTCCCGCCGGCGCCCCTCTTCGTCAGGATGCCATCGCCAAGGAGCTGGCGGTGAGCCGCATTCCGGTGCGGGAAGCCCTGATGCAACTGGAGGCCCAGGGACTGGTGAAATTCGAGGCCCACCGCGGCGCCGTGGTCACCATGCTGGACGCCTCGGCCATCGAGGAGCTCTTTTATTTGCGAGCCCTGCTGGAAGCCGATACCCTGTTTCACGCCGTCGACCTGATGACGGAGGAGACCTTTGCCAAGGCAGAGGCCATCCTGGCCCAGTTTGATCAGGCGCTCGAGTCAGGCACCCAGATCGAACACTGGGCAGAGTTGAACCACAGTTTTCACGCCACCCTCTATCAGGCTGCCGGTCGCCCCCAGGCGCTGGAGCTGATTGCCCAGATCAATCTGAGCTGTGACCGCTATGTACGCTTCGAGCTGCTGTTTGCCAGCGACGGAGTGGACAAGGCCGAACGTGAGCACGCCCAGTTGCTGGCGCTGTGTCGCGCCCGCCGCAAACACGAGGCTGTGGTGCTGCTCAAACAACATATCGAGGCGGCTGGCCAGTCGATCAAACGGATCCTGGACAGCGGCCACAACCATTGAACACTCACATCACTACAATCTGGCATTAACGACATGAATCATTTCGAGATTATTGAAACCCGCGTCGCCCAGGTCAGGGCCGCTCTGGCCATTCAAGAGCTGGACGCCTTCATAATCCCCCACGATGACGAGCACCTGGGCGAATATATTCCCGCCTACGCAGAGCGTCTGGACTGGATCACGGGTTTCAACGGCTCCGCCGGGCTCGCCATCATAATGGCGCAGCGGGCGGCCCTGTTCATCGACGGTCGTTACACGGTGCAGGCCCGCATGCAGGCACCGGCCGAGCTATTCGAGTTTCTTCATCTGAACGAAGATCCCCATGTGCAGTGGCTGGCTGAACAACTGCCGTCCGGCTCCCGGGTCGGCTTTGACGCCCGCCTGCACAGCCTGGCCTGGTATCAACACGCCAAGGCCCTGCTGACCGAACGCGGCATCGAGCTGGTACGGGTCGATGAGAACCCCATCGACCTGCACTGGAGCGATCGCCCCGCGCCGACCAAGACCCCGGTCATTCTCTACAGCGAAGAGCTGGCAGGCCAGTCGAGCCAGGCCAAGCGCGAACTGCTGGCCACAGACCTGCGCAAGCGCGGGCTGGATGCCGTACTGCTGACCCAGGCCGAGCCCATCAACTGGCTGCTCAACCTGCGTGGCCGTGACGTGGAGCGTCTGCCGGTAGTGCTGGGTTTTGCGGTGCTCTACGCCAACACCAGCATGGATTTCTTCGTCGACACCGACAAGATTGACTGCATCGCCTTCTCCAGACATGTGGGACAGGATGTCTCCGTCTACCCCATCGACAAGCTGGGTGACGTGCTGCAACGCATTGGTGAAAACCAGCAAAGAGTACTGGCCGACCCCAACACAGCCAACGCCTGGACCCAGCTCATCATGGAAGAGGCAGGCGCCATCCTGGTGGCGGGTCAGGATCCGACCATGCTGCCGAAAGCATGCAAGAACCCGGTGGAGCTGGCCGGCATGCAGCGCGCCCACCTGCGTGACGGCGTCGCCGTTACCCGTTTCCTCGCCTGGCTGGATCGGCTGATCGCCTCCGGCGAATTCGAGGGAGTGGATGAAGGCACGCTGGCCGATCAGCTGGAAGCCTTCCGCCACGAGCAGGAACACTACGTCGAGCCGAGCTTTGACACCATTTCGGCGCTGGGGCCCAACGCCGCCATGTGCCATTACCGTCACACCAACGGCACACCGCGCCCCTTCGGTCAGGACAGCATCTATCTGGTGGATTCCGGTGCCCAGTATCTGGACGGCACCACAGACATCACCCGCACCGTCAAGGTGGGTGAGGTGACTGACGAGCACAAGGCCATGTTTACCCGGGTGCTGCAGGGCCATATCGCGCTGGATCAGGCCCGCTTCCCGCGCGGTACCGCCGGCATCCAGCTCGACGTGCTGGCCCGCATGCCGCTGTGGCAGGCGGGTTACAACTATGACCACGGCACAGGCCACGGTGTCGGTCACTTCCTGAGCGTGCACGAAGGCCCCCAGCGCATCGCACCCAAGGGGAGCCTGGTGGCGCTGCAACCGGGCATGGTGCTCTCCAACGAGCCGGGTTACTACCGGGAAGATGCGTTCGGCATCCGCTGCGAAAACCTGGTGGTCGTGACCGAACAGGAACAGATGGGCGAACTGGCGATGCTGGGCTTCGAGCGCCTGACTTATGTGCCGTTCGATACCCGCCTCATCGATCGCAGCCTGCTGAGCCCGGCCGAGTTCCGCTGGATCAACGAATACCATGTCGAGGTGTTCCGCCGCCTGAGCCCCCTGCTGGAGGGCGAGGATCTCCTCTGGCTGGAACAAGCAACCAGCCTCATCTGATGACACAGGGCCTGCAGGCCCTGTTTTTTTGCCTCCCGTCTTGACCTGTATCAACACCCAGTCCCCTCAGGTCAGGACAATGACCGCCATGAAACCCCATGATCCCGACTCAATGCACAGCACTCGTGCCAGCAAGGCATCCGAGCACCCCAGGCTCAAGCGGGAGCAGCAAACGGTCAGCGCCATGATCCGCCTCTACTGCCACCACCACCATCAGGATCCCGCCTGTCGGCACTGCCAGCAGTTGCAAGCGTTTGCCCACCAGCGACTGCGGCGCTGCCGTTATGGTCACGGCCACAAACCGACCTGCGCCAACTGCCACATCCACTGCTATGCCCCCGCCATGCGCAAGCAGATCCAGCAGATCATGAAATGGAGCGGCCCGCGCATGCTGTGGCGTCACCCCTGGCTTGCCCTGTGCCATCTGCTGGACAGCCGCCGCAAGGCCCCAAGATTGCCCAACAGCCGGCCCCTGCCGCCCTGACACAGACCTTCGATCACTCGCGCCCGACATCATCAGGTACGCTTGCATCAACCAGGATGGCCCACTAACCTGTGACTCCTTTGACTGCCGCACGGCAGCACGAATGCAATGACAGGAGCCCGGATGCATCAGCCCCCCGTTTTAAGAGTGGCCACCCACGCCGACATGCACGCCATCTGGCAGATAGACGTCAACGTCTTCGGGGAGGATGTCTATCCAGGCTTCTTCTTTCGCCAGGCCATGGATCTCTGGCCCGAGCTGCTGCTGGTGGCCGAACTGGATGGCAAGCTGCTTGGCTATGCCCTGGGTGGATTGGGACAGGATCGGTCGCAAGGCTGGCTGCTCTCCCTGGCTGTTTTGCCCGAGGCGCGCGGCTTCGGTCTCGCCGAGCGCATGATGCTGCAGCTGGAGCAGGCACTGACCCAGGTGCAGGTCGAACGGGTCAGACTGACGGTGGATCCGGCCAATCCGGCCAAACGCCTCTACTTTCGACTCGGTTATCAGCAAGTTGCCGAGGAGCGCGACTATTTCGGCCCGGGTGAAGATCGCCTGCTGCTTGAAAAAAGCCTCGGCTAATCCCGCTGCAGGCGTCGCCTCCCGCCAGTAAGCCTCATAATTGGTTACACTTTGCTGGTTTCATGCTCAATCCGGTTGGCGTAAAGTTGCACTCACTGACCGAATTAACCAGATTAGATGCTTGCCCAGGAGGCCCATCATGTTGAAACGTATGACCCTTATCGCCTTGTTGGCCGCCACCACTGCCACCACCCTCAGCGGCTGTGCCAACAGCGATGTCTACTCCGGCGATGTCTACACCAAGGATCGTGCCAAGCAGGTCCAGACCGTCAGCTACGGCACCATACTCTCCACCCGTCCGGTCAAGATCCAGGCCGATGAGAACTCTCTGGTCGGCACCATAGGCGGCGCCGTGGTCGGTGGCCTGCTCGGCAGCACCATAGGTGGTGGCCGGGGCAGCGATATCGCCGCCGCAGGGGGTGCCATCGCAGGTGCCGCCGCCGGTAAAGCTGCCGGCGACAAGCTCAATCAGGTTGACGGCGTCGAGCTCGAGATCAAGAAAGAGAACGGCGAATCCATCGTGGTGGTGCAAAAAGCCAGTCCCACCTTCGTGCCGGGCGCCCGGGTACGCATGACTCAGGGCAACGGCAGCATAAACGTAGCCGTGGTGAACTAAGCACAGGCCACCAGCCGCCCACGAAAAAGCCCTCGCACTGCGAGGGCTTTTTTTATCGCCGGTGTCAGTCAGGCATTACTGACGGATCAGGCGGAATATGGCGTAGCCGGGGTGTTTGGCATCGTCCATCGGCAGGGTGGACTTGTACTCCAGATCCGCGCCTGCCAGCTGTTTGGCCTCTTCGCGGGGGGAGGAGTAGAGCCGCACGTCCACGTTGGCCGGCAGGGCCTTCATGTGCCAGTTGTTGTTGGCCGCAGGGCTGAAACCACCCGGGTTGTCGGCAGACTGGGCCTTCAGGTACTGGGCAATGATCTCCCGCGTCTCGGAGGGATCTTCATGCACTATGTTGCTGCCGTCTATGCCCGGGAAGTGGCCGCCACCGCTGGCGCGGTAGTTGTTAGTCACCACGTAGAACTTCTGGACCGGGTCAATGGGCTGGCCGTTGAAGGTGAGCGCACTGATGCGCTGGCCGTTGCTGACCTTGTCCCCTTCCTTGTTGTACCGGGCCGGCTGGGTGATATCCACTTCATAGTTCACACCATCGATCACATCGAAGTTGTAGGTGGGGAACTTCTCGTTCACCAGCCACTGCACCTCTGTCTTGCCGGTGTCGATCTGGTTGAACTGACCGGCGCTCATCTCCAGCCACTCCTTGACGGTAGCCCCGTTCACTTCGACCACCTGCAAGGTGTTCGGATAGATATAGAGATCGGAGACGTTGCGCAGGGAGATGTCGCCCTGGGCCACATAAGTGAAGTCATTGATGCCGTTGCGACCGCCACGGAAGGGGGCCGCCACCGCCAGGATGGGGTAGGACTCCTTGAGCAGACCGTCTTGTTGCAGCTGTTCGGCATAGCGGCGCTGGGCATCGCTCACCAGTTGCACCGAAGGGTCGTCCTGTACCAGAGCGAAGAAGCTGTGGATGGAGGAGGTGATTTTGCCGAGCGGTTCATCCAGCCACTGGTTGGTGGCATCGTGATCCGCCTGTACCAGATCGACGACCCGCTGATCCACGGCGCTGCCCTCGCTGGAATCGATCTTGCGCAGGCTGGCCTGGCTTTGCTTCACCTGCCACTTGCCCTCAACCTGCTCCAGGGTGAGGTCTATGATGCCCAGATGGTTGCCCCAATAGCCTGGCATCACGGTCGGCACGCCGCTCAGGGTACCGGCCTGGTTGTCCACCTCCGGCAGATCCGGGAAATCACCGGGGAAGTTCTTGTGGGCATGGCCCAGCATGAGGGCATCCACCCCTTTTACCTTGGCCAGGTGCCAGGCGGAGTTCTCCATCATGGCTTCGTAGCTGCTGGCGTTGATGCCGGTGTGGGCGACCACGACCACTATGTCGGCGCCCTTGGCACGCAACTCTGGCACATAGTGGTTGGCGGTCTCGACCATGTCGGCCACCACCACCTTGCCTTCCAGATGACGCTTGTCCCACTGCAGCACCTGCGGCGGGGTCAGCCCCAATATGCCCACCTTGACGGTCTGCTCCTGCCCCTTGTCATCCTTCACCTTGCGCTCCAGCAGCAGGTAAGGGGTGAACTTGTTGCCACTCCAGTCGATCTGCCCCTTGGCATCGCGCTTGAAGGCGCCCGCCTCGAACACGTTGGCGTTCACATAGGGGAACTTGGCACCCTGCAGTGTCTTCGTGAGGTAATCCAGCCCGTAGTTGAATTCGTGGTTGCCCAGGTTTCCGGCGTCATAACCCAGCTCGTTCATGGCCTTGAACACGGGGTGGGCCTGCTTGTCGAGGTAACCGGCGCCCGATTGCTCGAAGATGTAATCCGCCAGCGGCGTGCCCTGGAGCAGGTCACCGTTGTCGAGCAGCAGGTTGTTGGGGTTTTCCGAGCGCGCCGCACGGATCAGCAAGGCGGTACGGGAGAGGCCAAACTTGCGATCTTCCTTGTTCTGGTAGTAATCGTATCCCAGCACGTTGGAGTGGATATCGGAGGTCTGGATCAGACGCAGGGCCACAGCGCCCGGTTGCGTCTTGCTGTCGTTTTCATTGCTACAGGCAGACAACAGCACTATGGCTGCAATAGCACCCAGCTTCATGGTTTTATTCACTGTTTTTTCCCTTTTATTATGAGTGTCGCTTTACCAGCGACGGGAATTTAACAGACGAATATGTCATGGCATGAAGCCGGGATTAATTTTTATGAGGTGTGGCACAAAAATAGCCTTATGAGGCCAGCAAGGCCCCGCTCGCCAGTTGCAATGCCAGTCCCAACATGATTAAACCAACAATAGTATCAATAGCTTGCTGCACCCGGCCCCGTGCAAGCCAGGGTGAGAGCGCGGCCGCACCAAAGGCGAGACTGTAGAACCAGACCAGGGAAGCCAGCATGGCCCCGGCCGCAAAGGCCGGGCGCAACGGTTCGGCAAACTGGCTGCCAAAGGAGCCGAGCAGCATCAGGGTATCCAGATAGACGTGAGGATTGAGCAGGGTCACCCCGAGCGTCATGGCCAGCACGCTCTTGACCCCCATCAGCCGGGGTGAATCCGCCAGCGCAGCCCCCTGCCCTTGCCAGGCACTGCGCAGGGAGCGAATGCCGAACCAGCAAAGAAACAGCACACCACCCCAGGTCAGCAGCGCCAGCCCGATGGGACTGGCTGCCAGCAGGTTGGCCCCGCCGAATACCCCAATCCCGATCAGGATGAGATCACACAGACAGCAGAGGGTCGCAGCCAGCAGATGGTGATTGCGATGTATGCCCCGGCTCAACACGAAAGCGTTCTGGGCACCGATGGGAATGATCATGGCAAGGCCAAGGGTGAAGCCTTGCAGAGTGGTCGCGAACATGGATAAACCGTCCAGAAGAGTGAGTGGACGGCACTATAAAGGGCGGTGGGGTGTTCAGAGAAATTCATTAATCTGCTGAGTGATTCATTTCTCTAATCAAGCGGGATCCTGAGGGCAGGGATGAATTCCATCCGGCACCAACTGTCAATTGCATGATCTGACAATTGTGAGCCTGTCGCTCTGCCCCGAGAATCATTGGGTTTTATTGCATCAGCTTGGGGAAGTTGGTGACCACGACCTGCTCCAGATTGGGCAGCAAAATGCCACTGCTCACCCCCTTGGCGATGGCCTGGTAGCGATTCATCGACCCCGTTTTACGGGTGACCTGATTGAGGTGGTAGTTCACGGTACGTTCCGTGATCCCCAGGATGCAGGCAATTTCACCCGACGTTTTCCCTTCGCTGGCCCAGAACAGGCATTCGGTCTCACGGTCAGTCAGGGCCTCCTGAGGGTCATCTTCCCGCAGACTGACCCGCACAATCCGGATCGCCGCCTCGAAGATGTAGTTGGACATCCAGGAGAGGATGGGCGAGGACTCCAGCAGCAGATCGCTTGACGCCCGCTCGGCGGTGATGAACGACAGTATGCCGTTTTCACCCGCCGCACCGTGCAGCGGAAACGAAATACCGTTTCGCAGCCCGAACTCTGCCGCCAACCCCATCACATCCAGACTGCCCTCTTGCAGAAAACGCGCCCGTTCATCCAGTCGGTTCCAATAAATGGGCAAGGTCTGCTTGCGGGCCAGCTGGATGATGGGATCACAGGCCAGCATATGGTTGGCCGTATAGGCCTGCACCCAGGAGTCAGGGCACTGATTGAACAGCACCACCTTGGGCCTTTGCATCGACATGGGAATGATCAGTGCGAACCGGTAGTAGTCATAGCCCATACCGAGCGTGAATCGACCGATCAACTCGGCCAAACGATCCCCGTCTGTTACCGAAGTGAAATGTTCGAGGTACTCAAGCAGTTGGTCTTGTTTCATATGCTAGCCCCCCTGGCCAGGGCCTCGATTATAGCGCCGAACACTGAAATGGAGACATCTGAATGCTTGTTTTCAAAGGAAAATTAAAAGAACACCCCAGATGGGAGGTAGAAAACGAGCTTTATCGCTTCCGTAATCGCGTCTTCTCCGATCGTCTCGGCTGGGATGTGGAGTCTCACCGTGGTCTGGAGCAGGACAGCTTCGACACCCCGGACACCCATTGGGTGCTGATCGAGGACGAAGAAGGCCTGTGTGGCTGCATCCGTCTGCTCAGTTGCGCCCAGGATTACATGCTGCCCAGCATATTCCCCACCGCTCTCGCCGGTGAGGCGCCGCCACGCAGCAGCGATGTGTGGGAACTGACTCGCCTAGCCATCGACGCCAACCGGGCGCCGCGCATGGGCAACGGGGTGAGCGAGCTGACCTGCGTCATCTTCCGCGAGGTTTATGCCTTCGCCAGGGCGAAGGGGATCCGGGAACTGGTCGCCGTGGTCAGCCTGCCGGTGGAGCGTATCTTCCGCCGTCTCGGCCTGCCCATAGAGCGACTCGGTCACCGTCAAGCCGTGGATCTGGGCGCCGTGCGCGGGGTCGGAATCCGCTTTCATCTGGATGAACGTTTCGCCCGTGCCGTCGGCCACCCCATGCAGGGCGAATATGCCGATGCCAGGGAACTGGTCACCGAGTAAACGCCACATAAAAAAATCCCGGGATAAGGCCCGGGATTAAAAGTTCTCGCTATGGCCCGTTTCCACCCCATGCAAAAACGGATGCAAAAGAGTATCTCCTGAATACCTTTTGACCACCACTGTCACATCTCGCAGTGACAAACCCGCTTTCACCCCGCACACCACGCCAGCCGTGCCTCTCGGCGATCCGGTCAGAGTTTCGTTGTCGTCCTGCCATCACTCCAGTAGCATCTCTTCTCAATACCCTCTCTGATAAGGAATGCTGATGAAGGCGTTGGACTACAAGCTGCTGCTGGCGCTGGATGCCGTAATGCAGGAGCAGAACTTCGAGCGCGCCGCCCAGCGCCTGCACATCACCCAGTCCGCCATCTCACAGCGCATCAAGCAGCTGGAACAGCAGTTTGCCGAGCCGCTGCTCATTCGCAGCCAGCCACTACAGGCGACCCCCCTTGGCCAAAAGCTGCTGGCCCACTACCGTCAGGTGCGCCAGCTGGAACTGGAGCTGGCCGGCGAGATCGCGCCCGACGAACCGCAGGCACCGATCCGGGTCAGCATAGCGGTCAACGCCGACAGCCTGGCAACCTGGTTCCTGCCCGCCCTCGCACCTCTGCTGGAGCAGCACCCCATAGAGCTGAACCTGCTGGTGGATGACGAATGCCGCACCCTGGATCGGGTGCGCGAGGGTCAGGCCTTCGGTGCCGTCAGCCTGCACGGCCAGCCACTGGCGGGCTGCTGCGTGGACGAGCTCGGCGAGATGCGCTACCTGCTCACCGCCAGCCCCGCCTTCGTCGCCCGTCACTTTCCCGCCGGGCTCACCCCGGCAGCGCTGGCAAAGACACCGGCGGTGGCCTTCGATCAGCGCGACGACATGCATGTGAGCTTCATGGCACGCCACTTCGGGCTGGAACCCGGCGGCTATCCCTGCCACACGGTGCGCTCGTCAGAAGCCTTCGTCGCCATGGCCGAGCAGGGACTCGCCTACTGTCTCATCCCGGAACTGCAGATCCGCCAGCAGCTGGCACAGGGGATACTGCTCGATCTCAGCCCGTCACATCACCTCATCGAGCCCCTCTACTGGCACCGCTGGGTGCTGGAGCGCGGGTTGCACAAACAGATCTCCCAGCGTCTGATCAGCGAGGGGCGCCGCGCACTGCAACCCGGTTGACGGGGCCATTCACCTTGGCTTTGAGGGGGTAAAATCGTATAGTGCTGGGCGTTTCTTCATCAGGTCTCCACTCAGGTTCCTCACTTATGTTCCAAGACAATCCGCTGCTGGCCCAGCTCAAGCAACAAATCCGCGAAAACATCCCCAAGAAAGAGGGTGTTATCCGCGCCTCGGACCGGGGCTTCGGCTTTCTGGAAGTCGATGAGAAGACCAGCTATTTCGTGCCGCCCCCCTACATGAAAAAGGTGATGCACGGTGACCGGGTGAGCGCCCTGATCCGTACCGAAAAAGAGAAGGAAGTGGCCGAACCGGATGCCCTGCTGGAGCAGGCAGTGACCCGTTTCGTCGGGCGCGTCAAAATGTTCCGTGACCGCCTCAACGTGGTGCCGGACCATCCGCTGATCAAGGATGCCATCAAGGCCCGCGCCAAGAAGGGTCTGGATGAGAAGTCCTTCAAGGAAGGAGACTGGGTGGTTGCGACCCTCAAGCGCCACGCCCTGAGTGATGGCAACTTCTCTGCCGAAATCATCGAAAAGATCGCCGATCAGGAAGACCACAATGTGCCCTGGTGGGTGGTGCTGGCTCGCCACAACCTGGCCCAGATAGAACCGGCGGATCTGCCGGAGTGGAAGGTGATCGAGGAAGAGGAGCTGCCACGTACCGACCTGACCGCGACCCCCTTCTTCACCATTGACGGCGCCAAGACCAAGGACATGGATGACGCCCTGGCCATCCGCAAACTGGACAACGGCTGGGAGCTGCTGGTCGCCATCGCCGACCCGACCGCCTATGTGGCCGAAGGCAGTGAGCTGGACAAGGAAGCCGCCCAGCGCGCCTTCACCGTCTACATGCCGGGTCGCAACGTGCCCATGATACCGCGCACCCTCTCGGACGAGCTCTGCTCCCTGAAAGAGGGCGAGGAGCGCAACACGCTCTGCGCCCGCCTGCTGATCGCCGAAGATGGCCTGCTGCTGGAGGAGACCGAGTTCTTCGCCGCCCGCATCATCTCCCATGCCCGTCTCAACTATGACGAGGTCTCCGACTGGGCCGAACAGGGTAAACCTCTCGAGATCGACGCCGGCGTGATGGCCCAGCTGCCGCTGATGAAGGCCATGACGGAGGCGCGGATCAAGTGGCGTACCGAGCACGCCCTGGTGTTCCCGGACAGACCCGACTACGACTTCGAGCTGGGGGAGAACGGCGCAGTGCTGGCCATTCACGTGGAACCGCGCCGCATCGCCAACCGCATGATCGAAGAGTCGATGATCGCCGCCAACATCTGCGCCGGTCGCGTGCTGGGCAAGAGCGTCGGCTACGGCATCTTCAACGTCCACACAGGGTTCGATGAAGAGTCCCTCGACGGCGCCATCGACCTGCTGAAAAGCGCCGAGGCCCCATTCGAGCGCGACGAGATCGCCAGCCTGACCGGCTTCTGCGCCCTGCGCCGCTGGATAGACAACCTGGACACCCGCTGGCTGGATGGCAAGATCCGCCGCTTCCAGAGCTATGCGCTGATGTCCTCCGAACCGGGTGCCCACTACGGCCTGGGGCTGGATGCCTACGCGACCTGGACCTCCCCGATCCGCAAATACGGCGACATGGTCAACCATCGTCTGCTGAAAGCGGTCATCGCCGGCAAGACCCCGGGCGATCGTCCGAGCCAGGAACTGACCGAGCACCTGACCGCCTGTCGTCGCCTGCACCGCATGGTGGAACGCGACATCGGCGACTGGCTCTATGTCCGTTACCTCAAGGCTGCCGCCGGCACCGATCAGGTGTTCAACGCCGAGATCATCGACGTGATGCGCGCAGGTCTCAAGCTGCGCCTGCGCGAAAACGGCGCCGTTGTCTTCATGCCCGCCCGTCACATCCTGGACAACAAGGATCGGCTGGAGTGCAACTGGGACAATGGTCGCGTCTACCTGGACAAGACCGAAGTGGTCTATGAACTGGGTCAGGTTATCGAGGTCAAGCTGAGTGAAGCGGTGGAAGAGACTCGCTCCCTCATCGCCAAACCGGCAGTGGAGCTGGTACCAGGCCCGGCACCGGAAGCCCCGGTGGCCGACAGTGCCGTAACCGAGAACACGGTAGCCGAAAGCACTGAGACACCAGCCGAGACCGCCCCCAAGGCGGAATAAGCCAAGCCTCTGCAGCTCAATGTAAAAGCCCGCAACCCTGCGGGCTTTTTTATACCCCTTGTTCATGGCCAGCAGGAAGACGATGCCCCGCCCTCAGCCCCCTTGAGCCTGAGGAGCAGTTGGCCCGATGAGAAGATGATCAGGAGTGCAATGACCCTATAGCTGTCATGGCATTGACCGGCTTGGGGACCGGGTTATTCGGAAACCTCACTGACCACTCGGCGGACGCATGGCTTGCCCCGGAGTCTTCCGACCAAGGAGATGCCTCCTCTTGGCTAACTGTGGCTTGCTTCTTTTTCACACCGGAGATAAGGTGAACATCGAAAATGAACGAACGTTCGCTCATGCAATGTCGACCTGTAGAGAGGAAGCCGACCATGTCCATCAATCACAACCGCCTGGAGCAGCGGCGGGAGCTGATCATCCAGGCAGCCCTCGGCTGCTTCATCGAGCGGGGCTTCCACCAGACAGGGATGCGTGACATAGCCGCCGCCGCAGGGGTGAGTCTGGGCAACCTCTATAACCACTTCGCCCGCAAAGAGGAGCTGATCGCGCTGATCGCCTCGCTGGAAGCCGCCGAGTTGCAGCCCCTGCTGGATGAGCTGGATCAGGGCTCCGCCCGCGCGGCACTGGCCCGCTTCGCCGCCGGCTATCTCGCCTGGTCGCAGACGCCGGAGAATCTGCTGCTCGGCACCGAAATCCTGGCCGAGCTGACCCGCCACCCCGAGATGGCCGCCACCTTCGCCAGCAACCAGCGCCAGCTGTGCGATGCCCTTGCCAATACGGTACGGCGGGGACAGCAAGAAGGATGTCTGGAGGCAAGACTGGACCCCGATCTCACCGCCCAACTGCTGCTGGACGGGCTGGAAGGGCAGGCACTGCGCGATGCACTTGTCCTCCATCCGGATCAGCCCTCAGCGGCGCAACGACTGCCACAACTGCTGGACCTGCTGCTGGGGCCGGCCAACTGAGCCATGGATTCTTCTCCTGCGAGGCAAACCGCTCATGACATCGTCATCCAATAGACTGGAGGGGCTGGATCTGGCCCGCGCCATGGCCCTGCTCGGCATGGTACTGGTGAACTTTCGCATCGCCATGGGTGTACTGACAGGCGGACCTGACTGGCTCAAAGCCATGCTGGATGCGCTGGAGGGTCGTTCTGCCGCCAGCTTCGTGGTGCTGGCCGGCATAGGTCTCGGTCTCTCGACCCGCAAGCTGAGCTGGCCGACTGCCATGCAGCACACCGCCAAGCGGGCCCTGTTTCTGCTGATCCTGGGACTGCTCAACTATTTGGTGTTTCCAGCCGATATCATCCATTACTACGCCGTTTACTTCCTGCTGGGGGCTTGCTGCCTGCGGTTACCCTCCCTCTGGCTGCTCTCCCTGATCCTCCTGCTGGCAGCGGGCTTCGTCATCCTGCTGTTTCACTTCAATTACGATCAGGGCTGGCAGTGGCACAGCTTCAGCTACCCCGAGTTCTGGACCCTGAACGGCTTCGTCCGCAATCTGCTGTTCAATGGCTGGCACCCTGTGGTGCCCTGGCTGGGCTTTCTGCTCTACGGCCTCTGGCTGAGTCGTCAGGCCCTCGCGAACGCGAGCGTTCAGAGATGGCTGCTGGCCGGCGGTGTGGGGGCCATGGTGCTGGCCAAAGGGCTGTCGCTCTGGCTGCTGACACTGTTCCCCCAGCCCGAACTGGCCCCCCTGCTCGCGACCGGGCCCATTCCTCCTGCCCCGCTCTACCTGCTGTTTGGCATGGGGGCGGCCAGCACCCTGATCGCGCTCTGCCTCTGGCTCGGCCGCGCCCTGCCCACAGCTCGCTGGTGGCGAGTCTGGCTGCCGGTCGGACGGCAGACGCTGACACTCTATATCGCCCATATCATGCTCGGCATGGGCGTGCTGGAGGGGCTGGGCTGGCTGAAGGGGCAAGATCTGCCCGAAGTGGTACTGGCTGCCACCTTCTTTGCCCTGACGGCTCTGTTGTTCGCCAATCTGTGGAGCCTGCGCTTCGCCAGAGGACCACTGGAGGGGGTAATGCGCCGCTTGTGCGGTTGAATGCCAATCATGAAAAACTGAAAGTGGGTTACAAACCTACTGATTCATTGGCGATTAATGAGAAAATACGATCTATTCATCGTTATCACTCTCGGATTTTGTATCTCACATACTGACCCGTTTGAATACAAATTAAGTATTCGTGACAGCCATCACATTGACAATGGGTTTGCGCAAGCCACGAAAGGTGACACGAATCACACTAAATGGGTGGTGACGGCAAGAAAGATCGAAATGTAGCCAAACTACAGAGCCTGAATGTGATCAGGGTCACTACTTAGGGAGGGGGTATGGCTGGGTATTTGAGAGGTACGTCACAAGACACCCCGTTTTCAGCCTAATTTGATCACAAGCTGGTAGATTGAAGTTGCTTAGACGACTGGGATGGGGGTTCGGCAAAACCCGTCATCCCGACTACCACTTTTAATCAAACAGGCTTAAAACGGGGTCCCGACATGTTATCACCGGATACCAAAGTCAAGATACAGAATTTTGGACGCTTCCTGTCCAATATGGTCATGCCCAACATAGGCGCTTTCATCGCCTGGGGCTTTATTACCGCTCTCTTCATTCCCACCGGCTGGCTGCCAAGCGAAACCTTGGCCAAGCTGGTCGGCCCCATGATCACCTATCTGCTGCCGCTGCTGATTGGCTATACAGGCGGCAAGCTGATGGGCGGTGAACGGGGCGGCGTGGTCGGTGCCATCACCACCATGGGCGTGATCGTCGGTACCGACATCCCCATGTTCATGGGTGCCATGATGGTCGGTCCGCTGGGTGGCTGGGTCATCAAGCGCTTCGACAAAGTGATGGAAGGGCGCGTCAAGAGCGGCTTCGAGATGCTGGTCAACAACTTCTCCGCCGGTCTCATCGGCATGTTGCTGGCTATCCTCGCCTTCTTCGTGATCGGTCCCTTCGTCAAAGTGCTCTCCGGCGTACTGGCGGGTGG
This sequence comes from Aeromonas salmonicida subsp. salmonicida, assembly GCF_001643305.1. Lineage (GTDB taxonomy): Bacteria > Pseudomonadota > Gammaproteobacteria > Enterobacterales > Aeromonadaceae > Aeromonas > Aeromonas salmonicida. Next base: position 75,712 of record NZ_LSGW01000071.1, read on the forward strand.
CGTCGGCTTCCTGGTGGAAAACCACATGTTGCCGCTCACCTCCATCTTCGTTGAACCGGCCAAGATCCTGTTCCTCAACAACGCCATCAACCACGGCATCTTCTCGCCGCTGGGGATCCAGCAGGCGACCGAACAGGGTCGCTCCATCTTCTTCCTGATCGAAGCGAACCCGGGCCCGGGCATGGGCGTGCTGCTGGCCTACATGGTATTCGGCCGTGGCGCCGCCAAGCAGTCCGCGGCTGGCGCCTCCATCATTCACTTCTTCGGCGGCATCCACGAGATCTACTTCCCGTATGTGCTGATGAACCCGCGCCTCATTCTGGCGGTGATCGCCGGTGGCATGACAGGGGTCTTCACCCTGACTCTGTTCAACGCTGGTCTGGTCTCCCCTGCCTCACCAGGATCCATCTTCGCCGTGCTCTTGATGACGCCGAAAGCCTCCCTGATCGGGGTTGCCCTCTCCATCATCAGCTCGACCCTGGTCTCCTTCCTGGTCGCCGCCGTGTTCGTTCGCGCCCAGCAGCCGGAAGCCGACGAGGCCGATGCGCTGGGTGAAGCCACTCGCAAGATGAAAGCCATGAAGGGCGGCAAGCCCGAAACCGCAGCGGCCAAGAAGCCGGGCGGCGAACTGATGGCGGTGCGCAATATCGTGGTCGCCTGCGATGCGGGCATGGGATCCAGCGCCATGGGTGCCGGCATGCTGCGCAAGCGGGTGCAGGCCGCCGGGCTCGACATCAGCGTCACCAACCGCGCCATCGATCAGCTCGACGATCAGGTGGACTGGGTCATCACCCACAAGGATCTGACCGAGCGGGCCCGTCGCCATGCGCCGAACGCCCACCACATCTCGCTCACCAACTTCCTCGACAACGGCCTCTATCAGGAGCTGGTGCAGAACCTGACACTGGCGGCCAACGATGACGTCGCCAACCCGCAACTGCTGGTCGCGGCCAACGACGACAACTACGAACTTCAAGCGGTTGAAGTGTTCACCCTGAGCCGTCACGACGTGCATCTGGGGCTCAAGGCCGACAACAAGGAGGCCGCCATCCTGACCGCTGGCAGACTGCTGGCGGAACGGGGCTATGTGGCACCGGATTACGTCAACGCCATGCTGGAGCGCGAGCAGCTGGTCTCCACCTACCTCGGCGAGTCTATCGCCGTGCCCCACGGCACCATAGCCGCCAAGGAGTTTGTGAAGCGTACCGGCATCGTCATCTGCCAGTATCCGGCCGGCGTCGCCTTTGGCGAGGCGGCGGACGAGGTGGCACGACTGGTGATCGGCATCGCCGCCCGCAACGACGAACACATGCAGGTAATAACCCGCCTGACCAATGCACTGGATGAACCCGGTCTCATCGACCGGCTGGCCAGCACCACGGATCCCCAGGAGTTTCTGGATCTGCTGGGTGCCGAACAGGCTGCGTAATCATCCTTCATCGTCTTTGGTTGTAGAGGTTAATATCATGAAAACATTGCATTTTGGTGCCGGCAATATCGGTCGTGGCTTCATCGGAAAACTGCTGGCCGACGCCAGCCATCAGGTCACCTTCGCCGACGTCAACGAGACCCTGATCGATCAGCTCAACCACCGTCAGGAGTACAAGGTGCACGTGGTGGGGGCGGATCAGAAGCTGGACGTGGTACGCAACGTGGCGGCGGTCAGCTCCGCCGGACACGAGGTGATAGCCCGTATCATCACCGCCGATCTGGTCACCACGGCGGTCGGCCCCAACATTCTGGACAAGATTGCCAGCACCCTGGCCAAGGGGCTTCAGGCCCGTTTCGATGCCGGCAACCTGAGCCCGCTCAACGTCATCGCCTGCGAGAATATGGTGCGCGGCACCAGCCATCTCAAGCAGGAGGTACTCAAGTACCTGCCGGTCGCGTATCATGCCACGCACGAATCCTGCGTCGGCTTCGTCGACTCGGCGGTGGATCGCATAGTGCCACCGGCGGCGGCCAACGACGATCCGCTGGAAGTGACGGTGGAGAGCTTCAGCGAGTGGATCGTCGACCAGACCCAGTTCAAGGGCGAACTACCCCAGGTGGCGGGCATGGAGCCCACCGACAACCTGATGGCCTTCGTCGAGCGCAAGCTGTTCACCCTCAACACCGGCCATATCGTCACCGCTTACCTCGGCAAGTTGCGGGGCTACCGCACCATTCGTGAGGCGATCGAGGATCCGGTGATCCGCAGCAAGGTGCGCCGCGCCATGGAGGAGAGCGGAGCCGTGCTGGTGAAACGCTACGGCTTCGATCCCCGACTGCACGCCGCCTACATAGAGAAGATCCTGGCCCGCTTCGCCAACCCCTATCTGGTGGACGAAATTGACCGGGTCGGCCGTCAGCCGCTGCGCAAACTGGCGGCAGGGGATCGGCTGGTGAAGCCGCTGCTCGGCACCCTAGAGTACGGCCTGCCCAGCGACCATCTGCAAGAGGGAATCGCAGCGGCGCTGCACTATTGCAACGCCGATGACCCCCAGGCGGTGGAGCTGCAGGCCCTGCTGGCGGAACTTGGGCCGGCCCAGGCCTTGGCCCGGGTGACCGGCCTTGCCGCCGACAGCGATATTGTCAGTGCCATCGTCGCCCGTTACGACAGCTTGAAGTGACCCTGATGGGGCGCACTCACCGCCAGACCGCCGCCTCAACCGGTTGAATGGCATGGGAATTCGCCTCATATGATAAAAACCGGGAGAGAGGCACTCTCTCTCCCAGTCAGCTGGACCCAATGCACCTATGACCACACACCAGGAAGATGAAGTACTGGAGCGACTGAACGAGCAGGATGGCCCCCGCGGCTTCTTTCTCGAAGTCGTGACCATCCTGGAAGAGGCGGTCGACTCCCTGATGCGGCGAGCCTTTCGCCAGGAGGAGTATGCCGTCAAATACGCCATCGAACCCCTGCTCAACCAGAGCGGCCCCCTCGGCCAGCTGGAGGTGCGCCTCAAGCTTATCTTTGCCCTCGGCCTCATCTCTCTGGAGCGCTATCAGGATCTCGAAGCCTACCTGAAGATTCGCGATTTTCTGGTGCGCGACCCCAAGGATTACCGCTTCAGCGACAAGCCCATTCGCGATCTGCTGGACAGGCTGCATTGCCTGAACCAGGGCAGCATGATGCCGCAGGATCCCCCTGCCAACGAGGAGGACTGGCCCTTCTACCAGATGCAGCTCAACCGGCTCGATCAGGTGGTGCGCTCGGCCCTGGTGCTGGCGGTGGCCGACTGTGTCACCGACCTTCACAAAGAGAGCCCCATCTAATTCGACGGATAATGGCTGCGTAGCGCCCCCCACTCCTCTGCGGCCACGCCCTTTCCGGCCCACCATGACGCCGACTGTCGCGCAGCTCCCCACGGCACTTGCTCCCGACCTCTGCGGGTGTCAATCTGGCCATCTTCCCCGCTACACTTCCTCCAAGCTCATTACCTGAATCGAGGTCTGCATGACTGCTCTTTCCCTGGCCGGGATCGCCCTGGTCTCAGTGCTGGCCCAGTGGCTCGCCTGGTCGCTACGAGTACCGGCCATCCTGTTTTTGCTGCTCACCGGCTTGACCCTGGGCCCGGTCAGCGGCCTGCTCGACCCCGATGCCCTGCTCGGGGATCTGCTGTTCCCGCTGGTTTCCCTGTCGGTGGCCATCATCTTGTTCGAGGGTGCCCTGACCCTGCATCTGACGGAACTCAAGGGGATCGGCAAGGTGGTGCGCAACCTCTGCTCCACCGGCATGCTGGTCAGCTTCGCCGTCATCGGCAGCGCCAGTTACTTCCTGCTGGGACTGGACTGGCGGGTCGCCATGCTGCTCGGCGCCGTGCTGGTGGTGACCGGCCCCACTGTGGTTGCGCCCATGCTCAACGTGATCCGCCCCACCCGGGAGGTGGATCGCATACTGCGCTGGGAAGGGATCGTCATAGATCCCATCGGTGCCCTGTTCGCCGTGCTGGTGTTCGAGGCGGTACGCCTCGGCAGTCAGGGCGATCTGCTCAGTCACACCCTGCTGGCGCTGGCAAGAACCGTCGGAGTCGGAACCCTGATCGGGGTTGGAGCCGGCTGGCTCACCACACTGCTGATCCGCAAGGACTGGTTGCCGGTCAGCCTGCACAAGTTCGGGGTATTGGCGCTGGTGCTGGTCACCTTCAGCCTCTCCAACTGGCTCAGTCACGAATCCGGCCTGCTGGCGGTGACCGTATTCGGCATCTGGCTCGCCAATCAGGAGGGGCTGGATCTGGAGGAGGTACTGGCGTTCAAGGAAGATCTCGCCGTCATCCTCATATCCAGCCTGTTTATCCTGCTGGCGGCACGCCTCGATCTGGCCCAGCTCTGGCAGCTTGGCCCCATGGTGCTGGTACTGCTGTGCGTGGTGCAGTTTGTGGCACGACCGCTCTGCATCCTGGTCTCGACCTGGGGCTCGGATCTCTCCTGGCAGGCCCGCGCCCTGCTGAGCTGGATAGCGCCGCGGGGCATAGTGGCGGCGGCGGTCAGTGCCTCCTTCGCCATCAGCCTGCATCAGGCCGATATTCCCGATGCGGACAAGCTGGTGCCCCTGGTGTTTGCGGTGATCATCTCCACTGTGGTGTTGCAGAGCCTCACCTCGGCGCCGCTGGCGGGCCTGCTAGGTATGCGTCAGAGCGCCCCCAACACCTGGCTCATCATAGGTGCCAACTCTGTGGCCAGGGCCATAGGCAAGGCGCTGGCGGATCAGGGAGTCCCTGTCTATCTCTCTGATCCTGCTTGGGAATTTTACAAGCAGGCACGCATGAGCAACCTGCCCTGCTATTTCGGCAACCCCCAGTCGGAACATGCCGAGCTGCATCTGCCGCTCACCAGCATCAGTACAGTGCTGGCGCTCTCCCCCAACCGCCACAACAACGCCCTCGGCGTGCTGCACTTCGCCCACCTCTACGGTGAAGAGAAGGTCTACTCCCTGCGCTCCAGCGAACAGCACGGCAAGGCGAACCGGGAGAGTGCCACCTTCCGCGCCCGCCAGAACCTGTTCGGGCCCGATATCAACTACGCCCGCTTGAGCGGCCTGCTGAGCCGGGGCGGCCAGATCAAGGCGACTCGTCTGAGCGACACCTTCGACTGGGTGCAATATCAGGATGCCAACCCCGGGGCCATACCGCTGTTCATACTGGATGCCAGGGCGCAGCCCCGCATCGTCACAGGTCCGGTCACGCCCCTGTCAGGAGAGTTGCTGATCGCCCTGCAACCGCCCAAGGAGACGGCCAGCTCATGAGTGAGACAGAGCACTGTCACAACCCGCTGCTCGCCCCCCTGCTGACACTGCTACAAGAGGCGGCGGCCAGCTACAAGGTGCACGAACTGCTGGCCGCCCTGCGCCAGCAAGGAGCCATTCCCACCCTGGCCGGGGATGAACAGCTGCAGCTGTTTCGGGTCAACTTCCTGATCATGAATGCCCTCTACCAGTTGCAGGCTGAGCTCCATGACGCAGGGTGGTGGCTGGTGATCAGCTCCCTGGATATACGGCTAGAGCCCCTTGCCGGGGCAACAGATACTCGCCAGAGGTTGGCCCTCGGCCAGTCTCTGCGCAACTACTACCTCGACTGGCAGGTGTTCTGGCAGACCGACCGGGAAGAGGTGGAGGCTCTGCTCAACCGCTTCTGGCGCGCTTATGACGGAGCGGGACACAGGGCGGAAGCGCTGGCCCTGTTCGAACTGACCGCCGATGCCAGCCAGGAGAGAGTCCGCCGCCGCTGGCGGGAGCTTGCCCTGCAACACCATCCGGATCGGGGTGGCGATGCAGAGACCTTCATCCGCATGCGCTGGGCCTGGGAGTGTCTGAACACCGCCAGATGAATCCGGCAGATTCAGCCACTAGACTTGAAGAGGCGCTATGAGTCACAGGAGGACGTCATGACAGTCAATGAACTTCGCCTGCTCTATCAGCAGCAAGCCTTCAAGGAAGCCGAGATACTGCAAGATGCCATACTGCCGGGCTGGATCGTGGAGTTCAGAGGGCAAGATGGCCGCTTGTACGAGATGACTGACACCCTGGGTTGCCCCCTCTCGTTCGGATCGGTCGAAGAGGCCCGCCAGCACATACATCTGGTGGCAGACTGCCCCATCCAGGTCGAGCATCTCTATCGCTTCTTCGAACGCTGATAGAGACACATGATCAAAAAAAGGCTCCGTGAGGAGCCTTTTTTCATTCTGGCTGCAGGGGGTCTGCCACCTTGCCCTCCAGTCGCCTGACCGGCTTTTGCAGGATCAGGTTGGCGGGATAGGTGACCAGATCGCCGTTGTCATCCCGCACCCGCACATAGAAGAGACCGATCTCGGTGATGACGCCGGTGACGGAGTCATCCTTGTCGAGGATGCGGATCCGGTCGCCAATCTTGTAGGGAAAGGCGAAGAAGATGGTGATGCTGGCGGTGATGTTGGAGAGGATCGACCACTGGGCCACCATGGCCACCCCGAGCACGGCGAAGAAGGAGGAGGCGAGCACCACCAGCCGTGAAAAATCGAGCCCCCATACCCCGACCAGGATCAGCAGGGTGGCGCAACCGAGCAGAAAGTGGAACACGTGCTCCACATAGAGCACCCGGTTCTCGCTCACTTGTCGGGTATGGGCCAGCGCCAGCAGACTCTTGTGAATGAGGCTGCGGATCAGGGTGTGGCCCAGCAACAGCAGCAGAGTCACGCCAAAAGATTGCCAGGTTGTCATGATTGCTCCTTACCACCAGCGTCTGTGTTTGAGCCAGACCGCCAGCCCGGTGGCCAGCGCCACCAAGGATCCGCAGAAGACCCAGAATGCGGTCGGGCTCTCGGCCCCCGGAATGCCGCCCAGGTTTATGCCAAACAGACCGGTCAGGAAACTGGCGGGCAAGAACAGCAACGCCATCACCGACATCTGGTAGGCGCGGCGGTTGGTCGCCTCCGCCATCAGGTTGTTGATCTCGTCCGCCAGCACACCGGTGCGGGCCACGCCGGCATCGAGATCATCGAGCCAGCGGCGCAGACGGTCAGCGATGTCGAGCAGGCGGCGGCGGTCATCTTCGTCCAGCCAGCTGATCTTCTCGTTGGCCAGACGCGCCACCAGATCCCGCTGGGGGGAGAGGTAGCGGCGGATCATGATGAGTTGCTTGCGGATCCGCGCCAGTCGGCCGTTGGCGGGCAGGTCGCGGGCCAGCACATGCTCCTCCAGCTCCAGGATCTGATCATGCAGCTCTTCCACAAACTCCCCCGCCCTGTCGGTCAGGGCATCACACACCTCCACCAGCCAGTCGGCCGGGGTATCGGCACCACCGCCCTGCGTCAGCTGGTTGAACACGTCCTGCTCGGAGAGCAGCGGACGACGACGGCTGCTGATGATGAGATCCGGTGTGATGAAGATACGCAGCGCCACCATCTCTTCCGGCCTGTGATCCTTGTTGTGATTGATGCCGCGCAGGATCAGCAGCACAGTCTCTCCCATCCGCACCAGCTTGGGCCTGTTGCTCTGGCCGAGCAGGGACTCCTTGGCCGCATCATTGAGCAAGGGGGTTTGCAGCAGCCAGCGGGCCGCCTCCGGATTGCCGTAATCCAGATGCAGCCAGCCAGGGCTCTTCCCCGGGATCTCGCTCCCCGCCGCCAGTGGCTGCATGCCACCCTTGCCATCCAGGGTCAGGGCATAAATCACATCACTGGGTACCCGATCCATCTGCTCGTCCTTTTCATTCAGTCTCATCGGGCCAGCTTACACTAAAGCCCGGCCTGACTCAGCCCCGGGGCAGCCGCTCCTTACCAGCCGTGCTAAGATGCGACCCTCGTTTCAGACACAGGAAACCATGCCATGCCCATCTGGGTTGATGCCGATGCCTGCCCCCTCCCGGTCAAGGAGATCCTTTACCGCGCCGCCCACCGCGCCCAGGTCGTCACCACCCTGGTGGCCAATCAGGGACTGCGGGTTCCGCCCTCCCCCTACATCAAAACCCAGCAGGTAGAGAAGGGGTTCGATGTGGCAGATCATGTCATTGCCCAGCAAGTCATACCGGGGGATCTGGTGATCACCGGCGACATTCCCCTCGCTTCCTGGGTGATAGATGCCGGTGGCGAGGCGCTCAATCCCCGTGGCGAGATCTACACCCGCGAGACCATACAGGCCCGTCTCGGCATGCGTAATTTCATGGAAGAGCTGCGCTCGGCCGGGGTGCAGACAGGCGGCCCGGCCCCCTTCAACGCGGCCGACAAGCAGCGCTTCGCCAACGCCCTCGACAAGTGGCTGCTCAAGGGCAAGCTGAGCTGATCCCGCCTCCCCGGCTTGCGGCCGGGGATATTCATGCCTATCCCCTTTTGCTTAATTTTTCCTTAAGTCTGACGCCCTAACCTTGCGGCTGTTCATCCCCCACCCGCAAGGAACCCGTAATGAAACTGACACCACTGTTGTTACTGCTCCCCCTGTTTAGCGCCACTGTACTGGCCGGCCCCCAGTGTACCCAGACCGACAAGACGCAATGGCTGAGCGAAGCCGAGGCCCAGCAGCAGATCAAGGCCATGGGCTACGACATCAAGAAGTTCAAGGTGACCAAGACCCACTGCTACGAGATCTACGGTTGGGACAAGGACAAGCGCAAGGTCGAGATCTACTTCGACCCGACCGACCTGAAGAAAGTGAAAGAAGAGATCGACCAGTAGCGCAACCATGGGCCGGTCCGTCGCCGGCCTCTTTGACGGAGTCTTGCCATGACAACCTCGTCTGAAGTGAAGGTCTGGGATCCCCTCATCAGAGGGTTTCACTGGGCGACCGTGATCCTCTGCCTGCTCAACTTCTTCGTACTGGAAGAGGGCAGCAGGAACCACAGGTATGTCGGCTATGGGTTGGCTGCCCTGCTGCTGATCCGGCTGCTGTGGGGTCTGGTGGGCTCTTACTACGCCCGTTTCGGCCAATGGTGGCCAACCCCTACCCGCGTCCGTGACTACCTGCGCCAGCTGGCCCGGGGTCGTCACCCCTACTATCTGGGTCACAACCCGCTCGGGGCCCTGATGATCTGGGTGCTGTTGCTGTCACTGGTCGGCACCATAGCCACCGGCTGGCTCACCACCTGGGATGCATTCTGGGGGGAAGAGTGGATGGAAGAGGCCCATGAGGTCGTCGCCAATACCCTGCTGGCCATCATAGCCGTGCACGCCGCCGTGGTGATCCTGACCGACCTCCTCACCCGCAGCGATCTGCTGCGTGCCATGGTGGTAGGGAAAAAACGGGTGCCCGCCGATGCCAGAGTGGAAGATCCGCGCAGTTAATGACCGGGCCGGCCCACCGGCCCCGGTTTTTTGCTGCAATGGCCCGCGACACTGGTAAGATGCGCCGCCATTTCTCCACGCCGTAATCACCATGACCGCCCAAGGGCATCTGCTGTTTTCCGTTACCTGCACCCTGCTCGCCCACAAACTCCAGCTCACGCCAGCCCTGTCGGATGCCAGCCTGTGGCAGACCATACCGGCGGCGCTGGCCAGCGCCCTGCTGCCGGATCTCGACCACCCCAAGTCCGTGCTGGGGCAGCAGCTGCCCTGGATCTCGAAACCGCTCTCGCGACTGTTTGGTCATCGCGGCTTCACTCATAGCCTGCTGGCGGTCGCCGCAGCCGTGTGGGGACTGGATCAGAGCCTGGCGCCCGACCTGCTGCCCGCCGGGATCAAGGATGCGCTCATTATCGGCTACCTCAGCCACCTGCTGGGAGACTGGCTCACGCCGGCGGGTATTCCGCTGTTCTGGCCCATCAAGCGCCGCTACCGGCTGCCAGGCTGCCCCCTCAAGAGTGGTGGCGCCATCGAAACCGGCTTTTGCACTCTCACCCTGCTGGCGGCTGGCTGGTGGAGCCACTGGCTCGGCTGAACCAGCCCAGGCACGGCATGTCTGCGAACATGGGGACGCATTTGCCCACCCCTGAAAAAAACAAACCCCTGCCAAGGCAGGGGTTTGTCGTGGTGATGGCGAGGTGTGACTAGATCATCACACCGGCAATCACGGCGGAGAGCAGGCTCACCAGAGTAGAACCGTACACCAGCTTCAGACCGAAGCGGGAGACCATGTTGCCCTTCTCTTCGTTCAGTGCCTTCACAGCACCGGCGATGATACCGATGGAGCTGAAGTTGGCGAACGACACCATGAAGATGGAGAGGATGCCGATGGTACGCGGGGAGAGCTCGGCAGCAATCTTGCCCAGATCCATCATGGCCACGAATTCGTTGGTCACCAGTTTGGTCGCCATGATGGAGCCGGCTTGCAGGGCCTCACCACTGGGGATACCCAGGATCCAGGCGATTGGGTAGAAAATGTAACCCATGACGTACTGGAAGTTGACGCCAAACGCTACTTCGAACAGGTAGTTGACCAGGGCGATCAGAGCGATGAAGCCGACCAGCATGGCACCCACTATCACGGCCACGGTGAAACCGGCCATGATGTACTCGCCCAGCATCTCGAAGAAGTTCTCTTTCTTCGGTGTGTGGTGCTCGTCGCCTTCGGCGATGGCTTTCAGATCGGTGACCGAGTTATCCGGCTCGTACGGGTTGATCAGCGACAGCACGATGAAGGTACTGAACATGTTGAGCACCAGCGCGGCCACCACGTAGCGCGGCTCTATCAACTGCATGTAGGCGCCGACGATGGACATGGAAACGGTGGACATGGCAGTCGCCGCCAGGGTGTACATCTGCTTTTCATTCAGGTGCGGCAGTGTGTTCTTGAGCGCGATGAAGTTCTCGGACTGGCCGACGATCATGGAGCTGATGGCGTTGAATGATTCCAGCTTGCCCATGCCGTTCACCTTGGCCAGCACTGTCCCTATGCCACGGATGACGATGGGCAGCAGACGGATGTACTGCAGAATGCCGATCAGTACAGAGATGAAGACGATGGGCATCAGTACCATCAGGAAGAAGGAGAAGGCCCCTTCGTTGACCAGACCACCGAATACAAAATCGGTCCCCTGTTTGGCAAACTCCATCAGCTTGGTGAAGCCGGCGGCAAAGCCACCCACCACGGCCAGGCCCACTTCGGAGTTCAGCATGAACCAGGCCAGCGCCAGTTCGACCACCAGCAGTTGGCCAATATAACGCAATTTGATCTGTTTCCAGTTGTGGCGGTTGGCCAGCAAAGCGAGAGCAAGGACCATGACGAGTCCGAGTATAAAGTGAACGTATTCCATACCTGTAGCACCTGAGTGAATTGTTATATTTGATGGGCGCCATCATAGACATATGCATATTTAAAAATCAGATAGCCATCACAATCTGCGGTAAAAATATGCATGTTGGATAATACAAACGTTTACCTTGCCTTCGATTAATTAGTCATAAACCATCTCCATACACTTTGACCATGCCTGGCATTCTGTTTTGCCACACTAAGCAGGAGAAGCTCCTTTTTTCCCTTCACACTCCTTGCTGCCCGCCTTTGCTCATGCGTTCAAAAATCCGCCACATCCGGTGCCGCATTCTGGTACAATGCGCGCCCTTAGCGCTGTGCGCACCCCGTATTCTCCGAAATAGAGTCCTTTTGTGAACAACACCGAATTTAGCAGCCTCAATCTCTCCCCCGCCCTGCAAGAGAACCTCACCAGCCTGGGTTATCTGCAGATGACCCCGATCCAGGCCCAGAGCCTGCCCCTGGTGCTCGACGGCAAAGACCTGATCGCCAAGGCAAAAACCGGCAGCGGCAAGACAGCGGCCTTCGCCCTCGGCCTGCTCGCCAAGCTCAACGTCAACCGCCTCGAAGTGCAGGCGCTGGTGCTCTGTCCGACCCGCGAGCTGGCGGATCAGGTAGCCCAGGAGATACGTCGTCTGGCCCGCGCCCTGCCCAACGTCAAGCTGGTCACCCTGTGCGGCGGTACCCAGACAGCCCCCCAGTCTGCCACCCTGGGCTTTGGTGCCCACATCGCCGTCGGCACCCCGGGTCGCATTCTCAAGCATCTGGAGCAGGGCACTCTCGAACTCTCCGGCCTCAAGACGCTGGTGCTGGATGAAGCGGATCGCATGCTGGACATGGGTTTTGGCGAAGAGATCAACCGGGTCATCAGCTATGCACCCGAGCAGCGCCAGACCCTGCTCTTCTCCGCCACCTATCCGGAGGGGATCGCCCAGATGAGCCGCGGTGTGCAGCGCAATCCGGTCGAGGTCAGCGTGGAGTCCCTGCACGAGGGGAGCGCCATCGAACAGAAGCTGTATGAAGTCCCGGCCGGTCAGCGCCTCGACGCCCTCACCTGGCTGCTGAGCCACTATCAACCGGCCTCCTGCGTGGTGTTCTGCAACACCAAGCGGGCCTGCAACGACGTGGCCGATCATCTGGCCGCCAAGGGCTTCTCGGCGCTGGCACTGAACGGCGATCTGGAACAGCGGGAGCGGGATCAGGTGCTGGTGCGCTTTGCCAACGGCAGCGCCACCATTCTGGTGGCCACCGACGTGGCCGCCCGCGGTCTCGACATCAAGGAGCTGGGCGCCGTCATCAACTACGAGCTGACCTATGATCCGGAAGTACACGTGCACCGCATCGGTCGTACCGGTCGCGCCGGCCAGCAGGGTCTGGCCCTGAGCCTCTACCAGCCGAACGAGGCCCAGCGCGTCAACCTCATCGAAGAGTACCAGCAGGCCCCCATGCCGCAGGGCGATCTGGCCGAGATTGGTCGCGAGATCAAGCCGATTGCGCCGCAGATGGTGACCCTCTCCATCGATGCAGGCCGCAAGACCAAGGTGCGCGCCGGTGACATTCTGGGCGCCCTGACCGGTGAAGGCGGCATTGCCGGTGCCGATGTAGGCAAGATCCAGATCTCCGAGCAGTACTCCTACGTAGCGGTAAAGCGCAGCGTAGGGAGCGCCGCCCTCAAGCGGTTGCAGGAAGGCAAGATCAAGGGCCGTACCTACCGCGCCCGCAAACTGGGTTAACGACGCAGCCTGGCAGCTCATCTGCCGGGCTCAATCTTGACCACGACTCGGGCGCCTTTGCAGGCGCCTGTTTTTTATCGAACATGTGCCATTCCCATGGCATGGACAACACAGATGAACAGAGAACCCCAAGCCGAAGTCAGCTGCCAGAACTGCGAAGCCTGCTGCTGCCGCCTCGAAGTCATGCTGTTTACCGATACCGGCGTACCGGATCGCTACGTGGACGAGATAGAAGGACAGGTGCCCGTGATGCACCGGCTGGAAGATGGTTGGTGTGCGGCGCTCGATCGCAATACCATGATGTGCCGTATCTACGAAGTTCGCCCGCTTATCTGCCGTGAATTCGAGATGGGCGAGCCCGACTGCGTCGACGAACGGGATAAATGGTTTATCAATCTGAGTTGACCAAGGGATAGCAAGCAGCGCTGGATCGCACTCTCAACGATGTGCCGCTTCTACGAAGTTCGCCCGCTTATCTGCCGTGAATTCGAGATGGGCGAGCCCGACTGCGTCGACGAGCAGGATAAATGGTTTATCAATCTGAGTTGACCAAGGGATAGCAAGCGGCGCTGGACCTCACTCTCAACGATGTGCCGCTTCTACGAAGTTCGCCCGCTTATCTGCCGCGAATTCGAGATGGGCGAGCCCGACTGCGTCGACGAGCGGGATAAATGGTTTACCAACCTGAGCTAGTCACGATACGAAGGTACTTACCTAGGCCTGTTTCGCGGCCAGCTGCTGCTTAAGCCAGTGAAGCGCCTCGTCGGTCTGCCCGAAGTAGCGAACCTCCTGAAACGGCAGGTCGTGGAATATCTGATCCGCCAGGTATTGCTTGAAGCTCCCCGCCAGCACCACAGCCAGAAAGGCGCAGCCGTTGGCGGCACACCAGCCGAACTGGCGACGAAAACGGGCTAGAACCTCGGGCCCTGCTGCCTCAAATTCGGTTGCTACCTCGACGATTCCCCAGGGCGCATCACGCAACTGGGCGAACTGCTGGCTGAAGGCTGACTCATAGGCCATGGCCCCCATCAGATTGAAGGGACCACTCGGCTGACAGATCAGCACCTGTCCCTGCCGCTGCATCTTGAAATGACCGTGTGCTTGTAACGTCACGTCCGCCTCCTTCCATGGATTTTCACTGTGCCAGCACAGCCGGATGTTGCAACAAGGTAAGGATTTATCTACAAAAAGTCCATGCTACATCCAGCACCCTGACGCCGACAGCGCCACCTTTTGACTCCCCGAGCCTCACGCTGACGCTCTGTATCACTCCCAGAGTGAGCCCATCATGTTCTGTTGCAGTTAACAAAACGTTGCTGTTATCATCCGCGCCGCCACAAACATTCCACCAGCAGAAACGTTGGTCATTAGCGCAAGGATCAGAGATGAAAAACAGGGCCTCGAGCCATTACCAGCGGATCTGGCGCTGGCACTTCTACGCCGGCCTCTTCGCCGCCCCCTTCCTGATCCTGCTCTCACTGACAGGGATCGTTTATCTGTTCAAACCCCAGCTCGACAATTTGCTCTATCCCGAGCTGATGAAGGTGCCCCCCGCCGCCCACATCCTGAGCACCGATCAACTGCCGGGCAAGCCCCTTGGCGCCGATGCCCTGTGGGCCAAGGCACGGGCCACCATGCCGGACGCCAACCTGAGCAAATACCTGCCGCCGGCCGCGCCGGATACCAGCGCCCAGTTTATCGTCACGCAACAAGGCAATGAACTCACCCTGTTTATGGATCCTGTCAGCGGTACCCTGCTCGGCACCATGGACAACAAGTGGAACTTGCAGGCGGTGGCCCGCGCTCTGCATGCCGATCTGCTGCTCGGCACCACAGGGGATCGGCTGATCGAGCTGGCCGCCGGCTGGGGCATAGTGCTGCTTGTCAGCGGCCTCTATCTCTGGTGGCCGCGCAAGGGCCCGGGTGTCGGCGGTATCCTGTGGCCAAGGCTGAATCAGCGCGGGCGCCTCTGGTGGCGAGATCTGCACGCCGTGGTCGGCTTCTGGGGCGCGGGCTTCCTGCTGTTGCTGCTGCTGAGCGGCATGACCTGGACCGGATTCTGGGGAGCTCAATTCGCCGACCTCTGGAATCGCTTCCCCGCCGCCATGTGGAATGAGGTTCCCAAATCCGCCCCTCTCGTCCGCAACCTCAACCATTCCCATGAACAGACAGTGCCCTGGGCGGTGGAGACGATGCCGATGCCGAGTTCACAGCCAGCAGCCAAGCGTCATGATCACAGCGCCATGCACCAGGGCGGCGAGCAGGATGACATTGTCATGGCCAGCCACCGCATTCCGCTGCAACAGGTAGTGGAGATCGCACAGGCACGTCAGGTCAGCCCGGGTTACAGCATCACACCACCGGTCGGTGAGAGCGGCGTCTACACCATAGCCCTGTTCGCCGACGATCCGCGCAACGATGCCACCTTGCATATCGATCAGTACAGCGGCAAGGTACTGGCCGACGTGCGCTGGCAGGATTACGGCCCGGTCGCCAAGACGGTGGAAACCGGCGTCATGTTGCACATGGGTAAACTCTATGGCTGGCCCCATCAGCTCGCCATGCTGATCATATGCCTGATGGTGCTGCTGAGCTCGGTGAGCGGCCTCTGGATCTGGTGGAGCCGCCGCCCGCAGGGGCGTCTCGCCGCCCCGCCGCTGCCTGCCAAATTGCCCCCCATGCGCGGTGCCATCGCCCTGCTGATCCTGCTCGGTATCGCCTTCCCGCTGGTGGGCGCCTCCATGCTGGTCATCTGGCTGCTGGACAGCCTCTTCTTCTCCCGCCGGGCCCCCAGATTGGCCCAAGCCAGCTGAGTGTCACTCACCCGAACGACGGGGTGACAAAGCCATATGCAAGCAGGGCTCCTTCTTGGAGCCCTGCTTGTTTCATCCCTGTCCTACTTGCTCCCCTCGACCAGCTGGAGGATCTTTCTGGCCTTCTCGAAATGGTCGAGTCTGTGAGTCTGGATCCACCAGGTCGCCGCCTCCATCAGCAAGTCGGGGTCATCATTTCTGTTGGCGAAAAACGCATAAAAAGAGAGCCCGACCGTCTCCCCCTTCTGCGCTATTTTCTGGCGGCAAACCTGGATGATTTTCTGTTTGAGTGACTCGCGCATAAGCCGTTCTCCTGTCTGACTGGTGACGTGCCAACGAGTCGCGTCAGCACACAAAAAGGGCTCCCGCATCGGGAGCCCTTTTCACATAAAAAAAACAAGCAAGCATCCCATCAGGAGAGCGCCAACCCGATGGAGAGCAGCAGGCTGAACAGGAAGGCGCTGATGGCGGTCTTCTTGAGGGCACCGGTCAGCACCTCGCCATCGTAGCTTTCACGCAGGGTGCGCGCAGCATCGGTGAGGGGCTTCATGGCAGGCAGGAAGATCCAGGGCCAGAAACTGGCGGGCTGGGTCAGCAGGAAGGCGATGGTGCTGACCAGCGCCGCCCCCAGCAACAGCCAGTGGTAGGCGATGGCACGGTTGCGACCCAGCCGCACCGCCAGGGTGATCTTGCCGCTGACCGCATCCGTCTCTATATCCCGCACATTGTTGATGTTGAGCACGGCGGTCGCCAGCAGGCCGCAGGCAGTGGCCGGCAGCAGCAGATCCCACGCCAGTGTCTTGGTAAACAGATAGTAGGAGCCGAGTACCCCCAGCAGACCGAAGAAGAGGAACACCGAGATATCCCCGAACCCGCGATAGCCGTAAGGGGTCTTGCCCACCGTGTAGGTGATGGCCGCGACTATGGCTGCGCCACCCAGCACCACGAAAGTGAGGATCTGCAGCCACTGATCGCCAAAGGCGCAACCCAGCAGAGAGAGGCCGCTAACCACGGCAGCCAGGGCGGTCAGCCCCATGGCCACGCACATCTGCTTTTGGGTGATGAGACCCGAGACCACGGCACGCTGGGGGCCAATCCGCTCGCCATTGTCCGCACCGGATACCGCATCCCCGTAATCGTTGGCCAGATTGGAGAGGATCTGCAGCAGTATGGCGGTCAGCAGGGAGAGTGTCATTATGGTGCCATCGAAGGCCCCACGACTGGCCGCCAGCCCCGAGCCCAGCAAAATGGAGGAGCACGCGAGCGGCAAGGTTCGCAAACGCGCCGCCAGCAACCAGATAGAGAAGGTATTTGTCATATTGTGATGGCCAAACAATCAGATATTGATCGTGTTAAGGGTTATCGAACTGGATTTCGGTATACTTGGCGCCTCGGGAGGTAAGCTCCCCGGGCGATTTACATGGACGAATGGGCAGATAATATATAGGAATAATCGCTCCTTTGGCATAAACCAACGGCATCCTTCTGCAGGATTGACCGTCACTATCGGCTCATAGACGAAATCCATGTTGGCTCAGACCCATATCAAGCAACAACTGGACGCCCGGCGTCACAGCAACGCCAGCGGCTTCGTCCGGCTGCGCGTGGCGATCGAGGTCGGCTCCTTTCTGGGCTGGCTCGCGGCGCAGACTCTCTATCCCCGCATCTATTGGCATGCCAGAGGGCACGACAAGCCCGAGTATGTGGCGCTGGGCTGTATCCGGGAACTGACCCGTCCACAAGACATCCAGCGAGTCTGTGAGCACGCCAACCAGCCTCATGATGACAGCCCGCGCTACTACGGCGGGCTGGCGTTCGATCCCGCTCAGCCCGGTTGGCAGGGATTCGGCCCCTGCCGCTTCGTGCTGCCCCGCATCGAGCTGGTGCGCCGGGGCGAGTGTGTCAGCCTCTGCCTCAATCTCTGGCTACCGGAGCAGCAAGCAGCGGCCGAGTTCGATGCCGAAATGCTGGCCGCCGAAGCAGCGCTTGATGCCCTGCTGCCGGAAGCGCCGCTTTCCCCCTTGCTGCGGCGCGACTGGCAACGCCAGGATTGCCCTGCCCAGCCGCACTGGCAGCAACTGGTGGAACGGGTCACAGCCCCCGATTTTCAGGCGCACACTCCCAAGGTAGTGCTGTCGCGGGAGAGCCGTCTTACCCTGAATGACGCAAGGGCTGATGCCACACATGATGCCGGCAATGCCGTCCCCCCCTGGGCCCTGCTGGCACAGTGGGCACAGCATGCCCAGGACTGCTTCCACTTCGGCTTTCAGTTTTCCCCCGAGCAGAGCTTTATCGCCTGCTCCCCCGAGCGGCTCTACCGTAGGGAACAGGATCATCTCTTCACCGAGGCACTGGCAGGCACCATACGCCGCTCCGGCGACGAGGCGACCGATGCGGCCCTGGCCGCGGAGCTGCTGGCCGACAGCAAGAACCGGCTGGAGAACAGGCTGGTGCATGCCGACATCCTCAGTCGACTGGCACCGCTCACCACGGGCGCCAGCCTGACCGAGCCGCGCATTCTGAAACTGCGGCTGTTGCAACACCTCAAGTGCGACATAGAGGCCGAACTCAAACCCGGAGTGTGTGACTGGCAACTGCTGGACGCCCTGCACCCCACCCCCGCGGTGGGCGGCGCCCCGCGCGAAGCCGCACTGGCCTTCATCCGCGAGTTCGAGCCCCATGATCGCGGCTGGTATGCCGGTGCCTGCGGCATGCTGAGCCGGGAGACCTCGGAGTTCTCCGTCGCCATCCGCAGCGCCCGCGTCACGGCGCAGACAATCACACTCTATGCCGGGGCTGGCATAGTGGCGGGATCAGAACCCGCCGCCGAGTGGGCCGAACTCGACAACAAGATCGCCAATGTGCTCTCCCTGCTGGGATAGCGTTTTCTCATCGACCCCTCATTCAGCGAGAGCCTCATGTTTGCCAGTCAACATGCCACCTTCAATCACGTCTGGTCTTCCCTCTTGCTGGAAGAGCTCCATCGCCTCGGCGTGCGAGACATAGCGCTGGCCTCGGGCTCACGTTCGGCACCGCTCACCATGGCCGCGGCCGCCCATGCCGGCTTTCGCCGCCACCTCCATTTTGACGAGCGGGGATTGGGGTTTATGGCGCTGGGGCTGGCCAAGGGCAGCGGTCGACCGGTGGCGGTGATCATGACCTCGGGCACGGCGGTCGCCAACCTTTGGCCCGCCGTGGCGGAGGCGCAACTCACAGGCGTGCCGCTGATTATCCTCTCGGCCGATCGGCCACCCGAGCTTATCGACAACGGCGCCAACCAGGCGATCGATCAGCAGGGGATCTTCGGTCGCTACCCCGTCTATCAGCAGAACCTGCCGAGCCCCACACCGACCATACCCGCGGCCTTCGTGCTGAGCTCGGTGGATCAGGTGCTGGCCCAGCAGGCTCTGACTCCCGGACCAGTCCATTTCAACTGCATGTACCCCGAGCCCCTCTATCCCGGTGATGAGTACCTGGATTTTTCCGGCTATCTGGCCCCCCTCGGCGACTGGCTGCATTCAAGCGAGCCCTGGAGTCCTTGGCAGCAGAATGAGCAGATCTGTCCCCGCCAGCCCGATTGGGCAGCCTTGCAGGGCAAACGCGGCATCATAGTCGCGGGACGCATTCAGGATCCCGCCCAGGCGCAGGTGGTGGCCGAGCTGGCCGAGCGCCTCGGCTGGCCGCTGCTGGCGGATCTGCAGAGCCAGATCCGCTTCGATGCCCGCAACCTCATCCACATGGATCTCGCCCTGCAAAACAGCTGTTTCGTGGCCGAGCTGGCCCGCGCCGAAGTGTTGCTGCAATTCGGTGCCCGCCTCATCTCCAAGCGGCTCGGCCAGTTCATCAAGCAGCACCCCTGGCAGGATTACTGGCTGGTGGACCCGCAGCCGGCGCGACTCGATCCCGATTACCGGCTGCGCCGCCGTCTGGTGTGCGAGCCCGCCGCCTTCGCCGCAACCCACAAAGTGAGCACTCGCCACCTGCCCTGGCACCGGCTGGCGGAGCGCCAGCAGAGCGCCACCCGCCAGATCCGCAGCGCTTGCGATCGCTTCTCCGAGCTAGGCGTCTGTCATCGGCTGGGCAACCTGATTCAAGGCCAGTTGTTTGTCGGCAACAGCATGCCGGCCCGGCTGATGGACATGCTCGGCGAAGCGGGCAAGGGGCCGAGCCGGGTGATGACCAACCGCGGCGCCTCCGGCATTGATGGCCTCATCGCCACCGCCTATGGTTTTGCCCAGTCGAGCGAGCAGCCAACGACCCTGTTGATTGGCGATCTCAGCGCCCTGCACGATCTCAACAGTCTGGCCCTGCTCGGCAAATCGAGCCGGCCGCTGGTGGTGATCCTGCTCAACAACGACGGCGGCAGCATCTTTCGCATGTTGCCGGTGCCCACCGGCGATAGGCTGCTGGAGACCTACTACTGCCTGCCCCACGGTCTGCACTTCGAGCATGCCGCCGCCATGTTCGGCCTCCATTATCGGGCACCAACCACGCTGGCTGAATTCGAGCAGGCCTACACCGCCGCGCTGAAAAAACCGGAGCTGGAAAAGAAAGTAACCCTGATTGAAATCAAGGTACCGAGCAGCGAAGTCGCCGAGGATCTCAAGGCACTGGGGGCGGCTATTCGTGGCCTCTAACCCGAACAGCCAGGAACTGCCTCTGGTGCTGCTGCATGGTCTGCTCGGCGATGGCCGCGACTGGCAGCCAGTGATCGAAGCCTTGCCTGGAATAGATTGCCACGCGCTGGATCTGCCGGGCCACGGCAGCAATCAAGGGCTGAGTGTGACCGGCTTCGAGCAGGCTCATCAGTGGCTCTGTGATGCGCTAAAGGCACTCGGCATCGAGCAGTACCGATTGGCCGGCTATTCGCTGGGCGGGCGGCTCGCCCTCTATCACGCCAGCCAATCCCCTGCCGGATTGCAGGCCCTGCTGCTGGAAAATTGCCATCCCGGCCTGCCGCTGGCCGAGCGGGCAGCTCGCATCGAACACGATGAGGGCTGGGCCCGGCGCTTCGAGCGCGAACCGCTGACAGAGGTGCTGGCCGACTGGTATCAGCAGGGGGTCTTTGCCGATCTCGACGAGGCCGCTCGCGCCCGCCAGATAGCCGGACGCCTTGGCAATCAGGGCCCGGCCGTCGCGACCATGCTGCGCGCCACCTCGCTGGGCCAGCAGCCGAACCTCGCGCCCTGGCTCGTCAGCACCCGGTTGCCGGTGACCTGGATCTCCGGCAGCCGGGATCACAAATTCCATCAACTGGCTTGCCAGTTGGTAAAGCAGGGCTGCAATATCAATCACTTGACCCTGGATGGCGGCCACAATCTGCACGCCAGCCAGCCCGAGCGCTTTGCCTCGTGCCTGCGCGACTGGATTGCGAGTACGCCATAAAACGGCATGACACCCTTTACCCGAGCCGGCGTCGCGGGCTTATCACCAACAAGAAAAAGAGAGTGCACATGATTGACGCAATGACGGAAGCGGGACTGTATACCCTCGTCCAGCATGACGATATTGCTCAACTCTGCTCTACCAGATCAGAAGGAAAAAACCATGATTGAGGCAATGACGGAAGCGGAACTGTACGCACCTGTCGAGTGGCGCGATTGCTCCGCCGGTTACGAGGACATCCTCTATCACAAGTCCGGCGATGGCATTGCCAAGATCACCATCAATCGCCCTCAGGTACGCAACGCCTTCCGTCCCCGCACCGTCAAAGAGATGCTGCAGGCGCTGGCCGATGCCCGCTATGACGATCATATCGGCACCATCATACTCACCGGCTTCGGCGAGAAGGCGTTCTGCGCCGGTGGCGATCAGAAGATCCGTGGCGACTACGGTGGATACCAGGACGACGAAGGCACTCATCACCTCAACGTGCTCGACTTCCAGCGTGACATCCGCACCTGCCCGAAACCCGTGGTCGCCATGGTGGCCGGTTATGCGGTCGGTGGCGGCCACGTGCTGCACATGATGTGCGATCTGACCATAGCGGCGGACAACGCCCAGTTCGGCCAGACAGGTCCGAAAGTCGGCTCCTTCGACGGCGGCTGGGGCGCCTCCTACATGGCCCGCATCGTCGGCCAGAAGAAGGCCCGCGAGATCTGGTTCCTCTGCCGCATGTACGATGCCCAGCAAGCGCTCGACATGGGGCTGGTCAACACAGTCGTGCCTTTGGCCGATCTGGAGCGCGAAACCGTGCGCTGGTGCCGCGAGATGCTGCAAAACAGCCCGATGGCGCTGCGCTGCCTGAAAGCGGCCCTCAACGCCGACTGCGATGGCCAGGCCGGCTTGCAGGAGCTGGCGGGGAATGCCACCATGCTGTTCTACATGACCGAAGAGGGTCAGGAAGGGCGTAACGCGTTCAACGAAAAACGTCGTCCCGACTTCTCCAAATACAAGCGGAATCCCTGATGAAACTCGCTCTCTATCGCTACCAACTGCCTTTTACCCAGCCCCTGACCTTTCACGGCAAGGTGGAGGTGGCGCGAGAGGGCCTGCTGGTTCGCGTTGACAAGGGCTGGGGGGAGATAGCCCCCCTGCCCGGTTTCTCCAAAGAGACCCTGGCCGAAGCGCTCGCTTGTCTGGAGCAACTGGCTCAGGGACAGCCCATCTCGCCCCTGCTGCCTTCGGTGCAATTTGGGTTCGATTGCGCGCGCCGGATCTGGCCTGAACAGGCCGCCACCCTGCCCGCACCCTATCCCCTTATTCAAGGCTCCCCCCAGGAGCTGCTCAAACACTGGAAGGACTGGCTGCACCAGACCCCCAGCAAGGCCAAGCTGAAAGTGGCCCGTTACCCCATGCGCGACGAGCTGGCGCTGATCCGCCTGCTGTGCGATCGCATTCCCACTCTCAAGCTGGTGCTGGACGCCAACCAGGGCTGGACCCGTGAGGAGGCCTGGGCCTTCTGCGGTCACCTGGACCCAAACCGAATCGAATATCTGGAAGACCCTTGCGCCAACTTTGACGACATCGCCTTCGTGGCAAACCGCACCGGCATGCCGGTGGCCATCGACGAGCTGCTGGCACAGGGCAAACCCTGGGAGCCCATCCCGCAGCTGAGAGCCCTGGTGCTCAAACCCATGTTGCTCGGCTCTCTAGCCAACAGTGAAGCCCTGGTGGCCCGCGCCCGCGAGCTGCGCCTGAAAGTGATCGTCTCCTCCTGTTTCGAGTCCGGTGTCGGCCTCGGCCAGCTCGCCCGTCTCGCGGGTGAATGGGCGCCGGATCAGGCACCGGGGCTGGACACCAAACGCTGGCTGGCAAGCGACCTGCTGGATACCCAGGGCACCCCTGACCTGAGTCTGCTGGAGCCCCTGTTTCACCGTGACTGAAGGGGCCTGCATGCTGCCGACATCTGACCATCACTCCCATTTAGAGCCATGCCCGGTGCGCCACTGGGCACAAGCCGCGCCCCACCGGATCGCCATCCACACAGCAAGTCCCCTCAACTACCAGCAGCTGGATGCAAGGCTCAACAGCCTGTGCCTGCAACTGGAAGGGGCTGGCTTGAACAGCGGCGACCGCCTAGCAGCCGTGGTGCGCGGCGCCCTGCCAGACGTCTTGCTGGCCTGGGCCTGCGTGCGCAGCGGCATCATTTTCTGCCCGCTCAACCCCGCCTTTCCACTGACCAGACAGGCCGCACTGGCGCAGCAGCTGGATGTGGCCGCCTTCTGGTCGGCGGACGAAATTCCGGCGGGAAGTGGGCGCCCACTGCGGCTGGATTTCAGCACAGAAGTGGCGGCTACCGAGCAGCCCTGGCCACTTGCGCCTGCCCAGTTGAACAACATGATCCTCACCTCGGGCTCCAGCGGCACACCGAAAGCCGTGGTTCATCGCCTTGCCAACCACCTGGCCTCGGCGCGGGGCTCAGCCTCCCTGATCCCGCTGGATGAAGAGTGCGGCTGGCTGCTCTCCCTACCGCTGTTTCACGTCGGCGGCTACGCCATCCTGTTCCGGGTCTTTCTGGCAGGCGCCAGCCTGGTGCTGGACGATCGCAGTCAGCCCCTCAAGGCGCGCCTCGAATTCCAGCCCATCACTCACCTGTCGCTGGTACCGACCCAGCTCTGGCGGCTGATGGCTGAGGGTTTTGACCCCGCTCGCACCCGCTTGCGCGAGCTGTTGCTCGGTGGCGCCGCCATCCCGCAGCCGCTGGTTGCTCGCCTCGCGGCCATGGGCTTCACCCCCAAGTCGAGTTACGGCCTCTCCGAAATGGCCAGCCAGGTCTGTACCGGCCTGCCGACCACTGCGGGCCTGGTTGGCAAACCGCTGCCGGGGCGCGAAGTCTGCATTCAACAAGGGGAAATTTGCGTACGCGGTGACACCTTGTTTGCCGGTTATTTCATGGAGGGCGTACTGGAGCGACCGCTCGACGAGGCTGGCTGGTTTCACACCCGCGATAAGGGGCATGTCACCGCCGACGGCGAGCTGGTAGTGGAGGGGCGGCTCGACAATCTGTTTATCTCGGGCGGGGAGAATATCCAGCCAGAGACCATAGAGCAGCGGCTGGTGGATCACCCTGCCGTGGCCCAGGCACTGGTGGTGCCCATATCGAGTGAGGAGTGGGGGCAAAGACCCGCCGCCTTCATCGACTGGCATGGCGAACCTGTGCCCTATCCGGAGCTGGCCGCCTGGATCAGGCAGACATTACCCGGCTTCATGGTGCCGGACCTCTGGCAACCCTGGCCGGACATGGGCGGGGCGCTCAAACCACAGCGAAAGCTGTATCAGCAGTCAATCTTCAAGCAATAAACCGCCATACGACAAGATCTGGCACAACAGATCCATCCGAACCGCACCGTATTCAACAAAACTCCTGAACGAGGCCAAAAACATACTCAGGCTGCAAGCTAAGTGAGAACGATTACATAAACGGCCATCTTTTTGAGTGTTTTTTGAACCAAATTAATAACCTGTAGTACCATACCCGCTGCCTGACACCTCAATGGAAACCTAAATAATTGATAATTAAAGATATTGTAATTTTTTCATTATTTGAACAACTGCCACATGATGGTAAAATGCACTCCTTGGCGGTAAGACGAGTCACACATGAGTAACAAAAATTATAAAATTGCAGAGGATATTATTTTCTCCGCTGCAATATTCAAGCTCTCAAAGGGAGAAAGAGACATCAAGCTCAGCAACAAGGAAGCAGAGCTACTCGAAATGCTGTGTGATGAGGCAGGCAGTGTCATTGCCAGAGGCAAGCTGCAGGAGACCTTGTGGCCAAATCAGGACAATACCGATACCAACCTTAACCGTCAGATCCTCTCTCTGCGCAGAAAACTGGAATCCATTGGTTTACTGGATGCAATCGATACTATACCGAGAGTCGGTTATATCTTCTGTGCACCGGTTGAGATAAGCGGAGAAGAAGAGGAAACGGTAGCTACTGATAACATAGTGCCAACGCCTGCAAGCATGCCACAACCAAGACGACAATATAGCCGTAGACGATATGACCGCTATTTCAGTCCAAAACGCATCATGCTGTTTGCATTGATCATGGTATCTATTACCTCATTGGTGATATTCATTTACCATTATGCCAATGCCAATACCCTGAGAACGATCAATCTCAGCCATGTTTCTCTCTATATGACCAGTGAGACAGAGCATGCGTTGAAATTGAACATTGCGACTCTGACTCCGCTTGCTCAGCGCATCCCTCATTATGAATGATGAACATGTTTCCATTCTCATCGGAAAGGAAGCTATCAGCTACTTTTCCATTGACAATAAAAACAAACTTCTGTCAGAAAATATTTTCCTGTTGAGAGCGGGCCACCCTGTCATGGAAGAGGTGCAATGTGTCGTAGCAACGATGGCGTTGCAGGGAGAGAATGTTTCCCACAATTATTATAATAATCCGCATACCGTTGTCAGATACCATAGCAGCTGCCTGGCGCCAGAGAACTGGGTAGAAATAACCAGAAAAAGCAAGATGATTGTCACCATGAACAGAGAGATTGTGGTAGCGACCGTGATTGCAACCGATCATAAGGGACAGACACTGTTCAATCTGGATTCCGTCGGGGATGTAGAGCGTGATGATGATGATATTGTGGTCGAAATAAAGAATACTATTGTCAACTTCATTGACCAGAAAGCACTCATCAATAATAGCATGGTCGCCACTCTGGTTGCAGCCTTGACGCCACCAAAACAGAAGGCGCTGTTTATCCAACTGCCGGGTGGAATATATTTATCCAGCTATATGGGGGGCGTTCTCTCCTGGCCCAGCAGAGAAAACTTGAAGGTCATCCAGCGCAATGACCCTTGAGTTATTCATAGGCGACAATGAAATTGGCCACGGCGGTATAATCGCCAGGTTTGATATTCCTTGCGGCGATGGCATCCGGGTGGCCTTCAACCCGAGCGAAAAAATTCAGCTCGTTCTCTGTTGAGTTGCCCAGTACATAGCCACGGGAAGGGGTACCCAAATCCAGCGGGGATTGAGTGGCGTCATACAACCGGATACCCGCCCCCTTGGCAGAACCTGCGGAAAAAGCCAGAGCACCGCTCATCTGCTGATCTGCCGAACCGCTGAAGGTCACCTTGGCCATGCGGAAAATACCTGGCTTGCAGTTGGTCAGGCGGATAACAAAAGGCACCTGGGCCCCGGCACCGGCTGAATAGAGCTCCCTGACGTCAACCACCCCCATGTCGACCGACTGATCGGCTGACTCCGGTGATACCAGGCATGGCTGGTCAATAATTCGGCCATGAAGATGAAGTGTATTGCCCAATAACTCCAGGTCTTCACCCGCTCGTGGTGCAGCCATCACTGCCAGTGATGGGCAAAGCAACAACCCTATCCAGAACGTCCTGAACATGTGACTTTCCCTCACTGGAATTCGGCAACGATAGTTGCTGTGGCGTAAAAATCACCCGCGGCTATATCTGCACCAACCGGTGATATAGGGGCAGCAATGAATCCCCAATCGCCAATATTACCTTGCATGGTGACGGGGTAAAATTCATTAAGCCTTAATACGGAGCCATCCAGTTGCTTGAACTTGATCCCTAGGTTATTAATGACCTGTCCACCTTGATAGCCATCCTTGGTGGTCCGTAAATAATCCTGACTAAAAGATGTGGGTTTTCCAGAAATACCAAGGTTGATCTTCAAGGCATCACCTTCGAAAGCTCCCCCTTCACAACGGAAGGTCAAAGGGAGCGTTTTTTCATAATTACTTCCATCCAGCCCAGTACCAGGTAAATCCCCAAACTCCACTTCTATCGTCTGACCGCCATTGATTACACACTTCTCTGGCACATAAAGAATTGTCGAATTAATGACAATTCTAGACATGGCTATGTTGTTGAAATCAGAAGAGGTAGCACCCAGTCTACCGAACATTTCCACTACCTGCCGATCAGAAATCTGAACGCCATTGATAATTTGCTTTCGGACTCGGAAAGTAACTCGCCCTTTACTGCCACTCTCAAAATTAGTTATCCGAGTCTCTCGACCTTGGGTGCAAGAGTGATTTGGGTAATCATTACTTTCATTTGGGAAAGGAGCCGCTACATACTTCTTTTTCCAGCCGGCTATCCATATTTCAACCTTCATATCCAGAAAGTCATTCAGTTTTACAAACCCATCACCCACCTGAGGTAGACCATTGCTCATGACCGCCTTGTAATACACCGGTGAGCTAGGAATGCTTCTATCGGGACAAGTAACAGTTCCTGCATACTGTCCTCCCAAATTCCACTCAAAAGCTCTTGTCTTGTAGCCAGGCTTGTTTTCAATATCCTCTTTACCGAGATCAACCCTGTATTCATGATCCCCATCAGGAATGACATAACCATTTGCCAGCGCTGTGCCAGCAAACAGCAAAAAACCGGAGCAAAAAACGGAACGTAACATAACCTTACTCGCTCTTCATGGCTTTACAGGCATTGCCGACACACTGGTACTTGATATCCATATATCCGCCGTAATCGTTTACATAGCTGATGATGAATTCACTGCCCAACGTCTCGGGGATCTTGGCATCCAGCTCGGATTTGGGGGCCACCATAAAGGCAGAGAAGCCTTTAATAGATGTTTTTTCTTTGCCCTTGGGATGAGCCAGACCGACATAGGTGACGTAGTAAGGGGTCGGGTTATTGACCTTCAGGGTTGTGCCCTGTTTGGTGATCGTCACTTGATCCTGCCAGACGGCACCACGCTCAGGGAGGATAGCCTCTGGGCGGTAGAAGAGCTTGATCTTGGATTGCACGGCAATCTGCATGACGTTGCTCTTCTCGCTCTTGGGCGGGATCTCGCGCAGGTTGAAGTAGTAGATAGATTCGCGATCTTTTGGCAACGTTTCGATCGCAGGCACAGAGGCGATCCTGACAATCGACTTCTGATTGGCATCCACCCGCTGCACTGGCGGCAGCACCACGAAAGGCGAAACGATCTTCTGCCCCAGGGCATCTTCAATCCAGGCCTGCGCCAGATAAGGCAGCTTCTGATTTTCGTTTTTGATGTTGAGACTGATGGATTTGGCGCCACCAGGATAAACGGCGCGAGTACGATCCAGCACAATTGCGGCACTGACGTTCAGTGACGTCATACCCAGTACGGCCAGACAGGTAAAAGAGAGCAGCTTTTTCATCGGGTTCCCATTACTTACAAGTGAGCGTCTTCATCGACAGATCGGTTACTTCGTGCGGTGCCGCTATCTTGCACTGACGGGCACCACCCCAGGAAAGTTCAAACGATTCATCCGGTTTTACTCCCGCCAGATAGACTAGGCCATCCTCATCCACGACGGAGAGTACCCGTCCGGCGTCATTGACGACGGTCGCACCGAAGGGCGGATAGGAACCATTGGGCAGCCTGACGCTGGCCAGCAACTTGAAGCCCTGGGCAATTTCAAAGGCATTATACCCAATCGCACCTTCCGTCAGGGTTCCCTGCTTGATGGCATTCATGGCATCTATGTCATCGCTCAGCTGGTCCACGTCGATACGGGTATCGCTCTTGCGATAATCGGTCATGTCGCTGATCACGGCCACGCCAAACCGGTTCGTCACCGCACGCCCATTATTGAAAGAGACATCGGCGACCTTGCCGGTATCGACCATCATGCGGGTTCCTCCACGTCGGGTCGCCTGATGCAAGGCGGCGCCATGTTCGGTCGCCGTCAAACCGCCCCGCATGCTGGCACCGACCGAGGTGTATTCGCTCTGTACGCTGTAGGCATTGAGGCTGACGGCGCCGATGTCACTGTTGTGGTTGTAATAACCTCGCGCGACCGCATGACCATTGCTCTGCACCCCGGCCCCCAGCTGATAGGTATCATCCGGCCGGCTGTAATCTTGATAGGTTGCCAGGTGGGTGACCTTGCCGTTGGAAGACTGCACGCTGTATCCCGCACTCTTCCGGTCCCCGATCGGCATGCTGACCGTCAGCATGACACTCTTGTCATCCTCATAATTCTCTGTCTTGGTCTTGTAAGCAGACAAATAGAGAGAGACATCCTTGAAACTGCCAATATTCACATTCTTGTTGATGGACAGGCCGTAACGATCTTCCGCATCGTGATTCCAATAGGTTCTATGGGTGTAATCCATATACATGGTCAATGCCTTGGCGGCATCATCAGCCCAGAATGTCTTGTTGGCAGTAATGGTATATAGCTCTTTATCACCCCAGGTATTGTAATCATCACTCGATGCAACGTTATTATTTTCCAGTCGATCCTTGTTACTCAGGAACTGCGACATTGTCATGAAGTTATGTTGCGAGAAACGATAACCCGCAAAGGTGATGGCGCTGTTGTATTCATCGAACTGCTTGGCATAGTTCAACCGAAATGACTGGCCAATCTTGGTAGATAAACCTGGTAATTTCGCAATGGATTGGGTCAAGTCAGCAGAAATAGCACCGAATGCATACAGGTCGCGACCAATCCCCAGGCCCATGGAGTTATATTCGCCAGCAACCAGACTACCACCATAAAGAGACCAGGAGTTCGCCACCCCCCATGAAAAGTCCCCCGTCACAAAACCAGGACCATGGATATCGTGAGCAGAGTCACCCAGTTCTGATGGGGCGCCGACCGAGATGTTGTAGCGAACATACCCTGGCCGGGTCAGATAAGGCACGGTTGCCGTATCCACCTGAAAAGAGCTGACGCTACCATCCTGCTCTTCCACCCGCACATCGAGGCGACCACGCACAGAACTGTCCAATCCCTGAATACGAAATGGGCCGGCAGGCACGTTGGTCTCATAAATGATGCGGCCAGACTGGGAGATGGTGACTTTGGCGTTGGTCTTGGCGATGCCGCTCACCTCGGGGGCATAGCCTTGCAAGCTGGGCGGCAACATGCGCTCATCATTGGCCAGATTGACACCTGTATAACGAAAACCATCGATCAATTGGGAGTTGAGCTGTTGTTCGCCCACGGTCAGCTTGGCGGCCATGGTCGACAGAGGCCGGTATGCGTAGAGACGGTTAAGCTCGGCTGACGACCGCTCGTCATCCCCCCAATAAGCGCTGGCCTGGTAATCGCCACGCAGGCGCCAGGGACCGTAGTTCGCCCCCAGGGTACCGTAACTGCTGAGGTTGCTGTTGGAGTAGTCGCGCCCTTCATTGACCTGGGCATTGAGGTTGTAATCCAGCATCAGACCAGTGACGCCGACGTCCCACTGCTCGGGCGGAATCCAGTTGGGGTCACTGTATTTCAGCCAGGCCTGGGGGACGGCAATCCTCAGCAAGCCGTTACCAATATCATTGGAGATGATGACCCCATCCAGCGCCAGGAGGTTGGCACACTGACCCTGATGCCAGCTGTCAATCTTGGCGATGGCTTCATCCGTCAGCGCCATCCTGGGGACAAGATCCTGAGGCAAGCAGGCAACGCCGCCCTTTCCCTTGCCGTCTTCCACTTCATAAAAAGGGATTTTCTGGAGTGGCAGCTTGTTCTTGTTGACCTCAATCTCAAGATAGTAATCACCCGGCAGGATATAACCTTCATCTGCAAACTGGGAAAGGTCTATCTTGGTTCGCTCGTCCAGATCAAGCGCATCAATATTAAACTCCGTTTCTGCCAACGCGTTATCTGCCACAGCCAATAGGCAAGGCACGCATAGCATAAAAGCCATTTTTAGATAATGTGTTCTAACAGAGTTTGATGTTGAAACGCTCATATATTCACTCTAGGGGTAACATAACGGTCTCACATAATGAGGTATCTACACTAAGCAATCGGGTTGCTTACATATAATTGAGTTCAAATAGGGCTGTATTGCTCGGATAGAACAACACTCCATTATTCACCCTCAAATCAAGTTCCATATCACGATTGACAATATCGGAGACAATAAAATATTCCCCAGATACCTTGTGATATTTTCCATCACTGACAATACCCAGTTCATCATTCACAACACCATGAACAGACATGGATATAAAAGGCAGTGAGGTATCCACTCGCCCTTCTATCTGACAACCACTGACTTTCAGTACTCTGTGGTTGGCTTGTTGCTGGGGAGTTTTTCTTTGTTCATCCAAAGTGCAGCCTGACTCGGCCAACCCATCCGTTACTTCATTTGCATACGCAGGCATTGCCATCATCACAACCTGCAATACGACTGGCACAATCATTGGAGTTTTCATGGTCAAGGCACGATGTGGGGGAAACCATGTGTGAAGTTGTGGTGGTTTGCACCACCACAACCCGTATCACACGTTAAGGCAGACTATTACTCGTAGGAGAGAGTAAAGTTGGTCACTGCAGTGAAGGCACCGGCAGTCAGCGGGTTGGCAGTCTGGTCGGCATAGCCTTTCAGCACGGCGCTGAAGGGCAGCTCGTTATCACCATTCACCAAACCGAAAGCGGCGGTAGGTTCACCCAGAACGATAGCCGCGCCAGTACCCGGTGCAGTCATCTTGATACCAGCACCAGCTGCCTGGCCGCCACCGATCACCAGCAGGCTGGAATCGACAGGATCTTTGGCGCCGCTGAAGGTCACTTTAACAGCATCTTCATCAGGGGTGATTTCACAGTTCAGCAGCTTGATGCTGAACGGACGTGAGTTGGACTCGCCACCTTTGACCAGCTCTTTGGTGCTGATCTGGCCCATTTCAACAACCTGGTCAACAGACTCAGGAGCAACGGAGCAAGGGGCATTGATAATTTCACCGTTAAAGGTGACTTTACCTGAACCAGCACCGCCGGCAGCAACAGCAGAGCCGCACAGCAGCATGGAACCAACACCCATAGCAACCAAAATTTTATTAGCGTTCATTCTTTATACCTACATTAACGTGTGTTTTATCTCATCACCTAAACCATGCTGGAGTCACAGTGTTAAATAATGAGGCGATATGCCACACAGCTACTCTTGCATGACTTTTACTTCATTAAGCCGATGAAGATATGAGCCAGACAATCAGTTGCTCTGTGTATGTCCAATTTTATCAAGCCAAGGTAGAAGACCGTATCAAAGGCAGTTCCCGCTACCTTTTATATCTGCACGAATACATATCCATGTAAGCCGTGTAGAAATACTGCTTTCAACCTTTGCTTGGGAAACAAATTAACGACGTATTTGATGCACATCAAATACATTTTGATTTTTATAAATATTTTTTAAACACTTTAAAATCATGCACTTACAACCATTCTGGAACAAATTAAAATAACAAAAGACCATTATCATCACTGTATTGAACATTGGCGATATTAAATTAACCAATAACCTAATCACACCACAAACCAAATTAACAAAAAACCAACATTGAGCACGGTAAATATACTCTTCTGGCCATGTTTCTGATCACGTTCAGGCAATCAGGCAATCAGGATTATCTGAAGCTGCCTGTGATGCACAAGAGCTCACACCTTGCTCTCACGGCAGGGGTAACATTCAACGTTTCCATGTCAAATAACATTGGCTTTAAAACATCCGCAGTTGTTGGCTCACTCTTTACAGGTATTCATAACAATTAATTTAATTGGAAGAAAATAAAATGTCATCAATATGGGACCGGCATATTTTCCCACCAATACTAATTGGCACTTGTGAGGTGTGACTTATATCCCATCTTTTTTTATAGCGATTGATTTCTCAAAGTGGGGTGTTATCATCCGGACATAGAGTAAAGGGCAAACCGATCGAAAGGTCGGGACGCAAAGCCACCGGTCTAAGGGTGTAGATACCTAAGACAGCGGAGCTGCCAACTGAGAAGAGTGATGTCATGATCTGAATGCCATTCTCTTTGATTGCGTTGCCCTTTTCGTACAACGACATGTGACGAAAAGGACATAAAATGAACACTTGCATCCCCTCCACCGGTTCTGTCCGCAAAAGCATTATCCGTTGCGCCTCCTCAGCCGCCACCGCCTTGCTGCTTGGTGCTGCACTGTTGCCCGCTACCGCGTCGGCTTACGATGGCACTGTGACCCTGACTGGCACCATTTATGAATCACCCTGTGACTTTTCTGACAACAGCGTGACCTGCTATTCCGGCGCACAGCGCCAAACCCTGGATTTGGCCAGCCTGCGACAAACTGGCAGCCTCAACGCCATCAATGGCACCCTGAATTACAAGCTGTCAGAAGGCAGCAATAGCATGGCCATAGTGACCGTCAGTTACCTCTAGTTTCCTCCTGAGCCTGGCTCAGGATTGCTTGAGGATCAGGGCCGGCATACCGATTGGTTTGTCGGCCGCCTGCCTTGGCCACTGGCAAAGCAACCTCTGTTGTCTTTGTGTCGCGTCTCTCTTGTCAGTCTCGGTTGCCCCTCTGCTCCGCGTCCTCTCGATCTGTTCCCCTTCCCTATTCACCCTTTCCTGGGTCACAGCATCATGACCACATAAACGCCTAGCGATCGCCAGTACAGAGCCTCCATACCATTCGGACATGAGGCACACCTGCCCACGGCACAGCAAACCTCAAACGAGAGCTGGATCACATTCACAGCGTGGAGGCTTAGATCCCCCCCAGATGGCAGATGAGTCCTTGCTATCACTGCAGCCCCCAATGAGACTCAATTTATTTTGATAGATGCTAAATAAATGATTTATATGGCCTGATTGGTGAGTTGATACCCTTTTGGAACTTAGTACATTGCCCGCGATAACCACGCAGACTCTCATCCAAAGGGATAAAAATGAACAATCTGGGTACAAGGTTGCTGCTTCTGGTAGCACCGGGCCTGCTCGCCACCTCGGCGCTGGCCAATTACTCCCCCACCGACTGGCAAGCATACCGGCTGAACGGTGAATCGAGCCGCCAGCTGAGCGATCGCGTCACCGAAGTCACCTACGAGCTCAGCGCCCGCAATGACGATGCCCCCTATCAGCAACTGCGCGTCTATCGCCGCTTCGACTGGAACGATAGCGACCTCAGTGCTCTGGCAGAGCAAGCCTGCGGCGAGCCGCAGCTCAGGATTGAGCAGGGCTGGCAGATCCGTTACCTCAGCTGCGAGCAGGTGGTGCCGGCAGGCAAGGCCATCCCGGCCAGCAGCTATGACTATGGTTACGGCCTGGAGCAGGGCCGCTGGGAGCCATTGACCGGCACCCCGACCGCACCGCGCCAGGATCGTATGCCGCTGGCCGAGCGCATCATACTGGGTCACAGCGAGCAGGAGCTGGATCGCTGCGAACTCAACGCCCAGGGCCGCTGCGCCGAGCAGGTTTGGCAATATCAGCCGCAAAACTGGCAGCAACTCAGCGTGCTGGAAGAGACCTCCAACGAGCGGGATGGCCGCCTCGAGCAGATCTTCTTCCGCCTGCAACCCGTGCCAGGCAGTCAGGCCGCCAGCCAGGTGAGCGAGATCCACGTATGGCGCAAGTACAGCTGGCAGCTGGATGAAACCAAAACCCAGCAGGAGTGCGATGAACCCCAGACCCGCCAGGAAGGGGACAAGACCATCAGCTATCGGGTTTGCCGCCAGACCCTGCCCGCCGGCAGCGAGGTGCAGGTAGTACTGAAAGACACCGGCTATCAATACCCGGTCGGTGGCAGCGAATGGCAGACACTGCCGGAAACCGACGAGTGGCAAGAGAGCCGGGTGCTCAATCGCCCCATAGTGCTGGCCAGCAAGGAGGAGCAGCTCGACTGCCGTCGCGCCGATGGCCGCGCCTGCTCCGAGCCGGAGCAACCGGGCACGGATCTGCTGGATGCTGACGCCGCCAGGATAGTGCAGGACGCCAGCGGTCAGCCCGCTCTCGTCTGGCAGGAAAACTATGGCCACGATGACACCAAGCTGCTGGCCGTGTCACGGGGCATGCAGAGTCTGCTGGCGGCCAATCAGCCCGCCCATCCGGCCATGAAGCTGCTGCTCGAATATGTGCGCGCCCACAACTATCACAACTACGGCAAGCACAAGGAAGATGGCCCGGCCGCCGCCGAGGCGCTGGCTGAAGCCCTGACTGCGCTCGGTGCCCATCCGCTGCTCTATCCGGAGCAGGCCAGCGATGAGGTGGGAGCCGTCATGGGTGCCTGGAGTATCGCCCTGCATGGCCAGTTCAAGAGCCCGGCGGTGCAGAGCCGGTTCGGTACCCTGCTCGGCCAGTTCAACCAGATGCTGGCTTACAGCACCCGCCACGCCAGCGAGCTCAATGGTCAGCATGCCTGGGCAACGGGTCTGTTCGATCTGCTCAACTTCCTCGACTTCGCCAGTGACTACAGCGATGCCTTCGCCGCCGATTTCCGCCAGCAGGATGGTGAGCTGCGCAAACAGCTGCACGCCCTCGGCATGAGCGAGCTATCGCTCTGGCAAGGACGGGATGGCAAGGATCTGTTCCTGCTCAATAATGTGCTGGATGCCTACACCCGCCTCTATCGGGTCACCCGTTATACCCGTCCCGACGAGAGCGAAAACTATCGCAAGCTGCTGGATGGTTCAGTCATCGATCTCATCCGTCATCACAGCCTGATCCCGGGTGGCCAGCAGAGCCAGGATCTGCTGGAAGACATGTCACTGACCCTCTCCACCTACTATCTGACCTACACGGATCGCACCAGCGAAGCCTGCATCAGCGGCGAGTTTGCCGGTCTCTGCACCCCGATACGGCTGGAGGATGTGCTGCCGTTCGAGCACACCTGCTCGCCGACCCTGCGCCTGCGGGCCCAGGAGCTGAGCCAGGATCAGGCCGACGGCATCTGCCGCGAGCTGGGCGCCGAGGAGCAGCAGTTCCATCAGCAGATGGAAACAGGCTGGCAGCCGGTGGCGGATGACAACAACGAGGCACTGGAGCTGGTGATCTTCAACTCCTCCGCCGACTGGAAACGCTACGGCGGCGCCCTGTTTGGTGGTGTCTCTACCGACAACGGCGGCATCTACATCGAAGGGGATCCGGCTCGCCCCGGCAATCAGGCCCGCTTCTTCGCCTATGAGGCTGAGTGGAAGCGCCCCGCCTTCCAGGTGTGGAACCTGCGCCACGAGTATGTGCACTATCTGGATGGCCGCTTCAACCAGTACGGCAGCTTCGGTCACTACCCGCTCAATCGCACCACCTGGTGGTCGGAAGGGCTGGCGGAGTTCATCGCCCACGGTCAGTGCTTCGCCCGTGGCATGGACAATGTGGTGGGTCGCCCGGCGACCGAACGACCGAGCCTGGCCGACATACTGCACCTGGATTACGACAAGGGTGGCGAGATGGTCTACTCCTGGTCCTATACGGTGCATCGCTTCCTGAACGAGACCGGCCGCGGTGCCAGCTGGCTTGCCATGGCCCAGGCCCTGCGCAACCCGGATCAGCAGCAGGCGATGAGCGCCTTCGAAGCCGAGCTGGATCAGCTGATCGCGAGCGACAGCGAGGCCTACCAGAGCTGGCTGAGCCGCGATCTGCTGCCCTGGTGGGAGGCCAACAAGGAGTCCGACGAGTGCAGGGCCAACGACTCCTCCCACTGAGGGTGAGACGTTAGCGACAGAAGGCAGCCACGGCTGCCCTCTGTTTTTATATGAGTACTTTATATAGGTGACGGATCAAGCGGTTAGAAGACAGCCAGATGCGACAGCCTCTGCCCGAGTGACGCCATAGGCAGTTATCAAGCCTGACGCGCAGCGGCAACTTGTAATAGAATGACCCTCTGTCACCTCCTACTTCAGACCCGAACTGCACCGCGCATGAAGAAGTTTGCCAAGATCCTCCTCGCCTGCTTTTGCCTGTTGCTGGTAGCTGCCGCCATGCTGCTGGGCTACAGCGAGTGGACCGTCTCGGACACCCGCCACTACACCTATGACGACGTCGATGCGGTGCCCTACAACAGGGTCGCACTGGTGCTCGGCACCTCCAAGTACCTGATTGGCGGCAGTTCGAATCACTACTTCAAATACAGGATCAAGGCCGCCGCCGAGCTCTACAACAATGGCAAGGTAGACTACATACTGGTCTCCGGTGACAACGCGACCGTCCAGTACAACGAGCCACGCCAGATGCGACGCGCCCTGATCCAGGCCGGCATTCCGGCCAAGGTGATCTACAGCGACTACGCCGGCTTTCGTACCCTGGACTCCATAGTGCGCGCCAAGGAGGTGTTTGGTCAGGCCCACTTCACAGTGGTGTCGCAGGCCTTTCACAACGAGCGAGCCATCTTTATCGCCCGCCACTTCGGCATCGAGGCCGTCGGCTTCAACGCCAAGGATCCCAGCGCCTATCAGGGTATCAAGACCCGGGTGCGCGAGGTGTTTGCCCGGCTGATGGGGCTGCTCGACCTCTATGTTTTGGACAAGGGACCCAAATTCCTCGGCGAGCCCATCGTCATCGGCGGCCCGGTTCCCTGTCTGACATTGAGTACCCTGGGTATGAGCCAGCCCTGCCTGCCCATTCCCCCTGTGACTCAGGACAAGCAGCCGCGCGACAAGACCGCTCCCGCCGTCAATGCCGCCAGCTCGGCCGCGGCGACCAGTGCCGCATCGACCACGAGCGCAGCAGCAACGACTGGTATATCGCCTGCAACCAGTGCTGCCACAGCGACCAGTTCGTCGGCTGCAACCAGTGCAGCAGGCGCCAATCCAACGCCCTGACCAGACAAAAAGAGACCCGCCGGATAGCGGGTCTCTTTTTGTGAATGGAACAAGACGCTAGCAGATCAGGCCAGCGCCTGCCGGTAACGACGTTCCACTTCGTCCCAGTCGATCACGTTGTAAAACGCAGCTATATAGTCGGGACGCTTGTTCTGGTACTTGAGGTAATAGGCGTGCTCCCACACGTCCAGCCCCAATATGGGCGCATGGCCCTGCATCAGGGGACTGTCCTGATTGGCGCTGCTCTCCACCTGTAATTTGCCCTCCTTGTCGACCACCAGCCAGGCCCAGCCGCTGCCGAAGCGGCTCAACGCCGCCTGGGTGAAAGCCTGCTTGAAAGCATCCAACCCTCCCAGATCCCGCCGGATCGCCTCCGCCAGCTCGCCAGTCGGCTCACTGCCGCCTTGCGGGCTCATCACCTGCCAGAACAGGCTGTGGTTGGCATGGCCCCCCCCATGATTGCGCACCGCCCCCTGCACTTTGACCGGCAGGCTGTCGAAGCGGGCAAGCAGCTCATCCACCGGCAGGGCGGCCAGCTCGGGGAACGCTTCCAGTGCGACGTTGAGGTTGGTGATGTAGGTCTGGTGGTGACGACTGTGGTGGATCTCCATGGTCAGCGCGTCTATGTGGGGTTCCAGCGCATCGTAGGCGTAAGAAAGGTCTGGCAGGGTATGGCTCATGATCACCTCTTTTTATTGTGATTAATGTAGTTGATGGGCGGGCTCGGCGTGGCACAGGCACTGACAGAGGCAACGCTGAATGGCATCCTGAGTGCCGTGCTTGCGCACGAAGGCGATCAGCTCGGTATGGGTGCTGCGGGTATGGCGCAGAGCCGCGGCCCGCAGTGGGCTCGGACAGGCGGGGGACTGGCTGGTAGCAAGCAGACAATCGTGGATATGGCACAGCAGGTCGGCTGCACGGTCCGGCAGCGTCATGGCGATCAACAGATCTGCCAGATTGTGGTGAGCCACCACCAGGGCAGCCACTGCCTCGTCTGCATCGTGCCAGAAAGAGAACTGCTGGCGAGCCAGCCACAGCGCCTGCTGATAATAGGAGAGTGCCTTGGCGTACTCGCCGGCATCGAAATAGCGATTGCCACTCAGGGTCTGCTGCTTCCAATGCACCATGCTGCTGTCCGAGTCGGTTGTCCCGACCCATCCCTTCACCCAGGTTCCTGTCATGATCCCAGCCACTTAAATGATAATAATTATTATTTAACTTATATAGTGACCGAATACAAGGGATACTTGATCTTCGCCGGCCTGACGCCTTCTCCCCTCCTGCCCATATGGGTAGGGCTTTTTTGAATCTGTCTGTTTAGTGATCACTTGCACAGATGCAACTGGCTGGGTTGGCCATGCTGGCGGGTACTGGCATGAAGCCGGTGGCTGTCGGATGGACAGCCTATTTCACAAGGATGATGACGATGAAAAGATGGCTATTGGTGCTGCTGTGCGCCCTGCCCATGCTGGGTCAGGCGGCAGGTTATACCCAGACCCGTTATCCCATGGTGCTGGTGCATGGATTGTTCGGCTTCGACAAGCTGCTCGGGGTCGATTACTTCTACGGTATCCCCCAGGCCCTGACCCGGGACGGTGCCCGCGTCTATGTCGCGCAGGTCTCGGCTACCCACAGCTCGGAACTGCGCGGTGAACAGTTGCTCAAGCAGGTACAGCAGGTGCTCGCCATCACGGGTGCTGACAAGGTCAACCTCATAGGTCACTCCCACGGCAGCCCCACCATACGTTATGTCGCCTCTGTCGCCCCGGAACTAGTCGCCTCCGCCACCAGCGTGGGGGGCGTCAACTATGGCTCCGAGATAGCGGACCTGGTGCGTGCCAACGTAGCCCCTGGCTCGATAGCCGAGAAACTGGCGGTCGCGGCCGCCTCGGCACTCTCTGGTGTCATCTCGCTGCTCTCCGGTGGCAGCCAGCTGCCACAGGATCCTCTCGCCTCCCTCGATGCGCTCACCAGCGCGGGAGCCCAGCGCTTCAACCAGCGCTACCCAGAGGGGCTACCCAGCCAGTATTGTGGCGAAGGGCCGCTGCGCGCCGCCAACGGCGTCTACTACTTCTCCTGGAGCGGGCACGGCAGCATGACCAATGTCCTGGATCCGGTGGATCCTGCGCTGGCCCTCACCAGCACCTTTTTCAGCGAGCCCAATGACGGCCTGGTCGGGGTATGCAGCAGCCACCTCGGCAAGGTGATCGATACCGGCTACCGGATGAACCATCTGGACGAGGTCAATCAGTCGTTTGGCATCCATCACCTGTTTGATACCGATCCTGTCACCCTCTACCGCCAGCACGCCAACCGCTTGCAGGGTCTGGGGCTATGAAGCGAT
The DNA here is from genome assembly GCF_001643305.1 of Aeromonas salmonicida subsp. salmonicida. Lineage (GTDB taxonomy): Bacteria > Pseudomonadota > Gammaproteobacteria > Enterobacterales > Aeromonadaceae > Aeromonas > Aeromonas salmonicida. The sequence continues at coordinate 115,720 of NZ_LSGW01000071.1, forward strand.
CCCTCCTTCTCGCCCTGCCTCTGGGCGGAGCCTTCTTGCTGGGGGCCGCCCTGTTATGGCCCGACCCGCCGCCGAGTCTGAATGCCGCCCCCGAACAGGGAGCCCTGCGTCATCAGCTGGCCCAACGCCTGGAACAGGGCGAGGCTGACGCAGAGAACCCACTGCTGGCCCGCTACCAGGTTTTTCTGGCGGCGGAGGGCCGCCTGACGGTGCCGACGGATCCGGACCTCGCCAGCCTGCAGCAGCTGTTTGACCAGCGTGAACAACTGCGCCAGCAGAGCTTCACCCCGGCCGAGCAGGATCAGCTGTTTGCCGAAGACAGACTGATGGAGCAGTGGACCCTGCGCCGCAAGGCGCTAGCCCAGGCGAGCGATGCCGACAAGAAGATGCTGGCCGGTGAACTCGAACTCTGGCTGACGGAGCAGCCCCAATGGTTCAGAGAAGCAGAGGTCAACAGCCGCCTGCTCGGCGAGTTGCAGACGCTGGCGCAATTACCCCCTGCCGAGCGGGAAGCCGTGCTGCTGGAGCAGCTGGGACCAGAGGCCGTGGATCGACTGCATCAGCTGGAACAGAGTCAGCAAGGGTTCGAGCAGCAGCTGGCAGGCTATCTGGCCGAGCTCACCCCTTTGCCCGCCCTTGATCGGGCCGAGCAGCAACAGGAGATACTGGCGCGCTGGTTTCCCGCCGAGCAGTGGCGGCGGGTCGAGGCACTGACCCGGTTGCGGCTCGAAGAACAGCCATAAACAGCAAGGGGGCCGCGATGGCCCCCTTGCTTCATGCTGCAACCGCACTCATTATCGCTTGTTGGCCCTCGGCAGTGGCTGCCAGGTTCAGGGGAATAGACTACAGCGACAAGGGGGCCCTGATGGTCCCCTTGTTTCATGCTGCAACCGTACTTATTGCGGCTTGTTGGCGCCGGGCAGTGGCTGCCAGGTCCAGGGGAATAGACCACAACGACAAGGGGGCCCTGACGGCCCCCTTGTTTCATGCTGCAACCCTACTTATTGCGGCTTGTTGGCGCCGGGCAGTGGCTGCCAGGTGAGACGGGTCACCTGGGTGCCTTGCACATCGCACTTGAGGTTCAGATCCTGCCAGCCCTTGTCCTGGCGCAGGGAGACCTCTCCTTCGATGCCCGATTCACTCACCTTGAGCGTCTTCTGCTCGAAGGTCACCTTGTCGCCCCTGGCCAGATCCATCAGCTTGCCGTTGCAGAGCCAGTGGGTGAGTTCGGCACCTTTCAGCTTGACGCTGCCACTGCTGGCTTTCTGCTCCGCAGGGCTGATGGCAAACAGCCTGGCCAGGTCAGCAGATCGCTTGGTGAGCCAGGCTTCACGCTGTTGCATGCTTATTTTGCTGACGAACTCGGCAGGCTGTCCCTTGTTGTCAAGCCAGTGGGTCAGCTTGCCTTGCTCATCGAAGGCAAACTGGGCGGCAGGTTCTCTGACCCCGAACAGCTTGCCCCCCTTGAAGTAGTAACGGCTCTCCCCTTGCAGCTTGCCCTGCTCGTTCATGATGGGCACAGCTATGATGACGGGGGTGCCATCGATCCAGGCCTTGATCTCCACACCGTCATGACTGAACAGACGGGTGTCGAGGGCGCTATCGGCCCCCCGGTCGATCAGGGTGAACTGCTCCGCAAGAGAAGCGGCCAGAGAAGGTAGGGAACAGAGTCCCAGTGTCAGAGCAGTCACTGTGTTGCGCATTATGTTCCTGTGCATGGTTTTCCTGTGGTAGGCCAACAGGCCAAGGTTAACTCTCTATCAGCCAGGCCCGCAGCGCTTCCCTGTGCTTGTCACTCAAGGGAAGGGATTGGCGGGTCTGATAGTCAAAATGGATCAGGGTCGTTTCGCCGGTGACGGCCAGCTCACCGCCCTGCCAGGCTTCCTGCCAGAGCGTGAAGGAGCTGGATCCGATGCGGCGCACCCCGGTGTTGATCGATACCTGCTGACCATAAAACAGCTCGCGTTTGAACTGTACCGTATAGCCCGCGATGATCAGATGCCAGTTATGCACATCCAGCTCGGGAGAGAAGATGCGAAACAGGGGATCCCGCGCCGCCTCGAACCAGACCGCCGGCACCGTATTGTTGATGTGGCCGAGGGCATCTGTCTCTTGAAAACGGGGTTGGATCTGCATTTCCAGCATGGGCGACTCCTTGTCAGCAGGGGCTTGGCAGCTAGCCATCATCAATGAATCAAGATGTTACCTGATATCCAGTCCAAAAGGACAGGGGCGGCACTGCTCCCCGGTACTGGCCAATCTCTGTCGCAACCCCTGGCAAGCCTTGGCTCAGGACAAAAAAATACCCCGCACACCCGGGTGTGCGGGGCAGTCGGGTCAGCCTTAACTCATCAGATCAAAGCGGTCCGCATTCATCACCTTGTTCCAGGCACTGATGAAATCGCAGACGAACTTCTCCTTGTTGTCATCCTGGGCATAGACCTCGGCGTAGGCACGCAGTACCGAGTTGGAGCCGAACACCAGATCGATCCGGGTCGCCGTCCATTTCACCTTGCCGCTCTTGCGATCGCGCACTTCATACAGACGATCTCCCGACGGGTGCCAGGTGTTGGCCATGTCGGTGAGGTTGACGAAGTAGTCGTTGGTCAAGGCCCCTTCCCTCTCGGTAAAGACACCGTGCCGGGTGCCGCCATGGTTGGTGCCGAGCACTCGCATGCCGCCCACCAGAACCGTCATCTCATGGGCCGTCAGACCCATCAGCTGGGTACGATCCAGCATCAGCTCCTCCGCCGTGACCGCATAGTCCTTCTTCAACCAGTTGCGGTAACCGTCGGCCAGCGGCTCAAGCACGTCGAACGACGCCACATCGGTCCGGGCCTGACTGGCATCACCACGACCCGGGCTGAAGGGAACTGTCACCTCGACCCCGGCGGCCCTGGCCGCCAGCTCAACACCCAGGTTACCCGCCAGCACTATCACATCCGCCACGCTGATCTGGCTGGCGGCGGCGATGGGTTCGAGCACCTTGAGCACCCGCGCCAGTCTGGCCGGTTCATTGCCTTCCCACTCGTTCTGCGGGGCCAGCCGGATACGGGCACCGTTGGCACCGCCACGCAAATCCGAGCCCCGGAAAGTACGGGCGCTGTCCCAGGCGGTACTGACCATATCGCTGATGGAGAGGCCGCTGGCGGCAATGCTGGCCTTCACCGCAGCCACGTCATAATCGGTACGCCCAGCAGGCACAGGATCCTGCCAGATCAGATCTTCAGCTGGCACATAAGGCCCAACATAACGGGTTTTCGGCCCCAGATCCCTATGGGTCAGCTTGAACCAGGCGCGGGCGAAGGCATCGGAGAAGGCCGCCGGATCAGCGCGGAAACGCTCGGCGATCTTGCGGTACTCGGGGTCGAACTTCAGCGCCATGTCGGCGTCTGTCATGATGGGGTTGTGGCGAATGGCAGGATCTTCCACATCCACCGGCTTGTCCTCTTCCCGTATATTGACAGGCTCCCACTGCCAGGCACCGGCCGGGCTCTTTTTCAGTTCCCACTCGTAGTTGAACAGCAGATAGAAGTAACCGTTGTCCCAACGGGTGGGGTGGGTGGTCCAGGCCCCTTCAATGCCGCTGGTCACCGCATTGCGACCAATGCCGCGCTGGGTTTTGTTGAGCCAGCCCAGCCCCTGATCCTCGACAGCGGCACCTTCCGGCTCGGGCCCGAGCAGCCGGGCATCCCCATTGCCGTGACATTTGCCTACCGTATGCCCCCCGGCCGTCAGGGCGACCGTCTCTTCGTCATCCATCGCCATGCGGGCAAAGGTGACCCGCATGTCCTTGGCGGTTTTCAGAGGATCCGGATTGCCGTCGACCCCTTCCGGGTTGACGTAGATGAGCCCCATCATCACTGCCGCCAGCGGGTTGTCCAGATCCCGCTCGCCAGAGTAACGACCGCCGGGCTTGCTGCTCGGTGCCAGCCACTCCTTCTCCGCGCCCCAATAGATGTCTTTCTCGGGGTGCCAGATATCCTCGCGGCCGAAGGCGAAGCCGAACGTCTTGAGCCCCATGGACTCATAAGCCACGGTGCCGGCCAGAATGATCAGATCGGCCCAGCTGATCTTGTTGCCGTATTTTTTCTTGATGGGCCACAGCAGACGCCGGGCCTTGTCCAGGTTGGCGTTGTCAGGCCAGGAGTTGAGCGGAGCAAAACGCTGATTGCCGGTACTGCCACCACCACGGCCATCGGCGATACGATAAGTACCGGCCGAGTGCCAGGCCATGCGGATCATCAGGGCGCCGTAGTGGCCCCAGTCTGCCGGCCACCAATCCTGGCTGTCGGTCATCAGGGCGGTCACATCCTGCTTGAGGGCGGCCATGTCGAGGTTGAGGCTCTTCGGCCACCACGCCATGTTGGCTTGCTCGCCGGAGGTGGTACCACCGTGCATGACCGGGCATTTTCCTTGGGAACGTTCTGAATTGTTGCTCATCTTTTTCCTCATTTGCTCTGCTTTCCATAACCTGAACCAGCATGGCACTTTGGAATTGAATGTCCAATGAACTGCGACCCGCCGACCCATAGTAAAAACGGCAATTAAAACAGGATGACGATCTGCCGGAAGAGCACCTTGCAGGTACAAGGTGAGGCGAGACAGGTTCAACCCGCCTCATAAGCATCGTCCTTACTCGGGGCGAAGCCAGGCACTGCGAAAATCAAACCAGCCGAGGGCCGTCATGCGCACCCCGTGCACGCCGACCCGGCTCTCCAGCTCCAGCCAGTGGTGGAACAGGGGCACGAACCAGCCCTGTTGCTGCACCCGGGCCAGCAGAGCGCGCGGGCCCGGCTCCTCACCGCTGGCACGCCACCGGGTCAGGCCCTGCCATAAAGCATGCTGACTGGCCCACACCTTGTGCAGCAGCGGCGTGCCTAGCAGCCAGGCGTAGGGGGCGAAGGCATGCTCGTGCTCCAGATTGAGGGTGCCGAGCCAGAGATCCACATCCTCATCCACCCCGCTCACCCAGCGGCCGTAATCCAGGGTGCGAACCTCCAGCCGGATCCCCTGTTCTGCCAGCAGGCTGGCCATGGCGCCGGCACACTCGTTGAACTCCAGATGCTGATTGAAACAGGCCAGCACCAGCCGCGTCGGCAGTTGCTCCGGCGTTGGCAATGACGCAGGCAGGGCCTCGCGCCAGTGGGGCAACAGACCCAGCGCACTGGTCCAGCCCCGCTGTAACTCGGGGGCGACCCGTGCCATCAGGGCGATGGGGTTGAGCAGCTGGGCCAGCCAGTGACGCAGGGCAGGATCCTGCAAGGAGACGGATCTGTCGTCCTGCAGCAGGAAGTAGCAGCCGGATTCAAGCTCGGATTCACCGCGCATGGTGCCGAGTTCAGGGCTGTCACGTCCCAGCTGCAGGTGGGTCTCCAGCCGCTCCGCCAGCTCCGGCAGCATCCAGATGTCGATCTCGTCAAGCAAGGCACGCAGACCAAAGTAGTCGTCAAACGCCTCCAGACAAAGGTGCAGGGGATCGTTGGCGGTCACCTTGTAGGGGCCCGTGCCCACCGGCTGCAGGGCAAAGCCCGCCTCCCCCTTGAGCTCCCGCGGCAATATGGTCGCCACCGGTTCGGCCAGCAGGTGGGGCAGCAGAGGATCCGGGCTGTCGAGATACAGATCCAGAGTGCGTGGCCAGGGGCTCTCCAGCCGAACCAGATGGGCGAACAGGGGGCGATCCCGCAGTGCCAGCAGACTCTCCATCACATCTTCTACCACCAGCTCGCGACCGTGGTGAAAGCGCACCACCGGCCTCAGATAGAAGCGCCAGTGACAGGGCCCCAGACACTCCCAGTGGTGGGCCAGATCCCCTTCGATTTCCCCATTTTCCTCATTTCGTCGGGTGAGACCGTTGAAGATCTGCCGGCTCAGGTGAATTTCGGAGCGACGCAGCGGATCCGTGGGCAGCAGCTGGGGCAGCGGCCGGTAGTAGGGCACCCGCAGGATCTGGCGTCCCTCCCGGGTGGCCTGGCCGAGCTGCTCGATCAGCAGCGGGGTGAGCAGATCCAGCCGACCTTCCGCCAGCCGCACCGCCTGGGCAAGCTGGCCCTGACTCAACAGATCCCGCAGGCGGCGCCGGGTCAGACTCTCCTGGCTGTCGAGCAGGGTGAGCCGGGAGCGCCGTCCCCTGCCCGCCTCGGCTGACCAGCTGAGCCAGCCCTGATCCTGCATCCGCCGCAGCAGCAGGCGGGCGTTGCGTGGGGTGCAGCAGAGCAGGTCCGCCACTTCGGCGAGACTTGCCTCCCGCTCATCGCAGCCAAGCTGCTGGGCGAGTCGTTGAAACTGCTGATAGAGGCGACTGGTCGGCATAAAAGAGGAAATCCTGTTGCTATAAGTCATCAGTTTTTACTTCCGCATTTTAGCTCAATACTGCTGATGAACATGAGAGCCACAGCACAGGAGCATCATCATGAACCAGCAAAGCGCCCCCAAACCGAACCGGATCCAGCAAACCCTGCGTCGTTACTTCAAGCGGATCCTGCCTCGCCCGCTGACCCTGATCGAGGATCCCATGAGCCAGCTCAACCGCCTGATGCAGTGGGACATGCACCAGATCGATGACAAGGAGTATCGTCGCCGCCTCTGAGTGCAGCCCCGGTTGCTCAAAGGCGAGGCCCATCGCCAGCGGATGCCATTGCTTTACCGGATTGGGTGGTTTACATCGCCGCTGAGCCTGATAGATTGGACGTCTATCCATCTATAACTGCCCAACTGTAACTGCGACAAGCAACATCCAACAAGGAGTGTGTGATGAAAGATGCGACCCTGGCCCTGCACCACGGCTTTTCCAGCGATCCCACTACCAAGGCGGTCGCCGTGCCCATCTACCAGACGGTGGCCTACGAGTTCGGCAGCGCCCAGCACGGGGCGGATCTGTTCAATCTGGCGGTGCCGGGCAACATCTATACCCGTATCATGAATCCCACCAACGATGTGCTGGAACAGCGGATGGCCGCGCTGGAAGGGGGCATCGCCGGGCTGGTGGTCTCGGCAGGTTCCGCCGCCATCACTTACGCCATCCAGGCGCTGACCGCCGCCGGCGACAACATAGTCTCTACGCCCCAGCTCTATGGCGGCACCTACACACTGTTCGCCCACATGCTGCCGAGCTTCGGGGTTGAAGTGCGCTTCGCCAGTGATGACAGCGCCGAGGCCATCGCCGCCCTCATCGACGACAAGACCAAGGCAGTCTATTGCGAGAGCATAGGCAACCCGGCAGGCAACATCGTCGATCTGGCCGCCTTCGCCAAGGTGGCCCACGCCCGTGGCGTGCCGCTCATCGTCGACAACACGGTCGCCACGCCGGTGCTGTGCAAACCCATAGAACACGGCGCCGATATCGTGGTGCACAGCCTGACCAAATATGTCGGCGGTCACGGCAACTCGCTGGGCGGCGTCATCGTCGACTCGGGCAAGTTCCCCTGGGCGGATAACGCCGAACGCTTCCCCCAGCTCACCCAGCCCGAGCCCTCCTACCACGGTGTGGTCTACACACAAGCCTTCGGCCCCGCCGCCTTTATCGGCCGGGTTCGCACAGTGCCCTTGCGCAATACCGGCGCGGCGCTGGCCCCCATGAACGCCTTCCTGCTGCTGCAGGGGCTGGAGACCCTGAGCCTGCGCATGGAGCGCCACGTGGACAACGCCCTTCAGGTCGCCCACCACCTCAAGCATCACCCGAAAGTAGCCTGGGTCAGCTACGCCGGTCTGCCGGGACATCCCCACTATCTGCTGGCGGAGAAGTACATGGGGGGCCGGCCGTCGGCCATCCTCTCGTTTGGCCTGAAGGAGGGCTATGAGGCGGGGGTGCGCTTCTACGATGCCCTCAAGATCTTCAAGCGGCTGGTCAATATCGGCGACGCCAAGTCGCTGGCCTGCCACCCCGCCTCCACCACCCATCGCCAGTTGAGCGAGGAGGAACAGGTCAGGGCCGGGGTCAAGCCGGAGATGATCCGCTTGTCGGTGGGGATAGAAGCGATCGAGGACATATTGGCGGATCTGGATCAGGCGCTGGAGGCCTGAGTCAGCCAACGAGAGAGCGGGCACTGCCCGCTCTCTTGATTTCTCCATGCCGGTGAACCAGTCACCTCGCCGACGCGTATACCGACTCCTGCCACCGAATCGAGGTTCCAATGATAATCCTGCACCACCTGAACAAATCCCGCTCCCAACGCATCATCTGGCTGCTCGAAGAGCTTGGCTTGCCCTACCAGATCAAGGCCTACCAGCGCGACGCCACCACCTTTCTGGCGCCGCCCGAGCTGAAAGCCATCCACCCCCTCGGCAAGTCGCCTGTCATCGAGCTGGAAGGACGCGTGCTGGCGGAATCCGGCGCCATCACAGAGTACCTGATTACCCGCCACGCCCCCGAGCGGCTGGCGCCAGCTCAGGATAGCCCCGACTACCCCGAATACCTGCAGTGGATCCACTTTGCCGAGAGCTCCGGCATACTGCCGCTGCTGCTCGACATGTTCGTGCGCAAGGATGGCAGCCCGATGCGCTTCCTGCCGGACTACGCCAAAGCGGAGTGCGCCAAGGTGCTGGGTTATCTGAACCAGGTGCTGGCAAGCCGCCACTATCTGGTGGGGGACCGTCTCTCCGGCGCCGACATCATGAACTCCTTCCTGGTGGATCTGCTGGCCCAGGGCGGCCAGCTGACACACTTCCCGCACCTGCAAACCTACTGGGAACGCCTCAATACCCATCCAGCCCGCCAAAAAGCAGCTGTGCTGGAGCGCGAGCTGGATCTGGGCGCCTGACCCTCTGCCTTCAGCGCCTCACCCCGGAATGCAAAACGCCCCGACAATCGGGGCGTTTTCTTTTCAGCTCGTCAGCCAAATGCTCAGAGCGCGTGGGAAAGGATCCTCGCTACTATATTGCACGGATCTCTCCTTCGCCCGAAGCTGGCACCCCAGACTTAAAGAGCGTGTGACAGGATCCTGGCGACTATATTGCCCGGATCTATCCTTCACCCGGAGCTGGAACCCCAGACTTAAAGGGCATGTGACAGGATCCTGGCGACTATATTGCCCGGATCTATCCTTCACCCGGAGCTGGAACCCCAGACTTAAAGGGCATGTGACAGGATCCTGGCGACCTTGTCCGGATCTATGTCCTGCTGCTCCCCGAGCGCCGCCAGGCCGAAACGCTTGAGGTTGGAGCAGATGCCAGGGATGCAGCTCTCGCTTAGACCGTAGTCGGCGAGACGGGTGCCCACCCCCATCTGCTGGAAGAACTGCTCGGTGCGGATAATCGCCTCCTCGATGCGCAGCGCCTTGTCCTCCCGGCTCGAATGCCAGACCCGTTCGGCGAACTGGGCCAGCTTCTCCTGCTTCTGGGCCGCCTGCTCACGCAGCAGGGAGGGCAGCACCACAGCCAGACTCTGGGCATGATCCAGCCCGTGCAGCGCGGTGAGCTGGTGGCCGATGGCGTGGGTGGACCAGTCCTGCGGTACGCCGCGGCCGATGAGACCATTGAGCGCCAGGCTGGCGGCCCACATCAGGTTGGCGCGCACCTGATAATGGGTGGGATCCACCAGGGCTTTGGGGCCGTTATCCACCAGCACCTGCAGCAAGCCTTCCGCCAGCCTGTCCTGCACCTCGCCCCCCACAGGGAAGGTGAGGTACTGCTCAATGATGTGGACGAAGGCATCCACCACCCCATTGCCGATCTGGCGGGTGGGCAGGCTGTAGGTGGTGGTGGGATCGAGCACGGCAAACACAGGTTGCACCAGCGGATTCATGAAGGAGAGCTTGGCCTCCCCCCGGCTAACCACTGCGGCGGGATTGCTCTCCGAGCCGGTGGCGGGCAGGGTCAGCACGCAACCCAGCGGCAGGGCCGCCTTGACGGGCGCCTTGTGCAGCAGTATCTCCCAGGGATCCCCCCCCTCGAAGCAGGCCGCCGCGGCCACGAACTTGGTGCCATCCACCACGGATCCGCCGCCGACCGCCAGCAGGAAGTCGATGCGCTCGCGCTTGACCAGCGTCACCGCCTCCATCAGCTGATCGTACTGGGGGTTGGCCCCTATGCCGGGAAACTCCTGCCAATCCCTCCCCGCCAACGCCTGGGTTAACTGGTCATAGACGCCGTTTTTCTTGATGCTGCCACCGCCGTAGAGCACCAGCAGGCGACTGCCTGCCGGGATCAGGTCGGGCAGGCTGGCGATCTGGCCGTCACCAAAACAGACCCGGGTAGGATTGGCATATTGGAAGTTGTACACGGCAAAGCCCTCGGTTGAATGCATGCAAGGGGATTGTGCGCCCGTGGCTCCGGCAGGTCAAAAAACGGGAGCCGGCTATCAAAACACGCATTGCGTTCGAGTCCAGCGGGTTGGTCAGGCGCGGCTCTGCTATGGTCTGTCAGGAAGGCGGTGCCATGTGCCATCCGGGCCTGCAGCCCACCTCCTTTCATCCTCATTTCCCGTCATAAGGTCTGAAACATGAAATTGAAGCATGCATGGATTGCCGGTCTGCTCTCCCTCTCGACCTGCCTGGTGCAAGCCGCCGAGGTGGTCACCGAAGTCGCGACCGCCCCGGGCAAGGCCAGTCTGGTCGAAGCCGTGACTGCCCAGGCGACGGTGACTGCCATCGACATGGCGAGCCGCAAGGTCAGCCTGAAAAATGACGCCGGTGAAGCGTTCGACATAGTCGCCGGTGAACAGGTTACCAACCTGCAAAACCTCAAGGTTGGCGATACGGTGGTACTGAAATACCTGCAGATGCTGGATCTGGAACTGCTCAAGGGCACGGCTGGCGTCAGACAGCGCGTCGTCGAGGTAGATGCGGACAAGGCCGCCGCTGGCCAGAAGCCGGGGGCCGGGGTGGGGGTCAAGGTCACACTGTATGGGGACGTCATCGACGTCGACAAGGCGCAGCAGACGGTCACGGTCAAAGGGGTGGATCACACCCTGGTGGTCAAGGTGCATAACCCGACGCAATTTGCCCTGATCGCCAAAGGGGATCAGATCAAGGCTGTCCAGACCCAGGCGGTGGGTATCGGCATTGTGCCCGAGAAAAAATAGTACCCGAGAAGAAATAGCGCCTGAGAAGACATAGCGCCGGAGCAGAAACGGGGCCGGGAAGGCAGCAGCCCCAAGAGCCTGTCAAAAAGGGAGGGACATCACCCCTCCCTTTCTCATTGTGATGTCATCATTCCTTCCACATGGGAAAGGCGGCGTCATTACCCGAGGCAACACCTTGCCCCCGATGACCACAGATTGCCGTTCGAGTCGTGCAGGCAATCACTCAGGTAGTCTTGGTCTCTTCCTTTGGCTCGCTCTTCTTGCCGGTGAGGCGATCCATGGCATCTTGCAGCATGGTCTCCTTCTGCTCGTTCAAGGCCTTGCTCTGCTGCTCGCGCTCTTCGGCAGAGAGTTGCTTGTTGTCGGCGATCGCCTTGAGCTTCTCCTCTATCTCGTTGAACTTCTTGCGATCAAACCCAAGCGCCTTGTCCACCAGCTGCTGCATCATGCCACCCTTGTCCGAGTTCATGTCCAGCGCGGGCGGCAGCTTGCTGTTCTTGGCCAGATGCTCATAGGTAAGCGCCTGCTGCGCCTTGCTGGTCAGTCGCTGGGAGGAGAGGTTGACCAACTCCTCCCAGCCGCCACCCTGACCACTGTCGGCACCGCTGAGGGTGGCGAGGGCGCGGGAGTTGGACGCACTCTGGGCAAGTTGCTGGCTGTAGGGTTTGATATCCATGGGGACTCCAATCTGTATGCCGATCCGGCATGACGCTTTGGCTGATTCGATAACATGGGGCGCCAAGCCCCACCATTGTCAATTAAACCAGCAAGTTACAGGCCAACTTTCCAGATGGGGCCAAATCCCGCACTCAGGCTGGCGCCACGCCCATTGCTCGCAGCAAGCCGGGCGTCAGAATCATGACTCCTGCGCCGCCCCGTCATGATATTGCGGCACATCTCTCTACACTCGAACGCCTCTGCCAGAGAAAGCCAAGGATTAGCGCGTAGATCACAAAACAAACAACTGCAGAAGTCTACAATTTTGGCGCACGATAGAACCAGCAAGCAGTGTTATGGATGAAATGTTTGCGACATCAATGATCGGCAGACCAATCCACCGGCATACTTCACATGCCGCAGTCGGCCTGCGGCAGCGCGCATCCCATCCCACCGCCTGACTTTCACTCACAGTTACGCTTCGGGCAATGCCATGAAAAAACACACCTTGAGTCTCCTCTCCGCCACCCTGCTCACCCTGCTTGGCACCAGTGCCGACGCCTGTACCGGCCTCATCGTCGGCAAGGGCGCCAGTGCCGACGGCAGCGTGATGATCGCCAGAAACGAGGATTTTGGCGTCAACAACTGGAACAAGTATTTGGCCTTCCGACCCGCCCAGCAGAACGAGGGCAAGGTCTGGAAGCTCGGCAACGGGCTGGAAGTGCCCATGCCCAAGGCCTTCCTCGCCTACTCCGCCATTCGTGACTGGGACGCCACCATCAGCGACCCCGCGGGTAAATATTATGAAGAGCGCGGCATCAATGAGTTCAACGTCGCCCTCTCGGCCACCACCAGTGCCGAAGTCAACGACAAGGCCCAAAAAGCCGATCCGCTGATCGAGAAGGGAGTGATTGAAGCCATCATCCCCACCCTGATCCTGCCACAGGCCAGGAGCGCCAAAGAAGGCGTCGCGCTGCTTGGCCGCTATGTGGAGCAATATGGCGCCGGTGAGGGCAACAGCCTCTATCTGGCGGATGTGAACGAGGCCTGGCTGATGGAGATAGGCTCCGGCCACCACTGGATCGCGGTACGGGTGCCGGACGACAGCTACGCCATGGTGGCCAACGGCCTGCGCATCCACGGCGTCAATCTAGACAGCGCCGATGTGCTGCACTCGCCCAAGCTGCTGGAGTTCGTGCGCGAGCACAAGCTGCTGGATAACGCCGACCCCAAGGACTTCAACTTCGCCAAGGCATTCGGGGTGATTGCCGATCCCTACAACGTGGATCGGGAGTGGCTCGGCCAAAAAATGCTGACCGCCTCCCACCAGCAAGCCACCCGGCAGGCGCAATATCCGCTGTTCATGAAGCCGGATGCCCCTATCGCCGTGCCGGACGTGGCCAAGGTGCTGAGCGCCACCTATGAGGGCACGCCGCTCGCTGGCAAGGCGGAGCGACCGATCCGCATCGATCGTCAGCTCGAATCCCACGTGATCCAGCTGCGCAAGGAGATGCCCAAGGAGCTGCAGGGGCTCATCTGGCAGAGCTACGGCGTGCTGGCCGAGTCGGTGATGGTGCCGCTCTACAGCCCGCTGGAATCCTACCCTCTACCCTATCGCATCGGCAGCGACAGCTACTCCGATGACTCCGCCTACTGGCAGTTCCGCAGCCTGACAGCGCTGGCCAACACCAATCCGGACAAATATCTGCCGCTGCTGCGGGGCGTCTGGAGCAAGGAGAGCGCCAAGCTCTACAAGGAAGTGGCGGTGCTCGACAAGACCCTCAAGCAGACCTATGCCAACGACAAGGCCACCGCGCTCGGGCTGGCCGCCGACTACTCCTACGGCCAGCTGGAGCAGACCTACCAGATGGCCAAAGAGTTGCGCTACAAGCTGATGACGGATCTCACCAAGAGCACGGAGAAGAAGTATTCAGAGGAGGAGTTCAAGAAGATCATGAGCCTCTGACCGGCTCTTCAAAGCAAAGAGGCACCCTTGGGTGCCTCTTCTTGTTTCGCCAAACGGGAAGCTCAGCGGCGACTGATCTGGAGCGGACCGAAGGTCTGGGCCACCGGCATCATCTCTATGCTGTTGATGTTGACATGGGCCGGCTGCTGGCTGACCCAGAGCACTGTGTTGGCGATGTCTTCCGGCTGAATGGCCTGCACCCCCTGATAGACGGTCGCGGCCTTGGCGTCGTCACCGTGGAAGCGCACGTTGGAGAACTCGGTGCCGCCACACAGACCAGGCTCCACATTGGTGACACGGATGGCGGTGCCCGCCAGGTCGGCGCGCAGGTTGAGGCTGAACTGTTTCACGAATGCCTTGGTGGCGCCGTAGACGTTGCCGCCCGGATAGGGGTAGGTGCCTGCGATGGAGCCTATGTTGACCACGTGGCCACGATTGCGCGCCACCATGCCCGGCAGCAGCAATCGGGTGAGCAGAGTCAAACCGCTGATGTTGGTGGCTATCATCTGCTCCCAGTCTTCGAGGTCCGCCTTGTGGGCGGGTTCCAGCCCCAGGGCCAGACCGGCGTTGTTGACCAGCAGATCCACTTCTTGCCAGGCAGCCGGCAGGCCAGCGATGGCGGCTTGAGTCGCCGTCTTGTCCTGCACGTCGAATACCAGCGGCAGGAACTGCTCGCCCAGCTCGTCAGCCAACGCAGCCAGCCGCTCGGCGCGACGACCGGTGCCGATCACCTTGTAGCCCGCCTGCACCAGCTGGCGGCTGATGGCCTCCCCAAAGCCGGACGAAGCACCCGTTACCATTGCAATCATCTGAACCTCCATATCTACACCGATATTGTTATTTATGTGTTTGAATCCACTCAGATTCATTCATCGCTCAATTCACGCCCGGTCACCTTTCGCCAGACAAATACCACCAGATGGAGCAGGAGCAGGCCTGAGCCTCCCAGCGCGAACAGCAGACCAGTGAGGGCATTGACTGAGGTGTCGGCACCAAACCACCACCACACCAGCCAGCCGATCAGGCCGATGACAAACGTCTGGATGGCGCAGACAGGGCAGCGCCCCAGCTTGGCCTTGATGGCGGTGGCAAGGCAGTCTTCACAACTCATCCTGAGCAGCCCGCCTTGCCGTGTTGCAAGGCTGCTTTACCGCCTATGCGGTGCTTGCGGGCCAGACCGCGCAGCTGACGCTCCTCGTCACCAATGAGTGACAACACCAGCCGGTGAGCATGCTGGTCTCGGCCATAGTAATCCGGCAACCTCTGCTGCGCCTTGAATCCCAGCGCCTGATAGAGGGCAAGCGCCTCTTCATTGGCATCGCCCACCTCGAGGCGCACTGCCCCCCAGCCAGCTTCGCGCCCCTCCCGGATCACCTGCTCTAGCAGACGGCGGGCCCAGCCCTGACGACGAATGGTCCAGCGGATGGCGAGGGTCTGGATCACCAGCCGATCCCACCCTCTGTGCTCCAGCAGGCTGAGATACCCCATCAGCTGCGACGTCTCATCCAGCAGCAGCAGGGTGCGCCCTTTGGCGTGGGTGAGCAGATAGTGCCAGCGGCTGCGGCCAAAGGCGACTTCGGGGGGAAAGCAGTAGCGTTCCAGCTTAACGATGGCGCCCAAATCATCGGTTCGGGCCGCGCGCACGGTCAACACAGGGAGTCCTTGTTCGGTTATTTATCTTCAGCACCAGAAATGCGACTTGTATCACAAGTTACCAAAGCAGAATATTAGGCACTGTAACCTCTTGTTTCCCCTCGCGCCATTGTCGTGCTTGTCGGTGCATCGAAGCCCACTGGGGATACTGCCATTCAAGGCAGTCTGATCTGTGGAGCCGAAGAACTATGAGTACCTATGTCATCGTCGAAGAGCTGGGCGACTGGCCTTGCCATGCCGATTATCTGCTGACTGCCCGCACCTACCTGCAACACGGTGTGCCGACCACGGGCGGCAGACCCCGCATCATCAACCTCTGCCGCGATCTGGAGCACCTGAGCGCGGGCTACTACTGCTCCCTGCTGGCGCAGGCCCGGGGCCATCACTGTCTGCCGGGATTGCAAGCCATCAGCGTGTTGCAACCCCAGCAGCCACCGGCCAAGCTGTGGCGCAAGGTGCAGGGCTGGCTGGCCCAGCAGAGCGAGGATCGCATTCGGGTGCGCGCCATCTTCGGTCAGAGCGAACAGAGCGAGCTGGCGGGGCTGGCTCGCTACTACTACGGCCTGAGCCAGTTGCCGCTGCAGGAGCTGACCCTCAAACGTGGTCGGCACGGCTGGTCGGTGCGCCAGCAACAAAGCCTGTCTCCGCTGGATCTGAGCCAGAGCGAGAAGGCGCTGATGCTGCACCATGCCCAGGCGCTGGTTGGCGCCGGGGATGGGGAGCATGCGGCGCCGCTCTACCAGCTCGCCATCCTGGTGGATCCCGATGATGGCCGCGCCAGCAGCGATGCCCTGGCCCTCGACCGCTTCATCAAGGCGGCCGCTGCACAGGGGATCCAGGCCGAGATACTTGCCCCCTCCGCCATAGAGCGGCTGCCGGAGTTCGACACCCTCTGGCTGCGGGCAGAAACCGCCGTCGGCCACTACACCTTCGAATTTGCCCGCCGCGCCGAGCAGCTCAAGATGCCGGTGATCGACAGCTCCCGCGCCATCCTAGCCTGCAGCAACAAGCTCTATCTCTACGAGCTGATGGTGCGCAGCGGCGTGCCCATGCCGCCCACCATGGTGGTCACCCGCCGTGGTCGCCACCAGGTGGACGAGCTGGTACAGCGGCTCGGCCTGCCGCTGATGGTAAAAGTGCCCGACGGTGCCCAGGGGCGGGATCTCGCCATGGCCAGCGATGAACAGCAGCTCGCCCGCCTGTTGGACGAGGGACTGGGTCGCTCCGCCCTGCTGCTGGTGCAGAGCCGGATCCCTGCCGAATTTGACTGGCGCATCGGCTTTCTCGACGGCTCGCCGCTGTTCGCCTGTCGCCGCTACCGCCCCGAACCCGGCAACCGCATCCGCCGCCGCAAACACCCCCTCGACATGAGCAGGATCGAGGCACTGCCGCTCACCGAGGTACCGGAGCGAGTGCTGCAAACGGCCCGCCGCGCCGTGCATCAGCTCGGTAACGGCCTGTTCGGGGTCGACCTGCGCCAGCAGGGGCGCGACTGCGTGCTGCTGGAAATCATCGACAATCCCTGGATACGTGGCGATATTGAGGACAGAGAGGCAAAGGACCTCTACGAGCGCCTGGCCAGGGCCTTCCGGCAACGGCTGGAAAACCGGGGGCAAAGCGCGGCAGGATAACAAGCATCGACAGCAGAGGTGATTATGATGACAGCGGATTGGTGGGACATAGCGCCCCTTGGCTGGGAGAACATCCTGGCCTGCCTGGTATGCGGCACCCTGGTGGGGCTGGAGCGGCAACTGCGCGGCAAGCCGGTCGGGATCCGCACCTCTTCGCTCATCATTCTCGGCACTTACTGCTTTCTCGCCATCGGTGCCGCCGTCAGCCCCCAGGGGGCCGATCAGGCACGGGTGCTGGGTCAACTCATCACGGGGATCGGCTTTCTTGGCGCCGGCGTCATGATGACCCGGGATGGTCAGGTACTGGGCGTCACCTCGGCTGCGACGGTCTGGATGCTGGCGGCACTCGGCGCCCTCATCGGCATGGAGATGCTGCACCAGGCCGTGTTGCTCACCGGCGTCACCCTGGCCATTCTGGTGGGGGTGGATTATCTCGAGACCAGCTTCAAGAGTCTGCGCCGCGGGGTGCACAACCGGCTGGAGAGCTGGCGCCACGGCAATAGCCATGCGCCTGCCGCCAATACCCATCAGGACGAGCTTGGCAGCGGTATCGAGAAGTAACCCACCACAATGAACAAGGGCTCCAAACTGGAGCCCTTGTTGTTACTCGCCAGCCTTATTGCAACAGCAGGAAGCGACCGCTCAGCGGTGGCAAGTCCACCGTCACGCTGCTGCCACCCAGAGCCAGACTCTCGCCGCTTTGCAGATCCACCAGGGCACTGCCACTGCGCAGTTTGCCGACCGGCAGGGCATAGCTTTGAGGCGTGGTGGAGACGTTGAGCAGGTAGACAATCTGCTCTGCCGCCGTCTGTTTGATGTCGCCATAAACGCTGCCATCGGCCACCAGCTTGACTCGCTCCCCCTGATAGAGGGCGGGATGCGTGGCGCGCATCGCCAGCAACTGGCTGAGCCACTGCTTGAGCTCGGCCTGATCGCTGCTCGGCACGAAACCGGTGACACCGGGCACCTTGCCATCGCTGCGGGCCACGTGATCGTCACAGAGTCCCTGCGCCACACAGTCGCCACTCACCTGCTTGGCAAAGCCAGGCACCTCGTCGCCAAACTCCTCGCCGTAATAGAAGGTGATGGGGCCTGAGCGAGCCGCGAGGAAGCTGAAGGCCGCCTTGTGGCGCTGCCAGTAGTCAGCCGGATTGAAATTTCCCCGCTCCAGCAGGTCACCGAAGCGTACCAAATCGTGGTTGCCCAGCATCAGATTGGGCATGGCGTGGTCCGGATAGCTCTCCACCTTGTTCCAGCTGGCATCCAGCACGCTGGCCCCCTGCCCGCCCTTGCCGGACTCCTCCACCGCCAGCGCCTGTACTATGCCGTAGCGCAGCGGGAAGTCGAATGCCGAGGAGAGCGCCGGCTTGTCGCTCGGGCCATAGGCCTGGGCCCGGATCTCGTCAGCACTCTTCCATACCTCACCCACCATGTAGCCCAGGGTGCCCCACTGTTGGCCCGCCGCCTTGCGTGCCGCACTGGCCTGTTCGACTTCGCCGCGAATGGCACGCCATTCGTCCAGCCCCAGCTGATAGGCCTGATCCAGTCGCCAGCCGTCGATGCCGTACTGTTCGACCCAGTAACGCGCCACCTCCTTGAAGTAGGCGAGGCTCTCGGGTTGGCTGTAATCCACCAGCTGACCGGGATAACCGGCCCCCCCGCTCTTGAGCGCAGGCTGGCGCCCCTCTGGCGACGGCTTGCTCACTCCCACCTTGTTGACGTGACCGAACACGCCATCGAGGAAGACGTAAAGGCCGCGCTGGTGCGCCGCATCCACCAGCTGTTTGAGCTGGGCATTGCTGCCAAAGTTGGGATCCACGGTGAAAAAATCACAGGCGAAGTAGCCGGTAGCATCCAGCTTGTCATCCCCCCCCTGACCCGCGCAGGAGTCAAATACAGGGGTGAGCCAGATGGCGTTGACGTTGAGACTCTTGATGTGATCCAGGCTGTCGATGATCCCTTGCAGATCGCCGTTGTGCCCGGAGGGGCCATAACCGACGCCGTAGTTGGCGGCGCTGTCGCCATCGACGAAAGACTCCACCATCACCTGATAGGTTCTCAGGTTGCAGGCGGCCTGGTCATTGCCATAACAGGCGCGGCTGGCAGAGGTCACCGGTGGATTGACCACGGGTGGCTGAGCCTCGCTGCTGGAGCCACCGCCCCCGCTGCCGCACGCCGTCAGAAACAAGGCGGCCCCGAGCAGGCCGCCATAGCGCAAACGTCCTTGTTTCATTGTTATCTTCCCGCTGTGGTGGTGCTGGCGCAGAGCGCGCCACCCTTGAAGCCATGATACCCAGCTCACCACTGCGGGTCTGTGACTGAAAACGTTACCCGCTTCAGTCGGTTAGAGCCTCTCTGACTGGCAGTTGGCACACACCCGGTTCAAAGCACGCCGGCAGAGGCGAAGCGATAGTTGACTGACAGCCAGAAGGCGCGGCCCGGCTCGGGAATACGACCAATCTGCTCATACCCCAGCCCCGCCTGGCTGGCGTGTACCGACTTGGAAAGGTGCTCGTAGTAGAAGGTATCGAACAGGTTGTCGATACCTGCGGACAACTGCCACCCTTCGCTCACCTGCCAGGCACCGCTCAGGTTCATGGTGAAGAAACCAGGTGTCTCCCCCTGATCCTGACCGGCCACTGTGCCAGATCCCACATCTACCCTCTTCTGGGCCGCGACGGCGCGCCCCAGCAGCGTAAAGCTCCAGTCCTCATCCGGCTGCCAGCCCAGGGCCAGCTTGCCATCGAGTGGCGGCATCTGGGCCAGCGGCTTGCTGTCGCTCCGGTTTTCGCCGTAGACCACTGCCAGACCACCATCGAGGCGCCACTGTTCGGCAAACTGCCAGCGCCCTTCCAGCTCGCCGCCCCGGGTCTGGGCCTCTATGTTGCGCACCTGGTTCGACTTGCTGTGATAGAGCAGGTAGTCCTTGATGTCGGCACTGAACAGGGAGAGGGTCAGATCCAGATCGCGGCTGCGCAGGGCCAGCCCGGCATCCCACTGGCGGCTGCGCTCGGGGTTGAGGGTGAAGGGGACGCTGTCCTTGCTGCGCTCCCAGTAATCCGGTGCCCGCTCGGCCTGGCCCCAGGCCAGATAGCTCGACCAGGCTGGCGACCACTGGTATTCGTAGCGGCCAAAGCCGCTGTCGAGCACCAGCTTGTCGCTATAGAGGGTCTGATCGCCGGTGCCATATTTGGTGGTCTCCACCCGATCCTGACGATAACCCCCCTTGTAGCTGTGGTACCCCTGCTGGCGACCCAGCTCGCTGAACCAGCCTTGCTGTTCGAATCGCAAAGTACGCTGGCGAGGCTGGCTGGCGTAATCCACACCGCTGCGGGCCCTGTGCTGATCCCGGTTGGCATCGAGTCCGGCGGTCAGCAACCAGTCGGCCGGCAGGGCGATATCGTTGGCCCAGCGGCCGCCGGTATTGCGACGATCCGGGTTGGAAAGCATCTTGATGCCGCTGTTTGGCCGCAGGCTGAAGTTGTCCATGATGTGGTCTATGTCGTTGTCCCACAGCGTCAGCTCACTGCGGCGCCACTGCTGGCTGATCGCCTCCTGCTTGAACTTGAGACCGAAAGACTCCCGGTCGAACATGGGGCCATCCATCATACGATCCGCATAGGCGGCGCGGGCGTTGCTGCGCTCGGCGGTCAGCTCGAGCAGGGTGTTGTCGCCCGGCGTCCAGCCCAGCTGGGCCGTGCCGTTTTCCCGGCGATAGAAGGAGCGCACCTTGTCGCCGTGACCATCGCGGTAGTCATCGCTGTCGGAGTGAGTGAACTGGCCGCGCAGATAGCCCTCGGGGGCGCCGACGGTGGTATCCAGCATCTGGTCGTCACGACCGGAACTGCCATACAGCGCCGAGGCTTCAGCCTTGACACCGGGAGCACTGAACTCGGGTCTGTCTCGCTCGAACAGCACGCTTCCCGCCAGGGTGGCACCCTGCTCCAGGGATTGCGGCCCTTTCAACACCCGTATCCGGTCGAAAGATTGGGGAAATACATAGGCGGTGGGCGGGTCCATGCGACCGCCACAGCCACCGGCCAGCATGCCGCCATCCATCTGCACGTTGAGGCGGGACATGCCCATCCCCCGCAGCACGGGATCGCCCCCCAGCCCCCCTTTGCGCACCATGCTCATGCCGGTGACGTTCTTCAGATAACCGGCGCCATCGGCGGCAGGCATGGGGGAGCCCGGCTTCTTGGGATCCAGGGTCACTTCCAGAGTGCTGGTCGGGCGGCTGGCAACCACCACCATGGGCTCCAGCCGTTGCACCTGCTCCTGACCGGCTGCGCCGTGGCAGGCGAGGCCGCCCACCAGCAAGGCGAGAGGGGTCCGCATAAAATGAGCCATGAATTTTCCTTATCTATCTGTTTATCTTGTTTTTTTAACCTCTACCAACAAACCTTTCTGCAGGGGAAAGGTTTGCCGTCTGGCCGTAAAAAAGGCCTGCGACCAAGATGTGGCAAGCCTTGTCAGGCGACGGCAAGAGAGGGTTGGCAAAATGTTGCGCAGGTTTTACCCAAATTGGGTAGAGAAGGCAAACGGACAAATATTCCAGTCACAGGAATCTGGGGATGGCTCACAAAAAAGAGGGTTAGTTGAAGGCTTCCCGCTCATTGATGGGTTTGATCAGGTGATACACCTCGTGGGCCGAGAGGGTGCAGCCAGCGGGCCATTCCAGCTGATGACGGCGATTGATGAAGACTCTGGCACAGCGCCGCTCCGAATCCAGCGCCGCAAACAGGGGCTGTGCACGCCAAGGGGCCAGATCCAGCGCTCCCGTGGTGCCGTCGGAGAGCACCACAAACAGCCGCCATCCCTGCAAATATTCCACATCGATAAAGACCGGCATCCCTTCGGCTCCGATTGAGAAAATTCGGCGCCATTATAAACAAGCCCCCAGCGCCGCTTTGCAGGACGGATCACACTTTTTCCAGCCATTTATGCTGTCTTCAATCCCTGCGTCTTGTCACATAAAAGGCATAAATCGTGCCAGAACATCTCTTTTACCGGCACCTGATGCAACCTTTCCCCAAGCACAAGGTCATAACCCTGCAATATAAAAACAATGTGCCCGAGGACGGGTGCAAACAGGCTTGTAGGAACAACAATGACCACTATCAAACAATGGCTGGGACCGTTTTGGCCCATCGCCGTTTTTTCATTTATTGCACTTGTCTCTCTCTCCGCCAGCCGAGTCGGCCTCGGCGTGTGGCAACTGGAACGGGTCGATGCCGTCGCAGGTTGGCCAGAGATGCTGCTGCAAGGGCTGCGGGTCGATATCGCGACCCTCTGCTGGATATGGGGTGTCCCCGCCATGCTGACCATGCTGCTGGCCGGGCCCCACGCCATCGGCCGGGCATGGTTGCAGCTCATCAGGGTCTGGCTGACGCTGGGACTCTGGCTGATGCTCTTCCTCGAGATCTCCACTCCCTCTTTCGTGACCGAGTACGGCGTGCGGCCCAACCGCCTCTATGTGGAGTACCTCATCTATCCGAAAGAAGTGCTCTCCATGCTGTGGGCCGGCCGCAAGGGTGAACTGCTGATCGCCGTGCTGTTCAGCCTGCTGACCCTGGGAGGAGGTTGGTGGCTGAGCGGTCGTCTGCTGCGCGGACTGAGCTTCCCCCGCTGGTATCTGCGCCCGGCCTTCGCCCTGCTCATTCTCGCCATAGGCTTCCTCGGCGCCCGCTCCAGTCTGGGTCATCGCCCTCTGAATCCGGCCATGGTCGCCTTTGCCAGCGACCCTCTGATCAATGCCCTCACCGTCAACTCCGCCTACTCGGTGTTTTTCGCCATCAAGCAGATGGGGGGCGAAGAGGATGCCAGCCAATTCTATGGCCAGTTGCCTCGGCAACAGATCCTCGACCTCATTCGTCAGGAGAGCGGCCGCGAGCTCCATGACTTCAGCTCGACGGCCCTGCCCAGCCAGACCTTCAACGAAGCCAGCTATAGCGGCAAACCCAAGAATCTGGTGATCCTGTTGCAAGAGAGCCTGGGAGCCCAGTTCGTCGGCTCCCTCGGCGGCCTGCCACTCACCCCCAATCTGGATGCGCTCTCGCAACAGGGTTGGGCATTCGAGCAGCTCTACGCCACTGGCACCCGTTCAGTGCGCGGCATAGAAGCTGTGCTGACCGGTTTCACGCCGACCCCGGCCCAGGCCGTGGTCAAGCTAGGCAAGAGCCAGACCAACTTCTTTACCATCGCGGATCTGCTCAAGCAGCGCGGCTACAACACCAGCTTCATCTATGGTGGCGAGAGCCATTTCGACAACATGCGCAGCTTCTTCCTCGGCAACGGCTTCACCACCATAGTCGAGCAGAAAGACTTCAAGAACCCGGTATTCGAGGGCTCCTGGGGCGCCTCCGACGAGGACCTGATGACCAAGGCAGACGAGACCTTCAAGGCGCTGCACAAGGAGGGCAAGCCCTTCTTCAGCCTGGTGTTCAGCTCCAGCAACCACGATCCCTTTGAATTCCCGGACGATCGCATCGATCTCTACGAACAACCCAAGCAGACCCGCAACAACGCCGCCAAGTACGCGGACTATGCCATCGGCGAGTTCTTCAAGAAAGCGAAGCAATCAGACTACTGGAAAGACACCCTGTTTCTGGTCATCGCCGACCACGACAGTCGAGTTGGTGGTGACAGTCTGGTCCCCATCCCCCGCTTCCACATTCCCGGCGTCATCGTCGGTGACGGCATAGCCCCGAAGCAGGACCCGCGCATCGTCAGCCAGATCGACATGGCACCGACCCTGCTCTCCCTGATGGGGATAAGCGCCGACTATCCCATGCTGGGCAAGGATCTGACCCGCATGCCAGCCGACTGGCCGGGGCGCGCCATCATGCAGTACGACAAAAACTTCGCCCTGATGCGGGGCAAGGATGTGGTGATCCTGCAACCGGAGCGTCCGGCGCAAGGCTTCATCTATGAGGATGCCAGCGAAACCCTCACACCTGCACCGCAACCGGATGCCATGAAGGATGCCGCCCTCGGGCTGGCGCTGTGGGGGAGTCTGGCCTACCAGAAAGGGCTCTACCAGACGGCGCCGGATACCCGGACAGTGCTGAACTGACCCCGCCAACGCAACAATATAAAACCCGCCAGTTGGCGGGTTTTATATTGGGCGAGACACGCCATCAGATATTGAGGAAACAGGGCAGGGAGCGGCTGAATCTGTGCTCGAACACCAGCGAGGTTTCGAGGTGCACCACCTCTTCCCGTGAAGTGAAGTGATCGAACACGAAGTTGCGCAGGTGCTCGGTATCGGCGACGCACAGATGCACCAGAAAATCATCCTTGCCACCCATGTGAAACAGGCTGATCACCTCGGGCAACGCCAGTATGGCATCGCGGAAGGCATCGATGATCTGGCGGCTGTGGCGCGCCAGTTGCAGCGAAACCATGGCCTGGATATGGCCACCCAGCGCCTGATGATCCACTTCGCAATGTGCCCCCTTGAGCACCCCGTCCTGCTGCAGCTTGCGCACCCGCTCCAGGCAAGTGGACGGAGCCACCCCGACCAGAACAGCCAGATCCTTGTTGGTCATGCCCGCATCGCGAAACAGATGGGCCAGGATATCCAAATCCAGTTGATCCAGGTTTCTCATCTTAACTCCTTGAACCGATCAATTTTTTAGACTCTGCCCGTAAACCGGGCCGAACACAACGCAGATTGACATAGAAGCAGCACCCCCTATGCTTTGGCGCACTCAGGATCCGGGCCATGTCAGGCCCCCTCCCCCTTGCAGGCCTCATAAGGACCTTTATGTACTCGTCTCATCCCTTCTGGAGCCAGGAAGTGCCCCGCGTCGATGGCCAGTTGCTGCTGACCCCCTGCCCCGGCACCCAGCAGGTACCGCTGCCACTGGCACTGGATCAGCTGAGGTTTGCAGGTGCCCACGGGGTAGTAACGCTCATGACCGCCACCGAGCTGGCAGAGCTGGATCTGGCGCATCTCGGTCGTCAGGTCGAGCAGGAAGGCATGCGCTGGTTCCACCTGCCCATCGAAGACGATCAGGCCCCCGATGCTGCCTTCGAACACGCCTGGCAGCTGGCGTTGCCACAACTGACCGCGCTGCTGCACGATGGCAAGCATCTGGTCATCCACTGTCAGGGGGGCAGCGGCCGCACCGGTCTGGTTGCGGCCGCCCTGCTGATCTCCCTCGGCCAGCCACAACAGGAGGCCATGGCCGCCATCAAGGCCCACAGGCCCAAGGCCTTCACCCTGCCGGCGCATCGCCAATGGCTGGATGCCCTGGCCACGCGGCTGGATCAGGCCGACTGACCCTGACCGCTGGCCCTACTTGGGTTGCTGGTAGGTAAACACCTTGCCGATATCTTCCACCCGATAGCTGGTGAGCTGGTAGACGTAGTAGTTGAGCCAGTTGGAAAACAACAGATGGCCGTGGCTGCGCCAGCTGGCGCGCGGCGGCAGGGCAGGATCATTGTTCGGGTAGTAGTTGACCGGAATGACGGGGTCGAGCCCGGCCGCCAGATCCCGCTGATACTCTCCATCCAGGGTCAGCACATCGTATTCAGGGTGGCCGGTGACAAATACCTGACGACAATCCTTGGTGGCCGCCAGGTAGACCCCCGCTTCCTCGGACTCGGCAAAGATCTGCAGGTCAGTGTGGGCACGGATGAGATCCCCGTCGAAGGCCGCATAGCGAGAGTGAGGCGCGACGAACTCGTCGTCGAAACCGCGCAGCAGCGGCTCGTTCTCATCGAGGCGATGGTGGCGATAGACACCGGACAGTTTCTCCCCATGCGTCTGCTTCTCCATGCCATACAGGGCCTTGAGCGCCGCCTGTACGGCCCAGCAGAGGAACAGGGTCGAGGTCACGTGTTGATGGGACCACTCTATGATCTCGACGATGCGCGGCCAATAGACCACCTCCTCGAACTCCACCAGCCCGAGTGGTGCCCCCGTGATGATCATGCCGTCATAGTTGTTGCCGCGAACCTGCTCGAAATCGTGATAGAAGTTCTCGAGATGGGCCTGAGGCGTGTTCTTCGACTCCCGATCGTCGATCCGCAGCAAATCCACGTCCACCTGCAGCGGCGAGTTGGAGAGCATCCGCATCAGCTGGATCTCGGTTTCAATCTTCTTGGGCATCAGGTTGAGGATCAACACCCGCAATGGGCGGATGTTCTGGGTGACGGCCCTGGATTCCGTCATCACGAAGATGTTCTCCTGCCCCAGCACTTCGGCGGCAGGTAACTGATCCGGGATCTTGATCGGCATGCTTACTCCCTGTACTGCATCGGTAAATATGTCTGGACATCCAGAAGCCTATAACAAAGCCACCCAGCCTGTCATCAGATACCTTTTGTATTCACCCCCACCTTTGACTAGCATACGGCTCAGTGTGTCTCTCGCAGCCAAGACAATGACAGGTATCAAAATTTCCGTAGACCGACTGCAAGTCGGCAATTTCGTATCTCTGCCACTGGGTTGGCGCGAACACCCCTTCCTGTTTTCCAGCTTCAAGCTCAAGAATGAAGAAGAGATAGAGTTGATCCGTCGGCTCGGGCTCAAGATGGTCACCATCATTCCGGACAAAAGTGATGCGCCGCCCAAGCCACTGAGCCAGATCCAGGCACAGCCTGCCGAGGCGCCGGACACCTCGCTGCGCCAGGCCGAGATGCAGCGGGATAAAGAGCAGCGCATCGAGCAGTTGCAACAGTATCGTCGTGATTTGCAGCAGTGCGAGAAGCAGTTCCAGCAATCCCTGGCGCAAGTACGCAGCGTCATGAGCAAGATCCAGTCCCGTCCCCTCAACGCCATCGGCGAGGCCCAGGAGCTGATCAACGCCATGACGGAGCAACTACTGGCGGTGGATGAGATGGTGCTGCACCTGGTCTCCGACAGCGAAGATGGCAACAACCTCTACTTCCACTCCCTCAACGTCAGCGTGCTCAGCATGCTGCTGGCCAAGGAGTGCAACATGTCGGCCGACCAGATCCGTCAGGTCGGCATGGGTGCCCTGTTCCACGACATCGGCAAGCTGAAGATCCCGAGCCAGATACTGCGCAAGACAGAACCACTCACCAAGCCGGAGCAGAACCTGATGGCCCAGCATTCACGCTACGGCCTGGATCTGCTCAATCTGGCCAAGGATTTCCCCGCCGAGGCGAAGGGGATAGTGCTGCATCACCATGAATATCTGGATGGCAGCGGGCCCGAGGGGCTCAAGAAGGGACAGCTGGATCCGCTCACCCAGATGGTGTCGCTGATCAACGAGTACGACAACCTCTGCCACCTGCAGGCCAAGGTGCCCTACTCGGCACTGAGCGGCCTCTACAAGCAGCGCAAGGCCCAGTTCAACCCTGAATACCTCAGCATGCTGATCCGGCTGATGGGCATATACCCGCCAGGCAGCGTGGTGCAGCTCTCCAACGGTCAGGTGGGACTGGTGATGTCGGTCAATGCCTCCCGCCTGCTCTACCCCTCTGTGCTGGTGTACGATCCCCGCATCCCCCGCCAGGAGGCAGCGATAATAGACCTGCAGCAGGCCGAGCTGTCCATTGCCAAGGTGATCCACCCCAAACGACTGCCGCCGGCCGTGTTCGAATACCTCAATCCGCGTACCCGGATCAGCTACTACTTCGAGCACGCCAAACCCTGATTGCCACGGCCATGGATCATGGCCGTCCCGGTTCACTTCCCCAGCCCAAGGAGCCCCCATGCGTATCGAGATCATCAGCACCGGAGACGAGATAGTGACTGGGCTGGTGGTAGATACCAATGCCGCCTGGCTCAGCGCCCTGCTGCTGGATCAGGGCTGGCAGGTGCACCGCCGCGCCACAGTGGGGGACAACCTCGCCGACCTGAAAAACGTGCTGCAGGAGAGCGCCAGCCGCACCGACGTGGTGCTGGTATGCGGCGGTCTGGGCCCCACCGCCGATGACCTCACAGCGCAAGCGGCGGCCGAAGCGTTCGGACAACCGCTCACTCTGTTCCCTGAGTGGCTGGCCACCATAGAGGCACGCTACGCCAGTCGGGGCCGCCCCATGGCGCAAAGCAACGCCAAGCAGGCCTGGCTGCCACAGGGGTGCGAGATCCTGGACAATCCGGTCGGCACCGCCTGCGGTTTCGTGGTCAGTCAGATGAACGGCCAGGGCCGGTGTCAGCTCTTCTTCACCCCGGGCGTACCGTTCGAGTTCAAGCAGATGGTACGCGAGCAGATCTTGCCGCGCCTCAAACAGCTGGCTGGCGCACAGACCGATACCGAGCTGCGCCGTTTCTACAGCTTCGGCATCTCGGAATCGGCCCTCTCGGACATGCTGGATGCGACGCCCTGGCCGGCAGGCATAGAGCTGGGTTATCGCTCCTCCATGCCGTTGATCGAGCTGAAACTCATCGGCCACGGTGCGACCAGGGCAGACATGGAGGCCGCCGAGGCGCGACTGCTCGCAGCCATCCAGCCCTGGCTGGTGGGACGCGGGAATGACGAACCCGCGCAGCAGATCCTGACCCTGCTGGGAGACAAACCGCTGACGCTGCTGGAGGGGGAGAGCCGGGGTGCCCTGCTTGCACTCTGCCACGATCATCCCCTGCTGGAGGCTCACTACAGCCCCCATCTTGCCAGCGATCTGGCATTGCTGCCCGGCACCACAGTGGGCTTGCATCTGACCATAGGACAAGAGGGGGCTGACGGCGTGCCGCTGCTGCTCTGCGCCCATGGGCAGAAGACCGGCCAGACGGTGAGGGTCAATCATCCGGACCCCGAGAGCCGACGCAAGATCCTCGCCTTCGCTGCCCTCGACATGCTGCGCCGCCACCTGCAAGGCTTGCCCGTGCTTGGCGACTACCTCACCCTGCCCAGAACGACGCAGCGCAGCAGCTAGGCATCAAACGCAGTGACCCGCGCATCTGGCATCGGCGTACGCTTCAATCCAGGCTCTTCTTGAACCTGTGGGCGGCCAGGGTCAGCACCAGCAGGGTGAACCCCGCCAGCCAGAGCACATCCGGCAGCAACTCCGACAGCTCCCCGCCCCGCAGCACTATGCCCCTGATCAGCCTCATGAAGTGGGTGGCAGGCAGCACCTCTGCAATCCACTGGGCCGCCACCGGCATCCCCTCATAGGGAAACATGAAGCCCGACAGCAATATGGATGGCAGCAGTATGAACACCGTCATCTGCATCGCCTGCAACTGGGTCTGTGCCAGAGTGGAGATGAGCAGCCCCAAAGTCAGGCTGGCGGCAATAAATAACAGGGTAGCCAGCAGCACCTGACTGAGTGCCCCGTTGATCGGTACGTCAAAGATGAAGTGGCCGAGCCCGAGTATGATGGCCACCTGGACCAGCCCCACCCCGATATAGGGCAGTATCTTGCCAAGCATCAGCTCCATGGAGCTGACCGGGGTAGTGATGAGCAGTTCCAGATTGCCGCGCTCCCGTTCGCGCACTATGGCCGCCGAGGTGAACATGATCATGGTCATGGTGAGGATCACCCCGAGCAAACCGGGCACTATGTTGACTGCAGATCGCCTAGCCGGATTGAAGTAGAGCACTGTCTCGAAAGTGGGTGGGGCAGATTCAAGGCCCGGTTTCAGATCCGAGAGCGGCATGTTGCGAAGGCCGAGCAGGGCCCCGGCTATCATGGTATCCGAGCCATCCACCAGCCACTGTCCTGCCGTCTCACCGGCGCTGAGGCGGCGGCTCAAGTCAGGGGGTAGCACCAGCACGGCCCTCACCTCGCCCCGAGTCAGGGCGGCCTCCGCCTCCTGTACCCCCACGTAATGACGTTCTATGCGCACCACCTGGCTCGCCTTCACCGCCTCCACCAGCAGCCGTCCCGGCACGCTCTGGCTCATCTCCACCAGCCCCACCGGTATGTGGCGCACATCCGTGTTGATGGCGTAGCCGAACAGCAGCAGCTGGATCAGGGGTATCATCACCACCATGCCAAAGGTCAGTCTATCCCGCGCCAGCTGCCTGAGCTCTTTCTGGGTAATGGCCCAGAGCCGTCGCAGACTGTTCATGCCCCTGGCTCCTGACCGGTACAGCTGACAAACACATCCTCCAGACTGGGCCTGACCAGCGCCATGGCAGCCCCGCTCAAGGCCGGACAGGCCTGCTGCAACCAGGCAACCGGTTCAGCCAGCTCCTTGTCCACCAGCACCCGCAACCGCTGGCCAAGCTGGGCGGCGGAGCGCACCGGCGCCAGCTGCAGCAACTGCTGCTTGAGCAGCCGCAAGTCGCTGGCCTGCACCTCGACCACCCGGGTGCTCATGGCATCCATCAGCGCCTGTGGCGATCCCTGGGCCCGCACCTGTCCCGCCTCCATGATGGCCAGCGCATGGCAGCGCTCCGCCTCGTCCATGTAGTGGGTGGTCACCAGTATGGTGGTGCCCCCTTCGCTGAGATCGAACAGTTTCTCCCAGAAATCGCGCCGGTTCTGCGGATCCACCGCCGAGGTGGGTTCGTCAAGCAGCAACAGGTCCGGATGGTGGATCACCGCCGCCGCCAGCGCCAGCCGCTGCTTCTGGCCGCCACTCATGGCACCGGCCCGCTGCCGCGTCAGCGACGTCAGTTCATAGGTCTCCAGCAACGCGTGCAGGCGCGCCTTCAGCGACTGGCCAGCCATGCCGTGAATGCGCCCCATAAACTCCAGATTTTCCCAGGTCGTCAGCTCGTCATAGAGGGAGAACTTCTGGGTCATGTAGCCGATCCGGCGCCTGAGCGCTTCAGCCTGTTTCGGAATGCTCAGACCCAACACCTCCACTTCTCCCGCCGAAGGAGTGAGCAGACCGGTCAGCATGCGCAGTGTGGTGGATTTGCCGCAGCCGTTGGGGCCGAGAAAACCGTGGATCTGCCCTCTGGGCACGCAGAGATCCAGCCCGTTCACCGCCAGAAAATCGCCAAAGCGCCGGCTGACACCCTTGGCACGGATCGCCAGCTCACTCATGAGCGCGCCTCTCATCGCCGGGATCGGCCTGCAGCGGCAAGCCGCTCGGCAGATCCTGCGCCCCGTCGGGCAGGTCTATCTCGGCCAGATAGACGAGTCGGGCTCTGTCCTGTTCGTTGAGGGCGTAGTAGGGAGTGAAAGCCGGTTCTTTCGAGATCCAGCGCAACCGGCCAGTGAGCGGCTCGGCCACCCCATCCACCACCACCCGCACCGGCTGGCCGATGCGGTAACTGGCGAGGGAGGGCTCCGGCACATAGACCCGGGCGTAGGGCGCCTGATCCGCCTGAATGGCGGCCAGCACGGCACCGACCGACACCCTTTCGCCGATATGATAGGGCAGGCTGTCGAGCCGGCCACTGCGAGTGGCAACGATGGAGAGATCCGCCAGCTCCCGTTCGGCCAGCGCTACCTCGGCACTGGCTGCCTGCAAGGCAGCATCGGCCTCGTCAATGTCTTCGCTGCGCACGCCACGGGCCAACTTGTCGAGCTGCTGGCGAGCCCCATCCTGCTCGGCCAGCGCGCCGTCGCGCAGGGCGCGGGCCTTGTCGAGATCCGCCGGGCTGACCAGCTTCTGACGCACCAGTCGGTCGATGCGCACGAAGTTGCGCTCGCTCTCCCTGACATTGGCCTCGGCCTTGTCGAGATTGGCACGGGCGGCGGCAATGTCCTCCGGTCGCTCGCCATTGGTCATGCGGGCAAGGGCAGCGCGAGCTTGCGCCTCCCCGGCACGGGCACGGGCCAGCACCGCCTGCTGGCGGCGATCGTCCAGCCTTGCCAGCAGGGTCCCCTCCTCCACCATGCTCCCCTGGGCCACCGGCAAGGCCCGGATAATCTCGCTGGCGGTGGCGGTCAGCAGCACCCGATCCCGCTCCAGCGTACCGAGCGCCGTGGTAGAGACCTGTGGCTGGCAGGCAGTCAGCAGGCTAAACAGACCTAAAGGCAACAGACAATGACGCAAGATCGACACTCCTCTCGTGACCTGCAATCTCGTCCCGATACAAGGTATTCCGGGGCGTAGGGCCGGCACGTCTCTCACTGACAAGCCGGTTCATTGAGTGGTCAGCATACCCGCTGTCATCTCTGATTTCCTCGTCCCAGCTCACCCATTTGTGCTTAGCGCGTTGACCCAAAAAGAGAAATACCCGAATACTGCAGACCGACATCATGTTGATGGCTCGCGTTTTTAATTAAAAGCCGATTAAATAGAAGCAAGTAGCGATCTTACTGGAGATCATGGCGAGAGTAAGGGAGCCGGGTGTTAAGCAAAGAGTGGTTACTGTTATCAGCCGATATGGAATACGCCTGTCTGCGCATCGTGCCCGGGTTGACTAAGCCCGTTTCAGAGAACGATATTCAGGCGCTGTTGCTGGCCTCCAACTGTCGCCGCTACCAGCCGCTGACGGAGGGGATCAAGCAGGCCATCAGCTTGCTCAATACCCTGTTGAGCAACCCGGCTACCTCTCTGCCCGGCAACCCAGTCCCCATTGCCCAGCGCCACGATGCCCGCGTCACGCTGGTCATCGAGAAGGACCGGATGAGCGCCATTGCCCAGATCACCGCAGACTGGGGCGGCAAGTTTCTCACCACAGAACAGCTGGAGCAGGCAATCCAGACCAGCGAGGTCAGCCAGGGGGTACAGACCTCCCTTATTACGGCCGCCATTCTGGCTGCCAAGGAAGCTGCGCCGGGCACAGTACTCAAGTTGCCGGTAGCGGTGGTCAATGGCAAGGACTCCCGTCTGGAGCGACTGGTGGAGACACCCGCCGAGCGGATCCTCAAGCCCCAGGAACGGGATGATGGCCGGGTCGACATGCGGGATCTGGGTACCATAGTCACGGTCAAAGCCGGCGCCCAGTTGATGCGGCGCCACCCCGCGACTCAGGGGGAGCCCGGGTTTACCGTCACGGGCCAGGATCTGCCCGCCAAGAATGGCAAAGACAGCCCCATGAGCGCTGGCGATGGCACTTATCTCTCCCCTGATGACCCCAACCTGCTGATTGCCAGCCGGGCCGGCCTTCCCTGCCAGGAAAAAACGGGCATGAAAGTGGATGAGGTATTGAGTGTCAAACAGGTGGATGCCCGCCACGGCCATATCACCTTTGAAGGGGGGCTCATCGTCAATGCCGACGTCCAGCCCGGCATGAAGGTCAAGGTCAGTGGCGACATCGTCATCGGTGGTTTTATCGAAGGGGGCGAGATCGAAGCCGGCGGCAGCATAACGGTTCGCCACGGCATCATAGGTCGGCGCAACGAGCAGGGGGAATACCTGTGTCACCTCAATGCCCAGGGGGAAATCCACGCCAGCTATGCCCAATACGCCAAACTGGAGGCTGGGGGCGATATCCAGATCCAAAGTCAGCTCAACCACTGCTACAGCCGCAGCGGGCAAGACCTCAAGGTGGGCGACAGCGGCATGCGCAAGGGCCACCTGATTGGTGGCATCAGCATCGCCAATCGTCTCATCATGGCTCCCATCCTGGGAGCCTCTGCGGCCAACCACACCAAGCTGCAAATCCTTGGCGGCTACTTCACCCACAAGGAGCAGGAGCTGGCCCTGCGCCAACGCAAGCAGGAGTGCCGGGATCAGTTGGACAAGCTGCAGGATCTGCTGCTCAAGTTGCTGCAGTTGCCCACCGACAAACGCAACCCCGAGACCCTGCAGAAGATAAAGCTGATCCGTACCAAGCATCTCGAGGAGAGCAAGCTGCTGGATGAGCAGCTGGAGGCGGCACAGGAAGAGTTGCAAAAGCTGATGGCGGAGATGGACATCATCGCCACCCAACGGGTCTTCCCCGGGGTCGAGGTGGAGATGGCGCACTATCACTGCCGGGTCGATATCGAACATGGCCCCATCCACTTTGCCATTCGCGAGGATCAGGTACAGCTGATCCCGTACGAACCACACAAATGACCCGGGCCGGAGACTACCGGCCCTCTCCTCATCGCCCTTCCACCTTGCGAGCGGGCGCCCAATACTCGGGGTCCATCCCGTCAATCCGTGATCCAGGCGGCGATTTTCGCTACACTCGGCCTCCCATTGGCCCCATTGGGCGGGCCAGCCAGACTTCAGGTAGTGAAAGATGTACAAGCTGATCGCATTGGATATGGATGGCACCCTGCTGAACCCTCAGGGCCAGATTTCACCCCGCACCCACGCCGCCATTGCCGCCGCCCGCGCCAAGGGAGTGACGGTGGTACTTGCCTCGGGCCGCCCGCTGGAAGGGATGAGCCGCTATCTTGTAGAGCTCGGCCTCACGGGTCAGGATGACTACGTCATCTGTTACAACGGCGCTCTGGTACAGCAGGTTGCCGACCAGCGCATCATTCGCAGCCAGCTGCTCACCGGAAGCGACGCCAGTGCCATCGCCAGACTGGCCGACGAGCTGGAGGTGAACGTACACGGCTTCTCGGTCAGCCAGGGCCTCATCAGTCCCAGAGTCAGCACCTATACAGAGCACGAATCCCGCCTCATCGGCATGCCCATCAATCTGATCGATTTTGCCACTCTGGCGGCCGACGAACAGATCATGAAGGTGATGATGATCGACGAGCCGCCCCAGCTCTCCCGCGCCATCGAGCGCCTGCCAGCCGAACTGTACGAGCGCTACACTGTGGTGCAGAGCGCCCCCTTCTTCCTCGAATTCATGAACAAGCAGAGCAACAAGGGCACAGGGGTCGCCGCCCTGGCCGAACATCTGGGCCTTGATGCCTCCCAGGTCATCGCCGTGGGGGATGCAGGCAACGACCATCACATGATTGAATACGCCGGACTGGGCGTGGCCATGGGCAACGCCACCGATGACATCAAGGCGCTGGCCCAACACATCACGGGCCGCAACGACGAGGATGGCGTCGCCCAGGTGATCGAGCGGTTCATCCTGAACGCCTGAGCCAAACAAGGGGCCTCCACCAGGGCCCCTTCTGCTATCCGGCCAATCTGGTCAAATGTTTAATATATCCACCACAGCTATCCCCTTCATACCCACGGCATAGCGTCAAGGCCCCTATAAAAGGGACTCAAGCCTGTATGCCGCCCATGGCAATTAACATTTCAGCATCATTTCGTTTGACATATTGAACGGCCTTGGCAGACTGAGATCAGGATCCAGGCCGTCATTGCCCAGGCTGACCGACGATTCTGGTACTGCGGCACGACCCTGATCCCACGACCATGCCTTGAGGCATGCCCTTGCCCTCTCGCTGGCAGCAAGGGCCTTCCCAAGGCGCAGGACTGCAAAGGATAGCCAAGGTGAATCATGACTCGCATACCCCACACCCCATGTAAGCCCGTCGTACTGATGACAATGGGTGCCCAGCCCCGCAACGGTCACGCCTACCAGGTAATGACCCACAAATACATCACGCCCCTGGTGGAAATCAGTGGCTGCGTCCCCCTGCTGGTACCGACCTGCTGCGGAACGGAAGACCTGGCGCAGTATCTGGATCTGGCCGATGGCGTCTATCTGAGCGGCGCCGGATCCAACATAGATCCTGCCCTCTATGGCCAGGAGAACCTTACCCCGGAGAAGCAGCAGGACAGAGACAGGGATCTGTTCGACATTCCGCTGGTACGTGCCGCCCTCGATCGCGGTCTGCCAATTCTCGGGATCTGTCGTGGCATGCAGGAGATCAACGTGGCACTCGGGGGCGACATACACCAGAAGGTCTACAACGAGCCCGGCTATGACGATCACAGGGAAGATTCGGACGATCCGGTCGATGAACAGTACGGGGAGAGTCACCAGATTGAACTGGTGTCCGGCAGCTGGTTTGCCGACCTGATGGGGCAACCTGCTATCCCCGTCAACTCGCTGCATGGACAGGGGATCAAGACGCTGGCAAAGGGGCTTGAGCCGCTGGCCCATGCCGAAGACGGGTTGGTAGAGGCCATTCATGCCCCCACCCTCTCCCCCTTCCTGCTGGCGGTACAGTGGCACCCGGAGTGGAAAGCGACCGAAAATCCCCACTCCGTCAAGATTTTCCAGGCTTTTGGTGACGCCTGCCGTCAGCGCAGGACTCGCACCACACACACCTGAACCTGTGTTGTCTAGTCGCCAAACCCCCGCGCCTTGAGCTTGGGCAAGCCGCCACGCTCGGGGCGCAATGTACGGCACACATCCATGCCCTTGAGCCCACGCTGGATATGGTCCGGCGTGTGGCCAAACACCATGCCGTTGCTGCGGTAAAGGTTGTCATCGTCAAGCTCGAACAACTCGCCGCCGATGAGCAGCTGCTCACGACCATTCACCACCTTGCCCCGTTTCAGTGGCAAGGTCATGTCGGTCAGCACCTCGCCGGTGGCACAACCCTCACGCCAGCGGGCCTCGTCGGAAAAAGGGGTAATGGCAATCTCGCGCCAGGATCCATCCCTGAACTCGACCCGGTATTTGTCTGCCAGCAGGTCGCATCCTGCCAGTGGCAGCAATGCCACCAAGCAGATGATTTTCTTTGTTAATTGCACCAAGTCACACTCTCCTGTCGAGACTGCCAACAGCATAAATAAATCGTGTCGCCAGCGCACCCTTTACCCTTGTCTAACCAGCTATGCTGGAAATATCCAACGATAAGGGGCTGTTATGTTTAGCGATAATTTCGTTGCCCTACCTACCTTGCAGTGGATTGGCGAACACCCGTTCTGGACCCTGCTGACCCTGTTCTTGCTCATCACCCATTTTTTGCGCAGCCCGGGGCGGCGGCGCGAGCTAATTTCCGAGCTCGGCTTCGTCATGATGAGCATGGTCGTGATCCTGCTGATCCAGTTCGAGGGAGGCTGGTTCCGCCTGCCGCTACCCCACCGCTGGCTGGTGGAAATATCCAGTCTGCTGGCCGGTCTGGTACTGGTGAAGGTCTGGGGCATACTGCTGTTCCAGTTTCTGCTGCCCCTGTGCCAGATCCGCATACCGCGCATCATAGCGGACATCGTCATCACCATCGGCTACATCAACTGGTGCCTGTTCCGGCTATACGCTTCCGGCATGGCCCTTGGCGAGATAGTCACCACCTCGGCCGTCATCACCGCCATCATCGCCTTCTCCATGCAGGACACACTGGGCAACCTGCTGGCCGGAGTCTCCATCCAGCTGGACAACTCCATCGCCATCGGTGACTGGCTGCAGGTGGAAGCCATCCAGGGCCGGGTGGTGGAGATCAACTGGCGCGCCACCACCATGGAAACCCGCAACTGGGAAACCGTGGTGATCCCCAACAGCCACTTGCTCAAGCAGCGTTTCACCGTGCTGGGACGGCGACAAAATGCCCCCCTCCAATGGCGGCGCTGGGTCTGGTTCGATCTGACCCTGGATACATTGCCGACCCAGATCATCGCCCTGATCGAGAAGTCCTTGCGGGAAACCAACCTGCCCTGTGTGGCCAAATATCCTCAACCCGACTGTCTGTTGATGAATGTGGAAGGGGGAATTGCCCGTTATGCCGTTCGCTACTGGCTGACCGACCTGGCGCGGGACGACCCGACCGATTCCATGGTGCGCAGCCTGATCGATGCCGCCCTGCGCCGTAACGACCGGCGTCTCACACCACCCATTTTCAATGTCTTCATGGCCAAGGAGAAACAACATCAGGATGCCCGCCACAAGCGCCACACAGTCGAGCGCACAGCCACCCTGCGCAAGTTGCCGCTGTTTGCCATGTTGCAGGAGGATGAGCTGATCCAGCTCGCCGATCAGGTCAAATTCGCCCCCTTTGTCAGTGGCGACATCATGCTGGAGCAGGGGGAGGTTTCCAGCTGGCTGTTTGTGCTGGTCAAAGGGGAAGCTGAAATGCTGGTCAAGGTGGAGGGGCGTGAATTGCCGCTCGGCACCCTCAACACCGGCGACTTCTTCGGCGAGCTGAGCCTGCTCACCGGCGACCCCAGTCCCTTCACGGTGCGGGCACTCGGCACCGTTGAAACCTACCGCATCAATCAGGCCATGTTCCAGGAGCTGGTGATGCACAGGGAGTCCCTGGTCGAGCCGCTCTATCGGGTGCTGAGTAGTCGCGAGCAGGAGCAGCAGACACTGTTGGCAAAGGAGGCGGAGTCCATGAAGCAACCGCCGCAACAGCGTGATCTGCTCAATAAACTGATGAAGCTGTTCAGTGGAGGATGACGTAGCATGGGGCACCACATCATGCCGGGAGACCCCACACAATGTTACTGACCGCACTGGCTTTGAGCGCCAGTTTGCAATTTCACTGCCCGCCAGCCATAGACACCCGCCAGCAGCTGCTGAGCCAGCCTCTGGGCTGGCAAGCCGTGGCCCGAAACAACCAGGGAGAAGCGGGCCAGACCCTGAGCCACAGGCTGGATAACCTGGCCCTGTTCGATGGTGATCCGGGCGAGCTTGCCCAGCTCAAACCGGACAATGGTGACAATGACGAGACTCACTACTGGAGTCTGGACAGCCGCAATCCACGCCCATTTTATCTGGTCTGCCACTATGGGGGCACAGCCATTACCTTGCAGCAGGCGCTCCCCCCGGGCATCAACTACTGCCGCGTCAACCAGACCGACCATGACCAGCTGCGCGGACTGATTTGCCGTCAATAAGGGCCGCAAACAGCGGCCGGCGAAAACGATCAGAGCAGCAGGTCTGCCAGTTCTCCCAGTCCGTTCAGTTCCACATCCGGCAACAATGGCAACTGCCGCCAGGAGCGCTGGCAGTCATTGAGCCAGGCGGCGCGAAAGCCGTGCAGGCGTGCTCCCAGCACGTCCGTCACTGGATGATCCCCCACGTGCAGTATCCGATCTGGTACCAGCTTGAGGGCGGCCTGCGCCTGGACAAACATGTCCGGCGCCGGTTTCATCCTGGCACCCGCCCCCGCCTTGCAGACCAGGGTGAAGTAATCATTCAGCCCAGCCTGGGCCAGGTCCAGATTGCCATTGGTGATCACCACCAGCGGATAGCGCTCGGCCAGTCGTGCCAGCAAGTCATGGGTCGCGTCACTCACCTCAATCTTTGAGCGTTCGGCGAGAAAGCCGGCGAACACCTGCTCCGCCTCGCGACTGGCGATGGCTGCCGCCATGCCGCCCTGCAACATGGCCTCATGAATGGTACGCTGACGCGCCAGACTGACATCCTGGCGCAGCTCGGGATGGGCGATCAGCATGGTGCGTTTGAGATCCAGCCAGCGCGGCTTGTCCAGCATGGCGGTCGCCAGGTATTCGCTGCGCAGATGCTCAAGCATCCACTGCTCGGCCCGTTCAATGGCCGGGCCATTGTCGTAGAGGGTGTCATCGAGGTCGAACGAGATGGCAGCAACCGGCTGCCAACGGCGATAAAAATGCATTCATGCTCCTTCACGGCGAAATAATCAGGCCCCCTTGTTCATCTTCCGGCATATCTGGCTACCCTGGCGGTTTGGATGCTCAGATAACCCCAGACACTCCTTCACAGAGGTAAAGGTCACTCATCTTCCGGCGTGGCAGGATCCCGCTTTGCTCTTGGGTGGGCATTGTCATAGACCTTGGCCAGATGCTGAAAATCGAGATGGGTATAGATCTGGGTAGTGGAGAGATCCGCATGACCCAGCAGCTCCTGCACGGCACGCAGATCGCCGGAGGACTCCAGCATGTGAGTGGCGAAACTGTGGCGCAGCTTGTGGGGATGGACGTGGGCATTGAGCGCCTGCTTGTTTCCCCAGCCATCGAGCCGCTCCTGTACGGAACGGGCCGACAGCCGCTGTTTGCGCTTGGAGACGAACAAGGCGTCGGCCTCGTCCCCCGCCAGCAGAGGGCGTACCTTGAGCCACTTGTGCAGCCACTCCACCGCCATTCTTCCCATGGGCAGCACCCGCTCCCGCGAGCCCTTGCCGGTCACCTTGAGCTGACGGTCATCGAGCTTGATGTCACCCAGATTGAGCCCCACCAGCTCGGCCAGCCGCAGGCCGGAAGAGTACATCAGCTCCATGATGGCCCGATCCCGTACCGCCAGGGGATCCTGCTCGTCTGTGATGTTGAGCAACTGGTACATCTCGTCCACATCCAGATTTTTCGGCAGCGGTCGCCCCTGCTTGGGGGTCACTATGCCGCGGGCCGGGTTGGCGGTGAGCCGTCCCTGGCGCACCTGCCAGTCGCAGAAACTGCGCAAGGCGGAGATCTTGGTAGAAAGGGAGCGGGGAGCGAGCCCGGCCTTGTGCATCCGGGTCACCAGACTGCGCACCTGGCTCGCCTCGAGCCGGGCCCAGTCGCTTACACCCAGCCTGACCAGCTCGGCGGCCATGGCCTGCAGATGGGATTCATAGTTGCTGCGAGTGTGAGGGCTGAGCTGGCGCTCGACCCTCAGGTATTCGATAAAGGCCGCCAGCTCATCGGCCAGAGAGGCTGGCAGAGGCTCGGCGGCAGGGGCAGACGCTTTGGCCGGTTCCCTAGCCATGGGTCAGTTCAGGCAGACGCAACTGCAACAAGCGACCCAGCTGACCCAGCAGCAGGGTGTCGTTATGGGGGCTGAAGTGGCTGGGATCGGAACTGGCAAAGGCCAGCACGCCGAGATCGCCGAGCCGCATCAGGGCCACGGAGTTGACCAGCACATCGTGGCCAAACAAGGCCTGCTTCTCGCTCTGGTTGAGGCGGCCAAAATAGTAATCCTGCCCCGGCAGTCGTTGACCCAGCAGTTGCTCGAGTTGCTTGCCGTCCGCCATGAAGCGCAGCTCGGGGCCGCTCAACTGGAATTTCTTCGGACTGAGCCAGAGCCGCAGGCCGGTCAGCCGCAGCCGCTGCACGAACGCCTTGCCCATCACGGCGCTCACCTCGAACAGAGACTGGCAACCATAGAGCTCGCCGTAGAGGTCGGCATAGACCCGGAAGATCCGCTCGTTCTCGCTGGCAATCCCCATCAACTCGGTGATCTCCTGCTCCAGCTGCTCGATGCGCTCCCGCTGCCTGTCCATCTGGCGTTCAACCAGAGAGACCGAGCCTTTGCGTTCATGGGGAATGCGGATCCGGTCCAGCATGGCCGCGTGGCGCTGGAAAAACTCGGGATAACGGGCCAGGTACTCCAGCACTGTGGCTTCATCCACCAGTGGCTCCTGCCGTTTGAGTTCGCTCATAAATTGGTTGGTCCATTACAGAAAAAGGGCACTGGGCCCTGACATTATCGCGCAGCAGAGAGGGCTTGCGCCCTCGTCATGCCTATAACTCTATCTGGCCGTCGAATACATGCTCGGCCGGGCCCGTCATATAGACCGGCTGGCCCGGCCCCTTCCAGGCGATGGTCAGCTTGCCGCCCGGCAGACTGACGGTGACCCGCTCCTTGAGCTTGCCCTGACTGATGCCAATCACCGCCGCCGCACAGGCACCGGTACCACAGGCCAGGGTCTCCCCCACACCGCGCTCGAATACCCGCAAGCGGATCTCGGTGGCGTTGACCATCTCCATGAAGCCGACGTTGACCCGTTCGGGGAAACGCTCGTGCCGCTCCATGATGGCACCCAGAGTCTCCACCGGCGCATCAGCCACCGACGGAACTTCAATGACGCAGTGGGGGTTGCCCATCGAGACCACACCACACATCACAGTATGCTCTTGTGCCCGCAACAGATAGGTTTTTTCCGCCTTCTGAGCCCGAAACGGGATCTTGCCCGGCTCAAACTGGGGAACCCCCATGTTGACCGTGACCTGATTCTCCCCTTCCAGCTGCAGGCTAATGCGGCCACGGGCCGTGCTGACCGCGATGCGATCCCGGTTGATCAGCCCCTTGAGGCGCACGAAACGGGCGAAACAGCGGGCACCATTGCCGCACTGCTCCACCTCGCTGCCATCGGCATTGAAGATGCGATAGTGGAAGTCGAGTTCAGGGTCATAAGGCGGCTCCACCAGCAACAGCTGGTCAAAACCGATCCCGAAGTGGCGATCCGCCAGCTTCTTGATGACGTCATTGCTGAAAAACACCTTCTGGGTGACACCATCCACCACCATGAAGTCGTTACCCAGCCCATGCATCTTGGAAAAATCTATCAACATAGTGCGTTCCTGTACCCTTTAGGCAGTAAATGCTCGGCGCACCAGCGATCCGCTCAATCGTGCGTTCCCCTGCTATCAGGGCCGTCAATGCTCGCAACACCGGCAATCGGTCAACTGCTCGCGCGTTCAACGCACACAGAGACTCGTCTGGAAAATCCAGTCGCCGTGGTGCCTTCCTGTGTTCAGGGCAGTAGATGCTCACCACGCCAGAGATCGGCCAACTGCTCGCGCTCTCTGATGAGGAAGGATTGGGTGCCATCCACCAGCACCTCGGCCGCACGCGGACGGGTGTTGTAGTTGGATGA
Source organism: Aeromonas salmonicida subsp. salmonicida (assembly GCF_001643305.1). Classification (GTDB taxonomy): domain Bacteria; phylum Pseudomonadota; class Gammaproteobacteria; order Enterobacterales; family Aeromonadaceae; genus Aeromonas; species Aeromonas salmonicida. The sequence goes on from NZ_LSGW01000071.1 coordinate 157,823, forward strand.
CATGGTAAAGCCATAGGCACCGGCGGAGCGTACCGCCAGCAGGGAGCCCTCGGCGATAGCCAGGGTGCGCTCCTTGCCGAGGAAGTCACCCGTCTCGCAGACCGGGCCGACCACGTCATACAGCGCCTTCTCATGGGCCGTGCGGCTGTCCACCTCTATGATGTTCATCCAGGCGCCGTAGAGAGAGGGACGCAGCAGGTCGTTCATGCCGGCATCGATCAGGGCGAAGTTGCGGGTTTCACCCGGCTTCAGGTACTCCACCCGGGTCAGCAGCACACCGGCGTTGGCAACGATGGCACGGCCCGGTTCGAACAGCAGGGTCAGATCCCTACCCGCCAGCTTCTGCTTGAGCGCCTCGGCATACTCGGTGGGATGAGGTGGCTGCTCGGCACCATAGTTGACCCCGAGGCCGCCGCCCACGTCCAGGTGATGGATGTGAATACCTTCCGCCGCCAGGGTGTCGATCAGGCGCAGCAGCTTGTCGGCCGCCTCCATGAAGGGGTTGAGTTCAGTCAGCTGGGAACCGATATGGCAATCCACCCCCTTGATCTCTATGTTGGCCATGGCCGCCGCCTTGCGATAGATGGCAGGCGCCTGCTCGATGGGGATGCCAAATTTGTTCTGCTTGAGGCCGGTGGAGATATAAGGGTGAGTGCCGGCATCGATATCCGGATTGACCCGCACCGAGACCCGGGCCTTCTTGCCCATGCTGCCCGCCACCCGGTTCAGACGCTCCAGTTCGGCTTCCGACTCCAGGTTGAAACAGAGGATCTCTTTATCCAGCGCCAGCCGCATCTCGGCTTCGCTCTTGGCCACGCCGGAGAAAACCACCTTGGCCGGATCACCGCCCGCCGCCAGCACCCGCGACAACTCGCCGCCGGAGACGATGTCAAAACCCGAGCCCAGGCGGGCCAGCAGGTTGAGCAGCGCCAGATTGGAGTTGGCCTTGACCGCATAGCAGATCAGATGGGGAATATCGCCCGCTGCCTGATCGAAGGCATGCCAGTGGCGCTCCAGGGTCGCACGGGAGTATACGTACAGCGGGGTGCCGTACTGCTCGGCAAGGTGTTGCAGCGAGGTTTGCTCGGCCTGAAGCTGGCCGTCGGCATCGTAGTTAAAGTGATCCAAGGGGGCGGTTCCTTCCTAAATTATTGCGGCGCGGCCTCTGGGGCAGCTTCGACGGTCGCAGGCGTCTGTGCTTGCGGTGTACTCTCGGTCTGGGGCTGCTCGGGAGGCGGCATGTAAAGCGGTCCCGTCAGGCCACACGCGGCCAAACCAAGAGACAGAAGAGTGGCGAGCAGACACTTGGTAAGCTGGGTAATCATAATGGTTCGCTGCGAAAAAATTTTTGGCCCTCTATAATCGCACTCACATTGTTAAAAGCAACAGGATAAACCGATGAAGGATCACGAGTATCACGCCCTGACCGACGCCTTTTTCCAATATGTGGAAGACACTGTCGACGCAGGATATCCGGATATTGACTGTGAACGTGCCGGTGGGGTCTTGACCCTGTCGTTCGAGAACAAGACCAAGGTCATCATCAACAAGCAGGAGCCCCTGCACCAGATCTGGGTCGCCACCCGCGAGAACGGTTTCCACTTCGAGCTGCAAGGGGAAACCTGGATAGACAACCGCTTCGGCCATGAGCTCAAGGCGCTGCTGACCAAAGCCTGCACCACTCAGGCAGGTGAGTCAGTGGTATTCCCATGATTGACATTCATCCACAGGACGCCCGCCACGCCGTGATCTGGCTGCACGGGCTGGGGGATTCCGGGGCCGGGCTGGCCCCGCTGGTGGACGCGCTGGATTTGCCTGCCGACCTGCCGGTTCGTCATCTGCTGCCCGACGCCCCCGAGCGGCCCATCACCATCAACATGGGCTACAAGATGCGCGGCTGGTACGACATCAAGAGCTTCGACGATCCGGCGGACCGCGCCGTTGAGCCCCATGTGCGTGAATCCGCCGCTCGCATCGCCGCCCTGCTGGACCAGCTGGTGGCCGAAGGGTTTGCCCCAGAGCGCATCCTGCTGGCCGGTTTCTCCCAGGGCGGAGTGATCGCCTCCTTTACCGCCCTGCGCCATCCGGTTCAGCTGGCTGGCCTGCTCTGCATGTCCACCTATCTGGCGGCGCCAGATGCCCTGCTGGCCGAGATGAGCGAGGCCGCCCGCCGCCTGCCCATCTGCTACATGCACGGCATCTATGACGACGTGGTGAATCTCTCCATGGGCTGGGATGCCAAGAACCGGCTGGAAGCGGCGGGGCTCACCCTAAATAACTGATCCTA